>NZ_JNFC01000025.1 GCF_000756385.1 Sphingopyxis sp. LC363
CACCGACGAGCCCGTGCAGTGGCTCTGGGGCGGGCGGCCGCCGGGGCAACGCGGGGGGCGGGGGCGGGGGGGCGCGGGGGGGGTGCCGTGTCGACCGCTTCGCCGGCCGGAGCTGCGGTCGCGGGGGGCGCCGGGGGGGGGGCCGCGGCCCCCGCGGCGGGGGCGGGGGGGGCCGCGGGGGGCGCGGGGGCCGGGGCAGCCCCGCCCGCCTCAATCGTCGCAATCGCGGCGCCGACGTTCACCGTGTCGCCGACCGCGACGAGTTGCTGGCCCATCACGCCCGCGACCGGCGACGGCACTTCGACCGCGACCTTGTCGGTTTCGAGGCTCGCGATCGGCTCGTCGAGCGCGACCGCCTCGCCGGGCTTCTTCAGCCATTCGCCGATCGTCGCTTCGGTGACGCTTTCGCCCAGCGTGGGGACTTTGACTTCGGTGCTCATAGGTGCAGTTCCTTGGGGACTTGGGCTTTGGGCTCAGGCTTTTTTCTTGGTGCGGCGGATTTCGGCGCGAACCGAAAGGCCGAGCGCGTCGGCGACGAGCGCGGACTGTTCGGTCTGGTGACGGCTCATCAGGCCGGTCGCGGGCGAAGCCGCGGCGGCGCGGCCGGCGTAACGCGGGCGCATGCCCTTGTGGCCCGCCTCGATGAGCGATTCCTCGATCAGTTCGCCCACGAAGAACCACGCGCCGTTGTTGCGCGGCTCTTCCTGCGCCCAGACGACCTCTTCGAGCTTCGGCATCCGCTTCAGGCGAACCGCCAGCGCCTCGCCCGGGAAGGGATAGAGCTGCTCGATGCGAATCACCGTCGTATCGGTCAGGCCCGCGGCGTCGCGCGCTTCCATCAGGTCGTAACCGACCTTGCCCGAACACAGGACGACACGTTTGATGTCGGCATCGGCGGGCGGCGTGCGATCCGACATGATGCGGCGGAAATGCGCGTCGCCGATGAAGTCCGACCGCTGCGACACCGCCAGCTTGTGACGGAGCAGCGACTTGGGCGTCATGATGATCAGCGGCTTGCGGAACGAGCGCAGCATCTGGCGGCGCAGGACGTGGAAATAGTTCGACGGGGTCGAAATATTACACACCTGGATATTGTCGCCCGCGCAAAGCTGGAGGAAGCGTTCGAGGCGCGCCGAGCTATGCTCGGGGCCCTGCCCCTCATAACCGTGCGGCAACAGCATCACGAGGCCGTTGGCGCGCAGCCACTTGGCCTCGCCCGCGGCGATGAACTGATCGATCATGATCTGCGCGCCGTTGGCGAAATCGCCGAACTGCGCTTCCCAGAGCACGAGGCTCTTCGGATCGGCCATCGCATAGCCATATTCGAAGCCGAGCACGCCATATTCGGAGAGCGGGCTGTCGAGCACCTCGAACCGGCCGTGCGGCACGGTCGTCAGCGGGACATATTTCCGCTCGCTCCTCTGATCGACCCAGACCGCGTGACGCTGGCTGAAGGTGCCGCGACCCGAATCCTGACCCGACAGGCGGACCTGATAGCCTTCGCTCAGCAACGTGCCGAAGGCGAGGCTTTCGGCGGTCGCCCAGTCGAACACTTCGCCGTCCTTCTTGTCGGCGAACATCGCACCGCGCGCGTCGATCACGCGGCGCAGCGTCTTGTGAACCTCGACGTCGGCGGGGATCGTCGTCAGCGTGCGGCCGATCGAATCGAACAGCTTTTCCGACACCCCCGTCGCGATGTTGCGGCGCGCATGTTCGGAATCGGTCGGCGCATAGAGGCCCGACCAGCGGCCGGCGAACCAGTCGGCCTTGTTCGGTTTATAGGTCTTCGCCGCCTCGAAATCGCCTTCGAGCCGCGCAGTGAATTCGGCGCGGCGCGCGTCGGCCCAACCCGCGTCGATCACGCCTTCGTCCTGCAGCTTCGCCGCGCAAAGCTGCGACACCGGCGGATGCTTGCGGATGCGCTCGTACATCAGGGGCTGGGTGAACGACGGCTCGTCGCCCTCGTTATGGCCGAAGCGGCGATAGCACCACATGTCGATCACGACGTCGCGCTTGAACTGCTGGCGGAAATCGATCGCGAGCTTGCACGCGAAGGTCACGGCTTCGGGATCGTCGCCGTTGACGTGCAGGATCGGCGCCTGAACGCCCTTGGCGACGTCCGACGGATAGGGCGACGAGCGCGCGAACTGCGGGCTGGTCGTGAAACCGATCTGGTTGTTGACGATGAAATGGATGCAGCCGCCCGTATTGTAACCGCGGATGCCCGAGAAGCCGAGGCATTCCCAGACGATCCCCTGCCCCGCAAAGGCCGCGTCGCCGTGGATCAGCACCGGCAGCACCTGCGTATGTTCGGCGAGATCGTCGCGTACCACCTGCTGCGCGCGCACCTTGCCGAGAACGACCGGGTCGACCGCCTCGAGGTGCGAGGGGTTGGGGACGAGCGACATATGCACCGAAACCCCGTCGAACTCGCGGTCGGTCGAGGTGCCGAGGTGATATTTGACGTCGCCCGAACCGCCGATGTCGTCGGGGTTGGCGCTGCCGCCGGCGAATTCGTGGAAGATCACCTGATAGGGTTTGGCCATGACGTTCGCGAGCATGTTGAGCCGCCCGCGGTGCGCCATACCATAGACGATTTCCTTCACGCCATATTGGCCGCCATATTTGATGATCGATTCCATCGCGGGGATCATCGATTCGCCGCCGTCGAGGCCGAAGCGCTTGGTGCCGACATATTTGCGCGCGAGGAACTTTTCCCACTCCTCGGCTTCGATCACCTTGTTGAGAATCGCGCGCTTGCCTTCCTGGGTGAATTCGACGCTTTTGTCGGCACCCTCCATCCGGTCCTGCAGGAAGCGCCGCTCCTCGACGTCGGAGATGTGCATATATTCGAGGCCGACATGGCCGCAATAATTGGCGCGCAGGATTGCAACGATCTCGCGGATCGTCGCCTTTTCGAGCCCCAACGTTCCGCCGATATACACCGGCCGGTCCTGATCGGCGCCGACGAAGCCGTGATATTCGGGCGTCAGATCCGCCGGCAGCTCACGCTGGCTGAGCCCCAGCGGATCGAGCGTGGCGGCGAGGTGGCCGCGCACGCGATAGGTGCGGATCAGCATCATCGCGCGGATCGAATCGTCGGCGGCGCGCTCGACCTCAGCGGCGGGCAGCGAGGCGCCCGCTTTGGCAGCGGCGGCCTTCACCGCGACCTGCATCTGCTGCGGGTCGAGCGCGGCGGTCAGGTCGTCGCTGTCGATCCGGGGCCAGTTCTTCGGCGCCCAGCTCGGGCCGGCCTGCGGCTCGTCGATGTCGAAGCTTTGTCGTTCGAGGTTCATCTGCTTTTCCACGGGGAGGAAGGGGTGGGTATTCTCATATGGGGAGCGGAGGCCCGCCGGCAAAGGCGCCGGCGGGCCGCTAGGCTCAGACGCGTTCCTTGAGCACTTCGGCAAGCGTCGTGCCGAGTTCCGACGGGCTGGCCGACACCTTGATGCCGGCGGCTTCCATCGCCGCGATCTTGCTTTCGGCGTCGCCCTTGCCGCCCGACACGATCGCGCCGGCGTGGCCCATGCGGCGGCCCGGGGGCGCGGTGCGGCCCGCGATGAAGCCGGCCATCGGCTTCTTCCGGCCGCGCTTCGCTTCGTCGATCAGGAACTGCGCCGCCTGCTCCTCGGCGTCGCCGCCGATTTCGCCGATCATGATAATCGACTTGGTCGCCTCGTCGGCGAGGAAGAGTTCGAGCACGTCGATGAAGTTGGTGCCGTTGACCGGGTCGCCGCCGATGCCGACCGCGGTCGTCTGACCCAGGCCGACGTTCGTGGTCTGGAACACCGCTTCATAGGTCAAAGTGCCCGAGCGCGAGACGACGCCGACGCTGCCCTTTTTGAAGATGTTGCCGGGCATGATGCCAATCTTGCATTCGTCGGGGGTCAGGACGCCGGGGCAGTTCGGGCCGATCAGGCGCGACTTCGAACCCGAGAGCGCGCGCTTCACCTTGACCATGTCGAGCACCGGAATGCCTTCGGTGATCGCGACGATCAGCTCGATCTCGGCATCGATCGCCTCGAGGATCGAGTCGGCCGCGAACGGCGGCGGCACATAGATGACCGACGCAGTCGCGCCGGTCGCATGCTTCGCTTCTTCGACGGTGTTGAAAATCGGCAGGCCGATGTGCGTCGTGCCGCCCTTGCCCGGCGTCACGCCGCCGACCATCTGCGTGCCATAGGCGAGCGCCTGTTCGGTGTGGAAAGTGCCGGTGGCACCGGTCATCCCTTGCGTGATGACCTTGGTATTCTTGTCGATAAGGATGGACATATTCTAATTCTCCCGGGGAGAGCCGGCCCGCCCGGCGCGGAACGCCGGACGCGACCAAAAAGGGTCAGGCGAGGCTGGGATCCAGCGCCTTGCACGCGTCGAGCAGCTCCTTGACCGCGTCGACCGAGACCTGCAGGCCCGCCTTGTCGGCGTCGTCGAGTTCGATCTCGACGACCTTCTCGACGCCGTTCGCGCCGATCAGCACGGGCACGCCGACGTAGAGCCCGTCAAGGCCGTACTGGCCTTCGACATAGGCGGCGCACGGCAGGATGCGCTTCTGGTCGCCCAGATAGGCTTCGGCCATCGCGATGCCCGAGGCTGCGGGGGCGTAGAAAGCCGAACCGGTGCCGAGCAGCGCGACAATTTCGCCGCCGCCGCCGCGCGTGCGCTTGACGATCGCATCGATCTTGTCCTGCGACGACAGGCCCATCTTGACGAGGTCGGGAACGGGGATGCCGTTGACGGTCGAGTAACGCACAACGGGAACCATCGTGTCGCCGTGGCCGCCGAGCACGAAGGTGTTCACGTCCTTCACCGACACGTCGAATTCGTCGGCGATGAAGTGGCTGAAGCGCGCCGAGTCGAGCACGCCCGCCATGCCGACGACCTTATTGTGCGGCAGACCCGAGAATTCGCGCAGCGCCCAGACCATCGCGTCGAGCGGGTTGGTGATGCAGATGACGAAGGCGTCCGGAGCGTTGGCCTTGATGCCTTCGCCAACGGCCTTCATGACCTTCAAGTTGATCCCGAGCAGGTCGTCGCGGCTCATGCCCGGCTTGCGGGCGACACCGGCGGTGACGATGATGACGTCGGCGCCCGCGATATCCTTATAGTCGTTCGAGCCGGTGATCTTCGCGTCGAAGCCCGCGATCGGCCCGACCTGCGAGAGGTCGAGCGCCTTGCCCTGCGGCACGCCTTCGACCACGTCGAACAACACGACGTCGCCGAGTTCCTTTTGCGCGGCGAGCAGCGCCAGCGTTCCGCCGATATTCCCGGCTCCGATCAAAGCGATCTTCTTGCGTCCCATGGCGCGCGGCACTCCCTTCCTGGCAAGCCCGGCAATTGGTTCACAGACCGGCGGGAGCACGGGCTAAAGCTCCGCTCCGGTCCCAAGACTGGCGACGCCCCTACGCCGATTCCCTTAACGAAACAACCGCCAAAAGGACGAAAAACCGCCTTTCTTTGATAATAGTTCGCAATAACAATAGTGTTTTCAAAAATGGATTTCAGCGACAGGCTGGCGCGTGATATTGTGGGGACGCAACGGGTTCGCGGCAGAATGGAACAAAAATGCGTCGTCCGCATAGGGGATCGTCCCGGCACCGATTAACCCTGTCTTATCCCCGCTTTGTTACGCGCCTATGGTGACGCGCGCGATCATCAGCTTCGACACCGAATTGTCGGCCGGCCTCTATCAACGGGGCCATGACGCGCGCGCCAATTTCGAAAGCTCGATCCTCGGCCGCTGCCGCGACGGCGATTTCGGCATCCATTTCCAGATGGACATGCTGGAAAGATACGGCCTCAAGGGCGTGTTCTTCGTCGACCCGATGCCGGCGCTCG
Organism: Sphingopyxis sp. LC363; assembly: GCF_000756385.1. Classification (GTDB taxonomy): domain Bacteria; phylum Pseudomonadota; class Alphaproteobacteria; order Sphingomonadales; family Sphingomonadaceae; genus Sphingopyxis. The sequence continues at coordinate 5,836 of NZ_JNFC01000025.1, forward strand.
TCCACGGGCCGTCGATCGTCCGCGACATCGTCGACCCGATCGTCGCGCGCGGTCACGAAGTGCAACTCCATATCCACACCGAATGGCTCGCCTTCGCACGCTTCAGTCCGGTCGGGCGGCTGACCGGGCGCAACATCAGCGACTTCCCGCTTGGGGCGCAGAAAAAGCTGATCGGGCTGGCGGCGGACATGCTGATGCGCGGGGGCGCGCCCGATCCGGTCGCCTTCCGCGCGGGCAATTTCGGCGCCAACGACGATACGCTCCGCGCGCTCGCCGCGCTGGGTTTCGACTACGACAGCAGCTTCAACGGCGCTTATGCGGGCCAGGGCTGCGACATCGCGCTCGACCGCCGCAATATCGGGATGCGCCTGCACCATGGCGTCTGCGAAGTGCCGGTCAGTGGGCTGATGGACGGCGCCGACAGCTTTCGCCCGGCGCAATTGTGCGCGATGTCCGAAGAGGAGATGCGCGACGCGCTCGACCATGCGGCGGCGAGCGGAGCGATCCAGTTCTCGGCCTTCAGCCATAGCTTCGAACTCTTGAGCCGCGATCGCGCGGTGCCGAACCGGTTGGCGATCGCCCGCATGGAAGCGATGTGCCAGGCGGTGGCGGCCGACCGCCGCGTGACAAACGGGGGCTTTACCGACCTGCCCTTGCCACCGGCGCGACCGGGGCCAATCAGGCCGCCCGAACCGCGCCCGCTTCGGACGATGCGCCGCACCGCCGAACAGGCGGCGGGACATCTCGCGCACGAAATGCGTTACGTCCGCAGCCTCACCTATGTCGCCGCCAACACGTCACGCTGGGGGAAGATCGCCGGCGGCATCCTGTTGGCCATGGCCTAGCGCGAGGTAATCGTCCGATTGCATTTCGGCGAGGCGGCTCGCCGTGCGCTCGAACTCGAAAGCCCCGTCGCCGGCGACATACAGCTGATCGGGCATCGCCGCCGCGCTGGCGAGCAGCTTGACCTTATATTCGTAAAGCGCATCGATCAGCGTGACGAAGCGCGCCGCCTCGTTGCGGTTCTCGGGGCCCATGCGCGGGATGCCGACGATGATCACGGCGTGAAAATGGCGCGCGACGGCAAGATAGTCGGCCGCCCCCCGCGCCTCGCCGCAGAGCCGCTTGAACGAAAAGACGGCGACGCCCTTCAGCGCCTTGGGAACGTGCAGCGTTCGCCCGCCGCCGACATCGAGGTCGAGGCTCGGCACATGCGCGCGGTCCTCGGGCGGATAGTCGGTCAGGCGAAAGAAAGCGGCCGACAGCGCCGCGCTCGCGGCATCGCCCGCCGGAACGAACCAGCGCGCGCCGTCGCCGAGCCGGTCGCGGCGATAGTCGGTCGGGCCGTTCAGCCCCATGACGTCGAGCCGTTCCTCGACGAGCGCGATGAAGGGTAGGAAATGCTCGCGATTGAGCCCGTCCTTGTAGAGATCCTTCGGCGGCCGGTTCGACGTCGCCACCATCGTCACGCCATGATCGATCAGCGCGGTGAACAGGCGCGAGAGGATCATCGCGTCGGCGCTGTTGTTCACGACCATCTCGTCGAAGGCGAGGCAGCGGGTATTTTCGGCAAGCGCCTCGGCGACGATCGGAATCGGATCGCCGCTCTCGGTCTTCCTGACCTCGCGCATCCGCGCATGAACATCGAGCATGAAGGCGTGGAAATGGACGCGCCGCTTCCGCTGGATGGCGAGCTGGTCGTAGAAGAGATCCATCAGCATCGATTTGCCGCGCCCGACCGCGCCCCACAGATAGACGCCGCGCAGCGCATCGGGCTTGCGCCCCGCGAGGCGCCAGAGCAGGCTGCCGCGCTTCGGTACCGCTTCGAGTTCGGCCTGGAGTTGATTAAGCCGCGTCGCAGCCGCGCGCTGCTCGGGATCGGGGCGGAGCTCGCCCGCCGCGACAAGCGCGTCATAAGCCGCAAGGACGGTGGTCACTTGCGGCTCGCCTTGCGGATCGTTCCGGCGAAGCTCAGCACGATATGGCTGTCGCCCTCGCCCTGCACGACCAGCCCGCGCAGGAAGATCAGCCGGCCGGTTTCGCGCACCAACTCGACCACGGCATCGAGCGGCTCGCCGACGCGGCCCGCGCCGACGAACTGGGTCGACAGGTCGAGCGTCACCGAATGGCCGGCATCGAGCGATCCGAACTGGTGCGACGCGGCGAACAGCGCGATGTCGACGAGCGCGAGGCTGACCGCGCCGTGGACATTGTCGCCGAGGTTGCTGTGCTTGCGCTCGGGCAACATGCGAACCCGCGCGCGCGGGCGGCCGTCGTCGGTCGGGGGCTCGACCCGCACCGAAAGCGGCTCGATGAAGGCGTTGAACCGGCTCTGATCCTTGAGGTTCCAGCTGACCCAGCCGTCGGCCAATTGTTCGGCGCTGAAATTCTCGCGCCGTTTCGGCTCCTCGATCCCGTCGTTCATGCCCTGCAATATCCGTCCAGTTTTCCCGCGCGAACGCGTTCGCCATAATAATCGGCCATCGCCTTGGCGCGGATGCTGTCGCCGCCGATCCATTCGGCGGCGCCGGCAACCCATCCGGCCGAACAGGTCTCAAGCGCGCCCCGCCCGCGCGCGCAAGCGATAAAATCGCCAAAGGCGGCGCGCCAACGCGCAAAGGCGGGCATGTCCATGACCGGACCGTGGCCGGGTACGATCTGCCGGGCGCCCGACCGCGCGACGTCGCCAAGCGCCTCCAGCCAGCCTTCGGGACAGGCGGTATCGAGAAAGGGGGCGGGCAGCGCAACGAGGTCCCCGACGATCGCGCGTTCGGCATCGGCGTCGTATATCCATAGATCGCGTTCGGTCGCCGCACGGCGCGCGATCCGCAACGACAGCGGCCGGCCGGCGAAAACGGCATCGTGCGGCTCGTCGACGACGATGTCGGCGCGCAGTTTTCGCCCGCGCCCGATTGTCTTCAGATCGCCTTTCACGTCCGGAACCGCCGCGGCGGTAATCCGGCCCTCGGCGAGCGCCTTGCGCGACGCCGCCGCGCTGTCCGCGAGAAAGCCGGCGAGCGCGCCATCGATGGCGGAGGTTCCGTAGACGCGCACATCGCGCCGTCCCGCCTTGAGCGCCAGATTGCCGCTGACATGATCGAGATGCCAGTGCGTGTTGACGATCGCGGCGAGCGGTAGGCCAAGTTCGTCGAGAGCCTTTTCCACCGTTTCGGCGTGGCTCGCGTGACGGCCCGTATCGACGAGGATGGCACCCGCCGCTCCCTTCAGGATCACGCTGTTGCCGTCGGGCGAACGCTCCGGATCGAAGCGGCCGGGAACAAGCCAGGTCGTATCGCCAAGCGCGATCGCGCCGGGCAGTTCGGCAACGTTTCGCGGTTCGGTCGTCGATGCACAGGAAGCGAGCGCCAGCGCAGCGAATGCCGCGAGCGCGCCACGCATCAGACCTGCCGCTCGGCTTCCAGCTTCTTGATCTCGGCGATCGCGCGCGCCGGGCTCAGGCCTTTGGGGCAGGCGTTGGCGCAGTTCATGATCGTGTGGCAGCGATAAAGGCGGAAGGGATCCTCCAGCTCGTCGAGCCGTTCGCCGGTCAGCTCGTCGCGGCTGTCGGCGAGCCAGCGATAGGCCTGAAGCAGGATCGCCGGGCCGAGGAACTTGTCGCTGTTCCACCAATAGCTCGGGCAGCTCGTCGAACAGCAGGCGCAAAGGATGCACTCATACAGACCATCGAGCTTTTCGCGTTCCTCGGGCGACTGCAACCGCTCCTTGCCGCTCGGCGTCGTGGTCTTGGTCTTGAGCCAGGGCTCGATCGACGCATATTGCGCATAGAAATGGGTGAAGTCGGGGACGAGATCCTTGATCACGTCCATCGCCGGCAGCGGGGTGATCGTGATGTCGCCCTTCAGATCCTCGATCGCGGTCGTGCAGGCGAGGCCGTTCTTGCCGTTCATGTTCATCGAACAGCTGCCGCAGATGCCTTCGCGGCACGAGCGGCGGAAGGTCAGCGTCGAATCCTGCTCGCTCTTCATCTTGATCAGCGCGTCGAGCACCATCGGGCCGCATTTGTCGGTGTCGATCTCGAACGTGTCGAAATGCGGGTTCTGGCCCTTGTCGGGATCGTAGCGATAGACTTTGAATTTCTTGACGGCGGTCGCGCCCTCGGCCTTGTGGACCGTGCCCGTCTTTTGCGGGCGGCTGTTCTTGGGCAGGACAAATTGAGCCATATCGCGGTCTTCCCTATGCAATCGCGCGCTGCCTAGACCCGATTGGCAGAGTCGACAAGGGGGTGAACGCGCGAAAGCCGCTGGCAGGCGCGCGGGCAAGGCGCTAGGGCGGCGATGATGAGCGAAAGCGCCGCCCAGCCCGCCGTTACCAGCCGCAGCGTCGCGCGCGGGCTCGGCACGACCGTGCTGGCCCGGCTCGGCGCGGTGGTCGAAATCGTCGCGCAGCCACTCTACGTCCTGATGTTCGGGCTCGCAGGTTACGGCCTCTACGCCGTGCTGTGGGCGGCGGTGAACCTGCTCGAGAATATCTTCGATCTCGGTATGACCAGCGCGATGCAGCGCACCGTCCCGCAATCGGCGAGCGGCGCCGACGCCGCGGCGGCGCTGCGCACGGCGATGGTCTTCGGCGTCGGGCCGTGCATCCTCGTCGCGGCGCTCGTCGCCGTCTTCGCCGCCGACCTCGCGCCGTTGCTCAACGTCGCGGCGAAGGACCGGGAGCTTGTCACCCCCGCGATCCGCATTTTCGTCTGGGCGCTGCCGCTCTGGGCCTTTGTCGAGATCGCGACCTCGGCATTGCGCGCACGCATGCTATTCGGTGCCGAGATACGCCTGCGGATCGTGTGGGAACAGGTGATGCGGCTGGTGTTCGCGGGGCTGTTCTTCGCGGGCGGCCTCGGCCTCAAGGGGCTGTTCATTGCGCACCTCTGTTCGCTTGGCATCACCGCGGCGCTCAGCATCCGGCTGCTCGCGCGCCACTACAGCTTCGCCGACCTGTGGCGCGGGCCGTGGGCGGGAGAGACCGCGCGCAACACCTTTTTGGCGGGCCTCTCGATCCTGCCATCGAACATCATCGCACGGCTGTTCGGCGACGCCCCGGCGCTGATCCTCAACATGCTGCTTCCCGGTGCGGCGGGCGCCGCGGCCGCGGGCCTGTTCACGATCGCGCGCAAACTGTCGAGCGTCGTCCAGCTCGTCCGCATCGCCTTCACCTATGTGATGGCGCCGCTCGCCGCCAGCGCCGAGCGCGAGGACCGGCGCCAGGTCGCCGAGATCTATGCCTATGCGACGCGGCTGATCCTCGCGATCGCGCTGCCGCTCGCTGCCGTGCTCGCGGCGGGCAGCGCATCGCTGCTCGGTCTGTTCGGGCACGGCGCGCAGGCGGCGCAAGCGGCGCTGGTGGTCCTGCTCTTCGCCCGCGCCGCCGAAGCGGTGCTCGGCATTTCGGCACCGGTGCTGCAAGTCGTCGCCGCCTTTCGGCACCAGCTCACCGCCAGCATCTTCGGCGTCGCCGTCGCGATCGGCGCGGGCTGGCTGATCGTCGGCCATCTCGACCCGCTGACGGGGGTGACGCTCGCGACCGCCCTCGGCCTCGTCGTGATGGCGGCGATCCCGATGGTGCAGCTGGCAATCACCGAAAAGCTTCACCCCTTCGACGCCCAATTTCCGGCGGTGGCACTGCGCGGCCTTGCGATCACCCTCGCAGCCGGCACCGCCGCGGTGCTCGCCGACCTTTTGCCCGACGCGCTTTCGCTGCCGCTGCTCGGGCTGATCGCCGCTGCGTCGATATGGGCAGCGCTACGCTTCGCCCTGCCGCTCGCCGATCGCATGTCGCTGGGCAAGACCGGCCGCAAGCTCCGGCTGTTCGAACCGGAAGCCGCATGACCGGCACGCCATCCCTCCCCCGCGTCGCGATCTACGATCTCGACCGGACCGTGCTGCGCACGCCGACTTTCACGCTGTTCCTGCTGTGGGCGGCGTGGCGCGAGGCGCCTTGGCGCGTGCTGCTGCTGCCCGCGCTCGCCGCGCTGATGATCGGTCATGCGCTGCGCCTTTACGGGCGCGACCGGTTCAAGCCCGCCGCCATTCGCCTGATGCTGGGCAATAGCATCGCACCCGCGCGCGCCGAAACGCTCGCCGCCGCCTTCGCCGCGTGGCGCATTCCGCGCGACGTCCCGCCGGGCGCCGCCGCGTGCATCGCGCGCGACCGGGCCGAGGGCTATCGGCTGCTGATGGCCACAGCCGCCCCCGAATTCTACGCCGGTGCGATCGCCGAGGCACTCGGCTTCGACGCCATCGTCGCCTCGCGCCACCGGCGCGACGATGCGGGCCACTGGCTGCCCCTGCTGGACGGGTCCAATTGTTACGGCCAAGAAAAGGCGCGGCGCGTCAGTGAATGGCTTGCCGCGAACGCCCCGGGCGGCACGGCGCATATTCGCGCCTATTCGGACCATCTCAGCGACGCCCCGACCTTTGCGCTGGCCGGTGAGGCGTGGCTGATCGGGCGCGGCGACAAATATGTCCGGCTGGCCGCGAAGCATGGCTGGCGCGCCGCCGATTTCGAGGACGCCGCGGTGGCCGAGCCCCATTGATGCGCATCCTGTTCCTCTTCATCGGCGAGCCGCATCATGTGTTCCATGCGCTGCCCATCGCGGCGGAGATGGCGGCCGCGGGGCAAGCCATCGACGTCGCCGTCGCGAGCGCGGACCATCTGCGGATGGTCGAACAGGTCGCGCTTGCCTATCCGGGCTTCGCACCAAGCGTCACCCTGCTCGGCCAGAAGGGATTGGCCCGCTGGCTCCGCGACAAGGGGTTCTTCCGCAATCCGCGCCTGCCCATGCTGCTCGATGCCCTGCCCTTTCTGCGGCAGTTCGATGCGATCGTCGTGCCCGAGCGCACGACCACGTCGATCCGGCATTTCCTGCGGCGGGGGACGCGGCTGATCTTTACGCCGCACGGGGCGGGCGACCGGGCGATTACCTTCGATCTGCGCGACCGATATTTCGATTTTGCGCTCGTGGCCGGCGAAAAGAGCGAACGGCGGATGCTCGACGCCGGGACGATCCGGCCGGGTCGTTATGCGGTGAACGGCTATGTGAAGCTCGATCTGATGCCGGGGTTGCAGGCGGCGCGCGAGCCATTGTTCGCCAATGGCCGGCAGACGGTCCTTTACGCCCCCCATTTCAAGCGCGAGCTGTCGTCGTGGGAGCGCTTCGGCCGTGACATCATCGCCTGGTTCGCGGGTCAGGATCGCTACAATCTCGTCGTCGCGCCGCATGTGCGCCTGTTCGCCGAAGCGAGCGACGCCGAGCGCGCGGCGGTAACGAAGCTGGCGGTGCCGGGCGAGATCCTGATCGACCTCGCGTCCGACCGCCTGTTCGACATGAGCTATACGAGCGGCACCGACATCTACCTCGGCGATGTCAGCAGCCAGGTTTACGAGTTTCTCGCCACGCCGCGCCCGTGCGTCTTCCTCAACGCGCATGAGGTCGATTGGACCGGCGATCCCGATTATCTCTTCTGGACGCTCGGCGACGTCGTGGACGATCTCGCTGACTTGCCCGGCGCGCTCGAACGGGCGCCCGCGCGCCATCCGCTTTATGCCGATGCCCAGCGCGAAAGGCTGGCCGAATCGATCGGCGGCAATCCGGCGGGCGCGGCGCGGCGCGGCGCCGAAGCGATCCTCGGCTTTCTTGCAAAGAACGCCGGGCAGGATAAGAGCGGCGGATGACCGACGCCAACCCTCTGCCCGCGCTGACCCCGATCGGCGAAAATTCGACGCCGCTGTGGGGCATGACCAATGCCGAACGGCTGCGGCGGCTGGCGCGCGCGGAAGGCCTGCCCGAAACGTCGACGACGGCACGGCTTTACGTCAATCTCGACTATGTCTTCGATCCGGTGTGGCTCCGCCATATTCTGACGCTGCCCGGAACGGTGGTGATGGACGGCGGCGACCTCGTGATGGCGCATCTGACCGGCGGCATGACCCCGGCCGATATCGCGCAGCATCGCGGCGCACTGACCGTCATCGACTATCGGGACAATCCGCAAATCTACAACCGTCAGCTCCGCAAGCTCGACTGCCCCTTCATCCAGCGGCTGACGCCCGAAACGCGGCGCGCGATCGAACGGAAAAGCTATTTCGGCGCATACAAGGGCGTCACCGACGCGCTGACCAAATATCTGTGGCCCGAGCTCGCTTTATGGCTGACGCGCGGCGCCGCGAGCATCGGCATGACCCCGAATATGGTCACCGCGATCGGCGCGGCGCTCTGTGTCTATGCGACATATCTCTTCGCTTACGGCCATTATTGGGCGGGGATGCTCGCGGGCTTCATCTTCATGGTGCTCGACACCGTCGACGGAAAGCTCGCGCGCTGCACGATCACCTCGTCGAAATGGGGCAATGTCGCCGATCACGGCGTCGACCTGATCCATCCGCCCTTCTGGTGGTATTTCTGGGGCGTAGGCCTCGGCACCTGGGGCCTCGCGCTTTCGACGCAGACCTTCACCTGGGTGATGATCGCGGTCGTCGCGGGCTATGTCCTCCAGCGCGTGATCGAGGGGTTGTTCATCAAGGACTTCGGCATGGACATCCATGTCTGGCAAAGGTTCGACAGCCAGTTCCGCCTGATCACCGCGCGGCGTAACCCCAATTTCGCGATCCTCTTTTTCGCAACGCTGGCCGGGCGCCCCGACATCGGCCTGATCGCACTGGCCTGGTGGACGGTGATCTCGCTGGTCGTCCATGCGGTGCGGCTGGCGCAGGCCTATGCCGTCAAGCGCTCGGGCCGCCCGATCGTCAGCTGGATGGAAGCAGCATGAACGCAACGATCGAGAAATTCGGCCACCCCGCGACGCTGATCGCCGAATATGATCATTGGGTCGTGCTGCTCCGCCCCGCGCAGCCGACGCTTGGCGCATTGGTGCTGGCGGCAAAGTCCAACGCGACGGCGTTCGGCGACCTGCCTCCCGAAGCGCACGCCGAACTCAAGACCGCCACCGCCGCGATCGAGGCCGCGCTGAGCCACGCGGTCGGTTACGCGAAGATCAACTATCTGATGCTGATGATGGTCGACCCGCACGTCCATTTCCACGTCCTGCCGCGCTATGACGGCGAACGTTCGGGTGCGGGGCTGACGGTGGGGGACGCGGGCTGGCCCGGGCAACCCGACCTCGGACAAGCGATCAAGCTGGACGAAACGCAGATTGCCGCGCTCATCGGCTGGCTCAAACCCTATTTCGCGTAGCGGCCTTCTTCGGCCCATTTCGCGGTGAGCGCGTCGGCGGCTTCGACGTCCTGCGGGAAGTCGACTTCCTGCCATTCGAGACCCTCGATCGACACGGTGCCGACTCGATTGCCCTTCGCGATGATGTCGATCGCACGCAGATACCAGCGTTCGACCCCGTCGGGGGTGCGCATCATCTGGTCGACCTGATTGCGAAAGATCGAGGGGCCGTCGCCGACGAAGGCGAGCATCCCGATCGACTCCGCATTGGTGTCGGGGGGCAGCAGCCTTTTGCCGATGTGGTGCAGGCGCCCCTCGGCGTCGCGATTCACCTTCATGTCGTCGTCGTCATAGTCGGGTTTGACGTCGACGGTGACGTTGATCGGCTCGTTCGCGCCTTCGATGAGCTTCGCGACGATCTGGTCCGAGACGATGGTGTCGCCGTTGAGGATGATGAAGTCGCGGTCCATCTCCTCGCGCGCGATCCAGCAGGTGCCGAGATTGTCGGCGACCTGAAAGAAGGGGTTGAACAGGGTACGGATGCGCGCACCGGTGTCGCGATAGAGCTGGAGCGCATGGTCCTCGACGCGCTCGGTGCGGAAGCCCGTCACGACGACGATGTCCTTGATCCCGTTCGCGACGAGCGCCGCGACCTGCCAGCTGATGAGGCTGCGGCCGTTGAACTCTATCAGGCATTTGGGAATGTCGCGCGTCAGCGGCAGCAGGCGCGAACCTTGCCCGGCCGACAGGATGATGGCTTTGTCGATGCTCATAGGGGCCGCCCTATAGCGTCTTGCCGCCGCGCGGCAAATATCGCTTCGATCAGTTCGATGTCGGCCGGCTTGTCCGCGTCGATGCACGCCTCGGGTTCGGACATCGGCACGACCCGTGCTTTGAGCCCAAAACGCAGCCCGGCGCGCGCGATCCCCTGCTGGATCGTGAACAGGCGAAGCAGCGCGCCGAGCAGCAGCCAGGGGCCGAAAGCGGCGACGATCTTGAGTCCCTTCTTGCGGTCGCGCTCGATCCGCCCCCAAAAATCGAGCAAGGGCAGCACGCGGCGACCACGCAGGCGGAACATGTTCGCGCCCGACCACCAGCCGCCGCGGAATTTCAGCCAGGTGCGCTTCGACTGCGGATAGCGTGCGAGCAGCACCTCACGCTCGACCATCGCCACTGCAACATCGCTTTCCTCGGCATCACGGAGAAACTCGGCGATCATCGTTGGCGTGAGCAAAACATTGTCGGCGGTGGTGACGAGCAGCGGATCATCGCCTGGCGGCAATGCGGCGGCAAGCGAGCTGCTGATCCCCTGCCCCGAATCGGCGAAATGCAGGTCGGCGAAATCCGCAAGGTCCGGCTCGGCGGCCAGTTCGGCGCTATTCTGGGCCAAGATCGTGATCGGCCCGACGAACGGCGAGTTCCGGAGCGCGTCCACGACATGGACGAGCATCGGCCGGCCCGCGATCGACAGCAGCGCCTTGGTCGACACGCCGCTTCCCGAAAGCAACGGGTCGGGGCCGGGACGGCTGCCCGCGAGAACGATTGCGGGGATCGGCGCGCTCACTGCGCGGCCTCTGCCGCCGGCGCGATGCGGCGGCCCGTCACGCCGCGCAGGAAATCGGTGGCTTCGTCGAGCACCGGCCCGCGGCTCCTGAACGGCACGGCGAGCGCCATGACGATGCCGGTATGCCCCATCCCGGGATAGATGCGCAAAGTCGCCGAACCGCCAGCGCGTTCGATCGCAGCGGCAAGGTTCTGGCTGTTGCGCGGGCGCACTATATCATCCTCATCACCGGTCGCGAGCCACAAAGGCGGCGCGTCGCCGCGGGCGAAGTGAATCGGCTGCGTCTTCTCGATCGGCTTGACCTTTCCCATCGCCCTGTCACCGCGGCCGCCCTTTTCGAGCGGCAGGAAATCATAGGGCCCGGCAAGGCCCGCAACGCCGCGGATGATCGACGGGTCGCTCTTCGCGGCGCGCAGCCACGCCGGATCGAGCGCGAGCATCACGGCATTATAGGCCCCCGCCGAATGGCCCATCAGCGCGATCCGCTCGGGATCGCCGCCAAGCTTGGCGATATGTTCATGCGTCCACGCGACCGCCGCCGCGCTGTCCTCGATAAAGTCGGGCCAATGCGCCTTGGGCACCAGCCGGTAATCGGGGGTCACCACGACAAAGCCCTGCCGCGCCAATGCCCGCCCGGCGAAGCCATAGCTGCCGCGCTCGCCGCTGTCCCAGCCGCCGCCGTAGAAGAAAACGACCACGGGGAACCGGTCGCCCTCCTTGAGGCTTTCGGGAGCCCAGATGTCGAGCGACTGGCGGGGTCCGCTGCCATAGGGTTGGTCGGCGAGCAAAAGCCGCGCGCCGTCGCCCTGTCCGAGCAGCCGGTCCGCCATGTTGAGCGACTTCGCGCCGCCCGCGACGATCATCTTGGCGCCGCCGCCGAACAGCAGCACGAGCAGCAGGACCACGAAGAGAATCTTGATCAATCGCTGTCCTCTGGAAACCGGCGCGTCATCTTTGGCGCCCTACAGGGCAGCGGAGCGGCGAACAAGCCAGCGGCGCGATAGGCACGCGACCTTTTCCGCCCTCGCGCGTAGGAAAGTGCGATGACGACAGGAAACTTCACCCGCCCGGCTCTTGTCTGCAACAGCCAGAGCGGCAGTCATGATGACGCCGTCCTGGCCGAGATCGTCGAAAGCTGCCGCGCTGCGGGCGCACCGCTCGTCGCCGTCTTTGCGCTGCCCGACGACGAGATTCCCGATGCGGGCGAACTCGTCCGGCAAGGCATCGACCTGCTGCTCGTCTGGACCGGCGACGGGACGATCAACGCTGCGGCGACCGGGGCCGCAGGCTGGGATGGCGCTATCCTGCCGCTTCCCGGCGGGACGCTCAACCTTCTGTCGAAGAAACTGCACGGCGACCGGCCAGTGACCGAAATCCTGACGGACGCACTGCAGGGCAAGGCGCGGCGGCAACCGGTCCCCATGATCCGGTCCGATGACGGCGACGCCTTTATCACGATCGTCGCCGGCCCCGCGACGCAATGGGCCGAAGTGCGCGAAACGATGCGGCAGGACGGGTTGATCGAAGCAAGCCGGTCGGCGCCCGACGCGCTCGACGCGATGATCAACGCCCCGGGGGTTGCAGTGGCTGGACACGGCCGGACCTATCCGGCGATCATCCTTACCCCGACAGCGCAGGGCATCCGCGCCGACGGCATATTGACCGAGGGCACCGCCGACGTGCTGCGTCATGGCTTGGCCTGGCTCGGCGGCGATTTTCGCGACGGGCCGAGCGAGGCAATCATCAGCGGCGAAACGATCATCCTTGAAAGCGGTGTGCCGATCAGCCTCGAATATGACGGCGAGCTCGGCGAAACGCCCTCTCCCGCGCGCTTCGGGCTCGCCGCGAGCGCGGTGGACTTCGTCGCGACGGCATGACCCGGCTCTTCCATATCAGCGACCTGCATTTCGGGCTCGAAGACCAGGCCGCACTCGCCTGGTTCGCCGATTGCGTGCGGCACGAAGGCCCCGATGCGGTGTTGATCACCGGCGACCTCACGATGCGCGCGCGCAGCCGCGAATTCGCCGCGGCCTGCGACTGGATCGGCGCGCTCGACGTGCCGGTGACGGTCGAAGTCGGCAATCACGACCTGCCCTATTTCAACCCCGTCGAACGCTTCTTCTTCCCATATCGCCGCATTCGCGGGATCGAGCGGCTGGTCGAGCGTGAACTCGACCTTCCCGGTGTCGCCGTGGTGCCGTTGAAGACGACCGCGCGCGCCCAATGGCGGCTCGACTGGTCGAAGGGATGGGTGACCGACAAGGCGCTCGAAAAGACGCTCGCTGCCATCGAGACGCTGCCGCGCGGCACGACGGTGCTGGTCACCGCCCATCACCCGCTGGTCGAGGCCGGCACGAAGGGCCGCGCACTGACCCGCGGCGGCGAGCGCGCGCTCGCGGCCCTGGCGAAGCGCGGCGTGGCGGCTGTGCTGACCGGGCATGTTCACGATGCCTTCGACCTGAAAAAGACGACCGCTGCGGGTCCGATCCGCATGATCGGAGCGGGCACGCTGTCGCGGCGGATCCGATCGACCCCTCCTAGTTTCAACGACCTGACCGTCGAAGGCGCTTCAATCGACGTCCGCGTGCGCAATCTCGAGCATGTCCCGACCTGTGACATGCAGATCGGCGACGTGCCGCCCGACGCGCTGCCGCCGCGCGAACCCGGCGAACCGGTAGCCCCCGTCGCGGCGGTGCCGCCGGTCGATCCGCCAGTGCATTGACGCGACGCCCCATTGACGCACCCCGGCGGCCCGTTAAGTTGCAAGAAAAAACGGGATGAGGATCATGCTGACAAAAGGCGACGATTATCCGTTGCATCAGACCAGCGAGCCGATTGCGTTCGCAGGGACCGACCGCAATTTTTACGACCGCTATTTCTTCAACGGCTATTCGCCCGACGGATCGATCTTCTTTGCTGCTGCAATGGGGTTTTATCCGCAGCTCGGTATCGTCGACGCGAGTTTCTGCGTCATCGCCGACGGGGTTCAGCATAATCTTCGCGCCAGCCGGCGATCGGGCGGCGAGCGGCTCGAACTGTCGGTGGGGCCGATCGCGCTCAACATCGACGTGCCGCTCGAAATCGTCACGCTGCGGATCGCGCCTGGTGACTGGCCGCTCGCGGGCGAACTACGCTTCACCGGCCGCCATTTCCCGATCGAGGAACCGCGCTTCATCCGCCGCAACGGCACGCGGCTGTTCATGGATTATACGCGCATGACGCAGAACGGCCAGTGGTCGGGCTGGCTGTCGGTGAACGGGCAGCGCATCGATGCCGGCCCAGACTGGACCGGCACGCGCGATCGCAGCTGGGGCATCCGCCCCGTCGGCGCGAGCGAACCGCAGCCGCCGCCCGAAGGCAATTTCAGTCAATTTTTCTGGTTGTGGACGCCGTGCAATTTCGAAAACAGCTCGCTTTTCTTCCACAGCAACGACGACGGTGCGGGCAATCCGTGGAACCGCCGTGCCGTGATCGTCAGCGATGGCGGGACCGAGCGGCATTTCGACGCCGCGACCTTCAGCGCCGACTGGCAGCCGGGGTCGCGGCGGATCGCGCGGATGACCGCCGACCTGGGGTATGGGCAGTCGCTGACGCTAACCCCCATCGGACCCGTCTTCGCGATGAGCGGGCTCGGCTACACGCACCCCGTCTGGGGCCACGGCCTCGACCATGGCGCCGAACTCGCCGTCGCGCACGACAGTCTTTCGGAAGCCGATCGCGGCTGGGGCAATCCGCTTGCAATGCACATTCAGGCGCTCGTCACCGCCGAGCTTGTCGATGGCGGCAACAATCATCGCGGCGCCGGCGTGCTCGAACAATTGTTCGTCGGCCCGCACGAACCCACCGGTCTCTCCGGCGTGATGGACCCGGTGCGGTGAGCTTCCCTACCTGCCCCGAGGCGATGTCGCCCGCGTGGCTGGCCGGGACATTGGGACAGGACCCCGACACACTGCGCGGCTTCACCGTCGCCAAGGTCGGCACCGGTCAGATGTGCGACAGCTTTCGCCTGACGCTCGACTGGACGGGCGATGTCGGCACGCCGTCAACGGTCGTGGCCAAATGCCCGAGCCATGACGAGGCGAGCCGCCATATCGCAAAGCTGACCGGCACTTACGTCAAGGAAGTCAACTGGTACCGCGAACTGGCAGCGGAGAGCGGTGTCGCCGCACCCTTTTGCCATCATGCCGAGATCGCGGATAACGATGTCGATTTCGTCCTGATCCTGTCGGACCTCGCACCCGCGCGACAGGGCGACCAGCTTGCGGGACTGGGGCTGGATGGGCTCGTCCCGTGCATCGACGCCGCGGCCGGGCTCCACGCCCTGCTGTGGAACGACCCGCGACTCGACACGCTTCCCTGGCTGGCGCGCGACAATGGTGAAGTGATCCGAGCGCTGTTTCCCCAGCTCTATGCCGGCTTTCGCGAACGCTATGCAGAGCGACTCGACCCGGAGGTGCTCGACCTTGGCGCCGGGATCGTCGAGCGGCTCGACGCCTATCTCGGGCGGCAGACCGCGGCGCGCACGATCGTCCATGGCGACCTGCGCATCGACAACATCCTCTTTGCGCCCGATGGCGAAAGTTGCTGGCTTGTGGACTGGCAGACGCTCGGGCGCGGCAGCGGTGCGGCTGATCTTGCCTATCTCATCGGAACAAGCATCGCCGACCCGCTCGATCGCGCAGCGGCCGACCGGCCGGGTTTCGACCGCTGGATAGCAGCACTCCAACAGCGCGGCATTGCGCCCGACGCGGTCGCGCTGTGGGACGATTACCGCGCTGGTGCGCTCAGCGGCTATTTCATGGCGGTTTTCGCGTCGATGAGCGTCGAACGCACGGCGCGCGGCGACGAGATGTTCGCCGTGATGGCCGAGCGCCCCGCGCGGCAGGCGCTGATGCTGGGAAGTCTCGATCTGCTCTGACGAAAAAGGGCGGCCCGTTGCCGGACCGCCCTTTCCTTCTCCACCCGTCGGCGGAAAAAACTTAGCGCTTCGAGAACTGGAAGCTGCGGCGGGCCTTCGCCTTACCGTACTTCTTGCGCTCGACGGCGCGGCTGTCGCGGGTCAGGAAGCCGGCCGCCTTCACCGGGCTGCGCAGCGCCGGTTCGAAGCGGGTCAGCGCCTGCGCGATGCCGTGAAGAACGGCGCCAGCCTGGCCCGACAAACCGCCGCCCTTGACGGTCGCGACAACGTCATACTGGCCAACGCGCTCGGTCAGGCCGAAGGGCTGGTTGATGACGAGGCGCAGCGTCGGACGTGCAAAATAGACTTCCTGGTCGCGGCCGTTGATCGTGATCTTGCCCGTGCCGGGCTTGACCCACACGCGGGCGACTGCGTCCTTGCGGCGGCCGGTCGCATAGGCGCGGCCCTGCTTGTCGACGATCTTTTCGCGGAGCGGCGCGGTCGGCGTTGCCGGAGCGACGGTGCCTTCGACGGCGCCGCCGAGGTCCTTGAGATCGGTCATGGTCTGTTCCTCAGCCATTATGCACCCACCTTGTTCTTGCGGTTCATCGACGCGACGTCGATCACTTCGGGATTCTGCCCTTCGTGCGGATGTTCGGTACCGGCGAAGATGCGCAGGTTGCGCATCTGCTGGCGACCGAGCGGACCGCGCGGGATCATGCGTTCGACGGCCTTTTCGAGCACGCGCTCGGGGAAACGGCCTTCGAGGATCTTCGCCGGGCTCGTTTCCTTGATGCCGCCGGCATAGCCGGTGTGCTTGTAGTAACGCTTGTCCTGCAGCTTCTTGCCGGTGAACGCCACCTTCTCGGCATTGATGACGATGACATTGTCACCGCAATCGACGTGCGGGGTAAACGACGGCTTGTGCTTGCCGCGCAGGATGTTGGCGATGATCGTCGCGACGCGGCCCACAACAAGGCCCTCGGCGTCGATCAGCACCCATTTCTTTTCGACCGTCGCGGCGTTCGCCGACTGGGTCGTCTTGGTCAGCGCCTTCATGGCACGCTCCTTGACAGATATGGACCGGAGCAAGAGCGCCCCGAAACAAATGCGCCGCCTAATCCCATGGGACGATGCGGCGCTTCGGAGCGGGCCAATGGCGCCAGACAAGCGAAAAGTCAAGCGTAGCGCGGCTTTGCTGACGGGTATTATGATACCCCAAGCTTCAAGACACTGGTTCCAGCGCCCGCACGCGCTCTTCGATCAGCTTGCGGCCCTCGCCATCAGGCCCGGCAATCCAACTCTGGCGGTGCTCACGCATGACCAGCCCCGTACCGGTATCGACGGTCCACAAATTGTCGATCTCGAGCGACTGCGCTTTCCCGGCGATCAAGGTTGAATCCCGTTCGATCCTGGCAATGGTGCGCCGGGCGCCGTCGGTGTGGATAGATACGTCCGTATCGTCGGATACTGCGGCGGCAGAAATGGCGGCGTTCGCGGGCGCGATCAGCGCACGGATGTCGGCGGTCGCCAGCCGGTCGCGTTCGGCGGCGGGCAGCGCGGCGATCAGTTGCGCAAGTTGCCGGGCTTCGGCTCGCTCCGCTTCGGCACCCGCCCGCTCCACCCGTGTCGTCACCCGCTCCCATAATTGGTCAGGATCGACAAGATCGATGCGGCTGCCGTCAGACGGGACCAAATAGGCGATGTTTTCGCCGACGAGCGGGTCAAGCATAACCGTCACCATGCGCGTCACGTCGGGTTGCGCGCCTGATTCGATTCGTTGCAGCACCGTGTCGAGCCGATAGCCCCGCCCGGTCCGCTGCCATTCGAGCACATAGACGAGCGCGAAATCGATCAGCTTTCCGTCACGGCCGATACGGCGCGTCGTTACCTGATAGCGCAGCGGCACACCCACCGGCGGCGCGAACCGGACTTGCGCGGCTGTGGCGGGCGAGGCGTCGCCCGGCGCAGCCACCGCCTGCGATGGGGGCGTCAGCAGCAGCAAGGCACCGAGAGCGCCTGCCAGCATCATGCGCCGTCGCGGCCCAGTCGGTGGAGCGATGCCGCCGCCGCGGCGACAAGGATGGCGCCGACGACTTGGTGCAGCACGGCCACCCACATCGAAACCCCCGACACGACGGTCCAGATGCCAAGCAGCATCTGCGCCGCGACGGCCGCGACGAGCAGTCGGGCTTCGCGCCTCGCACCGCGCCGCGACAGCGTCCGCGCGAGAAGCAACAGCGCAAGCGCGGCGACCCACGACCACCAGCGATGGAGGAAGTGAATGAGGAAGGGATCGTTGGTTAGCGCGAGCCACGCGCCGCCCGTCCAGTCGATGCCTTCGGGCATGAAATGATCGTTCATCAGCGGCCAGCTGCTGGAAACATAGCCGGCGTTGAGTCCCGCGACCCATGCGCCGAGCAGCAGCTGGACGAAGAGGATGGTGATCACAGCCACCGCCGGGCGGGTCAGCCGCGCGGGGGGGCTGGCCGGATCGCGCGCCAGCCCGGTGAGGTCGCGCGCCGTCCAGACGAGCCCGGCGAGCAGGAACAGCGCGGTCAGCAGATGTGTCGCGAGACGAAAATGGCTGACGTCGGTGCGATATTCGAGGCCCGAAGCCACCATCCACCAGCCGATCGCGCCCTGCAGCCCGACGAGTGCCGCAAGCGCGAACAGGCGCCAGCCATAGCCCGCGGGAATGGCGCGACGCCAGGCGTACCAGATCAGCGGTACGAGCAGCGCCATGCCGACCAGCCGCCCGAGGATGCGGTGCAGCCATTCCCAGAAGAAGATCGCCTTGAAGCCCTCAAGCGTCATGCCGAGGTTGATCGCCTGATATTCGGGAATCCGCTTGTATTTTTCGAACTCCTCGACCCATCCGGCCTCGGTCAGCGGCGGGATCACACCCGAGACCGGCCGCCATTCGGTGATAGACAGTCCGGATTCGGTCAGCCGGGTGATGCCGCCGACGCCGACCACGATGATCACGAGCAGCGCGACGGCCCAGAGCCAGCGCGCCAGCGCCGCGGGGCGGGGTTGGCGCGCATCAGGCGCGGGTGAGGTGGAGATTTGCGTCATCGCCCGCCCTATCGACGCTTGCCGAACGATAGGCAAGAGGCCGGGAACACCGCCACAAGGTGAAATTCATGGTCGCGACAGGCGCGCCTTGATAGGGGAAGGCCGATGCTGCGCCGCGCCCGACGAATCCTGACTGCCCTGATGCTGCCGATAACCGCGCCGTCGATGGCGGCGTCCGCCGAGCCATCGCCCTATGCCACGCTGGCGGCGGCGGAGGCGCGCGTGGCGGCGATCGGTTTTCGCCTGACGACTGAAAACGCCGCCTGGTGCCCGATGCGCCAGCCGCAGTTCGGCTGGATCTGGGGCGACCCGCGTCTTTACGACGAGGACCGGCGCGACGAGGCGCTCGGCGTCTATGGCGCCGATGATCGGGCACATGCCTTCATCGCCGCGCTGGCGCCCGCGTCGCCGGCCGCATCGGCGGGGGTCGGCGTCGGTACATCGGTGACCGGAATTGGCGAAGCGCCCGTCCCCGACGGTGGCGGCAATCACCCCTTTGCGCGGATCACCGCAATCGAAACTTACCTCGCGGCGCTGCCCGCCGATGCCGCGCTGGCGCTTCGCACCGGCGCGGGGCGCACGGTCAGCGTCATGCCCAAACCCGGATGCGCCAGCGACTTTCGCGTCGAGGCGAACGAGAAACCCGGCGCCGTCGCCGACGGACGCATGGTGCTCGTCAACCAGGGACTCATCGAATTTTCGCCCGACGACGAAGAACTCGCAGCGGCGATCGCGCACGAACTGGCGCACAATATCCTGCGCCACCGCGCACGGCTCGACGCGGCGGGGGTCGATCGCGGGCTGGCGAAGCAATTCGGGCGCAACGCGCGCATGTTCAAGCAGACCGAGATCGAGGCCGACCGTCTGTCGGTGTGGCTGCTCGCCGGCGCGGGCTACGACCCTGCCGCAGCGGCGCGCTTCTGGTCGCGTTTCGGCCAACGCAAGGGCCGGCCGCTGTTCCAGGCGAGCACCCATCCCTCGTGGCGCGACCGCGTCGCCGCGCTCGAAGACGAAGCCGCCGCCATCGCCGCGGCGCGAATGCTCGGCCGGTCACTGTACCCACCGTTGATCGACGCGCCGCCGCCCTTGGAATAGGATGATCCACATCCTATTTGGGAAATATTCCCGCCTCCCCGATAAGGATCGCCATCATGACCCGTGAAACCGCCATTTTTGCCGGAGGCTGCTTCTGGTGCACCGAAGCCGTGTTCCAGTCGCTCGAAGGCGTCGATGGTGTCGAGAGCGGCTATATCGGAGGTCATGTCGCGAACCCGACCTACAAGCAGGTGTGCGGCGGCGACACCGGACACGCCGAAGCGATCCGCATCGGCTTCGACCCTTCGGTCATTTCCTATGCCGACCTGCTCGACGTCTTTTTCGCGACGCACGATCCGACGCAGCTCAACCGCCAAGGGGGCGACATCGGCACCCAGTATCGCAGCGCGATCTTCCCGCTCGACGCCGCGCAGGCCGACGCTGCGCGCGCCGGAATCGCGCGGGCCGCAGCCGACTGGCCCGCGCCGATCGTCACGACGGTCGAAAGCGCGTCCGACTGGTATCCGGCCGAGGATTATCATCAGGCCTATTGGGAAGGCGAAGGACAGCGCAACCCCTATTGCATGGCGGTCATTCCACCGAAACTGGCCAAATTGCGCAAGGGATTCAGCGAGCGCTTGCGAACGGCGTAGAAGCGCCCTGACATATGCGGCCATTGTTGCAATATGGCCGCATGACGTCACTTTTCATTGACTTTCCAATTGTTTTGACTAGCGGACGCGCCTTCGCTGGGGCAGGATGGCCCTGAAACACAGCTGGGGGCACAGCCAGGTGCTGGCATCACTGTTATTGATCGGCGCGTTGGTGACGACGCCGCATATGTCGGTTCAGGCGGCAAGCCAATCGGTTGTCGAGGAAAGCGCCGGCGGGATGACGCGGGCGGTCAACCGGATGATCGGCGGCATCGCGAGCTACGCCCGCTGGCCCGACGGGTCGACTGCAGCCAACCGCCAGATGTGCGTCGTCGGGACGCCGCGCCTCGCGCCGCGCATGGCGCCGGATACGCCGGGCCGGGGTTCGATCTCGGTCCGTCTGACCCCTGCGGCCGGCGTCACCCCCGATTGCGACATATTGTTCCTCGGCCGGATGCCGGTTGCCGACCGGCGGCAATTGATCGCATGGGTTCGCGGCCGCCCGGTTCTGACGATCACCGACGATGACGCGGCGTGCATCTATGGCGCGATGTTCTGCCTCAACAGCCGCGCCGCGAGCCTCAGCTTCTCGGTCAATCTCGACGCGATCGGCCGCGGCCCGCTGCGGATCGACCCGCGCGTGTTGCGCATCGGTTCCGGGCAGGGAGGCGCGTGATGAGCGGATCCGATCTGCCTCGCTCCGCCCCACGCATCGGTGCACGCACAACGCTGCAAAAACTGCTGTCGCGCTTCCATTTCGGCATCACGCTGTTCGCCGTCGCCTTGTCGGGGCTGACGATCCTGCTTGCGGGGGTGACGGCGCTGCGTGGTTATGCCGACCGCAACATGGAACTGGCTGCGCAGCTCGGCGCCTATGGCGTCGAGCCGGCGCTGGTGTTCAACGATCCGGTCGCGGCGCGCGAAGGGCTCGAACCGCTGACCCACATTCCCGGAATAGCGCGGTTGCGGGTACTCAACGATGTCGGACGACCCGTGATCGAGTGGACGTCGCCTACCGCCGATCCGGCCCCCATGCTCAGCCGTATCTTCTTCCCCCGCCCCTTCGCGGTGACGGTCGAGCGCAACGGATCGGCGATCGGGACGATCGAGGTCTGGGGCGACAGTTCGACGCTGGTCGACTATGTCCGGCTCGGTCTGCTCGCCGGGCTGACCTGTCTGCTCATTACCGCATTCGGCACGATCTTTCTCGCGCGGCGGTTCGAATATGAGCTCGTCAAGCCGCTCAATGAAATTGCCACCGTCGCGCACGACGTGCGGCTTCATCGCCGCTTCGACAAGCGGGTCCAGCCGCTTGGCATCGCCGAACTCGACCGGCTTGGCGGCGACATCAATGCCCTGCTTGACGAACTGCAGGGTTGGCAGGGCCATATGGAAAGCGAACGCGCGCTGCTCGCTCACCGCGCGTCGCACGACCCGCTCACCGCCATGCCGAACCGCGCCGCCTTCGATGAACAGCTCGCACGGCGCATCGAGGCGGCCGAGGGTCGTGGCGGCCGCTTTGCGCTGCTGTTCATCGATGCCGATAATTTCAAGGCGGCCAACGACAATTTCGGCCACGCCGCGGGCGACGCCGTGCTCGTCGCGCTGTCGGCCTGTATCAAGGAAACGCTGCGCAAGGGTGATTTCGCCGCCCGCATCGGCGGCGACGAATTCGTCGTCATCATCGATCCCTTCGACGCCGACGCGGTCGCTGAAGAACTCGCCGGCCGGATCCGGGCCTGTGTGTCGCAACCGATCGCCCTGCCCGAGGGACAGACCTATCGCGCATCGGTCAGCGTCGGCGTCGCCACCTTCCCGGACAGCGGCAATAACGCGACCGCGCTGCTTACCGCCGCCGACGCCGCAATGTATGCCGACAAATTGGCCAACCGTTCCCGATGATTAGCGGAGAAACGCCGTGAGTTACGCCTTCCCCCACCCCATCCGCGTCTTCGCGATCGCTCTTTTGACGGCATTGCTGGCAGCATGCCAGACCACGCCGACCGCCAGCGACTTCAGCGCCGCGCAGATCGCGACGCTGCAATCGGAGGGATTCGTCGATACCGGGCTCGGCTGGGAATTGAACATGCCCGAACGGCTTCTCTTTCCCTCCGACCAGAGCAGCATCCCGGCCGATCAGCAAAAGCGGATCACCGACATCGCCACCAAGCTCGTCTCGGTCGGGATCACGACCGCGCGGGTCGAAGGGCACACCGATTCGACCGGAGCTTCGGCCTATAATCTTTGGCTGTCGCAGGCGCGCGCCGAGGCGGTCGCGACACCGATGCAGGCGGGCGGGGTGCGGTTGACCGCCGATCAGGTCGTCGGCCGCGGCGAAACCCTGCCCTTGTCGAGCAACGCGACCCCCGAAGGGCGGCAGGACAACCGCCGCGTGGTCGTGATCGTCACGCCGCAATAGCGCGGCGAGCGACCTGCCGCCTTTCCTTGGCCGGCGTTCGCCGCTAGGCCTTCGTCCATGAAACCGATCCGCAAAGCCGTCTTTCCCGTCGCCGGCCTCGGCACGCGCTTCCTGCCCGCGACCAAGGCGATCCCGAAGGAAATGCTGCCGATCGTCGACCGGCCGCTGATCCAATATGCGGTCGACGAGGCGCGCGAGGCGGGGATCGAGCAGATGATCTTCGTCACCGGCCGCGGCAAGAGCGCGATCGAGGATCATTTCGACGTCGCCTTCGAACTCGAAAAGACGATGTCCGAACGCGGCAAGGATCTTTCCGTCCTCGCACCCACCCGGCTCGGCCCCGGCAATTGCGCTTACGTACGTCAGCAGGAGCCGTTGGGGCTGGGGCACGCGATCTGGTGCGCGCGCGACATCGTCGGCGACGAGCCCTTCGCGATCTTTCTGCCCGACGAATTCATGCACGGGTCGCCTGGCTGTATGAGGCAGATGGTCGATGCCTATGCCAGGGTCGGTGGCAACCTGATCTCGGTGCTCGAAGTGCCGCGCGAGCAGGTCTCTTCCTATGGCGTGATCGCGCCCGGCGCGCGCGACGGGTCACTGACCGAGGTCAGCGGCCTCGTCGAGAAACCCGCGATCGACGCCGCTCCGTCGAACCTGATCATCTCGGGCCGCTATATCCTCCAGCCCGAAGTGATGCGCGTGCTCGAAGGACAGGAAAAAGGCGCCGGGGGCGAAATCCAGCTTACCGACGCGATGGCGACGATGATCGGCAACCAGCCCTTCCACGCCGTCACCTTCGACGGCGCGCGGTACGATTGCGGATCGAAGGCCGGTTATATCCAGGCCAATCTGGCCGTCGCGCTCGAACGCCCAGATATGGCCGACGAGGTCCGCGCCTTTGCGATCGACCTGCTGAAATAGGACCGGCGGAGGCGGCCGCCCCCGCCGGAAAGATTGTTATTCGCCCTCGATATTCGGTTTCGGGAAGCTGTCGGCCCCGAGCAATTTGTAGAGCAAGCCCCCGATAGCGCCGCCGATCAGCGGCGCGACCCAAAAGAGCCAGAGCTGTTGGAGAGCAATGCCTCCGACGACGAGCGCGGGGCCGGTGCTGCGCGCCGGGTTGACCGAGGTGTTGGTCACCGGGATCGAGATGAGGTGGATCAGCGTCAGCGCAAGACCGATGGCGATCGGCGCGAAGCCCGCGGGCGCGCGGCCATCGGTCGACCCCATGATGATCCACAGGAAGAAAGCGGTCAGCACGATCTCGATCAGCAGCCCCGACCAGATGTCATAGCCGCCCGGCGAGCCATCGCCGAAGCCGTTCGCGGCAAGGCCGTTTGTCGCGAGATCATAGGCGGGACTGCCGCTCGCGATATAGAATAGCAGGAACGCCGCGACGATCGCGCCGAGCACCTGCGCTACGACATAGAGCGGAATGTCGCGCGCGTCGAAACGCCCGCCTGCCCACAAGCCGACGGTGACTGCGGGGTTGAGGTGACAGCCCGAAATATGGCCGATCGCATAGGCCATGGTGACGACCGTCAAACCGAAAGCGAGAGCGACGCCGAGCAATCCGATGCCGACATCGGGAAAGGCGGCGGCCAGAACCGCGCTACCGCAGCCGCCGAACACAAGCCAGAATGTGCCGATGAATTCGGCCAAACCCTTTTGGATATTCGTCATGATGACCCTCCTCCCCGCCGGCGGCCGTAGACGCCTCCGGCGCAGGGTCATCCTATCAATGTTGCGGAATCGGGCAAGCCCTTGTCCGAGCGCGCGGAATCAGGCGGCAGCGACCGCTTCGACGAAGTGCTGGGCACGCTGGTGGAGCGACTGCGCCGCCTCGGTCAGCCCCGCCGACAGCCGGCCGAGCGTCTGCGCGCCATCGCCCACCGCCGTGGCACCATGGCCGATCTCGCGAACGCGCGCGTCGATCTCGCGTCCCGCGAATACGGCTTGCTCTACATAGCTCGCGATCGTCAGCGTCGTCGCGCTCTGGCCGTCGACCGCGCGGTCGATCGCGTCGGAGAAGCCATTGTTCGCGTCGATCGCCTTCTCGACCTCGTCGAAGCCCGCGGCGACCTGCGCGACGATGTCGCGGATCCGGTCGATATATTGGGTAATGTCGCCCGCCGCGGCGCGCGTCTGGCTGGCGAGCGTCTTCACTTCGGAGGCGACCACGGCAAAGCCGCGGCCGGCGTCACCCGCCCGCGCCGCCTCAATCCCGGCATTGAGCGCAAGCATATTGGTGCGGCTCGCCATGTCGATGATCAGCGCGAGCATCTGCTCGATCGACTGGCTCGCCGCTTTCAGCGCCGCCGCGCGTTCGCTGGCCTGCTTGATCTTGCCATGTGCATCGCCGCGAACCGCCCGCGCCCGCGATCCATCATCGACGATTCTGGTCATGGTCGCGGCCAGCGCATGGCCGCGATCGCCAAGATCCTGCAGCCCCGCCAGCGTCTGGGCCGTCGCTCCCGCCACGGTCACCGCGTCGCGGCCCGTCTGCTGCGCGCGTTCGGACAGCGCGCCGGCCACCGCCTCGACCTTTTTCGCCGTTTCGGAGAGCTTCGCGGTGAGCGCGGCGATATCGTGCCGGAACTGCCGTCCGGCGTCGCCGATATGGGCCGCGCGCGCGGCGCGCTCCTGCGCCAGTTCGACCTCGCGCAGCATCGCAAGCTTGGCGAGCTGACCGCCGTCGAGCGTCTCGACGAACCGGCCCGCATCGACAAGGATCAGCTCCTGTTGCCCCGCCGACTGCGCGGCGATCCGCAGAAGGTCGGTCGTCGAGCGCGCGACGTCGGCGGTGGGGCAGGGCTCGATCATCGAGGCGATCGAGCCGCCGATCGTCGGGTTCTGCATCAGCGAAAACCAGAAGGGGCAGAACAGCAATTCGCGCACGCGCTGTTCGCGAATGATGCCGACGGGACGATCGTCCGCATCGACCACCGCGAGCGCGCGCAATTGCGGGTTGCCGCGAAACAGGTCGATGACCGCGGACATATGCGCGTCGGCGCCGATCGCGGACGCGTGGCCCGACGCCGGCTCAAGAGCATGTCCGATGGCGTTCATTCGATCCTCTTCAAGTTGCGACGCGGTGCCCGCCTCGACTAAAGCGAGAGGGTAAATAGCAAATTAACCATTTATTTCAGTGATGTGACACATGGACCGAACCGACCGTCGCTCCATCGCAATATCCTGTTCAGATCGCGGCGATTATGCGATGAGGCGCCCGATCGGCGAGGAGAAGAACATGCGCATTTTGATCGTTGCCGTTTTGGCGGCGCCCTTGCTCGCTGGCTGCGTCAGCGCGGTCAAGACGGTCGTCACGGCGCCGGTGAAAGCCGTCGGCCAGGTCGCCGACTGGTCGACCACCAGCCAGGACGAATCCGACCGCAACCGCGGCCGCGAGTTGCGCAAGCGCGAGGAGCGTGTCGGCAAGCTGTCGCGCCAGCGCGACAAGGCTCTCGCAAAATGCCGCGACGGCAATGAGGAAGAATGCCGACGCGCCGAAATACTCGACCATGAGATCGAAGCCGAGATGGCGGCACCGCGCTAGACGCTACCGCACCCGCCGTCCGGTCCACACGACGCGGCCGACGA
This sequence comes from Sphingopyxis sp. LC363, assembly GCF_000756385.1. Taxonomy (GTDB): domain Bacteria; phylum Pseudomonadota; class Alphaproteobacteria; order Sphingomonadales; family Sphingomonadaceae; genus Sphingopyxis. The sequence continues at coordinate 32,269 of NZ_JNFC01000025.1, forward strand.
GCTGAACCGCCGCCATCGGCAGGTCGTCCCAGCTGCGATAATGCGGGTTGTCGCTGATCACCGAAATGCGGCCCTGTCCCGGTGCGCGCGCGATACGCTTCACCATCAGCACGTCGTCCATGCGCAGCACATAGATGCCGTCGCGCAGCCGAGCCGCGGCGTCGCCGCCGTCGACCAATATGTCGTCGCCGTCGTCGAGCGTCGGCGCCATCGAATCGCCTTCGACGCGAATGATGCTGAGCGCGCGCGGATCGGCGCCGAGGTCGCGCAGCCATTTGGGATCGAAGGCGACCTCGCCCTCGACCGGTTCGCCGTCGACGCTGGCCCCCGCGCCCGCCGACGCGCCGATCGCCAGTTTCGGCACGAGGATCATCCCGGGCCCGCGCACGCGTGCCGGTGTCGCGACGCGCTGCACCGGCCCGCCGAGCATCGCTTCCGGCACTCCCAGATAGGCCGCGATGCGGGCGCGGTCCTGCTCGGCGAGCCGCCGCGGCGAGCCGCGCTTGATATATTGCTGGATATAGGCGGGGTTGCGCCCGATCACCTGCGACAAGCGTGCATAGTCGATACCTTTTTCGGCCAAAAGGCGATCAAGCGAGGCGCGGGGATCCTGAACGAATTCGGCCATAGGGTCGTACGGGGCTGGTCCTTCCTATTTCGTCTCTACCAAACGGAATTTTCCTAGACAAGTAGGAAATCTAGTTTCAGATAGGAAATATCCTATCGGGTGAGTCGCCCGATTTTGAAAGCGTGATCGAGGAGGACATGATGGAGCGCAGCTTGTTGCAGAGGATCGAGGCCTTTCTGAAGGAATCCGCGATGCCGCCGAGCGTATTCGGTCGCTACGCGGTGCGCGATCCCCGCCTCGTCAGCGATCTGCGGAGCGGCCGTCAACCGGGATGCGCGATCAGAGGTCGCGTGGAACATTTCATGAACAAATGGCGCGCCGACCACCGCGTCGGCCAAGTCGCTCCCTTGGGCGACCGCCGAACCCGTGCCTTCTGGCGCCTCGACGCGGGGAACGAAGCATGATGCGCTGGTCCCCCGCCCTGCCGCCGCGCCCCGGCTGCCCACATCGCCGGCTCCGTCATCTGCTGACGCGCGCATTGCCGCCCAGCCTCACTGCCGGAGCGTCGACCTTCCGCCCTTGGGCGAGCGCGAGCTTCGTCGGAGCACGCCACATCTTTCCCTGTGCGCTAGCGGCAGGAGAGGCAGACGCGACGGCGCGCGCGCTGCAGGACCAACTCGGCGCGGCCGAATGGATGCTGCCCGGACATATCGTTGCCGATGTCGTAGTCGAATGCGGAACAGACCCGCGCGCCTTGCGGATCGAGATCTTGACGGTCGAGGACTAGGGTCAGGACCCATTAATTCCACGTTCGAGGTTTGAAGCGATTTTGCTCAGGGCGAGGAGGCAAGGCGGAGGAATATGAATATATTTCAAGGCTTTTCGACGAAGCCATGGGCAAAATCGGTCAAATCCCGCAGGGACGTCGAAATCGCGGAATTAATGGGTCCTGACCCTAACCGACCGACTGGCGCGTCATCCGGTGCAAGGTGGAGAGCGCGGCTTCGAGCGCGAAGTCGACCTCGGGTTCTTCTTCGACTGCTACACCCGTCGCCGCCGGGGCCGTCGCCTGCGCGACCGCATCCTGACGCCGGCGCGCCAGCCCCGCTTCGAACCGCGCGACCATCGCGCCGAGCGATTTGTCGCCGGGATCGGACAATGGCGACGGCGAGGTCATCTCCGCGGGCTGCAACCAGGGCGCGTCGTCGCCGAAATCCTCTTCGGAAGCAACATCGGCGAGGACGAGTTCGTCTTCGGCTTCTTCGCGCGTCTCGACCGTCACTCCGCCTAGCCAGGGATCGAATTCTGCAGGTTCATAGGCGCCCGTCGTGCCGACCGCGCCCAGCCCGCCCGCGGGCAGGTCGCGGCCTGCGCGGATCGGCGGCCGCGGGGGATCGTCGGGATGCAGATCGACGCGGCGGCGCGTCAGAACGGGTTCGTCATCGTCGTCCTCTTCGGACCTGCGGCGAAAAACATTGCGCAGCGAGGTAAGGCCGGCGGCGTCGGGGCGCGCGATCAGCAGCGCGGCGAGACCGGCGATCGCGGCGGCGACCGCCGACATGGCGAGCGCGAGCGCGAGCCGTCCGCCATTGCCGATCGGCGGGACGAACAGGTCCGAAAGGCGGTCGAGGTAGAGGTTCCAGCTGATCGCCGCGACCCATGAAAAGGGCATCAGCGCGGCGAACAGGAAGGTCAGCGCCGCGGCGCCGATCACCGCCGGGATCGCGGGCTGGAGCGCGCGCAGTAACGCGGTCGCTATAGCCCTGGCCCGATTCTCGCTGGTTTCTTCCATATCGTCCCAAATCCGTCGGCCCGCGGGGCCACCTGTCCTGACATTAAACGCGTTACCCTCAGGCGCCGCGCAACAATCGCTGGTAAACTGGCTCGTAACGTAAAATGTTTGATGACCAGTTACGATGGCTTTCGACAAAAATACGTGCGGTTCGCCGGCGTTCGGGCCACATCGCGCGATTGCCCAGCATATCCGCAAGCGCTTCAGCGATCGCGGCCGGGTCATCGGGCGCGAACAGCGTTCCCGTCGCGCCGTCCTCGATCAGCTCGCGGTGCCCGCCGACGTCGGAGGCTGCGACCAGCTTGCCCTGCGCCATCGCCTCGAGCGGTTTGAGCGGTGTGACGAGATCGGTCAGCCGCATCTTCTTGCGCGGATAGGCGAGGATGTCGATCAGCGAATAATATCGCTCGACCTCGCCGTGCGGGACGCGGCCGACGAAATGGATTTGCGCCGCCACGGGTGACGCCGCCGCCTGCGCCGTCAGTGCCGCTTCCTTCGGCCCGCCGCCGACCAGCAGCAGCCGTGCCTTCGGCTGCGCGGCGACCAGCGCGGGCATCGCCGCTATCAGATCGTCGATGCCCTCATAGTCGTAGAAGCTGCCGATATAGCCGATCACGACATCGTCCGCGGCCAGGCCCAATGTTTCGGCGAGCGCATCGTCGCGCGGCGGGGGATCGCCGAACAGGTCGAGGTCGACGCCGTTCGGCGATACGATGATCTTGGCTGGATCGATGCCGCGCGCGATCAGGTCGCCGCGCAGGCCTTCGCAGATCACCGCGACGGCATCGGCGGCTTTCACCGCATGGGTTTCGAGCCTTTTTGTCAGCCGGTAGCGCAAGCTGCCTTCGCGCCCCGTGCCGTTGCCGACCGCCGCATCCTCCCAAAAGGCGCGGATTTCATAAATGACGGGGATACCGAGCTTCTCGCCGACGCGCAGCGCGGCAAGACCGTCGAGCACGGGGGAATGGGCGTGGAGCACATCGGGCTTCCACTCTTTCGCCAGCACCTCGACCCGTTTCGCCAACGCACCGATTTCGCGCCATTCGCGGATCGGCGCGCGTGCCGGCGCGATCGGCGCGGTGCGATAGAAAGTCAGCCCATCGACCGTCTCGCCGTCGGGCCCAGGCTCGGGATGGCGCACGCCGGTGACGCCCGCGACTTCCCATCCCTTGGCGAGCTGCGCCTTCATCAGCGCGCGGGTGCGAAAGGTGTAGCCGCTGTGCGCGGGCAGGCTATGGTCGAGGACGTGCAATATGCGTGTCATAGGCCAGCGCATTGACATACAAGCCTTAACGCGGCGTCAACCCAGATCGCGTAGCGGGAGCCAACATGGTCGACAATTTCTCCATTGGCCTGACGCACGTGCTGATGGCGATCGCGCTCTGGCGCCTGCTCTATCGCGACGATCTCGATCGCGAAGTGAGCCCGCGCATGCTGTGGCAACAGCGCCGCGACGCCGAGCGTGCCGAAGCGGACGCGCGCACCGATGCGTGACATCGCCTTCGTCGCCTTTCTCTTTGCCTTCATCGGGCTCGGCTTTCGCAAGCCGTTCCTGTTTGTGCTGTGCTTTTGCTATATCGACATCGTCGCGCCGCAACGCCTCAGCTATTTCCTCATCAACTCGATCCCGATCTCGCTGATCGTCTTCGGGCTGGCGATCGTCGGCTGGCTCGCAGTCGACGACAAGAAGGATGTGCGATGGTCGGGACGGCAACTCCTGCTGATCGCGCTGCTCCTCTATTGCTGGATGACGACGATCCAGGCCGATTTCCCGGTCGAGGCGGCCGAAAAATGGAGCTGGGTGTGGAAGGCGCTCGTCTGGGCGATCTTCCTGCCGCTCACGCTCCGGACCAAGCTGCGCATCGAATCGCTGGTTCTCGTCATGCTGCTGTCAGCGGCGGCGATCGCGATCGCGGGCGGGATCAAGACCGCGGCGGGCGGCGGCGGCTATGGCTCGCTGCAGTTGCTGCTCAACGAGAATTACGGCCTTTACGAAGGCTCGATCATGTCGGCGGTCGGCATTTCGATCATCCCGCTGATCCTCTGGTATCGGAGGTATGGCACGATCTTCCCGCCCGACTGGCGCGTGTCGATCTTCTGCTTCGCGCTCGTCTTCGCCTGCGCGCTGCTCCCGGTCGGTACGCAGGCGCGCACCGGGCTCGTCTGCCTCGTCATCCTCGCGATCCTGTCGCTGCGCGCGGTGAAGCATCGTTTCCTTTATATGGCGGGTGCGGGATTGCTTGCGCTCGCCGCTGTCCCCTTCCTGCCGCAAAGCTTTACCGAGCGGATGGAAACGATCCGCGACCACAAGTCCGACCAGTCGGCATCGACGCGCGTCGCGGTATGGGCGTGGACGTGGGAATATGCGAAGGAAAATCCCTTCGGCGGCGGCTTCAATGCCTATATCCAGAACCATGTCCGCGTCGAAAGAGCGGCGAGCGACTATGACCCCGACACTCCGCAAAATGACGAACCGACGGTTTATGAGGAACATTCGCGCGCCTATCATTCGAGCTATTTCGAGATGCTCGGCGAACAGGGTTATCCGGGGCTCGCACTGTGGCTGTTCCTGCACGCGGTCGGGCTGCTGCGAATGGAGCAACTCCGTCGCCGCTATCTCAAGACGCGGCGCGCCGAGGAGCAATGGATCGCGCCGCTCGCGACCGCGCTCCAGCACGGCCATATCGTCTATATGATCGGGTCGCTGTTCGTCGGCATCGCCTTTCAGCCCTTCATCTACATGATGCTCGCGCTCGAAATGGGGCTGTCGACCTATGTGCGCCGCCGCGAGCAGGAGGCGGGATGGCGCCCGCTGACGGCGCGCCCGGCGCAGGTTCCGGCGCGACATCCGGCGGCGCGCCCGGGCTGATCCCGGAACCATATGGCGCAGCAAGGCGCTATGGACGCATGGCCACAACCCGCCTTGTCCATGTCGACGACAGCCTGCCCGGCATCGGCCGCGAGCGTTCGGGGGTCGGCTGGCGCTACCGCGATGCCAAGGGCAAGATCATCCGCGACCGCGACGAAATCGACCGCCTCAACGCGATCGCACTGCCCCCGGCTTATGAGGACGCTTGGTTCTGTCCCGCGCCGAACGGCCATATCCTCGCGACCGGCTATGACGCGCGCGGACGCAAGCAATATCGCTATCACCCCGACTTCCGGATGGCGCGCGAGGCCGACAAATATGACCGCTGCGCCGCCTTCGGCCACGCGCTGCCGCTGCTCCGCGCGCGCCTTGCCGACGATCTCGCCCGCCGGACGCTGTGTTCGGAACGCGTCGTCGCGGCGGTCGTGCGCCTGCTCGACCTCGCCGCGCTGCGCATCGGCAACGAGCAATATGTCACCGCGAACAAAAGCTTCGGTGCAACGACGCTGCGCCAGCGCCATGCGAAGGCTTCAGGCAAGACGTTGCGCCTGCAATATGTGGCCAAGGGCGGCGCAAAACGCGACGTGACGATCAGCGACCGCAGCCTTTCGACGCTGGTGCGCCGGCTGCAGGACCTGCCGGGACAGAAGCTTTTTCAATATGAGGATGCGGACAGCCTCTGCGCGGTCGGATCGGACGATGTGAACGCCTATATCCGCGAGGCGATGGGCGATGAGTTCAGCGCCAAGCATTTCCGTACCTGGTCGGCCAGCGTGGAGGCCTTCGCCTTCCTTTACGACGCGCCCGAACCGCCGACGCTGAAGGCGATGCTCGAATATGTTGCAGACCGCCTCGGCAACACTCCCGCGATCGCGCGCAAGGCCTATGTTCATCCAGCGATGATCGCGGCGGCGCAGGAGCGCGCGGACTTCCCGGCGGCCGTCGGAACGCTGCCGCGCGCGACACGCTATCTTTCGCGTTACGAACGCGGATTTTTGACCTATCTGGAGCAGGCGCCCGCCGCCGCGGTGCTACTCCAATCCGCCTGATCCGATTTCAAGAGGACCTGACGTGACTTTCTCCCTGCTCGCCGCCGCGACGACTGCCGCTCCCAAAGCTGCGCCCGCAAAGACCGTGGCGACCAACCCGATCGAAGACCTGCAACGCTATTGGGACATGAGCGTCGCGTGGGTGAACGGCCATTGGCTGCAGATCGGCATCGCGATCGGCGCCGGTCTCGCCATCTATTTCATCCTCTCGATGCTTCGCCGCTTTGCGCTCAAATACGCGCAGTCGGCCGAGGGCGACATGTCGCTGACCCACATCGCCGGGCGCGTAATCCACAAGACCAAATCGGCCGTGCTCGCGATCATCGCGATCCGCCTGGTCGCGGGCTATGCGCAGCCGCCCGCGGTGATCATGCAGATCATCCAGTTGGTATTCACCGTCGCAGTGGTGCTGCAGGTCGCGATCTGGGTACGCGAGATCGTGCTCGGGCTGATCCAGCGCCGCGCCGCCGAAGGCCACAACGAAACGCTGTCGAACGCGATGGGCATCATCCGTCTGCTGATCAGCGTCGCTTTGTTCGCGATCGCGGGCATCGTCATCCTCGACAATATGGGGGTCAACGTCACCGGGCTGGTCGCCGGCCTCGGCATCGGCGGCATCGCGATCGGCCTCGCCGCGCAGGGCATCTTCTCCGACCTCTTCGCCTCGCTCTCGATCATTTTCGACCGGCCGTTCCGCGTCGGCGAGACGATCAAATATGACATGAGCACCGCGACGGTCGAGCGCATCGGGCTCAAGAGCACGCGGCTGCGCTCGGTCAACGGCGAGCTGCTCGTCATTTCGAACACCAATCTGCTCGCCAAGGAAATCACCAATTTCGCGCATCTCCATCGCCGCCGCGTGACCTTCATGATCGGCGTGGTCTATCAGACAACGCCCGCGATGCTGCGCGACCTGCCCGCGCTGCTCGAAGAACAGGTCAAGACGGCCGGACAGGAGTTCATCCGTTCGAGCTTCGTCACCTTCGGCCCGTCGAGTCTCGACTTCGAACTGCTCTTCGACGTGTTCAGCGACGATTATGACGTCGTCACCGCCGCGCGTACCGACGTCGCGATCCGGCTGTTCGAAGCGATGGCGGGCGCGGGCTATGAATTCGCCTATCCGACCCAGACCACCTTCACTGCGGCGCCCGACGGCACGATGATTCTTCCCTATGCCGAGAGCGTGACGATGAAGACGCCGAAGCCCGTCAAGACCTGACGCTACGGCGACGCGGCTGCGGGGCTTGGCCCTTGTGCAATGCGGCAAGAGAGGCCTAGAACGCGCCCCGAACCAGCAATTCGAGGGGATGAGATATGGCCACCATCACGCCGCAGGACCTGCAAGCCAGGGTCGGTGAGCATCTGGGCACATCCGAATGGGTGCTCGTCGATCAGGACATGATCAACAAGTTCGCCGATGCAACGGGCGATCATCAGTTCATCCATATCGACGAGGAAAAGGCGAAGCTCACGCCCTTCGGCGGCACGATCGCGCATGGCTTCCTGACGCTGTCGCTGATCCCGATGCTCGGCCAGAAGACCGACGGTCCGAAGATCGCGGGCGTGAAAATGGGCGTCAACTATGGCGGCAACAAGGTGCGCTTCCTCGCCCCCGTCCGTTCGGGCAAGCGCGTGCGCAGCCATGTGAAGCTGCTCGAACTCGAAGAAAAGCGCCCCGGTCAGTGGCAGCAGACCAATGAAGTGACGATCGAGATCGAAGGCGAGGAGAAGCCCGCGCTGATCGCCGAATGGATCAGCCAGTTCTTCGTTTAAAGCATAGTTATACCGGCTGACCTCCCCCGTTAAGACAACCGGAATCAGAAAGAAGGACCCCTATCATGCGTGACGCCGTTATCGTTTCCACCGCCCGCACCCCGCTGACCAAGGCGGCGCGCGGCTCGTTCAACAACACGCTCGCCCCGACGCTGGGCGCGCATGCGGTTCGCGCCGCGGTCGAGCGCGCCGGGGTCGAAGGCGGCGAGATCGACGACGTCGTCTTCGGCGCCGCGATGCAGCAGGGTTCGCAGACGATGAACGTCGCGCGCCTGATCGCGCTGCGTTCGGGCCTGCCCGTCACCGTCCCCGGCATGTCGATCGACCGCCAGTGCTCGTCGGGCCTGATGACTATCGCGACCGCCGCGAAGCAGATCATCGTCGATCGTCAGGATATCGCGGTCGCCGGCGGTATCGAGTCGATCTCGAAGGTCAGCGGAAGCGGGAAGGTGTTCATCGAGACCGACGCCGAGCTGATCGCGATGCACAAGGACACCTATATGCCGATGATCGGCACCGCCGAGGTCGTCGCGAAACGCTACAACATCAGCCGCGAAGCGCAGGACGAATATTCGCTCCAGTCGCAGCAGCGCACCGCCGCGGCGCAGGCCGCGGGCAAATATGACGACGAAATCGTCGCCTGCCCCGCCACCATGGCCGTGGTGAACAAGGAAACGAAGGAAGTCAGCTTCAAGGACGTCGTCGCCGACAAGGACGAGTGCAACCGTCCCGACACGACGCTCGAAGGGCTCGCGAGCCTGAAGCCGGTGATGGGCGAAGGCCATACGATCACCGCGGGCAACGCCAGCCAGCTCGCCGACGGCTCGTCGGCATGCGTCGTGATGGAAGCCAAGGTCGCCGAAAAGCGCGGCCTCCAGCCGCTCGGCCGTTATGTCGGCATGGCGGTCGCGGGCACCGAGCCCGACGAAATGGGCATCGGCCCCGTCTTCGCGATCCCCAAGCTGCTCGAACGCTTCGAGCTCAAGATGGACGACATCGGCCTTTGGGAACTCAACGAAGCCTTTGCCGTGCAGGTCCTCTACTGCCGCGACAAGCTCGGCATCCCGAACGAGCTGCTCAACGTCAACGGCGGCTCGATCTCGATCGGCCACCCCTTCGGCATGACCGGCGCGCGCTGCGTCGGCCACGCGCTGATCGAGGGCAAGCGCCGCGGCGTCAAATATGCCGTCGTCACCATGTGCATCGGCGGCGGCCAGGGCGCAGCGGGCCTGTTCGAGGTCTTCTGATTTGCGGCCGCGTTAAATGAGACTAAACGCTCCGCGTATCGAGCCGGTCGATCTCGACCGGCTCGATGCCGACCAGCGCGCCGCGCTCGAACCCTTCCTTGCTTCCGGCCCCAATGGTCAGGGAGGCAAGGTCGGGGGCGGCAAGATTCTCAATATCTTCCGCACGCTGGCGCATGCGCCAAAGGCGCTCACCGCCTTCCTCGGCTGGGGCAATTATATCCTGTCGCGGCGCAACGCGCTCACCCCGCGCGACCGCGAACTTGTCATCCTGCGCACCGGTTACAACTGCCGTTCGGGTTATGAGTGGACACAGCACAAGCGCATCGGCCTCGACTGCGGCCTTTCCGAGGACGAGATCGCGCGCATCAAGGCCGGTCCCGATGCAGAGGGCTGGAACGACCTCGACCGCGCGATGCTCCACGCGACCGACGAACTGACGGCCAATCATTTCGTGACCGACACGACCTGGGCCGCGCTCGCGCCGCTCGGCGACAAGGGACGCATGGACCTCGTCATGACCGTCGGTCAGTACACACAGGTATCGATGATATTGAACAGCTTTGGCATTCAAGTCGAGGACGGCTGGCATGTCGACCCCGATCTCAGAGCCTGATTGCAAGAGGAGAGAGATATGAGCAGCATCGGCATCATCGCAACCCTGCGCGTGCAACCCGGCAAGGAAGAGGCGTTTGAAGGCGTATTCGCCGAACTCGCCGCCGCCGTTCGAGCGAACGAAGCCGGCAACAGCTATTACAAGCTGTTCCGCACCGCGGAGGCGGGCGCCTACAAGGTCATGGAATGCTATGACGACGAAGCCGCAGTGGAAGCGCATCGCGCCTCGGACCACTTCCGCACCCTCGGCGCCAAGCTCGGCCCCTGCCTTGCGGGCGCGCCCGAGATCGAGACGTTAAGCGCAGCCTGAGGGGCGGTATCGACCTGTAACGGCCGTTTGCTCCTCCCTGTCGCGTAGCGATGGGGAGGTGGCAGCGCGAAGCGCTGACGGAGGGGCTAATGGCGCGACGTCGCGACCCCTCCACCATCGCCTTCGCGGACGGTCCCCCTTCCCCATGGCTTCGCCACAGGGAGGATCGGAAACCTCCCCTCCCCATCCCTATGCCGTCAGCCGATCTCGGCAATCTCCCCCGCCCGGTCGCCGATCACATAGCGCGGCCCCGCTCCGCGCTGCGCCGCCTTGTCCCCGCGGTTGTAGAGCCCGCATTTCTTGAGCGACAGGCAACCGCAGCCGATGCACTGGTCGAGCAGCCCGCGCGTTCGCGTCAGCGCCGCGATCTGCGCGTCGATCCGCGCGCGCAATCCGGTGCTGATCCGCGTCCAGTCGGCGCCGTTGGGCGTTCGCCCCGCAGGCAATCGAGCCAGCTCGTCGCCGACCTCCTCGAGGCTCAACCCCATCTGCTGCGCGATCAGGATGAAGGAGACGCGGCGGATATCGGCCCGCAGGAAGCGACGCTGTCCGCCGCCGGTGCGCAGCGCCTCGATCAGCCCCTTCGCCTCGTAAAATCGGATCGCCGACACCGCGACGCCGGTGCGCGCGGCGAGTTCGCCGATCGCGATCAGATCGGTTCGGTGCATGATCCGCGCTCCTCGCTTTTCGCTTGATCTAAACCTCACTTGAGCTTTCATAAGCCGCTGCGTCAACCCGAATCAGGAGTTCCCCGTGACGCATCCCTTCATCGAGCACGTCAATCTGACCGTCAGCGATCCCGACCGCACTGCGGGCATCCTGTCGGCGATCTTCGGCTGGCACGAACGCTGGCGCGGCCCCGCGCGCGACGGCGGGCGGACGATCCACCTCGGCAGCGACGCCGCCTATATCGCGCTCTACACCGGCCCCGACGGCCAGCACGCGGATGCGCGCTATCCCAAGGGCGAGCCGCTCAACCATATCGGGGTGCAGGTCGACGATCTCGACACGATCGAGATGCGGGTGAAGGCGGTGGGGCTCACGCCGTTCAACCACGGCGATTACGAACCCGGCCGCCGCTTCTATTTCTTCGATCCCGACGGCATCGAATATGAAGTCGTCAGCTATGCCGAGCCGCGGCGGCGCTGAACCGGGCAACAAGTGCACCGCTGCCGCGTTGATCGGTCATCGGGGGACAGAAATGGAGCCTTTCGATGAGCGACGATATCAAACAGCAGTTTTGGAAAGCCTTGGCCGACAGCCCCTACGTCATGCTCGGCGCGACCGGCGAACGCGAACATCATATCCCGATGAACGCGCAGCTCGACAAGGACGCGAACAGCGCTTTCTGGTTCTTCACCGCGACCGACAATCGCTTGGCGGCCGGCGGACCGGCCATGGCGCAATTTGCGGCCAAGGGTCACGACCTGTTCGCCTGCATTTCGGGAACGCTGGTGCACGAAAATAATCGCGCGGTGCTCGACAAATTGTGGAACAACAGCATCGCGGCCTGGTATCCGGGCGGCAAGGACGATCCCAAGCTCGTCCTGCTGCGTTTCGATCTCGACGATGCCGAAATCTGGACCGCCGATCCCGGAATCAAGGGCATGTTCAAGCTCGCGACCGGAATGACGATGAGGGACGGCGACCTTGGCAAGCACGCCGAAGTCGCGCTCTAGGGTCAGATCGCCGGCGGCCCGATCCGCCCCTCGCGAAATTCGAACCCCCCTTCGCGGTCCCGCGCCAGCAATGCGGGACCGTCGAGGTCGACCCATTTCGCGCGCTGCGCCAGCACGAAGGCCGGCGCGATCGCGAGACTGGTCGAGAGCATGCACCCGGCCATGATCGACAGTCCCGCCGCGTCGGCGGCGTCGGCGATCCTGAGCGCTTCGGTCAGCCCGCCCGCCTTGTCGAGCTTGATGTTCACCCCGTCATAGAAAGGCCCGATCCGCGCCACGTCGGCGGCGGTCTGGCAGCTTTCGTCGGCGATAAAGGGCAGCGGCGCATAAATCGGATCGAGCAGCGCATCGGCGCCCACCGGCACGGGCTGCTCGATCATTTCGACTCCCATGTCGGCGAGCGCCTCGGCCTCGCTCAAAATATCGATCTCGCCCCAGCTTTCGTTCGCATCGACGATCAGCCGCGCTTCGGGTGCGCCCTTGCGGACCCCCGCGACGCGCAGCCGGTCGCCTTCGCCGGTGAGCTTGATCTTGAGCAGCCGATAGCCGTCGGCGGCCGCCGTCGCCGCCTGTTCGGCCATCGCCCCCGGCGTGCCGAGCGAGATCGTATAGGCCGTGACGCGCGCAGTGGGCGCCCCGTCGCAGCCGGCAAGCTGCCAGAGCCGGAGCCCGCGTTGCCGCGCTTCCAGATCCCATAGCGCACAATCGAGCGCGTTGCGCGCCGCGCCCGGCGCCATCAGCTCCTGCACCGCTGCGCGCGCCTCGGCAGCGCCCATATCGCCGATATGCGGCGCAGCGAGCAATATCTGATCGCGGCAACCCGCCGCATCCTCACCGAGATAATAGACGGGCGTGCCCTCGCCGCGCCCGATCTCGCCTCTTCCCTCGATTTCGGCGACGACGACGTCGACGTGCGTCTTGGCGCCGCGGCTGATGACGAACTCGCCGGCGACGGCCCAGCGTTCGACGCGCGCGCTTTTCAGTTGGATAGCCATACAGGAAGGCTAGTGTAGATCGCTATGACCGGCAAATCCCTTTCCCAGCGCATCGGCGATCTCGGCCACCGCCTCGCGATCGAGGGGCATGCCGCCTGGCTTGCTGCGCGCGACCCGCGGGTGCCTTTGATCGCGCGCGCCCTCGCAGTCGCGGTAGCCGCCTATGCGCTGTCGCCGATCGATCTCATTCCCGACTTCATCCCGCTACTCGGCTGGCTCGACGATCTCGTTATCGTCCCGCTCGGCCTGCTCGCGGTTCGGCGGCTGATCCCCGCACCGCTATGGACCGAACTGCACGCCGCCGCCGAGGCCGCAAGCGAGCGCCCGTCGAGCCGAGCCGGCATGGCGTTCATCCTGCTGCTATGGGCAGGGCTCCTCTATATCGTCTATTGGGCCGTGCGGACTTCGCCTTGGCATTGACCGGGCATTTAACGGCGGCGACGGTCCTCCCCCTCCCCGTGCCGGGGAGGAGCGGCCGCAACCGACCGTTAACCGCCGTGTGTCCGGATCCATTTCTCGACTACGGGCGCGATCTCCTCGCGCCATTTGCGGCCGTTGAAGATGCCGTAATGGCCGACGCCCTTCGCCATCAGATATTTCTTCCGGTTCGCGGGTAGTGCCTTCGCGAGCGTCAGCGCCGCTTTGGTCTGGCCGATCCCCGAAATATCGTCGCGCTCGCCCTCGATCGCGAGGATCGCAATGTCCTCGATCGCCCCGATATCGACCGTCTGGCCGCGATGCGTCATCTCGCCCTTCGGTAGCAGGTGGCGCTGGAATACCATGTCGACCGTCTGGAGATAGAATTCGGCCGTCATGTCGCACACCGCGCGATATTCGTCGTAAAATTCCTTGGTCTTGTCGGCGCTCTCGCCGTCGCCATCGACCAGATGTTTGAACATCTCCCAATGGCTCATCATATGATTGCCGAGATTCATCGACATGAAGCCGGCGAGTTGCAGAAAGCCCGGATAGACGCGGCGGCCCGCCCCCGGATAATAGGCCGGCACGGTCGCAATCACATTTTCCTGGAACCAGGCGTGCGGCCGAGTCATCGCATGGTCGTTCACCGCGGTCGGCGCCTTGCGCGTGTCGATCGGCCCGCCCATCATCGTCAGCGTCCTGGGCCGGCATTTATGCCCGTTCGCCGCCATGACCGCCGCGGCAGCCAGGCTCGGAACCGACGGCTGACACACCGCCAGCACGTGCGCGCCGGGGCCGATATGTTCGAGCCACGAGATCAGATAATCGACATAATCGTCGAGATCGAACCGGCCCGCCTCCAGCGGTACGTTCCGCGCATCGCGCCAGTCGGTGATCCACACATCGTGCCCCGGCAGCATCCGTTCGACCGTACCGCGCAGCAGCGTCGCATAATGGCCCGACATAGGGGCGACGATCAACAGCTTGGGCGCATCCTTCGTGCCCTTATGCTTGAAATGCTTGAGCTGGCCGAAAGGCTTGCGTGCCTCGATCGCTTCGGCGACACGCACGGTCTCGCCGTTGACGACGGTGTCATAGAGTTCGAAACCCGGCTTGCCGCGCGGCGCCGCAGCGTGCGCGAACACCTCGAGCGCGGAGGCGAACATGGGGCTTCCGCCGAAATAGCCGAGCGGATTCGCAGGATGCTGCATCACCTGCGCCCCCGCGGTCGCGAGCGCACTCGCCCCGGCAAGCCAATTCTTCTGCATGTCAAACGCGTGATACAGCATATCCAGATCATTCCTTGCGTAGCCCGGCGGCGCTCTTCGGCGCCTGCTCTTTGATGAGCAGTCTAGGGGCTCCGTCTCATTGTGCAATGCGTCAAAGCCATTGCGACGGGCACCGATTGCGAATATCTGCATGGCAAGGCGCATGATGCGCCGGTGGAGTGATTATGTCTGAGATTGCGGGCAACCGCTAACATCCCGGCGAAAACGGGATGTGCGCTACGTGCCGACCAGCGTCGGCGCGCCGTTGTTGCATGCAATTTCCGGACATATCCCATGAATATCTCGAAAGCGGAGCAGCGCGTGCTCCATGTGCTGGCGCAAGGCGGCATGATCCGCCATCGGCGAAACGAAACCGGCCATATCGTCGAGGCGCTGTGCTTCACCCGCGACGGCTACGTCCTCGCGAACACCGGCCTGTCGCTGTTCAACCGGCTACGGCGCCGCGGTTTCATCGCCTCGCACGGCGGCGCGCCGTATCGCATCACGCAGCCGGGACTTCGCGCCGTGCGTGCGCAGCTCGACAATCGCTGACAAAAGAGGAGGAGCGCGGCGCCATCGCCGCGCTCCTCCTTGCAGCGCGACTTCAAAGCATCTGAAGCGCAGCATCATTCTGTATCGTTGAGCCCGGTCCCCGCCGCTGCTAGGGCCGGTGCGATGGCCAGCCAGTCCGACCTTTCCGCCGCGAACGCTTCCGCCGAACCCCGCCGCAAGCTCGGCAGTCTGCGCATGGTGTGGCAACACGCCAGTCGCTACCCGCTGCAACTGATCGTCGCCGCGATCGCGCTTGGGGTTGCTGCGCTAGCGACGCTCGCAATCCCTTATCAATTCAAGGAAATGATCGACAGCGGCTTTATCGCCGGCGGCGGTGACGTTGCGCCGCATTTCCGCCTCTTCTACGCGATCGTCGTTGCGCTCGCCGTGGCTACCGCGCTGCGCTTCTATTTCGTCAGCTGGCTCGGCGAGCGCACCGTCGCCGACATCCGCCAAGCGGTGCAGCGCAACTTGCTGCGCCTCGCGCCCGGCTTCTTCGAAGAAAACCGCCCGTCCGAAATTGCCTCGCGCATGACGTCGGATACCGCGATCATCGAGCAGGTGGTCGGGACAACTGTATCGGTCGCGTTGCGGAACATGGTGATGGGCGTCGGCGGCATCGTCTATCTGTTCAGCCTCTCGCCGAAACTCACCGCGGGCATCCTTCTCGGCATCCCGGTGATCATCCTGCCGATCATGCTGCTCGGCCGGCGGCTTCAGAAAGTCTCGCGGACCAGTCAGGATCGCGTCGCCGACATCGGCGCGACCACCGCCGAACAGATGGGGGCGATGAAAATCGTCCAGGCGTTCGGTCAGGAAGCGCGCGAGGCTGATCGTTTCTCTGCCGCGGTCGAAGCCAATTTCGCGACCGCGAAGCGCCGCATCCGTCTGCGCGCGATCATCACCGCGACGGTCATCGGCCTGCTTTTCGGTGCGATCACGACCCTGCTCTGGTACGGCGCCGAAGGCGTGGCGCAAGGGACGATTACGGGCGGCACCATCGCCGCCTTCGTCCTGACAGGCGGGCTCGTCGCGGGAGCGTTCGGCGCGCTTACCGAAGTCTATGGCGATCTGCTCCGCGCTGCCGGCGCCGCCGAGCGACTCAGCGAACTCCTAAACGCCGAAGCGACGATCGCGCCGCCCGCAAAGCCGCTCCCCTTCCCCGTGCCGGCACTGGGTACGCTCGAATTCGCGACGGTCGAATTTCACTATCCGACCCGTCCCGATGCGCCGGCGCTCCACGATTTCACGCTCGCGATCCGCCCGCGCGAGACGGTCGCGATCGTCGGCCCCTCGGGCGCCGGCAAGTCGACGCTCTTCCAGCTTGCCGAACGTTTCTATGATCCGCAGGCGGGGCAGATCCTGCTCGACGGCGTGCCGCTGACCGAGGCCGACCCCGCCGACATCCGCGCGCGCATAGCGATGGTGCCACAGGAAACGGTGATCTTCGCTGCCTCAGCGCGCGACAACCTGCGCTACGGCAACTGGACCGCACGCGACGAGGAATTGTGGGACGCCGCGCGCGCCGCCAATGCCGAGGAATTCCTCCGCAAATTGCCGCAAGGACTCGACACCTTCATGGGCGAAGGCGGCGCGCGCCTTTCGGGCGGCCAGCGCCAGCGCATCGCAATCGCGCGTGCACTGCTGCGCCGAGCGCCGTTGCTGCTGCTCGATGAAGCGACCTCGGCGCTCGACGCCGAATCCGAGAAGCTCGTGCAGGACGCGCTCGAAACGCTGATGGCCGATCGCACCACAATCGTCATCGCCCACCGCCTCGCGACCGTGCGCGCCGCCGACCGCATCATCGTGATGGACGATGGCCGCATCGTCGAGGAAGGCCGCCATGATGAACTCGTCGCGGCCGACGGCCTCTACGCTCGCCTTGCGCGGCTTCAGTTCCAGGACAATCTCGCCGCGGCCTGACAATCGGAGGAAAAGGACGATGCTTTACGATTTGACCGTACCGGCCTACCAAAATGGCCTGAAGGCTCTGTCCGGAGAGCTGTCGAAAGCAAGCCTGTGGGGCACGGCTAACGGCATCGGCGAGCTGCAGTTCGCGGTCGCGCGGCTGGCGCCCGACATGTTCCCGCTCGCCTCGCAGATCCGCTTTACCTGCAGCCAGGCCTTGCAGCCCCTGAGCCGGCTTGGAGGCATTGCCGTGCCGGAGCTTCCCGACGATGCGACAGACTTCGCCGGAATGCAGGAGCAGATCGCCGCGACGCTGGCGGTCCTCGATGGCGTCGATCGCACCGCACTCGGTGACGACATGGCGCGGGCGGTCAGCTTCGACCTGCCGAACGGCATGGTCTTCGATCTCAGCGCCGCGGACTATGTCCGCGACTGGGCGCAGCCGCAATTCTACTTCCACCGCGTCGCCGCCTATGCCGTGCTGCGCCACATGGGCGCCCCGCTCGGCAAGGCCGATTATGTCGCCTATATGATGCGCCATCTCCGCCCCGGAACGGCGCCCGTCGCCTGAGCGAGGACGCGCCGGATCTCAGATCAGCCCGGCGTAACCCTCGATACCTGGAAAGGCGAGCTTGGTCCCGCCATTGCGCCGGATTGCTCCGATTGCTTCGTCAACGCGCAGATAACGCGCCCGTGCATCGGGTTCGAGCAGGATCGCCGCCGGCTCTGCACGCTCCGACGCCTGCCTTACCAGAACCCCCAGCTCGGCGAGGTCGATCGCTTCGTCGTTCCAGCGGATCACGTCGCTTGTATCGATCGTCACGCGATTTTGGTCGAGTATCTTGCCGGTGACCTCATCGGGCGACAACGTCACATCGATGCTGTGCGTCGGCGGCGGAATGGTAATGATGAACATCACCAGCATTACCAGCATCACATCGATCAGCGGCGTCGTGTTGATGTCGGGATCACCATTGGGGTCGGCGCGAAAAATGCTGCGATGGAACATGCTGCGTTTGCGCATCGTCTCTCTCCCGCTTGGGAATGAGCGCCATAACCGGTGAGCGCTCCGCCCCGCTTCAAGGGCTTGAGATCATCCCGAGCCCATAACGTAATGGTATATCATTATACCTAATCGGCAAGAAGAATCGCAAACGGTCGTTCAAAACAACTCCCTCGCGCAAGTCGCGCACAAAGAAAGGGCGGCACCTTTCGGTACCGCCCCTCTTTTTTCCAATCCCCGTCGGGGATGGAAATCGGTCTTACATGCCCGAGTTCGGACCGTAAGTGATTTCCACGCGACGGTTCTGGTCGTTGCGGACGCCGTCGGCGGTCGCAACGGCCGGGCGGGTTTCGCCGAAGCCCTGCGCGCTGATCGAGCCATCCGAGATACCACGAGCGGTCAGATAGCTGCGAACCGCGTCGTTGCGGCGGTTCGACAGGCCGACGTTGTACGTGGCCGAACCCGAACGGTCGGCGTGACCGGCGAGCATGACCTGCGTACCCGTGCAACCACGGTTGTAGGCGCTGATCGCGTTGTCCAGCGTCGAAGCCGCTTCCGGCGTGATGTTCGACTGATCCCAGTCGAAATACACGATGTACGGCCCAGGTGCGCATTCCACGAC
>NZ_JNFC01000026.1 GCF_000756385.1 Sphingopyxis sp. LC363
TTGCGAGGGTGGGTGTCATCTTGCTCCCCTCCCCTTCAGGGGAGGGGCCGGGGGTGGGGACTCGCAGCCTTGCGCAAGGCCGATGGCCCCCACCCCAACCCCTCCCCTGAAGGGGAGGGGCTCTAATGGATTCATCGCAAATGGATTCATCGCAGCGTTCACAACAGCACCATATGGTCGCGGTGGACCATCGCGCTGCGCGGCGCATAGCCGAGCGCGGCTTCCTGCGCCTCGCGGCCGAGGCCGACGATGTTCGCGGCGTCGGCGCCCGGATATTCGGAAAGGCCGCGCGCGATGACGCGTCCGTCGGGACCGGCGATGTCGAGAATGTCGCCGCGTGCGAAGCTGCCGCTGACCGCGGTGACGCCGGCGGCGAGCAGGCTCGCGCCGCCTTGCAGCGCCTTGGCGGCGCCCGCGTCGATCTCGACCCGGCCCTTCGCGGTGAGCCCGCCCGCGAGCCACGCCTTGCGCGCGCTTGCGCCCTTTTCGGCGGCGAACAAAGTGTGCCGTGCCTCGGTCGACAGCGGCCGGTCGATCCGGCCCGACGCGATCGCGAGATGCGCGCCCGCGGCGTTGGCGATGCGCGCCGCCGCGATCTTCGATACCATGCCGCCCGATCCCATGCCCGAGGCGGAGCCGGTGTCAGCCATCGCCTCGATAGCGGCATCGATGCGTTCGACGCGCGCGATATGGTTCGCGCCGGGAAGGGCAGGATTTTTGTCGTAGAGGCCGTCGATGTCGGAGAGCAGGATCACGCCGCCCGCCGCCGCGGCTTGGGCAACGCGTGCGGCAAGGCGGTCGTTGTCGCCGAAGCGGATTTCTTCGGTCGCGACGCTGTCATTCTCGTTGATGATCGGCACGACGCCGAGGCTGAGCAGCCGGTCGAGCGTCGCGGCGGCGTTGAGATAGCGGCGGCGATGCTCGAGATCGTCGAGCGTGACGAGCATCTGCGCTGCGGTCAGTCCTTCGGCGCCGAGTACTTCGGCCCAGACCTGGCTCAGCGCGATCTGTCCGGTCGCGGCGGCCGCCTGCGCATCCTCGAGCGTTCCGCGTCCGCCCTTGGCAAGCCCCAGCCGCCGCGCGCCGAGCGCGATCGCGCCGGACGACACGACCGCGACCTGCTGGCCCGCGCGCGTCCGCTCGCCGATATCGGCGGCGATCCCGGCGAGCCAGTCGCGCCGGACCGCGCCCGACAGATCGACGAGCAGCGCCGATCCGATCTTGACGATCAGACGGGGGCAGGAAAGGGGCGGAAACAGGCTCATGCCGCCGCCGATAGCGCGATGCGCGCGCGCCGCCAATGCGAATGTCCCGGCGATCGACGCCGCTGCGAGGTGGGACGGAAGTTGACGAAGTTGACGCCCCTCACGCGCGAGGAGCGAAGGGCTGCGGAGTGCGTGGGAGGGGAGGGCGGTGTCATCGGGGCAGGCTAGTCCGGCCCGATTTTGTAGGACAGCGTTTTTCGACGGCGTGGAATGGGCGGCTTTGGGGTGGTGAGCGGACATTCCACAACCGTCGCCCCCGCGAAGGCGGGGGCCGCTAGCGGCCTTACTCAGCGGCATTGTGTAAAACGACAGCGGCCCCCGCCTTCGCGGGGGCGACGGCTAGGTTCGGTCGAAACCCGCCAACCAAGAAAGCCCCGCACGTGGCGGAGCCTTTCCGTCTCCTGGCCCACACAAAAGAATGCCCCTATGCCTTCCTGGGTCGCGGTCGGAAGGCATCTTAGCCCGATGACGGTAACAGCTGTCATGGCACCGTGTAATTGATCCATGTCGGACCAGAATTCATTTGGGGTCGTCCCGCCTTCGGAGGGTCGTGTCGAGAGGCTTGCTGGTTCGGTGGAGCCGGCGGAGCAGGCTCGGGAAGGAGCGAACGTTCCGCGCAGGTGGACGCGCATAGCTCAGGCTTTGCGTTTTCGGTTCCAAGTGGCCCCAATCCCGACCGCGATATTGCCGATACGCCGAATGGCCGCAGCCGGTCCATCGCCCAAAAATGAAGTCCGCCGGCAAGCCGGCGGACTTCAAGAGAGCAAGATGGCCTTGGTTCCACCTTCCTCGGGTCGCGGATCCTTCATCGCCGATTCGCGGCTTCGTTTCGCTACCCACCTGGGTAGGGAGCGGATTTTTTTCATTTTGTCGCATTGCGCTTGCCATCGCGGTTCGGCTCGCCTCAAATGCGGTGGCTGCGTATCTTCTGTGGGGAGAAGTACATGCAGGGCGATCAGCGACCGGCCTTTCCGACCGACCATAATGCGCCGGCCGAATGGGAGGTGCTCAACGCGCTGATCGGCGAAATATACGATTCGGTCCTGCATCCCGAAAGCTGGAACGAGACCCTCGCCCGCATCACCGGCACGCTCTGCCCGCTGAACTGGGACGCGGCTTTCATCCTGTGGGAAAACAGCAACCCGCCGAGCGCGCGTTTCGTCGCCGCGACCGGCCTCGCGGCGGGCATCCAGGAAATCTACACCGCGGTTTACGCCGGCCATCACCCCTGGTCGCGCAAGTTCCAGCGTTACGGCAACGGCAGCGTCGTCGACAGCTTCGACATCATGACGCGCGAGGAATTCTATGAAAGCGAGTTTTTCCGTAACTTCCTGAAACCCTATGGCATCGACCGGCTCGTCGGCGTGCTGCTTGATCGCCGCGATGGCGACCGGCTCGGGCTGATGCTGCCTGGCCCCGGCGACCGCGACGTCGAACGGTTGAAGCGCGGCTTGCGCGTCCTTGCCCCGCATATGCAGCGCGCGATGCGGATCAGCGATCGGATCGCGACGCTCGACCTTGCGGCGGGCGCGGCGCGCGCCGCCGCCGATGCCGCGCCCTTCGCGATCTTCAGCCTCGACGATCAGCTGGGCATCCTCGCGGCGAACGCCCGCGCCGCGCGTTACGAACGCGCGGGGTTCATCCGCACCGCGCAGGATCGTTTTGCCTTCACCCATCCGCCGAGCCAGAAACAGCTGCTCGATCTCGTCAGACGCCCCGATCCCGCCGGCCTCGCCTTTCAGACCGTCGCGCCTTCGGGCAAGGAGTGCCCGGTGCTCGTCGCACGGGTGACGCGGCAGTCGGCGCAGCAACTCGGCGGCGTCCGCCTCGGCGCCTCGCTGATTGTCACGCTGGGCAGCGCGCCGGGCGAAACCCCGGTGCTCGAGATCGACCGCGTCGCGCAATGGTTCGGCCTGACCCCGGCCGAAGCGCGCCTCGCGGTCGCGCTCGCCGCGGGCGAGACGCTGCAGGGCTATGCCGCGCTGCGCGCGGTCAGTCTCAACGCGGTGCGCTTCCTCTTGAAAGGCATTTTTCGCAAGACCGGCGCGGGCAGCCAAGCGCAGCTCGTGGCGCTGCTCGCGCGGCTGCCGGCACCGGGCGAAACCTAGAGCCGCCAGGCGGGACGGCTCAACGGCCGCCGCCGAAGGTATAGCTAAGCGCGATGCCCCCCGACGGCTGGCTGCGCGAACCGAGCTGGCGCGTAACGGGCGAATCGGCGGCGTCGCCGACGAGCCGGTCGTAGCGGCCGTAGACCGCGACCCCCCAATTCTTTCCGACCATGCGGTGATAACCCGCAGTGACGCCGACCGACTGAACGCCGCCGCCCAGGTCATAGGCGGGCAGGCCCGACGTGGCGGCCGCAGCGGGGGTGACGCCGAAATAGGCGCGGTGGTATTTCGAATCGCCGAGCGTGACGCGCGGGCCGATCGAAAAGAGCCAGCCGTCACCCCGCCGCGCGATATAGTCGGCGCTGATTTCGCCGACCCAGCCCTTATGCCCGCTGAGCCCCTTGCGTCCTTCGGCGCGGATGCGGAGCGACGGGGCCAGATAGGCCTGCGCGAAGCCGCCGGCCTCGACCGTGAAGCCGACCTTAGGCAGGTCGGCGCCGATGTCCGACGCCTTGCGCTTGCCGATGAAACCGAAGGCGGGGCCGAAGGCGAAATCGCCCGAATGGACAAGCGGGGAGCCGAAGCTTTCGTCGGGCGCCTCGAACTCGAATGCGCTGTCGCGGGTGCGCGAGACGTCGATATAGGGGCCGACGCTGAACTTGTCCGCGCCCGGCCACGACGGCGAAAGCTGCGGCCCGAGGATGATGCGCGTGCGCTTTTCGGCATTCTCGCTGCCTTCCTGCGCGTTCGCCGGGGCGGCGGCCGCGGCCGCGGCCGCGGCGAGCGCGACGAGCAGCAGCGCGGGAAGCGGGTTGCGTTCGGTCATGCGGAAATCCTTGTTGTTCCGCATGAAATTCCCTGCGGCGGCATTTCGTTCCCCGGGGACAGGGTGCTAAATCGGCGACCAGTCGTCCGGTTCTTCGCTCTCGTCCTCGCCGGGTTCGGGATGGCCGATCGCTTCGAGCAGCTTGTCGAGCACCGCGGGCACGCCCGCGCCGCTGGCGCCCGAGAGCGCCATCACCGGGTGGCCGCTTTCGGCTTCGAGCTCGGCGGACAGCGCGGCGATCAGCTCGTCGTCGAGCGTGTCGGTCTTGTTAAGCGCGACGATCACCGGCTTATCGATCAGGTCGGCGCCATAGGCTTCGAGTTCGTCGCGGACGATGCGGTAGCTCGTCGCCACGTCTTCGTCGTTCGCATCGACGAGGTGGAGGAGGACGCGGCAGCGTTCGATATGGCCGAGGAAGCGGTCGCCGACCCCGGCACCTTCGGCGGCGCCCGCGATCAGCCCCGGGATGTCGGCGACGACGAACTCATGCCCCTTGTGGCTGACGACGCCAAGCTGGGGGCGGAGCGTGGTGAAGGCATAGGCGCCGACCTTGGCCTGCGCGTTGCTCACCGCATTGATGAAGGTCGACTTGCCGGCGTTGGGCAAGCCGACGAGGCCGGCGTCGGCGAGCAGTTTCAGGCGCAGCCACACCCACATTTCCTCGCCCGGCCAGCCGGGTCCGTGCTGGCGCGGCGCGCGGTTGGTCGAGGTCTTGTAGCTCGCATTGCCGCGGCCGCCGTCGCCGCCGCGCAGGAAGTGGATGCGCTCGCCCTCTTTGGTCAAATCGGCGAGCAGGCTGCGCTCCTCGTCGTCGTCGAGGATCTGGGTGCCGATCGGGACCTGGATGACGAGGTCGGGGCCGCCCGCACCGGTGCGGTCGCGGCCGGCACCGGGGGTGCCGCGCTTCGCCTTGAAATGCTGGGTATAGCGAAAGTCGATCAGCGTGTTGAGGCCGGCCACGGCTTCGAAGACGATGTCGCCGCCCTTGCCGCCATTGCCGCCGTCGGGGCCGCCATATTCGATATATTTCTCGCGCCGGAACGACACGGCGCCGGGGCCGCCATCGCCGGACTTGATGAAAATCTTGGCTTGGTCGAGGAAGTGCATGGCGGGGCCTTTAGGCGGAATGGCGCGATTTTACTAGCCGGGCATCCACGAGGGAAGGCGCGCGATACGGATGGCGGCTTTGGGGTGGGAAGCTGTCATCAGTTTGACCGTCATCCCGGCGAAGGCCGGGATCTCGCCGGTGCGGTAAACCGATAGGACGAGATCCCGGCCTTCGCCGGGATGACGAGGAGTGTCGCGCAGCGATGGGGAGGGGGACCGCCGCCGCAGGCGGTGGTGGAGGGGCCGCGACGGTGCGCCATAGCCCCTCCGTCAGCGCTTCGCGCTGCCACCTCCCCATGCCTGCGGCACAGGGAGGATCCAACGGCAACTAACGGTCGGTAGCGGCTATTCATCGCCTCGTTTCAGCTCGCGGGCTTGCCGCCATGTTCGGCCCAGAATTTGGCGATGCGTCCGGTGATGAGTTCGGTCGCGAGCACGCGCGCGGTGTCGCGCGGCAGGCCGAGCGCCTCGGCCATCGGGCCGCCGAGCTGCGCATCGCCCAAGGCCATCAGCACGAGCGCGAGCGTATCCTCGTGCATCAGGCGTTTTTCATGCGCGTCGGGGGCCATGCCGTCGATCAGGCGGTGGATCGCAGCGACGATGGGGTCGAGCGCGTCGTCGTTGCCCGTCGCCGCCATCCAGGTCGCGAGCGCGCCGGCGCCCCCCTCGTTGAAGGCATCGAAGGCGAGGTCGACGATCTCGCGGACATTGCGCTCGCCCGGCGGCGATTCGGCCATTTTCCGGCCGATCGTGTCGCACACGGTTTCGGCCTGATAGGCGGCGAGCGCCTTTTGCAGCCCCGCGGCGCTGCCGAAATGGTGGAGCAGATTGGCGTGGGTGCGGTCGATCCGCGCCGCGACGGCTTTCAGCGTCACCGCCGCCGGCCCCATTTCGACCAATATCTGGCGCGCGGCCTCGAGCGCCGCCGACCGGCTTTCCTCGGGACTCAAACGCTTCTTCACTATTGACATATATGTAAGTAAACCCTATTTTCTGGCCCCGACAACCCTTTTCGACGGTATGAGCCATATGTCCAGCCTTTCCCGGTCGCCGACCCCCGCCGATCTTTCGATCACCCCGCGCGATATGCGCTTCGGCCGCGACGACCGGCAGGGGCGCTGGTGGCTGAACGGCGATCCGATCGCCTCGGCCTTTCACACCGCGCTCTCGGTGACCTTTCCGCGCGGCGAAGCGATGTTCATCGAGGCGGTGAAGGCGCACCGCGACGGCGTCCCCGACAAGCTGGCGCGCGAAATCCGGGCCTTTACCCAGCAGGAGGTGATCCACAGCCGCGAGCATGTCGTCTTTAACAAGAAGGCGGCCGAAGCGGGATATGATCTTTCCGAGCTCGAGGACGACGTCAACCAGGTGCTCGACCTCATCAAGACGCGCCCGCAGATCGTCAACCTGATGGCGACGATCGCGCTCGAACATTATACCGCGATGATGGCGGCGGTGATGCTGCGCGAAGACAAGATGTACGCCGGTGCCGAGCCCGAATGGGCGGCGCTGTGGAAATGGCACGCGATCGAGGAAATCGAGCATAAGGGCGTCGCTTACGACACCTGGCTGCACGCGACGAAGGACTGGAGCCGCTTCAAGCGCTGGCGCGCCAAGTCGCTGATGATGCTCCTCGTCACCACGCGTTTTTGGCCCAAGCGCGTCAAGGGGATGAAGGCGCTGCTCAAACAAGACGGCCTCACCGGCTGGCGCGTCACGGCGCGCATCTGGTGGTATCTGCTCGGCACCCCGGGCGTGCTGCGCAAGAGCTTCTTTCCCTGGCTTTCCTATTTCATGCCGGGTTTCCACCCGTGGAACCACGACGACCGGTCGCTGATCCAGAAATATGAAAGCGACTATGCCGACGCGATCATGCCGGCGCATTCGTCGAAACCCGGGCTGGCTGCGGCGGCAGCCTGACCCGCGAAGGCGGGCACCCGGAGCGGTATTCTCTCTCTCCCCTCTCCGGGAGCCCGCCTTCGCGGCGATAATGTGCCGATCCCCGCTGGACGCCGCGGCGCCCGTCCCATATCGCTGAGCGCGTGGGGAGGGGACCATGCGACCACATCTGACCGCCGCCGAAATCGCGCAGATCGAGCTGCAACTCGCGGGGCTGTCTTCGCTGCTCGAATTCGGCTGCGGCGAAGCCACGCTGGTTGCGGCGCGGCAGGTGCGGCGGATCGTCAGCGTCGATGGCGATCCCGCCCGGCTCGGCCGGATACAGGACGAGGTCGCGCGCGAGGCGGTCGAGTTCACCCCCGTCCATATCGACATCGGGCCGGTCGGCGAGGGGGGCTATCCCGCGGATGAAGGCCGCATCCGCGACTGGCCGCGCTATCACAGCCATATCTGGCGCGGCATGGGCGGCAGCCCCGATGCGGTGTCGATCGCGGGGCGTTTCCGTGTCGCCTGCCTGTTACAGTCGATCATCCACTGCAAGCCCGACTGCGTTTTCCTGTTCCACGATTTCAACGACGGGCCGCATTATCATGCGGTGCTGCGCCATGTGGAGGTGCTGGCGCGGGTCGACGGGCTGGGCGTGTTGCGCGCGAAGCGGCAGGTCGACGGCACCGCGGTGCTGCACGACCTGTTCGATCATTATCTCAACCCCGATTGACCGTTTCGCCGCGCTTCGGCACACCGCGTCCATGGCTTCCGCAACCTTCAGCGCTCCCCCCGTTATCGAAACCGACCGCCTGCGCCTGCGTCCCGGGCGCCTTGCCGACAAGGATGTTCACATCGACATGTGGGCCGACGAACGCGTCACGCGCTTCATCGGCGGCGAACCGCGCGCCCCCGACGTCAGTTGGGGCAAGTTTCTGAGTTCGGCGGGGCTGTGGCCGGTGATGGGATTCGGTTACTGGGTGTTCGCCGACCGCGCGAGCGACGCGCTGATCGGCATGGGGGGGCTCAGCTATTTCTGCCGCGGCATCCCCGAGCTCGAAGGGCGGCCCGAGGCGGGCTGGGCGTTCGACGCCGACCATTGGGGCGCGGGCTATGCGACCGAGGCGATGACCGCCGCGCTAGGCTGGGCCGACGCGAATCTCGATGCGAAGGATGTGCGCTGCATCATCGATCTCGGCAACGAGGCGTCGGAGCGTGTCGCGGCCAAGCTGGGGTTCCGGCGCATCGGCGACAGCGATGCGCTGGGGCATGTGGTGGCGATTTATTTGCGGCCGCGCGGCGGCTAGACCGGCTCGACCAGCAGCACGCCGCCGTCGGCGCTGACCACGCGGACCTTGGTACCTTCGGCCACGTCGGGACCGCGCACCGGCCATTCGCCGTCGCCGACCCTGGCGCGGCCGCGGCCGTCCTCGATCGCTTTCGTTACCGTCAGCACCTCGCCGACGAGGCGGCCGCCGCGCTGGTTGAGGTGCGGGTCGGCCGTGGTGATCGGGTTCGCCTTCAGCCAGCGGCGCCCGCCATAGAGCGCGACGAACGCCAGCGCGGCGAAGATGCCGAGCTGGAGCGGGACGCTGAGCGGGACGACCCAGGCGATGACGCCGGTGACGACCGCGGCGGCGCCGATCCAGATGAGGAAGAAGCCCGGCGCGACGATCTCGGCGGCGGCGAGCAGCACGCCGAGCGAGAGCCATGCCCAATGCGGTTCCATGTTGGTCAGCCAGTCGGGCATGTCAGGCCCCCGTCTTGCGTTCGAGCGCATCCTTGGCGAGTTCGCCGATGCCGCCCAAGGTTCCGATCAGCTGCGTCGCCTCGACCGGGAAGAGGATGGTCTTGCTGTTCGGGCTGGTCGCGAACTGACTCACCGCCTCGACATATTTCTGCGCGATGAAATAGTTGATCGCCTGCGCGTTGCCGCCGGCGATCGCGTCGGACACCATCTGCGTCGCCTTCGCTTCGGCTTCGGCCTCGCGCTCGCGCGCCTCGGCGTCGCGGAAGGCGGCTTCGCGGCGGCCTTCGGCCTCGAGGATCTGGCTCTGCTTCTGGCCCTCGGCGCGCAGGATTTCGGAAGCGCGGCTGCCCTCGGCTTCGAGGATGTTCGCGCGTTTTTCGCGCTCGGCCTTCATCTGCCGCGCCATTGCGTTCGAGATATCGGCGGGCGGGCGGATGTCCTTGATCTCGACGCGGGTGATCTTGACGCCCCACGGGGTGGTCGCATCGTCGACGACGTGCAGCAGCCGCGTGTTGATCTCGTCGCGCTTCGACAGCGTTTCGTCGAGGTCCATCGAGCCCATCACGGTGCGCAGGTTCGTCGTCGTCAGGTTCATGATCGAGAGATAGAGGTCGCTGACCTCATAGGCGGCCTTGGCGGCGTCGAGCACCTGGAAGAAGACGACGCCGTCGACCGCGACCATCGCATTGTCCTTGGTGATGATTTCCTGCCCCGGGATGTCGAGCACCTGCTCCATCATGTTCACTTTCCGACCGACGCGGTCGAAGATCGGCATGATGAAGTTGAGCCCGGGCTGCGCGGTGTGCGTGTAGCGGCCGAAACGTTCGATCGTATAGGCATAGCCCTGCCGCACCGGCGTCAGCGCCCAGATCAGGAACACCAGCGCCAGAACCACCAGTGCGAGTGCGAATTCCATCGATCATCCCCTCTTTGCAAATTGCGTCTCTGCAAACCCGCTTCCTTATTGCGGCAACGGCAGGGTTGCGCCACAGAAAAGCGCATGACCCCAAGCGACTATTCCGCCGACTATCCGCCGCGTTCCTTGCTCTATGTTCCGGGGTCGAATGCGCGCGCGCTCGAAAAGGCGGGCGGCCTTGCCGCCGACATGCTGATCGTCGATCTGGAGGATGCGGTGCCCGCCGATCGCAAGGCCGAAGCGCGCGCCGCGATGCGGGCGGCCGTAACGGCGGGCTTTCCCGGCAAGCGCGTCGCGGTGCGCGTCAATGCGACAGGCAGCGCCGAGCAGGCCGCCGACATCGCCGCGCTCGCCGGATTGGCGCTGGATGCCGTCGTGCTACCGAAGGTCGATGCGCCGTCCGATCTCGACCCGCTGTGCGATCTCGGCCTGCCCATCCTCGCAATGATCGAAACGCCCGCGGCGATCTATGCCGCGCGCGATATCGCCGCCGATCCCGCCGTGACCGGTCTGATCGCGGGGCTCAACGATCTGGCGCACGAGCTGAAGCTGCCCGACGGCATGGACCGCGGCGCGATGAGCCATGCGATTCAGGCGATCATACTTGCCGCGCGCGCGGGCGAGGTCTGGGTTTTCGACGGCGTTTATAACGCGATCGACGACGCCGCGGGTTTCGCGGCCGAGGTTGCGGAAGGACGCCGGCTCGGCTTCGATGGCAAGACGCTGATCCACCCGTCGCAGGTCGACCCGTGCAACACCGCCTTCGCGCCGTCGGAGCGCGAGATCGCGGCGGCCGAAGCGCTCGTCGCCGCGGCGACCGGCGGCGCGCAGCGGCACGACGGCCGGATGATCGAGGATATGCACGTCGCGGCGGCTAGAGCATTGCTGGCGCGGGCGGGGCGGTAGGTAACAAGCCCTCTCCTTCAGGGGAGGGCAGCGAGACTTGCCAGCTTGCTGGCTTAGTCGCAGCGGGTGGGGGCCATCGGCCTTGCGCAAGGCCGATGGCCCCCACCCCAACCCAGTGTCAGGTAAACCGTCCCCCGGACGGTTTAGGTCATGCCGGGGGCATGACCGACCTGACACTCCTAAAGGGGAGGGGCTCTTATACCCGCCGTTCGTCGTTCGACGAACCGCCTTGCCGGGATGCTGCGGACATGCGATGCGGCGCGTCCATGAGACATAGCTCCTTCCGCGCCGCGATCGCGGCTGTCGCCCTGCTTTCCTTCGCCCCCGCCGTTTCGGCCGCGCCCGCCAAGGGTGATGCGCCGGTCACCGAGGCCGACCTCGCCGCGCATATCAAGATACTGGCGGACGACGCGTTCGAGGGCCGCGCGCCCGGCACCGAGGGCGAGGATCGCACGATCGCCTATGTCGTCGGTGAATGGGCGAAGGCCGGGCTCGAACCCGTGCCGGGCAGCGCGACGCCGTGGGTCCAGCCCGTGCCCTTCGTCGAGACGCAGGCGCTCGGCGGAACCGCGAAGTTCAAGGTGAACGGCCGCGAGATCGTGCCGGGCGATGACGGCATTATCCTGACCGGCCGCGACGCGTCGGTCGCGCTGGCGGACGTGCCCGCGCTTTTCGTCGGCTATGGCGTCGACGGCGCGGGGCAGGTCAATGCCGACGTCAAGGGCAAGCTCGCGATCATGCTTTTCGACAATGCGCCCTTCGGCGACAAGCTCCCACGCTATCGCGAGCGGCGGCAGATGCTCGCCGACGCGGGGGCGAGCGCGGTGCTCGTGATTTCTACGGGCGCGGTGCCGTGGCCGGCGCTGCGCGAAAGCGTCGGCGGCAAATATGTGCGGCTGGCGAGCGCGAAGCCGGGCGCGCCGGTGAGCGGCTTCCTTTCGCCCGAAGCCGCCGACACGCTGCTCAAGGCGGCGGGACAGGATAGCGCCGCGCTGCGCGAGGCCGCCAAGTCGCCCGATTACAAGGGCGCCGCGCTGCCGGTGACGGCCGACTTTACTGCGCAATCGACCGTCCGCCCCTTTGCCAGCCACAATATCGTCGCCAAGCTGCCGGGCGCGAAGCCCGACGGCAAGGCGGTGCTGTTCCTCGGCCACTGGGATCATCTCGGCATCTGCGAGCCCGAAGGCGCCGCCGACCGCATCTGCAACGGCGCGGTCGACAATGCGAGCGGGATCGCGGTGCTGATCGAGGTCGCCAAGCGGCTGGGCAAGGGCGCGCGGCCCGACCGCGACATTTATTTCATGGCGACGACGGCGGAGGAAAAGGGCCTGCTCGGCGCGCACTGGTTCGCCGATCATCCGGTGGTGCCGCTGGCCGACATCATTGTCGCGCTCAACGTCGACACGATCGCGATTTCGCCGCGCGGCACGCCGGTGGCGACGATCGGGCGCGGCAAGCCCGCCTATGACGCGGTGGTGCGCGAGGCGGCGACCAAGCTCGGCCGCAAGCTCGACGAGGATGGTGAGGCCGATGCCTTCATCCAGCGGCAGGACGGCTGGGCCTTGGGCGCCAAGGGCGTGACGTCGCTGATGGTCGGCGGCAGCTTTTCGGACATGAAGCTGCTCGAAGCGTTTCTGGGCAGCGACTATCACCGCCCGGCGGACGAATTCTCCCACAAGATCCCGCTGGGCGGCGCGGCCGAGGATGCCGATTTGCACGTCGCGCTGGGCCGGGCGTTCGCCGATACCAAGCGGTGGCCGGGCAAGTAGAGGATGTTGGTTTAGAGGTGGAGAGCGGCGGTTGAAAATCCTCCCTGTCGTGTAGCGATGGGGAGGGGGACCGTCGCCGCAGGCGATGGTGGAGGGGCTCAACCTCGCGTCATAGCCCCTCCGTCAGCGCTTCGCGCTGCCACCTCCCCATGCCTGCGGCACAGGGAGGATCTTATGACAACTATCGGTTGAAGCCCGCCGTACTTGTCGCAGGCTTGAAAAGACAGGATCGCCGTTAAATCAAGCCGCCTGCTTCGCGCGATCCGCCATTTCCTGATTGAGCATTTCGGCGAGCAGGAAAGCAAGCTCGAGGCTCTGCCCCGCGTTGAGGCGCGGGTCGCAATGGGTGTGGTAACGGTCGGCCAGATCCATCTGGGTCACGTCCATCGCGCCGCCGGTGCATTCGGTGACGTTCTGGCCGGTCATTTCGATATGGATGCCGCCGCCATGCGTGCCCTCGGCGCGGTGCACCGCGAAGAAGCCGCGCACTTCGGCGAGAATGCGATCGAACGGGCGCGTCTTGTAACCGTTAGGCGTCTTGATGACATTGCCGTGCATCGGGTCGCACGACCAGACGACGGGATGCCCCGATTCCTTCACCGCGCGCACCAGCTTGGGCAGATGCGCCTCGATCTTGTCGTGGCCGTAGCGCGTGATCAGCGTCATGCGCCCCGCGACATGATTGGGGTTCAGCGTGTCGAGCAGGCGCAGCAGCGCATCGGGCTCGAGGCTCGGGCCGCACTTCATCCCGACCGGATTGCCGATGCCGCGCAGATATTCGATGTGCGCCGACCCTTCGAAGCGCGTACGATCGCCGACCCACAGGAAATGGCCCGAGGTGTCATACCAGCCGCCGGTCAGGCTGTCCTGCCGTGTGAGCGCCTGTTCATAGGGAAGCAGCAGCGCCTCGTGGCTGGTGTAGAAGCTGGTCCCCTTGATCTGCGGGACGGTTTCGGGCGTCACGCCGCATGCTTCCATGAAAGCGAGCGCTTCGGAAATGCGCGCGGCGGTTTCCTGATATTTCTTCGCCCACGGGCTGCGGTCCATGAAGTCGTGCGTCCAGGCGTTGACCTGGTGCAAATTCGCATAGCCGCCGTTCGCGAAGGCGCGCAGCAGGTTGAGCGTCGCCGCCGACTGGTTGTACGCCTTGACCATGCGCTGCGGGTCGGGCTCGCGGCCCGCGGCGTCGAAGGCGATGTCGTTGATGTTGTCCCCGCGATAGCTCGGCAGCGACACGCCATCGATCTCTTCCATGTCGGCCGAGCGCGGCTTGGCGAACTGGCCCGCCATGCGGCCGAGCTTCACCACGGGCATCTTCGAGGCGAAGGTAAGCACGACCGCCATCTGGAGGAGGACGCGGAAGGTGTCGCGGATATTGTTCGGATGAAATTCGGCAAAGCTTTCGGCGCAGTCGCCGCCCTGAAGCAGAAAGGCTTTGCCTTCCGCCACGCGCGCGAGTTCGCTTGTCAGTTCGCGCGCTTCGCCCGCGAAGACGAGCGGCGGATAATTTGCGAGTTCGCGTTCGGCCGCCGCGAGCGCATCGGCGTCGCGATAGGTGGGAAGCTGGCGGGCCTCGTGCGAGCGCCAGCTATGCGGTTGCCAATTTTTCGTCATCTGCCTGTCTTTTCGCGTTCGAATCGAGCGCCACATGGCGCCTATGACGCGCCGAAGCAATGTTTCCGGCACGACCAAAGTCGAAAATTAGCATTATCGTGACATTTGCGCACCTATGCTTTTCTTCAGGGCCAGGAACTGATAGTTTATTACGGACCTTGATGCGGCGATGGGCGCGCGTATCCAAGGTTTTTGGCTATCGGTAACGTCAACCACCCAATGACCGAGGCCCCAATGCGGGGCGGGGTCGGGATGCGAGCGATTGGCTGTGACGAATTTCGATTCCGCGTGGTTCCTCTATGGGGCGCTCTTCCTCCTTTTGGCGACGAGCTTCGTCGTGCGCATCGACTATGCGCGCGTCGGCCTTGCCGCCGCGGCTTTCGTCGCGCTGCCGCTGACACTCTTTCGCGGGTCGGACCTCGGCTACAGCCTGCTCGTGCTCGCGATATTGGCGGTCAATATCGGCATATTGGCGCGCCTGTGGCTGCGCGGAACGAATATCAGCTTTTCGGCCGAGGAAGAGGCGCTGAGGCGCGAGCATTTCACGGGGCTGGGCGCGGGGGCGGCGCGCGATCTGATCGACCAGGGGCACTGGATCTCGGCGAAGCGCGGCGAAGTGCTGATCCGCGAGAATCAGGCGGCGCCGAGCCTCTTCTATCTGGCCGAGGGACAGGCGGCGGTGCTGCGCGACGGCGTCGAGGTCGGGAAATTGTCGGGCGGCGCGCTGATCGGCGAAGCGACCGCGCTCGACGGCGCCCATGCGACAGGCACGGTTGTGCTCGGCAGCAACGCGCGGCTGTGGTTCGTACCCGCGGCGGCGCTGCGCGCCTATCTCGCCGCCAATCCGGCGATCGCGGGCGCGCTCCACGAGGGCTTCGCCCGCGCGCTTCGCGGCAAACTCGCCAGCGCGAACACGCGCATCGCGGACCCGCCCCCGATTTCTTGAGCGCGTCCGCTTCGCGGCCTCGAATCTGCAATCCGTGCCTGCTAGGTTTTGACCCATGACGATGATTCTTTATGGCATTTCGAACTGCGACACGGTGAAGAAGGCGCGGCGCTGGCTCGACGAGCAGGGCGTCGCCTATCGTTTTCACGATGTCCGCAAGGACGGGCTCGACGCGGCGCGGCTGCAGGGCTGGATCGACGCGCTCGGATGGGAAAAGCTGCTCAACAAGGCGGGAACGACCTTTCGCAAGCTGCCCGAGGAGCAGAAACAGGGGCTCGATGCCGCCGCGGCGAAGGCGTTGATGCTCGAGCAACCGGCAATGATCCGGCGGCCGGTCGTCGAAGCCGGTGACGACATGAGCGTCGGCTTTTCGGTTGCGGACTGGCAGGCGCGGTTTGGCGCATGATCCGGCCGCTCATGGCCGTGGCGGCGCTGATGCTGTCCACGGGCTGCACGGCTGACGTCGTGACCGCGCAGCCGACCCTCGACGGACAGCCGCCGATCGTGATCGCGCATCGCGGCGCATCGGGCGAGCGGCCCGAGCATACGCTCGCGAGCTACCGGCTCGCGATCGAGCAGGGCGCCGACTTCATCGAGCCCGACCTCGTGCTGACCAAGGACGGCGTGCTCGTCGCGCGGCACGAAAATGAGATCTCGGAGACCACCGACGTCGCCGCCCATCCCGAGTTCGCGGACCGCAAGACCGAGAAGACGATCGACGGACAAAAGGTCGAGGGCTGGTTCACCGAGGATTTCACCCTCGCCGAATTAAAGACGCTGCGCGCGCGTGAGCGGCTGCCCAAGCTGCGCAGCACTGAATATGACGGGCGGTTCGAAATCCCCACCTTCGAAGAAATCCTCACGCTGCTCGCCGAGGTCAACAAGGATCGCGACCGGCTCGTCGGCGTCTATCCCGAAACCAAGCACCCGAGCTATTTCGTCGCGATCGGCTTGCCGCACGAGGCGCCTCTGCTCGCGATGCTGGGTCGCTTCGGCTATCGCGGCCGCACGGCGCCGGTGTTCATCCAGAGTTTCGAGGTCGGCAATCTGATCGACCTGCGCGCGAAGAGCGACCTGCCGCTGATCCAGTTGATGGACGTCGAGGGCGGGCCCGCCGATCGGCCCGGCACCAGCTATGCCGCCATGGCGTCGCCGTCGGGGCTGAAAATGGTTGCGGCCTATGCCGACGGCATCGGTCCGAACAAGGCGATGGTGATCCCGCGCGCCACGCTCGGCCGGCTCGGCAAGCCGACCGCGCTGGTGCGCGATGCGCACGCCGCGGGGCTGAGGGTGCATCCCTGGACGTTTCGCCGCGAAAATTACTTCCTGCCGCTCGGCGACAAGGCCAGTATCAATCCATCGGGCCATGGCGATTTGGCGGGCGAGATCGACGCCTATCTCGCCGCGGGCGTCGACGGGCTATTCAGCGACAACCCGCGCGAGGCGGTGGTCGCAGTTGAAAAAGGAGTTTCGCGATGACCGAACGCGCGCTGGGCCAAAGCGGCCTGTCGATCCGCCCTTTCGTGCTTGGCGGCAACGTCTTCGGCATGACGGCGGATCGCGAGGCGAGCTTCGCCGTTCTCGACCGCTTCGTCGAGCATGGCGGCGGGATGATCGACACCGCCGACGTCTATTCGGCGTGGGTCCCGGGGCACAAGGGCGGCGAGTCCGAAAGCATGATGGGCGCGTGGCTGAAGGAAAGCGGCGCGCGCGACAAGGTCCTGATCGCGACCAAGGTCGGCATGATGCCCGGCGGCCTCAAGCCCGACCGCATCCGCGAAGCCGTGCAAGGGTCGCTCGACCGGCTCGGCACCGACGTCATCGACCTTTATTTCGCACACAAGGACGACCCCGACGTGCCGCTCGACGAAGTACTCGGCGCCTTTGCCGAGCTGGTCGACGCGGGCATCGTGCGCGCGATCGGCGCATCCAACTATTCGGCGGAACGGTTGGCGGAGGCGTTGCGCTTGGCCGACGACAAGGGTCTGCCACGTTTCACCGCGATGCAGCCCGAACTCAACCTGCTCGACCGAACGCAATATGAGGGGCCCTTGCAGCAGCTTTGCATCGACGAGGGGCTGGGCGTCGTCACCTATTTCAGCCTCGCCTCGGGCTATCTGTCGGGCAAATATCGTGAGCCCGGCGACCTCGGCAAGAGTCCGCGCGGGGCCCGGGTCAAACCCTATCTCGAAGGAAGAGGCCCGGCGGTGCTCGCGGTGATGGACGCCATCGCCGCCGAGACCGGCGCGACGCTGTCGCAGATTGCGCTGGCGTGGGTCGCCGCGCAGCCGGGCGTGACGGCGCCGATCGCGAGCGCGACAACGGTGGCGCAGCTCGACGAGCTCATAGGCAGCGTTGCTCTGAAACTCAGCGAAGATCATCTGGCGGCGCTGAGCGCGGCCTGACGCGCCCTCGCTGCGCTGCAACAAAAACGGGCTTTCGCGCTTTCGCGCCGCTCTTTTAGCGGCTAAACCCTCGCGCCATGTCCACGCTCCCCAAAACGCTCACCCTCGACACATCGACGAGCCGCGCCAATCCGACGCCGCAGCCGATGAAGCGCCTGACGGTGCCGCGTATCCGTCAGCGCAAGGGCGGCGAGCCGCTCGTGATGCTCACTGCCTATACCGTCCGCATGGCGCAGCTGCTCGATCCGCATTGCGACATGCTGCTCGTCGGCGATTCGCTCGCGCAGGTGATTTATGGCCTGCCGCACACGGTCGGTGTGACGATGGACATGATGGCGCTGCACGGCGCCGCCGTGGTACGCGGAAGCTATCATGCCGCGGTGATCGTCGACATGCCGTTCGGCAGCTATGAGGGGAGCCCCGAGCAGGCGTTCGACAATGCCGCGCGGCTGCTCAAGGAAACCGGCGCCGCGGCGGTGAAGGTCGAGGGCGGCAAGGTGCTGGCCCCGACGATCGAATTCCTGACCCAGCGCGGCATCCCGGTGATGGGCCATGTCGGGCTGACGCCGCAGGCGGTCAACATCCTCGGCGGCTATGGCGTGCGCGGCAAAAGCGAGGAGGAAGCGCGCTCGATCGTCGAAGACGCCGTTGCTGTCGCGCAGGCCGGCGCCTTTTCGATCGTTATCGAAGGGGTGCTCGAATCGATCGCGATCGAGATCACCAACAAGGTCGATTGCCCGACGATCGGGATCGGCGCTTCGGCGCAGTGCGACGGCCAGGTTCTCGTCACCGACGACATGCTCGGCATGTTCGAACGCGTCCCGAAATTCGTGAAGCGTTTCGGGAATATGGCGGGCGTCGTCGAGGCTGCGGTCAAGGACTATGCCGACGAAGTCAGGTCCCGTTCATTCCCGACCGAGGATCAGACCTACGCAGGTTGATGGCGCAGGTTGATGGCGCAGGCTGATGGTGCTGGCCGACGGCGCGGCGACGACCCAAAGTGAAACGCTTGGCCTTTCCCCGCGCCATCGCTAAGGAAGCGGGCCGGCCCAGCGCCGCTATTGAGTTATGGAGGTTTGATTGGCCCTGAGCCCGACGAATGACGCTGCGCTGTTGCAGGAAGTCGACGAAGCCGTCCGCAAGGACCGGCTCGACACGATCATGCAGCGTTACGGCCGGTGGATCATCGGCGGCGTGGTCGCCGCGCTGCTGGCGTTCGGGGGCTATCTCTTCTGGGATCACCGGCAGGATGCCGCGCGCGGCGAGCAGGCCGAGGAATTGATCGCGGCGTTCGAAAAGCTCGGTACCAACCAGCCGCGCGCCGCGACCGCCGAATTGCAGAAGATCGCGGTGGAGGGCGACCCCGCCTATCGCGCGGTCGCGCAGATGCAGGAAGCGAACATCAAGGCGCAGGCCGGCGACCTCAAGGCCGCCGCCGCGCTGATGGCCAAGGTCGCCGCCGACACCAAGCTCGATCAGGCGCTGCGCGACCTCGCACTGATCCGTCAGACCGCTTTCGAATATGACACGCTGAAGCCCGAGACGGTGATCGCGCGAATGAAGCCGATGGTCGATGCCAAGGATCCGGCGTCGAGCTGGTTCGCGAGCGCCGCCGAACTGTCGGCCACCGCGCATTATCAGCTGGGCCAGTTCGACCAGGCCGGCGCGCTCTATGGCCGCATCGCCAAATCGCCCGACGTGACGCGGTCGCTGCAATCGCGTTCGGTGCAGATGGCGGGCATGCTCGGTGTCGATGCGGTTACCGACAGGGCGGCGGAAAGTGCCGCCGCCGAAAAGAAAGGCGATGCTGCGCCCAAGGCAGCGGCCGCCAGCAAGACTGAGAAAGCCAATTAATATGCGGCCAGATATTATGCGCAGCGCGCGTTACGGACTTTATGCGACGCTGCTGGCGCTGCCGCTTGCGGCGTGCGGCGTGTTCAAGGGCGACGGTCCGGCGAAGACCCCGACGGTCGGCGAGCGCGTGTCGATTCTGTCGAACGACAACAGCATCAAGGTCGATCCGGCCACCGCCGCGATGGCGGTCGTGCTGCCCGAGCCCGCGGTGAATGCGGCCTGGGCGCAGTCGGGCGGCAATGCCTCGAAATCGATGGGGCATCCGGCGCTGGGCGCGACGCGCGCGAAGCTGTGGGAAGCGAGCATCGCGGGAAGCACCAACAAACAGCGTCTCGCCTCGTCGCCGGTGATCGCCGACAACCGGCTGTTCGTCGTCGATACCGATGCCGTCGTTTCGGCCTTTGCCGCCGATACCGGCGCGAAGCTGTGGAGCGCGGCGATCGGCAGCACTGGCAAGGATTTCAAGGATTCGCTGTTCGGCGGCGGCGCGGCGGTCGACGGCAATGTCGTCTATGCGACGAGCGGCGTCGGCGACGTCGCGGCGCTCAACGCCGCCGACGGTTCGGTGATCTGGAAGGTGAAGCCAACCGGCCCGCTGCGCGGCGCGCCGACGATTGCCTTTGGCGGCGTCTATGTGATCAGCCAGGACAACCAGATTTACGCGCTCAACGCCGCCAATGGCGCGGTGCAGTGGCAGGCGACGGCATCGACCGAGGCCGGCAGCGTGTTCGGCGCGGCGTCGCCCGCCGCGGGGCAGGGGACGATCGTCGCCGGCTTCTCGTCGGGCGAAGTGCAGGCCTATCGTTACGAGAATGGCCGCGACCTGTGGGAAGACGCGCTCGCGCGCACCTCGATGGCGCTGTCGGTGTCGACGCTCACCGACGTCGATGCCGATCCGGTCATCGACCGCGGTCATGTCTTCGCGCTCGGCCAGGGCGGTCGCATGGCGAGCTATGAACTCGTCACCGGCCAGCGCAGCTGGGAAATCTCGATCGCGGGTATTTCGACCCCCTATGTGGTCGGCGAATGGGTCTATGCGATGACCGACGACGGCAAGCTGCTCTGCGTCGCGCGTTCGTCGGGCAAGGTCCGCTGGCTGCAGCAGCTCGCGCGTTTCCGCGTCGAAACCGAAAAGAAGAAGAAGGACCCGATCCGCTGGACGGGACCGATCCTGGCCGGCGGGCGGCTGATCGCGGTCAACAGCGAAGGGACGCTGGCCGAATATTCGCCCACCGATGGCTCGCTGCTCGGATCGACCGAATTCGATTCGTCGCTGTCGCAGTCGCCGGTCGTCGCGAACAACATCTTGTACGTCCTTGCGGACGACGGGACGATCACGGCCTGGCGCTGATAGAAACATCGCGCGGTTATTTATTCCGTATCCCCGAGCGAAGACGAGGGGCTATGCCGAGCGAAGTCGAGGCAGCAACGACGCAGGTTCTCGCTTCGCTCGAACGAGCCCCTCGTCTTCGCTCGGGGATACGGACCTGTTATCGCTTTATGCTTTGAAATGAGGACTGCCTGATGTCGCGACACGCGACGATCGCCATTGTCGGCCGGCCCAATGTCGGCAAATCGACGCTGTTCAACCGGCTCGTCGGCAAGCGTCTGGCGCTGGTCGACGACCAGCCGGGGGTGACGCGCGACCGGCGCGAGGGCGACGGCAAGCTGCTCGGGCTCGAATTCCGCATCGTCGACACCGCGGGCTTTGAGGATCAGGACGCGGCGACGCTACCCGGCCGGATGCGCGTCCAGACCGAAAAGGCGGTGCGCGAGGCCGATGCCGCGCTTTTCATGATCGACGGCCGCGCGGGCGTGACCCCGCTCGACGAGGAAATCGCGCGCTGGCTGCGCAGCGAGGACACGCCGATCATCCTTCTCGTCAACAAGGCGGAGGGGAAACAGGGCGAAAACGGCCTGATGGAGAGCTATTCGCTTGGCTTCGACAATCCGATCGCATTGAGCGCCGAACATGGCGAAGGCGTGGTCGATCTGTTTGATGCGCTCCGCCCGATCGTCGAGGGATATGGCGCCGAAGGGGCCGAAACCCTTCCGCTGGCGGACGGCGAAGAGGATGAGGACGCGCCGCTGGGCCCGATGAAGCTGGCGATCGTCGGCCGTCCGAATGCGGGCAAGTCGACGCTGATCAACCGCATGATCGGCGAAGACCGGCTGATTACGGGCCCCGAGGCCGGGATCACGCGCGATTCGATTCGCGTCGACTGGCAATGGGAAAAGGACGGCGAGGTCCACGAGATCCAGCTGTTCGACACCGCCGGCATGCGCAAGCGCGCGAAGGTCGTCGACAAGCTGGAGAAATTGTCGGTCGCCGATGCGCTGCACGCGGTCGATTTCGCCGAGGTGGTCGTGCTGTTGCTCGATGCGACGAAAGGGCTCGAGGCGCAGGATTTGCGCATCGCCGACAAGGTGCTGCAGGAAGGGCGCGCGCTGATCGTCGCGCTCAACAAATGGGATATCGCCGAAGACCCCTCGGCACTGTTCAACGGCGTCCGCACCGCGCTCGACGACGGGCTCAGCCAGGTCAAGGGCGTGCCCGTGCTCAGCATTTCGGGCGCGACGGGGAAGGGCATCGACACGCTGGTGCGCGTCGCGTTCGAGCAGCGCGAGATCTGGACGAACAGGGTATCGACCGCGCGGCTCAACCGCTGGTTCGAGGGCGCCATCACGGCGAACCCGCCGCCGGCGCCGGGCGGCAAGCGGATCAAGCTGCGCTATATCACGCAGGCGCGGACGCGCCCGCCGACGTTCGTCGTGTTCGGCTCGCGCACCGACGCGCTGCCGGGAAGCTATGAACGCTATCTGGTCAACGGGATGCGCAAGGAGCTTGGGTTCCAGGGTGTGCCGGTGCGGCTCAACTTCCGCAATTCGCGCAATCCCTATGACGAGTGACGCATCGCCGGTGACGGTCGATGCGCGCGGGATGCGCTGCCCCTGGCCCGCACTGCGCCTCGCCCGCGCGATGCGCGACGCGCACGACGTGCTGCTGATCGCCGACGATCCGCAGGCGGGACGCGAAGTCGCCGCTTTGGCCGATGAACATGGCTGGCTGATCGAAGGCGATGCGGCTTCGGCCGACGCGGGGCGCTGGCGCGTGCGGCGCGGTTGATCCAAAACGGGGCGGCTTTGGCCGCGCGCGCGCCGTCATTGTAACGTCTTTTTTACCCAAATTGGGCATGGAACGGCCGGGACCACGGCCGAATATGAACACCAAGGGACGGAACATTGGACGAAATTCTGGTCGATTGGGATGAGTTCCGCGCGACGCGCACCCAGTTGGGCGCCGCTTTCGTACGGATTCTCGGCTATTTTCGTGAGGACGGCACCAAATCGGTCGCCGCCATCGAAGAGGCGATGCGCGCCCGCGACGCGCGCGGCCTTGTCATGCCCGCGCACACGCTGAAGAGCGAAGCGCGCCAGTTCGGCGGCGAGAAGCTCGGCGCGCTGGCCGAGGATATCGAGATGTTCGCGCGGGCCTGCGTCGAAAGCCAGACCAGTCCCGACGAATATCTGCCGCGCGTCGTCGACCTGCGCCGGCTGTTCGAAGAAACGCTGGCCGCGCTCGAGCGCGAAGCCAATCCGCTCGTCCAGCGCCGCCCGGCGGGCTTCGGCCGCGCCGTGAATTACTGATTCTGGCGGCACCGGCCCGCTCCCCCACCCGGCCTTCCCAACAATAGTAGCCTATGGGAGGCCCTTCGACGCCACGCGTCGTCTTCGGGCGGTGGGGGAGCGGGCCGGTGCCGCTTCCGGCGTCAGCCGGAGTGTATCTTCTTCATCGGCTGAACGCGCCATCGCGACAGGCTGCGCCACAGCCATTCGAGCGGCCCATATTGATAGCGTTCGAGCCATGGCTTCGACCACAGCAGCATCGCGGCCCACATGCCGAAGCAGAAAAGATAGAGCGGCAGACGGCCGAAGCTGCCGAAGAGGCCCAGCCCATAGCCGTAGAAGATCGTCGTCATGACGATCGAGGTGACGAGATAGTTGGTGAAGGCCATGCGCCCCGTCGCGGCGAAACGCGCGCGTACGGCGGCACTCGCCCGGGTCTGGATCAGCAGCATGATCAGCGCCGCCCAGCCGACGGTCATCAGCGTATCGAACGGAACCGACAGCGCGATCGTCGATCCGAAGATCGCCACCGCGTCATATCCCGCGTTCATCTGGTAAAGGGCAAGGCCCGCCAGCGGCGGAACGCCGACAAGAAAACAGATCAGCGCCCATTTGCGGTAGCGGGCGGCCTCCCATTCGCCGGTCAGCATGCGCGACTTGAACAGCGCCATGCCGATCAGCATCAGGCCGATCGTTTCCCAAGCGAACATGACGAGGAAAAAGAGCGGGTCGCCGGCCATCTCCCCCGTGCGGTGCGCGACGATGCCCGCATAGCTGCCGAGATAAAGCGCCATTTCCTTCGCATAGGCCGGGGTCGACGGACCCATGTCGGCGTTCATCTGAACGAGTGCCTCGCGCATTCCCGCCGCGGCCTCGGGCGGCAGGCTGCCTGCCTGCGCCATGGAGAGCATCGACCACAGGCTGGCGGGCAGGCCGATGCCGATCAGGAAGAAGGGGACCGACCAGAGCAGCAGCGCCTTCACCGAAAGATTGCGGAACAGGAAGAGCAGCAGCCCGCACATCGCATAGAGGAAGAGGATGTCGCCGAACCAGATCAGGTAGAAGTGGATGAGGCCGAAGATCGCGAGCCAGAACATGCGCGAATAATGCGCGCCCGCGGCGCTGCGGCCAGCCGCGGCGGCGCTGTCGATCACGAGCAGCGTGCTCGCCCCGAACAGCATCGAAAACATGCCGCGCATCTTCGAATCGATGAAGACGAAGTTGAAGAACCAGGTCGCAACATCGGCGCCGCCGGGCGGCCCGCCGGCGGCGGGGTTCGCATAGGCCGGAAAGGGCAGGGCGAAGGCGACGATATTCATCGCCAATATGCCCATCACCGCAACGCCGCGAATGGCGTCGAGGCTTTCGTAACGCGTTGCCGCCCCCTGTGCTTCCATGCCCCATTCCCCTTCGGCCGAGGGCCGACAGGTATCGCGCGGGGTGAAGAGCGTCGAGCGGTTTATTGACGTCGCCGGGCGGCGTTAAACCATTATTGACATCTATGTCAGTAATGCTATTCCAGCAGCATCACCTGATTCGAGCGAGAGCCGCCATGATCCCCACCATCTTCTCCCACCCCGACCGCCAGCCGCAGAAGTTCCGTCCGTTCAAGGCGTTCCAGCACTTCCGCAAGCTGATCAGGGACAAGGAAGATACCGAGCAGGTCTTCCACATCTTCGAAAATCTGCCGCGCAAGGGCTTCATGGACGATGCGCGCGCCTTTGTGACAAGCGATTTCGGCCGGAAGCTGATGGAACGCGAACCCTATCTGCCCGACCTGCTTGACGATCATGGCTGGATCGACGCGCTGCCCGAGGGCAGCGTCGGCCACGCCTATGTCACTTTCATGCGCCGCGAGGGACTGTCGGCCGCGGGCCTCGTCGCCGAGAGCGACAAGATGGGGCGCCCGCAATATGACGATCAGGTGCAATGGTATTCGAACCGCCTGCGCGACACGCACGACCTGTTCCACATCCTCACCGGCTATGGCCGCGACGCGCTCGGCGAACAGTGCGTGCTCGGCTTCACCTATGGCCAGACGGGCAATTACGGCAATTTCTTCATCGCCTATGCCGGCGGTTACGAAGTGAAGCGCAGCGTCAAGAGCAACGCCCCGGTGTTCGGCGCGATCCGCCAGGGCCAGCGCCACGGTCAGGCGGCAAAGGCGATCATCGAACAAGATATCCGCGCGCTGCTCGCCGAGCCGCTCGAAGCTGCGCGCGCGCGTCTCGGCATCGCCAAGCCGACGCTCTATGAGGAGGCGCACCGCGCGTACCGCAACCGCGGTATCGATCCCTATAACTTCCTCGCGGCGCAGGCCGCGGCGGCTTGATCCAGATCCTCCCCTTGGCGAAGCCATGGGGAGGGGGACCGCCCGCGAAGCGGGTGGGTGGAGGGGTTTTACCTTTCGGTACAGCGCCGCACGATGCTGTCCGCGACTGCGGTTGGATCGGCGAGGACATCCTTT
Organism: Sphingopyxis sp. LC363; assembly: GCF_000756385.1. Classification (GTDB taxonomy): domain Bacteria; phylum Pseudomonadota; class Alphaproteobacteria; order Sphingomonadales; family Sphingomonadaceae; genus Sphingopyxis. The sequence goes on from NZ_JNFC01000026.1 coordinate 25,445, forward strand.
GCGGGGATACGCAGCATTCTTATCCCTTGCGATTCGAGCCATTCGGCGCGGGCCTCATCGCGCTCCGGTCGATCGCTCATGTCGTGAGCAACACCATCGATCTCGATCCCGAGTCTCAATTCCAGCACGTAGAAATCGAGAACATATCGCCCGGTCGGGTGCTGGCGCCTGAACTTGATATAGCCGGGTTGCTTCCTCAGGATCTGCTATAGCAGCACTTCGGGCAGCGACATCTTGCGGCGTAACCGTCGGGCGCTCTTGTAGGCGTGATTGCTTGCCGGCACGCTTTGACCCCTCCACCACGCCCTTCGGGCGCGGTCCCCCTTCCCAACGCTTCGCGAAGGGGAGGATTGTGTCAATTGTTCGGCGGGGCGAATTGCACCATTGCGGAGCGATCGGTGCTATAGCTTCGCGATCAGCGCCTGTGCCGCCGCCGGATTGCGGACCTTCGCGCCGGCGATGAAGAAGATATAGACGTCGCGGTCGCCCTTGGCCCATTCGCGCGCCTGCTTTGCCCATTTGTCGAGCGCCCGATCGTCGTAACCCGTTTCGACGTCGTCCTGACTGCGCTGGAGCCGGGCATAGGTGAAGTCGGCGGTCTGTTCGTCGATGCAGGGGAATTCGTCGCTGTCGGCGAAGACGATCGCCATGTTTCGTTCGCGAGCCAAGTCGATGAAGGCCGGATCGCGGAAGCTTTCATGGCGCACCTCGATCGCGTGACGCAGCGGAAGGCCGTCCTGCGTGTCGGGCAGCAGGTCGAGGAAGCCCGCGAAATCGTCGCGGTCGAATTTCTTGGTCGCCATGAATTGCCAGTGGATCGGGCCGAGCCGGTCGCCGAGCTTGGTCAGCCCCTGCGTCAGGAATTTCTCGATCGAGGCGGCGCCTTCCTTCAGCACCTTGCGGTTGGTGGTGAAGCGTGACGCCTTGACGCTGAATTTGAAGCCGTCGGGGACGGCTTCGGCCCAATTGGCGAAGGTTTCGGGTTTCTGGCTGCCGTAATAGGTGCCGTTGATCTCGATGCCCGTCAGGTGTTGCCCGGCGTATTCGAGCTCGCGTTTTTGCGGGAGGCCGGCGGGGTAGAAGGGGCCGCGCCACGGTTCGAAGGTCCAGCCTCCGACGCCGATATGGATGCTCATGACTTCAACACCTCCGTCATCCCGGCGAAGGCCGGGATATCATCGTCGCGTTACACCGCACCGGCGAGATTCCGGCCTTCGCCGGAATGACGAGGTGGGTTGTTAAGCCAGCGCCGCGTCGGCTCCCATCAGGTTCGGGAAGAAGCCCTCATGCGCTTCGCGGAGTTCCGCCAGCGTCACCTGATGGTCGCTCTCGGGCAGTTCGAAGACGATGCGGTCCTTGATGGTGCGGCCGACCGGATCGACCGGCACGTCGGCGCGGCCCGCGGCGTCGAGGAAGTCGGCGAGGCAGGTGTCGCAGACGGTGACGAGATAGAGGCCCTGATCCTCGCCGAAGAAGCTTTCGGCCACGCCGAACGGCTGTTCTTCGCTGACCAGAACGCCGATGTTCGACTTGAGCGCCATTTCGGCGAGCGTCACCGCCATGCCGCCGTCGGAAACGTCGTGGCAGGCGGTGATCCAGCCAGCGTTGATCGCGCCGCGGATGAAGTCGCCGGTGCGCTTTTCGGCCTTGAGGTCGACCGGCGGGGGCGGGCCTTCTTCGCGGCCATGGATTTCGCGCAGCCAAACCGACTGGCCGAGGTGCCCGGCGCGTTCGCCGACCGCGAGGACGATGTCGCCGGTGCGCTTGAAGCCGATGCCGACCGCTTTGGCGAGGTCGTCGATCACGCCGACGCCGCCGATCGCGGGGGTGGGCAGGATCGCGCTGCCGCCGCCGGTCGCCTTGCTTTCGTTGTAGAGGCTGACGTTGCCCGACACGATCGGATAGTCGAGCGCGCGGCACGCCTGCGCCATGCCGTCGAGGCAGCCGGTGATCTGCCCCATGATTTCTGGACGCTGCGGATTGGCGAAGTTCAGGCAGTTGGTGATCGCGAGCGGGGTCGCGCCGACCGCGCTGATGTTGCGCCACGTCTCGGCGACCGCCTGCTTACCGCCCTCGACCGGGTCGGCGTAGCAATAGCGCGGGGTGCAGTCGGTCGACATCGCGAGCGCGCGGTCGGTGCCGTGGATGCGGACGAGCGCGGCGTCGCCCCCGGTCTGCACCGTGTCGGCGCCGACCTGGCTGTCATATTGTTCCCAGATCCAGCGGCGGCTGGCGATATCGGGGGTGCCCATCAGCGTCTTGAGGTCGGCGGCGACGTCCTTCGTCTCGGGGATGTCGGTCAGCTCGGCCTGCTTCGGCGTCGGAACGTGCGGCCGGTCGTAGAGCGGCGCGTCGTCGGCGAGCGGCGCGAGCGGGATGTCGCAGACGATCTCGCCATGATGTTCGAGCACCATACGGCCGGTGTCGGTGACGGTGCCGATCACGGCGAAGTCGAGTTCCCATTTGTGGAAGATCGCTTTCGCAAATTCTTCCTTGCCGGGCTTCAGGACCATCAGCATGCGTTCCTGCGATTCCGACAGCATCATCTCGTACGCCGTCATGCCGGTTTCGCGCTGCGGCACATCGTCCATCTTGAGGTGGAGGCCGACGCCGCCCTTCGACGCCATCTCGACCGACGACGAGGTGAGGCCCGCGGCGCCCATGTCCTGAATCGCGACGATCGCATCCGACGCCATCAGCTCAAGACACGCCTCGATCAGCAGCTTTTCGGTGAAGGGGTCGCCGACCTGTACGGTCGGGCGCTTTTCCTCGGCATCCTCGCCGAAGTCGGCGCTGGCCATGGTGGCGCCATGGATGCCGTCGCGGCCGGTCTTCGAGCCGACATAGACGATCGGATTGCCGACGCCCGATGCGGCCGAATAGAAGATCTTGTCCTGTTCGGCGACGCCGACGGTCATCGCGTTGACGAGGATATTGCCGTCATAGGCCTTGTGGAAATTGACCTCGCCGCCGACGGTGGGGACGCCGACGCAATTGCCGTAACCGCCGATGCCGTGGACGACGCCCGAGATGAGATGCTTCATCTTCGGATGGTCGGGGCGGCCGAAACGTAGCGCGTTGAGATTGGCGACGGGGCGCGCGCCCATCGTGAAGACGTCGCGGAGGATGCCGCCGACCCCGGTCGCCGCACCCTGATAGGGTTCGATGTACGACGGGTGGTTGTGGCTCTCCATCTTGAAGATCGCGGCGAGCTTCTTGCCGTCCGGGCCTTCGCCGATGTCGATGACGCCGGCATTTTCGCCGGGACCGCAGATCACCCATGGGGCTTCGGTGGGCAGTTTCTTCAAATGGAGGCGCGAGCTTTTGTAGCTGCAATGCTCCGACCACATGACCGAGAAGATGCCGAGTTCGACGAGGTTCGGCTCGCGCCCGAGCGCGGTGAGGACCCGCTCATATTCTTCGGGCGAGAGGCCGTGTTCGGCGACGATCTCGGGAGTGATGACGGAGGCGGGCGCGGCTGCTGTCTGAGTCATGGCGCGCCTTTAGCCGCGCGCGGGCAAAACGAACAGACCCCATGATGCGAAAACATCATGGGGTCTGCGTCGGAGAGATCGGTCAGCGCGAGGCGAGGGTGGCGGGCTCGTTCTTGAGCGGTTCGACGTCGCGGAGCGCGAAGCTCACCTGCTGCGAGCCGACGGTGCCGCGGACGCGACGGGCGCCGACGCGGAGCGTGAACGGCTTGCCGGTGCGTTCCTCGAAGCCGCTGATCACGCGGGTGTCGCCCACCTTGGTGACGGTATAGCTGTAGGTCGAGCCTTCATGCTCGAAACGCTTGACCGCTTCGTCCTTGGCGAGCGCGGCGGTGGGTGCCAGCGCGATCAGGCCGAGGGCGGGGAGAATGAATTTTTTCATGGTGCAAGTCCTTGTCGGTTGAACAAAACTTGCCTTCGAGCCCCTCTCTTCTTGTGCGGTGCAACATGGCGGGCGAGGCGCGCGCCAGCAATTGCAAAAAACAGAAGCGTGATTGCGCTGAAGCGAAGGGGTCAGCGGGTAAGGCGCCGCCGGCCCGCTCCCGCCCAAGCCGCGGTACCGGCAAGCAGAGCATAAGCGAAGAGCATCGTCGCCGGGATGGCGGGCGAATAGACCGGCTCCTTCGGGCCGAACCAGTCGGTCGCCTGCGCAAAGGCGAGAAGTCCGGCGAGAATCCACAGCCGGCGATTGCCCGCGGAGGCTTCGGTGCTGCGGGCATAATAGAGGAAGGCGCCACCGATCAGCAGTATTTCCAGCGGCATCGCGACCATCGGATGATTCCAGAGTCCGAGGCCCAGCTTCGGCGGTGCACCATAGAGTGTCAGGTCGGGGATATGGACGAGAAGGTCGATCAACCAGTGCGAGACGACCACCAGCGCGGCGCCGATCGCAGCCTCGCGCCGCTTCGTGGCGAATTGGACCAGAAGGCCGAAGGCGACCGCCCATATCAGCGTGCCGAGCAGGCTGTGCGTATAGGGCATGTGGTGGAGGTCCATCGGGTTCATCGCGGCGATGCCGGGGACGATACGCATCGCTTCGATTCCCGGGATCAGCAGCAGCGCGAAGCCGATGTCGACAAGCTGCGCCGCGACGAACAGCGTTCCGAGCCCCGCCGCTCGTGGGCGGGCCGCGGCGACGAGCGCCGGGGCGAAATGGCCGATGAACATGGCGCGACGCTATAGGGCAAAATCACCACGTCAAGCTTGACCACATGGGGGCGAAGGGGCCAAAGCAGGGGCCATGACGGATACCCCCGACCCCGCTGTCGCTCCCGACATCGCCTCGCTGTCGTTCGAAGCCGCGATGGGCGAGCTCGAAACGATCGTGCGGCGGCTCGAAAGCGGCGACGTCAGCCTTGAGGAATCGGTCACGCTTTACGAGCGCGGCCATGCGCTGCGCGGCCATTGCGAAGCGCGGCTGGCGGCGGCGCAGGCGCGGATCGAGCAGGTCAGCCTGGGCGCCGATGGCCGGCCCACGGGAACCACCCCCTTCGGCGAAGGCTGATCCCCATGGCGCTTGCGGACGACCAGCTTTCGCGGGGCACGCAATTGCTGCTGTCGACCCAGGCCGAGGTCGTGGCGGGGATCGACCGGTTATTCGACCAGTTGCTGCCCGTGCCCGCCGATCCGCGCGGACCGCTCTATGAAGCGATGCGCCATGCAGCGATCGCGGGCGGCAAAAGGCTGCGGCCGCTACTCGTCCGCGCGGCGGGCGATCTTTTCCATGTCGATCGCGCGCTGACCTTGCGCGTCGGTGCGGCGGTCGAGGCGATGCACGTCTATTCGCTGATCCACGACGACCTGCCGTGCATGGACGACGACGACATGCGCCGCGGCAAGCCGACGGTGCACAAGGCGTTCGACGAGGCGACCGCGGTGCTTGCGGGCGATTCGCTCCACGCCCTCGCCTTCGAATGGCTGTGCGACCCGGTGACGAGCGCCGACCCCTTCGTGCGCGGCGAGCTGTGCTGCGAACTCGCGCGTGCCGCCGGGCCGGCGGGCATGGCGGGCGGGCAGATGATGGATCTCGCCGCCGAAACGTCGAACTTCGACCTGCCAACGGTGACGCGGCTCCAGCAATTGAAGACCGGCGCGCTGATCGCCTTTTCGGTCGAGGCGGGGGCGATCCTCGCGCGGATTCCTGCCGAGGGCCGTCGGCCGCTGCGCGGCTATGCGCGCGACATCGGACTCGCCTTCCAGATCGCCGACGACATCATGGACGTCGAGGGCGACGAGGCGCTCGCGGGCAAGGCGCTGCACAAGGACGAAGCGGCGGGCAAGGCGACCTTCGTGACGCTGATGGGGCTGGAGCGCGCGCGCGAACAGGCGACGTTGCTCGTCGATCAGGCGATCCAGCACCTCGCCGGCTTCGGCGAAGAGGCGGCGCTGCTGCGTGCGATCGCGCGCTATGTCGTGGAAAGGGACCGTTGATGCGGGTGGGGGTTTATCCGGGCACGTTCGATCCGATCACGCTCGGCCATATGGACATCATCCGCCGCGGCGCGAAGCTGGTCGACCGGCTGGTCATCGGGGTGACGACGAACATCACCAAATCGCCGATGTTCGACGATGACGAACGCATCGCGATGGTGAAAGCCGAGGTCGCGGCAATCGAGGGCGATATCCGCGTCGTCGGTTTCAACTCGCTGCTGATGGATTTTGCGACGCGCGAGGGTGCGAGCGTGATCGTGCGCGGGCTGCGCGCGGTCGCCGATTTCGAATATGAATATCAGATGGCGGGGATGAACCAGCAACTCAACGACCGGATCGAGACGATATTCCTGATGGCCGACGTCGGCTTGCAGCCGATCGCGTCGCGGCTCGTGAAAGAAATTGCGATCTTCGGCGGCGACATCCATAAATTCGTGACCCCCGCGGTGCGCGAGGCGGTTACCACGCGCATCGCCGAACGCGGCCTTCGCCAGGGCGAAGGGTGATACCATCCATTGAGCGTTCAGCTTTTTCCAGCTAGGGCGCGCCGGACGGGGCGCAATTCCGGAATGTTACACAAAGGCCGATCCAGCATGAAATCTTCCTTCCGCCCTTTGGTTTTGACGGCGATGGCGTTCGGTCTCGCGACGGCCGCCGTAGCGCAGGAAGCGCCGCCCGCACCCTCGCCGAACCCCGAAGGAAGCCAGCCGGTGCCGCCGGTGGAAACACCCGCTCCGGCGCCGGCCGAAACGCCCGCCCCCGCGTCCGAGGCGGCCGACGGGACGCCGGCGGCCGAAGCGCCCGCGGTCCCCGCAATGCCGCCCGAGCAATATATGGGCGTCCCCGAATATATGCTCAACCTCGACCTCTCGACGGGCGGGCGCGTGGTGATCCAGCTTTACCCCAACGTCGCGCCGAACCATGTCGAGCGCATCAAGCAGCTTGCGCGCGCGGGCTTTTACGACGGGATCAAGTTCCACCGCGTGATCGACGGATTCATGGCGCAGACGGGCGACCCGACCGCGACCGGGCAGGGCGGCTCGCAGCTTCCCGACCTCAAGGCCGAATTCAACCCGACCCCGCATTTGCGCGGTACCCTGTCGATGGCGCGCGCGCAGAGCGAGGACAGCGCGAACAGTCAGTTCTTCATCATGCTCCAGCCGCGCTTCTCGCTCGACCGCCGCTACACCGCCTTCGGCCGCGTCGTGTCCGGGATGCAATATATCGATGCGATTCATAAGGGCGAGCCGCCCGAAGTGATGTCGCGCATGGTCCAGGTTTCGGTCGCTGCCGACAACAAGCCGATGCCGCCGGCATCGATGCTGACCGAGACGGTGCCCGCGCCGGCCGTGGTGCCCACCGTGACGGCTGACGAGCTCAACGCCCCGATCAGCCAGTAATCCCGGGGAGGCGCGCGAACCATCATGCGCGTCGACGCCTTCGATTTCGAGCTGCCCAGTGAGCGCATCGCGCTGCGCCCCGCACGCCCGCGCGATGCGGCGCGCATGCTCGTCGTCGATGGCGGGGACATCAGGGATGCCGGGGTGCGCGACCTGCCGGCGTGGCTACGCCCCGGCGACTGCCTCGTCTTCAACGATACGCGCGTGATCCCTGCCCAGCTCGAGGGGCGTAGAGGCGACGCGAAAATCGGCGCCACGCTGCACAAGCGGATCGACCTCCGCCGCTGGCAGGCGTTCGTGCGCAACGCCAAGCGCCTGCGCGTGGGCGAGAGTGTCGATTTCGGATCGGGAGTCGAAGCGGTCGCCGAGGAAAGGCTGGCCGACGGCAGCTTCGTCCTTGCCTTCGCCGGCGACGAACCGGTCGAGCTGCTGCTTGAACGTGCGGGCACGATGCCGCTGCCCCCCTATATCGCGGGCAAGCGCGCGACCGATGCCGACGACCGCAGCGACTATCAGACGATGTTCGCGCGCGAGGATGGCGCGGTCGCAGCGCCCACCGCCGCACTGCACTTCACACCGAAGCTGCTTGAAGCACTCGCGGCCGCCGGGATCGCGACCGAGACGCTGACCTTGCACGTCGGCGCGGGTACCTTCCTGCCGGTCAAGGCCGACGACACCGACGATCATGTCATGCACGCCGAATGGGGACGGATCGGCGTCGACACCGCCGCGCGGCTGAACGCGGTGCGTGCGAAGGGCGGCCGCGTGATCGCGGTCGGCACCACCAGCCTGCGCCTGCTCGAAAGCGCGGCGCAGGATGACGGCACGATCGCACCCTTCGCGGGCGACACCGCGATCTTCATCACCCCGGGCTATCGCTTCAAGGCGATCGACGGGCTGATGACCAATTTCCACCTGCCGCGCTCGACCTTGTTCATGCTGGTCAGCGCGCTGATGGGATTGGACATAATGCAGGCGGCCTATGCGCACGCCATTGCACATGACTATCGTTTCTACAGCTATGGCGACGCGAGCCTGTTACTGCCGCGTCAGAGCGACCGGTCCGCATAAACGGCCATCGCCTCGGCAATAAACTCCGGACATCCCGGCAATTCCGCATCGTCATAGGTACCCCGAAATTCCGGGTTCTCGACATAATGGCGTCCGAGGCCCTTGAATGCCGCGGCGTCGGGTGACCAGCTGTGCGAGACCCAGCGATAATGGCGGTCGGTCACCGCCTGCACCGCGTCGGACGCGGGATCGACGCCCTCGCGGAACAGGCGCTGGAAATCGGCGCGGATCGCCTCCATTTCCGCCTGAATCGCGGCCACCTGATCCTTGCTGAACGTCCGTGCCTTTGCCTGGGCGGCTGCGACAGCATCCTCGCCCCAAAATTCCTCGGCCTCGCGCTGCCAGCGGTCGCGCGTTTCGGGAGCGATGCCGGCGTAATAGTCGTTGTCGTTCATGTCCTCGTCCTTTTCCAATGATGCGATCGTGCGATCGATGGTGCGGATGAGGGTCCGGTAATGGCCGATCCGGCCTTCAAGCGCCGCGCGATGCTCATGCAGTGCGGCCAGCGGGTCGAAGGCCGGATCGTCGAGCACGGCGGCGATCTCTGCCAGCGGCAGGCCGAGCTCGCGGAAAAAGAGGATCTGCTGCAGCCGCAGCAATTCCTCCCTGCCGTAGTAGCGATAGCCGTTGGTGCCGACATGGCCGGGCTTCAGCAGGCCGATGGCATCATAATGATGCAGCGTCCTGACGCTGGTACCCGCTGCCTTCGCCACTTGCCGAACCGTCCGCATTCACCGTCTCCTCATCGCGGGACGGACCTATCGGGGATGACGCAGCGTGAGGGTCAAGCCTTTTTGCGCGCGCCTAATATTCGATCGTGATCCGGACCTTGCCGGGCTCTACGCCGGCCAGCATGGCGATTGCTTCGCGGCTCGTCTCGATCAGTTCATGCAGCCGGTTCGTCGTCACCGACGGTTCGGTCGAAGCGGCGGCGGGCGCTCCGGCAAGAAGCTCGCGTTCGGATACGCCAAACACGTCGGCGAGCGCGATCAGATTGCTGCGGCGCGGCATCGTCTTGCCGCTTTCCCATGCCCAGATGCTCGGCTTGCTGAAGCCCGTCCGGTTCGACAGCTCGACGCGGCTGAGACCGCGTTCCTGCCGCAACCGAAGCAGCCGGTCGGCCAGCAACTCGCTGTCCGCCGCGACGGTGGCGGGATCGACGTCCTGCGGAAGTGGATTGCGGAGCTGCGCGGCGCTGAGCGCTGCGCGCGAGATCGGCCGGTCGAAACGGCAACCGGCGAGCGCCTCGCTGCGCCACACGATGGTCGCCGTGCAGTCGGGCGTTTCAGGCAAACTCACCGCGATCCGCTGGCCAATCTCTAGATCGGAAGTGGTTTCGATCAGCATGCCGGTGGCCGACAAATTGTGAATGATGACGGTGGCGCCCTCATCGCCATCGAGCGACCCCGAGGTTTCCAGCCGCATGTGCATGCGCGCGGCGCCGCGCGCTCCGTCGGCGGCGTCCTTTTCCTGTTCGATCATCGCGTGAATGGGCATGGGCCAGCCCTATGCGGGGCAATCGGTTGTGGAGTGGTTAAGGGTGGGGGCACACTGTGGAGCCATGCGCTCGGGGATATGGCTCAGCAAGATCGATCCGCTGCACGCGAGCCGAAGCGTGCGCCGATTGCGACCGGTCAAGCGCCGTCTTTCCGCGGATTTCCGGCGATTTTCGATTTGCCGATCTGCTAAAAGTTAACCTATATCGAAATATTAAGTTAAGATTTTATAGCGCCTTGTCCCGATTTTGGACGCTGCTAGGCTCGGGATCGCTGGCGCGCGGGTGCAATTAACCCTCGACAGCCGCCAAAATTCAGTATTTCCTTAGAAATTGAAGGGCATCGACATCCGGCCGATTTTCCATCGGCCCAATTTTATGGGTGTGAACCTAACTTAACCTCTGTATTAAGTTTTTCTTAACGGAAGGGGGGTGAGTCGGGTCGTGACTCTCCTGGGCATCGGGGGATGCCTCAAGGTCATCCGCAGTGCGGGACCGGAAACCGTTTGGTTTTTGGGGGATTGAGTCATGAGGTTCATGCTCTTTGCGCTCGCCGCGGCGGCTGTCGTCGTGCCTGCGAACGCGAAAGAAATCCAGAACGTCCGATCGCTCGACATCGCGGTCAGCGGCGCCATCCGCCAGCATTGCGCGATGGGCAGCATCCAGGACATGGATTTCGGCAATCTGGAACGCCGCGGCCTCGGCATCGAAACGCGCGTCGCGTTCGATTGCAACGTCCCCTTCACGATGACGATCAAGGGCGCTCGCGGCGGCCTGACCCACACGACGATGCCGAACGGACAGGGCCCGTACAGCGGTGTCCTTCCCTATAATCTGGCCGTCGAAATGCCGGTACGACTGCCGTCGCAGCAGGTGGTGAGCCGGTCCTTCAACAGCCGTCAGCTTTTGGCGGGCGGCGTCATTTCCAGCAACGGAGGCATCGCCACCGACGGTATGCGCCTGGCGGTCGAACTCGGCGAGCCTTCGGGCGAAGCCGGGCTGCTCGCCGGCGAATATTCGGAGACGATCACGATCACCGTTTCCCCGATTTAGCGAATTCGTCCGCGGGCGAACCGCGGACGGTAGCCGGAAGAGTAGGCACCGCTGCTCTCCCGGTCTCCGACCAGACCGGTGCAGGTATTAGGCCGCGATCGGCAAATGCGCCGGGGCGGTATAATAGAGGGAAGAAGATTATGAAGAAGATCCTTAGCGGCACCGTCGCCGCCATCGCGCTTATCGCGACGCCGGCCGTCGCGCAGACCAGCGAACTTCACTATGCGGGTGGCGTGGTTTCGCCGCTGACCAACCCGTCGGGTTTCGGCGGCGCGATCGCCGCTGGTTTGAACGAAATCGGCATTCTGGCCGGCGTCGGCACGCGCTACACTGCTTTCGCTGACGCTCCGAGCGACAGCGAAACCGCGACCCCGACGGTCAACGTCGTGTTCACGCTGAGCGGCACCGTCAACCGCGACTGCTCGTTCTATGCCGGCAACAACTCGAACGCCCGCAACATCGACTTCGGTGTCATCGGCGTTCGCACCGGCAACAACGAGAACGTCAATTCGGCGTTCGAAATGGTCGGCCCGGCTGTTGCCGCGATCGACACGCTGACCGCTGGTTGCAACACCAACAATGTCGTCGAAATCAACAAGAACGACATCCGTGGTCTCGTGAACGCGAACCCGGGCGGTTATGACACCGACGAGTTCCAGGCGAACATTCCGTACGCAGTGACCGCTTCGTGGACCGGCGTTGCGCTGAACGCGCAGACCACCGGCACGCCGCAGTCGCTCAACGTTCCGACCACCGGCAACGCTGGCCAGAAGCAGCAGGGCGCCTGGCGTTCGAACATGAACATCGACATTGTCGCTCCGGCCGTGACGAACAAGGGCCTGGTCGCTGGTTCGTATACCGGCACGACCACGCTGACGCTTCGCGCTCTCTAAGCGTAGCTGAACAGGGAAAGGGGAAAGAGCGATCTTTCCCCTTTCTTTATGGTTTGATGCGATTATGTCCGCGGATCGGGACAGGGGGATGGGGATCATGACCGCTTTGGCGACGATGAGGCGTCATGCGCGCGCGCTGTTGGCTGCGTTTGCGGCGCTGGCATTGATTGTCACCCCGGCGCTGGCGATGCGCGTGTCGCCGATGGTCGTCGAAATGGAATCGCGCGGCACCAACGCGGTGGCGCGGATCGAAGTCCAGAACATCAACCCCGGCAATCTGGCGTTCCAGACGCGCGTTTTCCGAATGGAAATCGACAAGGACGGGAATATCGTCGAAACCCCCGCCGACCAGGATTTCCTGGTTTTTCCGCCGCAGGGCGTGCTGCCGGCCGGCGGCCGTCAGGTCGTCCGCCTGCAATGGGTCGGCGGCGCGGAATTGGCGGCATCGCAGGCCTATTATTTTTCGGTCGAGCAATTGCCGGTCGCCTTCGAACCCGGCGCTGCCGACGCGATCGGGGCACAGGTGCAGGTGCTCTACAACATGCGCGCTCTGGTGGTCGTGGCGCCCCCCGGTGCGAAACCCGACGTGAAGGCGACCACGGTCAAGCAGGTGATGTATCAGCCCCCCGCGCCGCCGGGATCGAAGGAACTGCCGCCGATGCAGGACGGGGTGGAAATCACCCTGCGCAACGACGGCCGCCGCCATGCGATGATGTCCAATTTCGGCTGGCAGCTCGAAGGCACGGACACCGACGGTAAATGGCTGCGCGTCGACATCTCGCCCGAAGAACTCAATCAGGCGGTCGGTACCGGCTATGTGCCCGCCCAGGGTGAGCGCGTCTTCCGCGTCCCCGTTCCCGGTTTCGGCCCCGGCCCGATCAAGCTTTCGTTCAAACAGTGAAAGCCCGATTGACCCTGTGCTCGGTTGCGCTGTCGGCGCTGTGCGCAAGCACCGCCGCTGCGCAGGTGTCGATCCCCTTGCCGCAGGGCCCGCGGCCTTCGCCGCCGGCGCAAGATCCGGGCACGCCCACGACTATTCCCTTGCCGGGCACGCCGATCCACCCGATCCCGACGCCGACACCGGTGATGCCTCAGCTTCCGATCGGGGCTCATGGTCGTCCGGATATCAATCCCTACGACCGCGACATCGAAATGACGGTGCCGCTGACATTCCAGAGCAGCAGCCTGGGCGATATCCCGATGCTGCTCACCGCCGACGACCGCTTTCTGCTCGAATCAGCGACCTTTCTGCGATTGATGCAGCCGGTGCTGAACGAAGAGGCGCATGCGGAGCTGTCCTCGCACCTCGTGTCGCTGCCCAATTTCGGCCCCGACGATCTCGGCAAGACCGGGGTTCAGCTGACGTACGACCCCAGCACGTTGGCGGTGGTCGTGGTCGAGGTGTCGGCCGAACGGCGCGCGATCAAGGATATTTTCGCGCCGCCGCGCGAAGATGCGAACGATGTGACGTTGCAGCCCGCGGGGTTTTCGGCCTTCCTGAACCTCAGCGCGATCCAGAGCTATTTGTGGGAGGGCGACCAGGCCGATCCGCCGACGATCAACTTCGACGGAGCCGTGCGGCTCGGCCGCTTCGTTTTCGAGGGCGACGCGCAGCTGGGGCAACAGTTCGGCGTGACCGGGGACAGCTATAAATTCACGCGCAACTATGCGCGCCTCGTCTATGACGAGCCCGAGGATTTCCGGCGCTGGTATCTCGGCGATCTCGATCCCGAAATTCGCGGCCAGCAATCTTTCGTCGAAATGGGCGGGATCGGCGTGCTGCGCCAGCGCCGCCGCTTCAACAGTTTCCGCTCGGCGATCCTGCAGGCCAATCGCCAGCTCGTGCTGCAACGCGAATCGACCGTCCGTTTCATGCGCAACGGATCGCTCTATCGCGAGGTCCGGCTGCAGCCCGGCCGTTACGATTTCAGTTCGCTGCCGCTGATCGCGGGCAGCAACGATGTCGATATTCAGGTCACCGACAACAGCGGCGCGGTGCAGAACCTGTCGTATCAGCAATATCTCGACCCGATCGATCTCGATCCCGGCGATTATGAATATGGCGCCTTTTTTGGCCCGACCAGCCAGACCTTCGGCGGCGCGCCCGACTATCGCGGGCCCGTGGCTTTTTCCGGATTCTTTCGCAAGGCCTTTTTCAATCGCCCGGCGATCGGCGTCGGTCTTCAGGCGAGCAAGGATGTCCAGACGCTGACAGGGCAGACCCAGTTCGTCCTTCCCAACGGCGGCCGCCTGCTGCTCGATGCCGGCGGCAGCAATTCGAAAACGGCCGGAACGGGTTTCGCCGGCGGGGTCAGCTACGAACATTTCATCGATCGCGACGGACTGTCCGACAGTTTCACGCTGCGCGCCGATTATCTGTCGCCCCGCTTTGCCAATTTGGGCAACATCGACGGGATCAACACCACCTCGGCAACGGTGAGCGGGCAATATTCGCGGCAGCTTTCGATGCGCCTGACCGCGACGGCATCGGCCTCTTATCTCAAGGGTCGCGGCGACGTCGGCGACAGCTATCGCGTCGCGGCGACGGGCTTTTATCGGATCGACCGGCGCTGGACGATCCGCGCGGGCGTCGATTACGCCAAATTCCCGTCGGCCTTCTCGCGCGGGAACGGGGTCAGTTTCAACGTCGGCGTCGTGTTCCAGCCCGACTATCGCCGCCGGGCCGAGGCACGGTACGAGAGCCGCGACAATCTCGGCGAGCTTTCCTACAACCAGAGCGGTCTGAACCAACTCAACAGCGTCGGCTTTGGCGGGGTCGTCACGCGCGACGACAACAGCGCACGCGCTCTCGGCTATGCGACCTATTCCGCCAATCGTTTCGATGCGTCGATCAGCCACGCGACGTTCGGGCCCAATCTGTCGGACGTCGCCGACCTCAATGTCACGACGGTTCGTGTCGGCACTTCGCTTGCCTTTGCCGACGGGAGCTTCGGCATCGGGCGGCGGATCAACGACAGTTTCATGCTGCTGTCGCCGCACAAGAACCTTGGCAAGCGCAGCGTGGTCGCGGGCCAGTCGCTGGCCGAGAATAATTATATCAGCAAGAGCGGCCCGCTTGGCGCGGCGGTCAACAACTTCCTCGGTTCCTACGCCACCCAGTCGGTACAATATGACGTCGAGGATCCGCCGACGGGTTACGACACCGGTCCGGGCGTGTTCCGCGTCCACCCGCCGTACAAGAGCGGCTATGCGGCGCGTATCGGAACCGACGCGTTCGCGAGCGCGATGGGAACGTTGATCCTTGCCCCCGACAAGCCGGTGTCGCTGATCGGCGGGCGTGTGACGATGCTCGATGTCAAGGACGGCGAAAGCCCCAAGCCAATCCCCTTCTTCACCAATTCGATCGGACGCTTCGCGATTACCAACCTGCTGCCCGGCCGCTGTTATCTTGTCGAAACCTATGGCCCCAATGGTACAATCGACCGGAGCTTCGAATTCACGGTTCCGGCGGACACCGATGGCCTGTTGAACCTCGGTACGGTTCGTCCCGGTACGAAAAATTAGGAGGCACTATGCTGCGCCCAATCCTGTTCCTCGCTGCGACAGCGCTGACGATGCCACTCCATGCGCAAGCACCGACGCCGGGCGCCGCTGTTCCCGGTGCCGAATGTCTTGTTCGGATCAATGCGACGCCGCAAAGCTGGTTGATTCAGGGATATGACCTGTTTGACGGAGCCATTCCCGAGGGGACGTTCGGGATCACTTTCGTAAATGAGGGCACGGGCGAATGTCGTTTCTCGCCGGTGTTCGAACTCGTCCAGCCGCCGTTCGGCCTGTCGAAGGGCAGCGGAAAGCGGATCGGCTACGCGCTGCTCAACCTGACCGATACGCAGGATGTGACGCCGCGCGCGGGGCGGACGCAGCGCAATCCGTCGCAACGGATGCTGACGCTGGGGGCCAGCGGGTCGCGCACCTTGTTGTACAAGCTCGTCGCCGACGCCGACGATGTGAAGGATTCGGGTATTTTTACCCAGGATGTGACGATCGAGGCGCAGGACGACAGCTTCCGTTCGCTTGGCGGCGCCCAGCTCGTCCTCGGCATCAATGTCCTGCCCTCTGCGCGGATCGGCCTTGCCGGCGCCTACACGATGAGCGACGGACATGCGGTGGTCGACCTTGGCGAACTGCGCCCCGGCGTTGCGCCGGTGCCGCTCCAGCTTCGCGTCTCCAGCACCGGTTCCTATGACCTCAACGTCACCTCGGCCAATTCGGGCCGTCTGCGGCTCGGTTCGAGTGACTGGTATGTGCCGTACAGCCTTGCGATTGGCGGCAACTCGGTCAATCTGACGGGCGTGCGCACGATATCCGGGCAGGCGAATGGCGGGCTGCGCCGCGAAGCGTTGCCGATCCAGTTCCTGATCGGCGATACCTCGGATCGGCGCGCCGGGGTGTATAGCGATGTCGTCTCGATCTCGGTGACCGCGCGCTGACGCGGCCTGCTTCGCACGGCCTCCATTGTCAATTTTCTGACGCCCCTTAACTGAATGTTAGATTCGCGAGCCTAGATAATCATCCAAAGCTTCGGCCAACCGGCGGAAAGGTTACGGATGATCAGGGAAGTCTCGCTCGGCCTTGCGAGTGTCGTGCTCGTTGCGGCGCCGACGACCGCCATGGCGGCGTCGTTCGGTTTCAACCTCCGCCTGACGGTCGCGGTGCAGTGCAACGTGCAGCATCAGGCGACGGGTTTCGGCGTCGTCAGCGGCGACGCCGTGTCGCTTGGAACCTTCCGAGAATATTGCAACGCGCCGGCCGGCTATGATCTGGTGATCAATTACGCGCCGGGCTCGCTGGAAGGCACCCGGATCATCGCGGGAAGCGACGAGATCATTCTCAACGGTTCGGGCCAGGCCGTGCTCAGCCGCGTGACGGGGCCGCGGGTCAGGGAGCGGCCGATCGCGGCGATCCCCGGCGAACAGGGTTTCGACACCGATCGTTTCGAATTGCGGATCATTCCGACCTGACGCCGGCGCGTCCTGAACTATCGAAACTATTACGGGAGCCTGGTCGCCGTGCGGCCGGCTAGATCTCGATAGTCAGCTTGATATTGTCGGGTGCGACGCCTGCGGCCTTCGCAATCTGCTCCTTTGCCCGGGCGACCAGATCGCGCAGGCTTTTGGTCTCTTCCAGCCCGAGAAGCTCGTGAATTTCGACGCCGAGCTCATTCGCCAGCACTTCCACCCGACCGGCCTTGGGCCGGGCCTTGTCGAGTTCCCACGCCGAGATTGACGGTTCGCTGACGCCCAGCCGCGCGGCAAGCTGCCCCTGCGTCAAACCCTTTGCGGTGCGCAACCGCAGCAGGCGGGTTCCAAAACTCTCACCGGACGATGCCGGCCGATTTTCGGCCGCATCAGGTTCGGATTCGACGGTAACGCTGCGGAGCTGAGCGGCGCTCAGCGTCGCAGGCGAAATCGGCATTTCGAACTGGCATCCGGCAAGGCGGCCGCTGGTCCAGATGACCTTCGTCGCCATTTTGCCGCTGTGCGGCAAATTGACCTCGATCACCTCGCCGATTTCCAGTTGCGCGCCGCTTTCGACCAGCATTCCCGTCGCCGAAATATTATGGACCAGCGCCTCGATCTCGGCGCCCGTCGCCTTCGACCCGTGCAGCGGCAGTCGCAGTTGCCGGCGGGCTGCCCGGCCCTTGCCCGCGGATCGCGGAACTTCGTTCAGATAGACGGTCATTGCCATGGGCAATCCATCGCGAGACCGATATTAACATTTGGCTTCGCAGGAAGGTTAACGGGACGGATTGCGCGAAAGTCACCGGGGCGCGAGAGGAAGGTGCGATCACCCTCAAATTCCTTCGATGTTTCGCTTTGGGGCAGACCCTGGGATATTTACTCTATCGCAATCTGTTGCCGCGCATAGCGGCGGGGCAGTGGGGATCAGACAAAGAGTTTGTTGGATGGACGTGCCATCGCGGATCGATTCCGGCGACCGGGGACAGGAGGATACCGACGAAGCCCAGCGAGGCTTTTTCGGTAAGCTCGGCTCCCGCATCGGCAAACAGCGCGGCGAGGCCGCGGCGAATCTGCACACGCACGACGCGCTCCTGCTGCTCCGCAATTACGAAGAAAGCGGCCAGGGCTGGTTCTGGTCGACCGATGCCAAGGGGCGGCTGACCTATATCACCGATTCGGTGGCGCGGTTGATGGGACGAACCGGCGGCGCGCTGTTCGGCACCGCCTTCACCGATCTGTTCCTTCCCGTCGACAGCCAGGGCGAACGCCAGCGCACCTTGCCCTTCCTGCTGACCAAACAGTCGAAATTCCATGAACTGCCGCTGCGCAGCGCGTTCGAAGGCGACGATCGCTGGTGGGCGATCTCGGGCCGGCCGCAGTTCGACGCTGGGGGCAAATTCACGGGTTATCGGGGAAGCGGCACCGACATCACCGAACAGCGCCGCTCGGCCGAAGACGCGTCGCGGCTCGCGCTCTATGACTCGCTGACGGGTCTCGCCAACCGCTTCAACATCTCGAAAAAGCTCGACGCCACCCTGGCCGCGTTCGCGCAGCAGCAACGCTCGTGCGCGATCATGCTGATCGACCTCGACCGGTTCAAGCAGGTCAACGACACACTCGGCCATCCGGCGGGCGACGCGCTGCTGAAACAGGTCGCCGAAAGACTGCTCAAGATCGTCGGCGACCGCGAAATGGTCAGCCGGCTTGGCGGCGACGAATTCCAGATCATCCTCCCCGATATCGAGGATCGCGGCAAATTGGGCGAGCTGGCGACCGACATCATCGCCAGCCTGTCGCAGCCCTATTCGGTCGAGGGCAGCCGCTGCATCATCGGCGCCTCGGTCGGCGTCGCGATCGCGCCCTTCGACGGACAGGGCAGCGATGACCTCGTCCGCAACGCCGATCTCGCGCTTTATGCGGCAAAGGGCAACGGGCGCGGCCGTTTCGCTTTCTATTCGAGCGACTTGCATCAGGCGGCCGAACAGCGCCGTGTGCTCGAAGAGGATCTGCGAGACGCGTTGGCGCGCGGCGAAATGGAGCTGTGCTACCAGCCCGTCGTCCAGTCGAAGTCGAACATGGTGACGGGGGTCGAGGCGCTCATTCGCTGGACGCATCCCGAACGCGGGCCGATCTCGCCCGCGCTGTTCATCCCGATCGCCGAGGAAGCCAATATGATCTGGCAACTCGGCGGATGGGTGCTGCGCAAGGCCTGCGAGGACGCATCGCGCTGGCCCGGAGAGATGCGCGTCGCGGTCAATGTGTCGCCGATCCAGTTCGCGAACCCCGACCTGCCGAAAGTCGTCGCGGGCGCCCTTGCCGCGACGGGGCTTGCGCCCGACCGCCTCGAGCTCGAGATCACCGAAAGCGTCTTTCTGGGCGATTCGGCTGAGACGAACCGGATGTTCAAGGCGCTGAAGGAACTCGGCGTCCGCCTCGCGCTCGACGATTTCGGCACCGGCTATTCTTCGCTCGGCTATCTGCAATCGGCGCCGTTCGACAAGATCAAGATCGACCAGAGCTTCGTGCGCGACGCCACCGTGCCCGGATCGCGCAATGGCGCGATCATCGCCGCGATCGTCGCGCTGGCCGAGGCGCTCGAGATGGAAACGACCGCCGAGGGGATCGAATCGCTCGACCAGCTCGACCTGATCCGGGGGCTCCACGTCAGCCATGTTCAGGGCTATATCTATAGCAAGCCCGTGCCGCAGGCCGAGCTGATGGAGCATGCCGAGGCGGGATCGTGGATGATCAAGCCGTCGGGTCCGGCGCGCCAGCGCAACGACCGTGTCTCGCTGTTCCGCAAGGTCGCCGCGATTCACGACAATCACCGCTACGCCGTCGTTATCCGCAACCTGTCGACCACCGGCGCCTTGATCGAGGGCATATTGGACGTGCCGGTCGGTACGCGCTTCGTGATCGATTTCGGCGAGGGACAACTCGTCACCGCGACCGTCCGCCGCTCCGCAAAGCATCAGCAGGGCATCGAATTCGAACAGACAATGGTCAGCGATGGCAATGGCGGGCTGTGCACGCGCCACCGCGTCTCGCCTTATCTGATCGCCGCGGCGGCGCAGCAGACGAGCGGACTGGCGCTGCCCACCTTCACGACGACTGGCGACTGGAAAGCGGCCTGACGCCGGAACCCGTCGCGGCCTGCCCCGTTTTGTCTTCGACCCAGATGGACGGAGACATATATGACCGAGACCAAGATCTTCGCGCGGCTGAAGGCCGATCACGACCGCCATCGCGAACTGCTCGACCGCATCGACGCGACGCATGGCGACAGCGACGAGCGGCGCGAGCTGTTCGAGGCCTTACGCGTCGAAGTGACCGCGCATGCCGCGTCGGAGGAAATGTCGCTCTATGCGACGATGCTCGCGAACCCCGACCTGCGCGACGAAGCGCAGCACAGCGTCGCCGAGCATAAGGAAATCGAGGATTATCTGACCGAATTATACGAGATGGATTTTTCGTCGAGCGGCTGGCTGACGCGCTTCCGCACGATGAAGGACCGCTATCTCCACCATATCGACGAGGAAGAGGAGGACATGTTCCCGGCGGCCGAAAAGGAGCTTTCCGACGCGCGCAAGAAGGAACTGATCAAGATCTTCGACAAGGAAAAGCCGAAGGAAAAGGCCAAGGCGGCTGAAGAAGAGCCGTCGAGCGAAGAGGCGCGCGATTAAGCACTCCGATCCTCCCTGTCGCGAAGCGATAGGGAGGGGAGTGCAAGGTTGGATTGCCCCCGGCAATCCAAGTCCAGTCCGGGGGACTGGACGAGCCAGCACTCCGCCGGAGGCGGTGGTGGAGGGGCGGCGGGTAACGCCAACGGCCCCTCCGTCAGCGCTCGCGCTGCCACCTCCCCATGCCTGCGGCACAGGGAGGATCGGCGACCTCGACTTTTTTCCATTCCCCCGCCATAGGCGCGCGCCATGGCCGACAGATTCGCTTTTCAGATCAGCGCGACCGACGGCGCCGCGCGTACCGGTGTGATCGCCATGCAGCGCGGCGAGATTCGCACGCCCGCCTTCATGCCCGTCGGCACCGCGGCGACGGTGAAGGCGATGCGCCCCGCCGAGGTCCGTGCCACCGGCGCCGACATCATCCTCGGCAACACCTATCATTTGATGCTGCGCCCGACCGCCGAACGCATGGCGCGGCTCGGGGGCCTCCACAAATTCATGGGCTGGGACCGGCCGATCCTGACCGACAGCGGCGGCTATCAGGTGATGAGCCTCTCCGCCCTCACCAAGCAGAGCGAGGAGGGCGTCGCGTTCAAGAGCCACCTCGACGGCTCGCGCCACATGCTCAGCCCCGAACGCTCGATGGAAATCCAGCGCCTGCTTGGCAGCGACATCGTGATGGCGTTCGACGAATGCCCGCCCAGCGGCGTCGATAGGAAGCGCGCCGAGGCGAGCATGGAACGCTCGATGCGCTGGGCCGCCCGCAGCCGCGCCGGTTTCGACGCGGGCGAAGAGCATGCCGCGCGTTCGGCGCTGTTCGGCATCCAGCAGGGCTCGCTCGACGAAAAGCTCCGCGCGCGCTCGGCGGCGGCGCTGACCGGCATCGGCTTCGACGGCTATGCGATCGGCGGGCTCGCGGTGGGCGGGGGGCAGGAGGCGATGTTCGGCGTGCTCGACTATGCGCCGGGCCAGCTTCCCGCCGACAAGCCGCGCTATCTGATGGGGGTCGGCAAGCCCGACGATCTTGTGGGCGCGGTCGCGCGCGGGGTCGACATGTTCGATTGCGTGCTGCCAACACGCTCGGGACGCAACGGGCAGGCGTTCACCCGGGACGGCCCGATCAACATCCGCAACGCGAAATTCGCCGAGGATCAGGCGCCGCTCGACGCCGATTGTCATTGCCCCGTCTGCACGACGTGGTCGCGCGCCTATCTGCACCACCTCGTCCGTTCGGGCGAGATGCTCGGCGCGATGCTGATGACGCAGCATAATCTGCATTATTATCAGGATTTGATGCAGGGCATGCGCGATGCGATCGCCGCGGGGACGTTCGCGGCGTTCCAGCAGGGCTTCGAGGCGCGCTACCGGCGCTGAAAATCAATCGAGCTTGCTCAGCAAATCCAGCAAGTTTTGGGGGATCGACTCATCGACGGTCGATTCATAGGCGCGGCGCAGGGCGCCATTAACGTCCTGCCCCTTGGCGGAAGGTTTTTTGCCCGCGTCCTTTCCGGAGGCTTCGCTGCGTTGCGAACCGGTTTTAGACGACATTATCGAAGCATCCGCTGAACATGGGCCTTTTGCTAACCGCGCATACACCAAAGAGCAATGGCGCGTTTGTTCCTTCGCCATGAAACTATTTTAGCGGTAAATCGTTCCCAAAGGTTGAAATATATCGGATGGTGGCGGGGAGGCACGGGGGTTTGTCCCTTTTCCGGACGCGTCCGCCCCGGTTTTTAGGACTATCAGGAGGTAAAATATGTCATTGGGTCAGTCGGTTGCGCCGCATCTTCCCTATCTGCGGCGTTATGGCCGGTCCATTTCCGGAAGCCAGCAGAACGGCGATGCGCTGGTCGCCCGGCTGCTCGAAACGCTGGTCGCCGATCCGGGCGCGATCGATGCCGGCGCCGACCTGCGCATCCAGCTTTACCGGATGGTGCACGACAATTTCGGGTTGATGGCCGAACAGGCGGCTGCGAACGACGCCGGCGCGCTCACCGACATCGCGATCGCCGACGCGCGGCTCCGCCGCATTCCCTCGCTGGCGCGGCAGGCGCTGCTGCTCACCGCGGTCGAGGGTTTCAGCGCCGAGGACACGGGGCGCATCATCGGCCGCGATGCCGAAGCGGTGCGGTCGCTGATCGCCGAAGCGACCGACGAGATCGATCGCCAGACGCGCGCGCGCATCCTGATCATCGAGGACGAACCGATCATCGCGATGGATATCGAAATGATCGTCCGCGACCTCGGCCATGACGTGGTCGCCGTCGCGACGACGCACCGCGAGGCGGTCGACGAGGCGCAGAAGCACCAGCCCGGCCTCGTGCTCGCCGACATCCAGCTCGCCGACAACAGCTCGGGGATCGAGGCGGTGCAGGAGATCCTGACCGACCTCAAAGTGCCGGTTATCTTCGTCACCGCCTTTCCCGAACGCCTGCTCACCGGCGATCGGCCCGAACCCGCCTTCCTGCTCACCAAGCCGTATCAGCCCGCGACGCTGCGCGCGGCGATCTCGCAGGTGCTGTTCTTCGACGAAAGCACGATCCCGGCCTGAATATCGGGCGAGGGGTTGATACCGCAGGGGTGGCGGGCGATAGCGACGGTCGATGATCGCACCAGACGCTTTCGCGCGCCAGTCCGCGCTTGACCGGCTCGCAGCCAACGCGCCTTTCCTCGCACGGCTCGCCGAGCTCAACCCCGATGATGTGACGCGCTTCCTCGCGGACGGAACCGACGCGGCGCTCGCCGACGTCGCGCCGCCGCCGGCGGGCGACGACGACATCATGCGCGCGCTGCGGCAATGGCGCGGGCGGATGGCGCTGCTGCTCGCGCTCGGCGATCTGTCGGGCGAGCATGATGTCGCGACGACGACGCGGCTCTTGTCCGAATTCGCCGATGCGGCATGCGATGCCGCGCTCGCGGCCGCCTTTGCCGAGCGCGTACCGGACGAAGAGCCGCGCGGGCTGGCGGTGATCGCACTCGGCAAACTCGGCAGCCACGAACTCAATTATTCGTCGGACATCGACCCGATCCTGATCTTCGACCCCGAAACGCTGCCGCGCCGTTCGCGCGACGACCCCGACGAGGCGGCGGTGCGGATCGCACGGCGCATGGTCGAGATTTTGTCGGCGCGCACCGCCGACGGCCATGTGCTGCGCGTCGACCTGCGCCTGCGTCCGCATCCCGAGGTGACGCCGATCGTGCTGCCCGAAAGCGCAGCGATCTCCTATTATGAATCCGAAGCGCTGGCGTGGGAGCAGGCGGCGTTTATCCGCAGCCGCGCCTCGGCGGGCGACCGCACGCTCGGCGAGGATTTCCTCGCGGCGATCCAGCCCTTCATCTGGCGCCGCAGCCTCGATTTCCGGCAGCTCAAGGAAATCGGCGCGATGAGCGACCGGATCCGCGACCATTTCGCGCAGGGGCAGGCGTTCGGCCCGGGCTTCGACGTGAAGCGCGGGCGCGGCGGCATCCGCGAGATCGAATTTTTTGCGCAGGTCCACCAGCTCATCTACGGCGGGCGCGACCCGTCGCTGCGCGTGCCGGCGACGGTCGATGCGCTCGCCGCGCTCGCGGCGGCGGGGCGGATCGAGCCCGATGTCGCGGACCGATTGTCAGACCATTATGCGACGCTTCGCCGTATCGAGCATCGGCTGCAGATGATCGAGGACCAGCAGACGCACAGCCTGCCGACGCAAGCGGCGGCGCTCGATTGTGTCGCGCGGCTCGATGGCGAGACCGGCGGCGCGGCGCTGCTCGCGGCGCTCGAGCCCGTCGTCGCCGACGTCGGTAACTGTTACGACCGCCTCGTAGCCGAGCGCGCGGCGACGACGGGGCTTCCCCGCGACGAGGGCGGCCTGGCGGCGGAGCTGGCGGCGGCCGGGTTCGATCCGCCCGACGCTGCGCTGCGCACGATCACCGAATGGCGCGGCGGCAAGCTGCGCGCGCTGCGCAGCCCGGCGGCGCAGGCTGCGCTCGAGACGGTGCTGCCCGAGCTGGTCAAGGCGTTAGGTGCAGCGCCCGATCCGCAAGCGACGCTGCTACGTTTCGACAAGCTCGTCGGCGGGCTGCCGAGCGCGGTGGGCTTCTTTCACCTGCTCGCGGCGCAGCCCGAACTCGCCCGGATCGCGACGCGCACCCTGTCGCTCGCCCCGACGCTGGCCGACGCGCTTGGCGCGCGGGTCGAACTGATCGAGGGGTTGATCGACAAGCGCGCGTTCGAGGCGCCGGCGACGAAGGCCGGCCTGCTCGGCGAATGGGCACCGGGGTTGGCCGGGCTCGACTATGAGCGGCTGCTCGACCGCGTGCGCGACCGCGTCGGCGAGCGGCGCTTCGCTTATGGCGTGCAGCTGATCGCCGGCGCGAATGACCCGCTCGCCATCGCGTGCGGCTATTCCGAACTCGCCGAGGCGGCGCTGCAGGTGCTCGCCGATGCGACGGTCGCCGAATTCGTTGCGGCGCATGGCCGCATCGCCGACAGCGAGCTTGTCGTCCTCGCGCTCGGACGGCTCGGGGGCAGGGCGCTGACGCATGCGTCGGACCTCGACCTCATCTATCTCTTCACCGGCGACCATCTCGCCGAATCGGACGGGCCGCGTCCGCTGGGCGCCACCACCTATTACAACCGCCTAGCGCAGCGCCTGACCGCGGCCATGTCGGTACCGACCGCCGCCGGAAAGCTATACGACATCGACACGCGGCTCAGACCGCAGGGCGCTCAGGGGCCGCTCGTCGTCACGCTCGACAGCTTCGAACGCTATCAGCGCGAGGAGGCGTGGACGTGGGAGCATATGGCGCTGCTCCGCGCGCGGCCCGTCTATGGTTCGGACCCGGCGAAGCGCGAGGTCCAGGGCATAATCGATACGTTGCTCGCGATCCCGCGCGATCCGGCGAAGCTGGCGGCCGACGCCGCCGAAATGCGCGACAAGATCGCCGCGCACAAGCCGGCCAAGGGCGCGCTCGATATCAAGGGC
>NZ_JNFC01000027.1 GCF_000756385.1 Sphingopyxis sp. LC363
TCCCCCTCCCCATCGCTGCGCGACACTCCTCGTCATCCCGGCGAAGGCCGGGATCTCGTCCTATCGGTTTACCGCACCGGCGAGATCCCGGCCTTCGCCGGGATGACGGTCAAACTGATGACAGCTCACCACCCCGAAACCGCCCTTCTACTCCCCCTCCCCATCCATCCGCGCGCACAGCGCATCGATCTTCGCCGCCAGTTCGGCGATCCGCATCTGGTCCAGCTTTTCGTGCAGCCGCATGATCTCCAGCTCGGCGCGCAGGTTGATCTCGTAATCGACGCTCGCGGTCAGCCGGTCCTTCGCCGCCTGCCGGTTCTGGCTCATCATGATGATCGGCGCCTGCACCGCGGCGAGCGTCGAGAGCATCAGGTTCAGGAAAATGAACGGATAGGGATCGAACGCCAGCCCGAAATGTTCGAGCACTTCCGAGTTGAGCAGCATCCAGCCGAGCAGCACCAGCGAAAAAACGATGATGAAGCCCCACGAGCCGCCCACGGCAGCGACCTTGTCGGCGAGCCGATCGCCCATGCTCGCCTGCGCATCCCCGATATCGGCGGCGTCGCGGCTGCTCGGCGCGCGCTTCGCGATCGCCTGCACGACGCGGTTTTCCTCGGAATCGAGTTCGTCGAAGGCGCGGCCGAGCAATCGCAGCGACAGATCGTTGAGATGCGTGTCCGCGTTCACATCGCTCCTATCCGACCCAGCGCCACATCCCGGCGACCATATAGCCGAGCGCACCATGCGCCCATGTCGCGACGATCCAAAGCACTATTCCGCCCAGCAGCGCGTGCGGCCGCGGAACCGCTTCGCCCCATGAGGCCTTGCCCGCAAACTGTCCCGCATAAGGCACAAAGCTCGTCCGCGCCGCCCAGCCGCGCCACGCATCGCCCATCAGCCGCGCCTTCTTCGCATCCTGCCCCGCCGACCCGACGAGCGCGAGAAAGGCGATCGTCGCGGAGAGTATGATCTGCCCCGGCGTCGGCATAACCATGATATGCGCGGCCGCCCATAGCGCGAACCCCCACATCATCGGGTGCCGCGTGATCGCGAACACCCCGCGCGGGGCGGCGGCCGCGTCCCTGGCGGCGTGCGGCGCGGGCAGCGCCGGATTGCCGATCAGCGACCCCATGAAGAGGATGCTGGCGAACAGCACGATCAGCGAGGCTGCCGCCCACAGCGCATCGCCGACCGCCCACAGCGG
Source organism: Sphingopyxis sp. LC363 (assembly GCF_000756385.1). Classification (GTDB taxonomy): domain Bacteria; phylum Pseudomonadota; class Alphaproteobacteria; order Sphingomonadales; family Sphingomonadaceae; genus Sphingopyxis. Next base: position 1,205 of record NZ_JNFC01000027.1, read on the forward strand.
CGGCTCGGGCGGCATCCCGCGCCAGGCCTGCACGACCATGATCAGCGTCGCGATCGCGACGATCGAATAGACGATCTGGAACCCCCGCTCGCCGAGCCGCCCCGCGAGCCCATCCCGAAGCGGATGCGACAGAACAAGATGCGATCCGACGAACAAAATGCAGGTGACGATCAAAAGCGAGATGGGTTGCATGGCCAAATCCTCATCGAGCAATGCCGCTGCTCCGACGTCCCCCTCGTCGGGCGACTCGGAACATTGTCATCGCCACCATCCGCGACAAAGATAACAGTGTCAACATAGAGGATGGGAAAGCGGTGCGAAGGTTCGACCTCCGCGCCGCATCCCTACCAGTCGTATGCGTTGGGCAGCGCCCCTTCCTGCGGCGTCGCATAGCGCTCGCGCAGGCGGTCCTGCCGCGTCGTCAGCGACTGCGCCTTGCCGTCGATCCACACCATCGTCGGACGACTGCCCAGCTCGAGCGGGTCATTGTCCCAGATCACGACGTCGCCGGCGCGCCCCGGGCGCAGCGACCCGATGCTGCCTTCCATGCCGACCGCGCGCGCGGGCACGCTGCTGATCGACGCGAAAGCCTGGTCCCAGCTCAGCCCGCTCGCACCCGGCACGCGCGTCAGACCGACAAGGTTGCCGGCATATTGCGTCGCATAGCCCATCTTGTGCGCGTCATCGTCGTCGAACACCCCGACCGACACGTCGACGCCGGCAGCCTTGAGCCGTCCCGCGTTCGACTGCGTCGCCCCGAGTTGTTCGAAGCTCGACGGCAGGTCGGTGAGCGGCGAGACGAGCACCGGCACCTTCGCCGCGGCGATCTCGCGCGCGACGATCCAACCCTCGGTGGCGCCGACGAGCACCAGCTTCAGCGCGGGAAATTCGCCCTTCAGCTTCAGCACATTGACGATGTCGACCGCACGGTCGACGCGCACGAACAGCGGCGTCGTGCCGTCGATCACGCGCACGAGCGCGTCGGCGTCGGCGCGCTGGATCATCGCGTCATTGCCCCACTCGGCAAGCGCCGCGGGGTTGCGCGCATAGCTGCGCGCCGCGAGCAATTGTTCGCGGAACAGGAGGAAGGTCGCCGCACGGCTGCCGCCGGCCTTCGACGCGCCATCCTCGCCGAACGCGACATATTGGAGGGCGCGTGGGCGCGTCACCATGTCCATGTCGTCGGCCAGGTCGACCACCGCGCCCTGCCCGGCGAACAAATTGCTGCTGCCGCCCGGTGCGACGATCGCGCGCGTGACGCCCGACGCACGATTGACCGCGACGGGCGACCCCATCGGGTTCAATGCGGGCGCGATGTCGAGCCCCGCCGAAAAGCGCGTGCGCGGCGCCGAGCGGTCGTTGGTGCCGCTGACCGCATCGACCTCGACCAGCCCGACGCGGCTGAACGCCGCGACGATGCCAGGCGTCACATAACGGCCCTCGGCATCGACGCGCTCGATGCCGGCGGGGACCGCGACGCCCGCGCCTGCCGCGACGACCTTGCCGCCGCGCACGACGACGGTGCCGCGCTCGATCGGCGCACTGCCGTCACCGATGACGAGCTTTGCGTTGGTGATGGCGACGTCCTGCGCTGCGGCGGGAAGCGCGACCAGCGCAGCGGCAGACAGAAGGAGCGAACGGATCATTTCACATCTCCTTCACCCGGCTGGCCGAGCTCGAAATCGCTCACCGGCCGCCGCTTGGGGTCCATCGCGTCGAACATCAACGCGCCGTCGATCCACACTTTTTCGGGGCGCGTATAGGCGCTGAATGGATTGCCGTTCCACAGCACGACGTCGGCCATCTTGCCGGGCTTCAGGCTGCCCGTGCGGTCGGCGATCCCGAGCGCCTTCGCCGGATTATACGACAGCCAGGTCCAAGCCACCTCGTCGCTGACGTCGATGCCGATGCGGCGCCCGGCGGCGCGTGCCTTCGCGGCTTCCTGGTTCAGCCGCTGGATCTGGTTCGCGTCGTCCGAGTGGACGATCGTGCACGCACCGGCCTTGTAGACGAGCGGGATATTCTCCGGCACCGAGTCATAGGCTTCCATCTTGAAGCCCCACCAGTCGGCCCACATCGCCGAACAAATGCCTTCCTTCGCGAGGATGTCGGCGATCTTATAGCTTTCGACCGCGTGGTGAAAGGTCGACACCTTGTAGCCGAACTCCTTCGACATATCGATGACGAGCGCCATCTCGTCGGCGCGGTAGCAATGATTGTGGACGAGAATCTCGCCCGCGAGCACGCCCGCGAGCGTTTCCATCGCGAGATCGCGGTCGACCGCCTTGCCGTCGTCCATCTTCTTCTTGTACGCGGCCGCCTTGGCCCAGGTCGCGCGGTTCACCGCGAAATTGCCCATCCGCGTCGAGGGGGCACGCCCCTTGCCACCGTAAACGCGCTTCGGATTTTCGCCGCACGCCATTTTCAGGCCATAGGGCGCGCCGGGGAATTTCATCCCCTGTACCGTGCGCGAGGGCACATTCTTGAGCGTGATGGAGCGCCCGCCCATCAAATTCGCGCTGCCCGGCAGGATTTGCAGGCTCGTCACGCCGCCGTTGGCGAGCGCGCGGCTGAACCCCGGATCCTGCGGCCAGACGCTATGTTCGGACCAGACTTCGGGCGTCGTCGGCGACGTCGCCTCATTGCCGTCCGAATGCGCATCGACACTCGGGCTTGGATAGTCGCCAAGATGGCTGTGGATGTCGATAACGCCCGGGGTCAGGAACTTGCCGGTTCCGTCAAAGACCGCGATGTCGGCGGGAATCGGCGTATCGGGACCGCCGATCGCCTCGACCTTGCCTTCCGCCAGCAGCACGGTGCCATTTTCGATCCGCCCGCCCTCGCCGTCGAAGATGGTGACGTTGCGCACGGCGGTGACCTGCCCCGGATAAGGTTTATAGGTCGACGGGTAAGGATCCTTGTTGAACTTCGCCGGCTTTTCGGCGGGCTTGTCGCTCGCCGAGGCCGTGTCCTTTCCGGTCGCCGCACAACCAACGAGCGCCAGCGACACCGCAGCCAGCAGGCTGCCCTTCACACCCTTGATCATCGATTACGCCCCTTTGGGATGGGTACCGGCCGCCTGCGGCTCGCCCAGTTCGCCGCTGCCCGGAACGGCCGGTTCGCGGTCGGCGAGCGTGTCGAGGTGCATCCACTTCTTCACGATCGGCGACAGCGCCAGCACGACGATGCTGACCCCGATGGTGATCAGGCCGATTTCCCAATAGATGCCGAGCGTGGCGTCCTTGGTCATCGCGCCGTCATGCCCGCCGGTCGCCTCGCCGATCTTGCCGGCAACGAAATTTCCGACCGCGGTCATGTAGAACCAGGCGCCCATGATGAGCGAGGCGAGGAAGCTCGGCGCGAGGCGGTTCATCGCGCTCAGCCCGACCGGCGACAGGCAAAGCTCGCCGGTCGTATGGAGGAGATAGAGCAGGAAGACGAAGAGCACCGGCGTCGCGACCTCGGGCCCGACGCTGCTCGCGCCCCACACGAAGACGAGGAAGCCGAGACCGACTTGCGCCAGCGCCAGCGCGAATTTCGCGGGCGCCGACGGCTCGAGGCCCTTTTTGCCCAGCCATTGCCACAGCGCGGCGAAGACCGGCGCGAACAGGATGATATAGATGGGGTTGATCGACTGGAACACCGACGCCGGCACGCCGCCCTTGTCGACATATCGGTCGGTGTAGAGGTTGAAGCTGCCGCCGGCCTGTTCGAACAGGCCCCAGAACAGCGGGTTCAATGCGATCAGGAACAGGATCGCGAACATGCGCTCGCGCGGCTCCTTGTCGAGCTTGAACGATTCGTAAAGCACATAGCCGAGCAGCGCGAGGCCCGAGATGATCAGCAGGTTCTGGATGATGTCCTGATACTGGACCAGCGCCCACATCACCGCGACGGCGCCGAGGCCGACGGCATAGATGGTCATTTCCTTGTTGCGCGGGAGCGGCGCCGGCGCTTCGCCCGCGCCGAGCAGCACATTCTTGCCGAGAACGAAGACGATCAGGCCGGCGACCATGCCGATGCCCGCAAGGCCGAAGCCATAGGCCCAGCCGATCTTCTGCCCCAGATATCCGACGAGGATCGTGCCGAGCGCGGCACCGACGTTAATCCCCATGTAGAAGATGGTATAGGCGGCGTCGCGGCGCATGTCGGTCAGGCGGTAAAGCTGGCCGACCATCACCGAGATATTGGCCTTGAGGAAACCCGAACCGACAATGATCAGCGCGAGCGCGAGCCAGAAGACGTTGATCGTCGGGTCTTCCTGCCCGCCGACGCCCTCGAACGCCATGAACAGATGCCCGAGCGCGAGCAGAACGCCGCCGAACAGCACCGCCTTGCGCTGCCCCAGATAGCGGTCGGCCAGATAACCGCCGAGCACCGGGGTAATATAGACGAGGCTGGTGTAGGCGCCGTAGATCAGGTTCGATTTGCCGTCCGAAAACAGCCAGTGCTGCGTCAGGTAGAAGATCAGCAGCGCGCGCATGCCGTAATAGGAGAAACGCTCCCACATCTCGGCGAAGAAGAGCATATAGAGGCCCTTGGGATGGCCGGCGAATTCGGGCTTCTTGCTGCCGGCGATCAATCCGCCGACGGTCAGGAATACCCCGAGAACGACCAGCGCGATTACCGCGATCCAGTCGCCTTCGTCCCAAAGGCCTATATCTTTCATCAAAACGTCCCTTTTATCGATTATCTTGGACGCGGCCTCCCGCCGCGCGAATGGGGCAACCTAGCGCGAAAATTGCGTATGGGAAGAATCTAATTGCGCCTGAAACCGGTTCAGCCGGGCCAAAATCCGTTGCGAATCATTCGCAACACTTGCGCGGCGGCGCGGAAAAGCCCACATGGCGCCCCATGTTCAACGACACCTCCTCGCTCCTCGCCCACCTTGCCACCCGCCGCTCGGGCAAGGCGCGCGACATGGTCGCCCCCGGCCCCGACGCCGCGGCCTTGCGCGACATCGTCGCGCTCGCGCTGCGCACCCCCGACCATGGCAAGCTCGCACCCTGGCGCGTCGTTACGATCGCCGACGACCAGCGCGACGCCTTCGCGGCGCTGCTCAAAAAGGCGTGGGTGGCCGAAAATCCCGGCGCGGCGGGGCTGGACCTCTCGGCGCTCGACCAGTTCGCGCATCAGGCTCCGTCGCTGCTCGTGCTGATTTCCACCCCCGCCCCCGGCGCCAAGATTCCCGTGTGGGAGCAACAGATGTCGGCCGGCGCGGTCGGCATGAACCTCCTCCACGCCGCGCATGCGCACGGCTTCGTCGGCAGCTGGCTCACCGGCTGGGCGGCCTATAGCGCAGAGGTCGCGGCGGCCTTCGGCGCCGGCGAAGACGACAAAATTGTCGGCTATTTCTTCATCGGCACCGCTTCGCGCGATCTCGACGAACGCCCGCGCCCCGAATATGACGACGTCGTTCGCGCCTGGGAAATTTAGTTTCAAATGCCGGACTGAATTTGTAATTAGCCGAATTTGACTGTGCTGCTGTCTTATGGCATTAAGGCGGCATGCTCGATCAGTCCAAACCCGTGTATCAGCGTCTGCGCGACGTCATCGCCAACGCCATCCTCGACGGCAGCTATCGTGACGGCGACATGCTTCCCTCGGTGCGTTCGCTCGCCGCGGAGGAAGGCGCAAACCCGCTGACGGTCGCCAAGGCCTATCAGACGTTCCAGGACGAAGGGCTGGTCACGGTCAAGCGCGGGGTCGGCATGTTCGTCGCCGAGGGCGCCACCGAACGCCTCCGCGACCTGATGCGCGCCGATTTCCTCGCCAACGTCTGGCCTCCGGTCGCGCAGCAGATGCGCCGCATCGGCCTCGACGCGCGGACCTTGCTCGATCTGACCGAGGCCTGACGGCTACCGCCCGATCTGCGCCGCCTTGTCGCGCAAATCCGCCGCCGCCTGCGCCTTCCCGCGCTTTTCCAGCAGCCCGGCGTAAAATTCCATGATCCCCGCATTGAGCGGCTGCAACCGATAGGCGCGGTCGATCAGCACCAGCGCGCGCGCATCATCGCCCTTCGCCGCCCAGGCGCGCGCCAGTTCGCGCAGGATCACCACGTCGCGATCGCCGATCCGCCGCCGCACCCGCTCGAAATGCCCGATCGCCTGGTCCCAATGTTCGAGGTCCATCGCGAGGTGCCCGGCGAGCCGGTCGGCGGCGATGCTCGACGGCTGCCCGTCGCGCAGCGCGAGGATCGCCGCGCCCGATCCGGCGGCATCGCCCGCGCGGTAAAGTGCGTTGGCGAGGCGCAGCGTGGTGCGCTCGCCCGCGTCGATCGCGCGCGCGGCGCGATAGGCTTCGACCGCAAGGGCGAACCGCCCGCCCGCGAGCGCGGCGTCACCGAGCAGGATATGCGCATCGGCGACGCCGCGGTTCGCGTCGCGCAGCCGCACGGCGCGGTCGATCGCGCGCGCGCCGTTGCCGCTCGCAAGGTCGGCGGCGATCGCCGGGATCGCCTTGGCCGGGTCGAGCGGCGCGGCGTCGGCCGCCATCGCCACCAGCCCGTAATCATCGTCGATCGCGAACGGCACGGCTTCGCCCGGGCTGAGCGCCGTCGCGCGCCCCATATAATCCGCCGATTCCATGTCGCGTCCCAGCTCGGCGGCCGTACGCGCCGCAAGGATCAGCGACCAGCTGTCGGCGTCGGGGCGGCGGACGAGCGGCAGCAGCGCCTCGCGCGCGGCGTCGGGATCGCCATCGGCCCATTCGGCGGCAGCAAGAATACGCCGCGCGGTGAAATTATGCGGCTGTTCGGCAAGCAGCCGGTCCGCCCACGTCGCCGCGACCGCCTCGCCGCCGAGCTCGAGCTCGACGACCGCGCTCAGCAGCATGAACGACGGCTGTTCGTCGAGTTCGCCCCGCGTGCGCTGGAGCAGGCTGCGCGCCAGCGCATATCGGCCCGCGCGCGCTGCGAGCACCGCCTGCAGATAATAGAGGCGCGGGTCGCGCGGCACGATCGTCGCCGCATGGCGAAGCGCCGCCAGCATGTCGCGATACCGCCCGAGGTCGCCGAGCGTCGCGGCCTGGTCGATCAGCGCGTCGGCATTGTCGGGGTCGGCTTTGAGCGCATCGGCATACCAGCTTAGCGACGCCTCCAGCCCCTCCCCGCTCCGCACGAGATTGGCCTTGAACGCCAGCGCCGCGCTGTTCGCCTTGTCGAGTTCGATCGCATAATCGACCGCGTCGCGCGCGCCGAGCGCGTCGGCATTGGCCTCACGAAAGCGCGCAACATCGACCCATAGCGCCGAATTGCGCGGCAGTTCGTGCACCGCGCGGTCATAGGCTTCGCGCGCGGCGAAGAGATCGCCGTTCGCCAGATGGACGTCGCCCGCGACCCATGCCGCCTCACCCATCATCTCGGGGATGACCGGCCCACCCTCCAGCGTCTCGAGCGCGCGCGCGCCTTCGCCTTGCATCGCATAAGCCCGGGCGAGCAGCGGCCGCAGCGCCGCATCCTTGGCGCCGGCGCCGAGCGCGCCCTTGACCGCCGCCTCGGCGCCGACTCCGTCGCCGAGGCGGATCGCGACGCGCGCCAGCATGACGCGCCTTGCGATGTCGCCCGGATCGTCGGCGATCGCCGCCTGCAACGCCGCGCGCTGTTGCTCATAAGCCCGGCGCGGCGTGTCCGGTCCGCCGCCGCCGCACGCCGCGAGCAGCAGCGCCGCCACCAGCGGCGCGGCGGTCCAGACGCGGCGCAAGGTCATTCAGCCCTGCATCCGATATTGTTTGAGCAGGTCGTAGAGCGTCGGCCGGCTGATCCCGAGCAATTTCGCCGCGAGCGAGATATTGCCCTCGCTCTGCGTCATCGCGCGGCGGATCGCGACGCGGTCGGCGGCCTCGCGCGCGCTGCGCAGGTTGAGCCACGCCTCTTCGCCCTCTTCGCCGCCGCCCGCCATATCGAGATCCTCGCGCATCACCAGCTTGCCGTCGGCCATGATAACGGCGCGCTTGATGCGGTTTTCAAGTTCGCGGACATTGCCCGGCCAGCGCGCCTCGTCGATCGCCTGCAGCGCGTCGGGCGCAAAGCCGCGCACCCCGGGATTCATCTCGGGCGCATATTGGTGGAGGAAATGGCGCGCGAGCAGCACCGCATCGCCCGGCCGCTCGGCGAGCGACGGGATCTTCACCACCATCTCGGCGAGCCGGTAATAAAGATCGTCGCGAAAGCTCTGCTCGGCGATCATCGCATCGAGGTCGCGGTGCGTCGCGCAGACGATCCGCGTATCGACCGGAATCGCCTTGCGCCCGCCGATCCGCTCGATCGTGCGTTCCTGCAAAAATCGCAGCAGCTTGACCTGCAACGGCAACGGGATGTCGCCGACCTCGTCGAGGAAGAGCGTCCCGCCGTGCGCCAGCTCGATCTTGCCCTCGGTCGTCTTCACCGCGCCCGTAAAGGCGCCCTTTTCATGCCCGAACAGCTCGCTTTCGAGCAGATTCTCGGGGATCGCGGCGCAGTTGATCGCGACGAACGCGCCGTCGCGCCGCCCGCTCGCCTCGTGCAGCCCGCGCGCGAGCAATTCCTTGCCGGTGCCACTCGCGCCGAGCAGCATCACCGACACGTCGAGGTTCGCGACGCGCTCGATCGTGCGCGCGACCTTCAGCATCTCGGGCGCGCCGGTAATCATCCCGCCGAGCACGCGATTATCGCCCGCACCCTGGCTCGCCAGCCGCGCATTTTCGACTTCGAGTCCGCGAACGTGAAACGCACGCGCGACGATCAGCCCCAGTTCGTCGATGTCGATCGGCTTCTGATAGAAATCCCACGCCCCGCTCGCGATCGCGGTCAGCGCGCTCGCGCGTTCGCCATGCCCCGACACGACGATCACCTTGGTATCGGGCTTGGCCTCGAGGATCGCCTTCAGCGTCCGGAACCCCTCGCGCGTTCCGTCGGGATCGGGCGGCAGGCCGAGGTCGAGCGTCACCACCTCGGGTTCCTCGGCGCGCAGCAGTTCGATCGCGGCGTCATGGTCGCCCGCGACAAACACGCGATAATCGTCATAGGCCCATTTGAGCTGCGTCTGCAGCCCGGCGTCGTCTTCGACCACCAGCAATTTAGGCAATCCGGTCCCGCCCTCGCTCATTTCATTCCCGCCTTCATCACCCGCGCATCGCCCCCGGCGGCGGCGCGCGCGTCGGCTAGCGGCAACCACAGGGTGAAATTGCTTCCCTTGCCCGGTTCGCTCGTCACCTCGATCGCCCCGCCCATCCCTTGCGCGAGCTGCAGCGCCTCGAACGCGCCGAGCCCGAAGCCCGATTCCTTCGTCGACACGAACGGCTTGAACAACTCGTCGCGGATGAACTCGCGCGTCATGCCGCATCCCTGGTCGATCACGTCGATGCGCGCGCGCCCCTGTTCGGCGACCGCGACGACCTGAACCGGCGTGTCCGGCGCCGACGCGTCGATCGCGTTGGCGACCAGATGCTGGACGATCTGGCGGACCGCGCCCGCCTCGGCCCACGCCGACAGGCCGGCCTGGCAGCCGACGAACAGCGCGCGGCGCGGCCGCATTTCCGCGGCAACCTCGTTCAGCAGCGGCTCGACCAGCGTGCGGCCGGGCTCGGCCGCCGGCCCGCGCTCGCGCGGCGACAGGCGGACGAGCAGGTCGCTGAGCCGCCCCGCCGAAATCTTCAGCGTCTGCGTCATGTCGGCGCGGAATTCGGGCTTGTCGGCGTGGCGCTCGGCATTGCGCGCGAGCAGCGACAATTGGCTCGCCAGATTCTTGATGTCGTGCATGATGAAGGCAAAGCGGCGGTTGAATTCATCGAAGCGCCGCGCCTCCGACAGCGCCTGCTGGCTCTGCGATTCGGCGAGATAGCTCGCCGCCTGCTGCCCCGCGATGCGCAGCACGTCGAGATCTTCCCAGTCGAGCGCGCGCGAGACCGCCGGGCGGTGCAGCACCGCGATCGCGATCATCCGCTGGAAATGGAGGACCGGCACGACCACCCACGCGCGCGTGTCGGCGATCAGCCAGTCGGGGATCGCCAGATCCACACCCGCCGGATGCTTGCCCGGAGCGCCGCGCCGCTCGGCGTCGAGGTCGACGATATGTTGCGTTTCCTGCAGCATGAAGGCCGAACGCAGCGACAGTCCGGCCTCTTCGCCCACGCCGCCAGGCCAATGCCATTGTTCCGCGACGCGAAAGCCGCCCGACGCGGCGGGCAGCATCAGCAAGGCACCCGGACTGCCGGTCAATTGCGCGAGCGCCTTGGCAACGCGCCGATAGAGGTTGCGATCGTCATCGCTCCCATCCCCCTTGGCGCCCTGCGCCAGCGTCGCGGTGAATCGCATCCACTCGGCGCGATAGTCGTAACGATGCTCGAAGAAATGCTTGGAGATGATCACGGCGAGCCACGCGCGCGAACGCGCGGACGCCAGCATGAGTCCTCCCGCGCCCAGCGCGACAGCCAGCGAGATCGCCTGCGCCAGCTCGGCATAATCGCTCCCGACCGCGCGCGCGACCGCACCGGTCAGCGCGATCAGGATCAGATAGACGGCGGCGCCCAGCAGGATCAGCGATCGCGTCGCCGCGGTGCGCGACAGCCGCATCCGCTCGCGCCCGATGTCCATCGCCGCGACGATATGGATCGGCACGGTGAGCAGCGCGACGGCAGGCAACAACGCGATCAGCGTCGAGGCCTTCGCTCCCGTCAGCGCGCCGATCAGCTGGACGTTGAGTTCATAGGCCCACAGCATGGCGAAACCGCCAGCGACCGCCAGCACCGGCATCCGCAGCCCGCCGCTCGCGCGCCGGACGGCGCCGTCGATGATCAGCAGCCCGCCGATCGCGACGATCATCGCGGTGAAGGTCAGCGTCGGCTTCATCCATGGCGCCGCGGCGGCGCCCGCGCGCCAATGCGCCGCCGCGCCGAGCAGGAAGGCGAGCAGGCAGATCGTCGCCAGCATCCGCAGGATCAGACGCAGCGGCCGCGGCATCGGCGCGCGCGGCGACCAGAATGTCGCGCCGAGCCAGCCGAGCATCGCGCCGTCGCGGACCATCTGCGCCACCAGCGCCTCCGACGATCCCGGCGAAAAGATCGTCAGCGCCGCGCACCACAGCGCGGTCGCCGCCGCCACCAGCACCTGCCAACGCGGCGCGGGCATCAACGCCGCCATGCGCGCGCGCGGCCGCATCAGCAGCCACAGGGTCGCGCCCGAAAAACTTGCGAGCGCCGCGACGCACAGGATGTACGACAGGGTCGCGAGCACGCTAGCGCGCTCCCTCCGGCCACAGCACGACGCGCACCGTCTGGAGCAGGATCAGGAGGTCGAGGAAGGGCGAGTAGTTTTTGGCGTAATAAAGATCATATTCCAGCTTCACGCGCGCGTCCTCGACCGAGGCGCCATAGGGATAGTTGATCTGCGCCCAGCCGGTCAGGCCGGGTTTCACCATGTGGCGTTCGGCATAATAGGGCAGCTTTTTCTCCAGCTCCTCGACGAAGCTCGGCCGTTCGGGGCGCGGCCCGACGAAGCTCATGTCGCCCTTCAGCACGCACCAGGTCTGCGGCAGTTCGTCGATGCGCAGCTTGCGGATCACGCGGCCGACGCGCGTGACGCGGGGATCATTCTCGCTCGCCCACACCGCCTTGCCCGACGCTTCGGCATCGATACGCATCGAACGAATCTTGAAGATGTCATAGGTCTCGCCGAACAGGCCGACGCGCGGCTGGCGATAGAAGACCGGCCCGCGGCTGTCGAGCACCACCGCGATGCCGGCGAGAAAGATCAGCGGCAGTCCGACGATCAGCACGATCAGGCTGGCGAGGATGTCGAACAGGCGTTTGCCCACTTTGGAAATCCGCTGCCCCGCCGAAAAGCCGTCGGAAAAGATAAGGCCGCTCGGGTTGGTGGTCGCAAGGTCGACGCGCCCCGTCTCGCGCTCGATGAAGCTTGCGATGTCGTTGACATGCACCCCCGTCGTCTTGACGCGGAGCAGGTCATTCAGCGGCAGCGCGTTGCGTCGCTCCTCGAGCGCGAGCACGACTTCGCCCGCGCGCAGCATCACGACATGCTCCGACAGATTGGCGATCGCCTCGCGCGGGATCGCCCCCGGCACCGTCTTCTCGTTCGCGCTCATCGCGACGAAACCGACCATCTCAAGCCCGCTCCCCGGCGCATCGGCGAGCGCCGCGAGCCGCGCCGCACGCGGCCCGGCGCCGAGCACCAAAATGCGCCGGCGAAAGGCTTCGGTGCCCGCCGACTGCGTCAGCGCGACGCGGATCACGAACAGCACGCCGATGGCGAAAATCATCGCATAGAGGCTGTTCGCACGCCACAGCGTCGCCGTTGGCAGCAGGAACCCCAGTACCGACAGAAAAATCACCCCGAGCGAAATCGCGGCGAGCAGGCGCGCGGTCGCAAAGCGCATCGAGCGCAGCCCCTCGTTCCCGTACATCCCGGTCGCCATCATCGCGAGCGAATTGGAAACGCCGAAGGTCAGGAGCGGCAGCCAGCGGCTCGCGAGCGGCCCCGCATCGAACCCCGCCTGATGCGCGTAGAGATGCCACGCCCCCTCGGCCGAGCCGAGCAGCGCGAAAAATTCGATCAGCGCCAGCCAGACGACGGCGTGCGGGACATAATGTTTGAACAGCCGGAACATGTTGGCGAAGTCCTACAGCCGAGGCGTCAACTGTCGGTTAATTTTACACTTGCTATATCGGCAATGACAAGGTGACCCGCTGCTTCGAAAGCGATAGACCGAATTCATGACGCTGATGATCCAGCCCCTCATCCTGTGCGGCGGTGCAGGCACCCGCCTGTGGCCCGAATCGCGCGGCACCCGCGCGAAGCAGTTCCTGCTGCTGCACGGCCAGCGCAGCCTGTTCCGCCAGACCGTCGAGCGCACGCCCGCGGGCCCCGATTTCCTGCCACCCATTGTCCTCTGCGGCGACGGCCATGTCGCGATGGTGCGCGAACAAATGGGCGATCGCGAAGAGACGCTGCTCGTCGAGCCGATGCCGCGCAACACCGCCGCCGCGATCGCGCTCGCCGTCGCGCAGGCCGACGCCGACACGCTGCTGCTCGTGATGCCGAGCGATCATGTCATCGCCGACGTCCCCGCCTTTCACGCCGCGATCGCCAAGGGAGTGCGCCTTGCGCAACGGGACTGGATCGTCACCTTCGGCATCACCCCCGACCGCCCCGAAACCGGCTTCGGCTACATCGCCGCCGGCAAGGCGCTCGGCGAGGACGGGTTTGCGGTCGACCGCTTCGTCGAGAAGCCCCCGCTCGCCGATGCCGAGGCGATGCTCGCGGCGGGCGGTTACAGCTGGAACGCCGGTATCTTCCTGTTCCGCGCCGCGCGGATGCGCGACGCGATGCTCACCCATTGCCGCGCGATCTTCGAAGCGGCGGACAATGCGGTTGCCGCCGGGATGCGCGACGGCGACGCGCTCTATGCCGACGCGATCGAGTTCGCCAAGGCGCCGTCGGACTCGATCGATTATGCCGTGATGGAAAAGGACGATCGCGTCGCGGTCGTCCCCGTCGCGATGGGCTGGTCCGACCTCGGCTGCTGGCACACGATCCACGCCCTCGCCGAAAAGGATGCCGCCGACAATGCCGTCACCGGCGACGCCTTTCTCCACGACAGCCGCGGCAACCTCGTCCGCGCCGGCGACAAGCGCGTGTCGATCCTCGGCATGGACAATATTGCGGTGATCGTCGACGGCGACGACATTTTGGTCATTCCGCTCGAACGCTCGCAGGAAGTCCGCGCCGCCGCCAAGGCGCGCGAATAGGCCTGTGCGATCGCCCAATTTCGCCGACGCCCCGCTCGGGCTGCTCGATCATCATCCGAACGAGCTGCGCGCGCGCCACTGCCACGACGACGCCTTCGTCGCCGTGGTGCTCGAGGGCGGCTATCAGGAAGCGGGCGACGAGGGCCGTTTCGACGTTCGCCCCGGCGACGCGCTGATCCACCACCCGTTCGAATCGCACCTCGACCGCGTCGAGGCGAAGGGCGCGCGCGTCCTCGTGCTGGGCCTGCCCGCCGAACTGGCGGCGACCTCGCATGTTCGCGGCCGCGTCGGCGACCCCGACGCGCTCGTCCGGATCGCCGCGCGCGACCCGCGCGCCGCCGCGGCCGCCTTCGCCGAGCAATTTGTCGCCACCCCCGTCGCCGCGCTCGACTGGCCCGATTTGCTCGCCCGCGACCTCTGCGGCCACGCGCCCGTCCGGCTCGGCGAATGGGCCGAGCGCACGGGCGTGCGCGCCGAAACATTGAGCCGCGGCTTTCGCGCCGCCTATGGCTGCACCCCCAAGGCGTTTCGCGCCGACGCCCGCGCCCGCGCCGCGCTCGCGGCGATCCGCGTAGGCGGCGAGCCGCTCTCCGACATCGCGCACCGCCTCCATTTTACCGACCAGGCGCACATGACGCATGCGGTCGCGCGGCTCAGCGGCGCGACGCCGGGCGCGTGGCGCCGCATGGTGCCCGACGTCAAATCGATACAAGACATGGCCGACCTTGGCGTGTAGCAACCGGACAACACACCTGTTGGAGACGATCATGCTCGACCGCCGCACCCTCATCGCCACCCTCGCCGCGACCTCCGCGCTCGCGGGCGTCCGAAATCCCGCCGCCGCGCTGACGGCCCAGACCGCAAGCGGCGAAGGCGCGAAGCTCACCGCGATCTACGATCGCTTCTACGACCGGATGGTCGATGAAAGTCCCGAATTCGCGACCGCGCTCGGGCTCGACAAGGACGCCCGCCTGCCGCTCAAGGCCAAACTCGACGACCGCTCGCCCGCGGGAATCAAGCAAAGCCACCAGCTCTATCGCGACGGTCTCGCCGAACTGAAAAAAATCGATGCCTCAAAGCTTTCGGGCATGGACCTCGTCAACTACGAAACCTTCCGCGGCCCGTGGGAGCATTCCGTCAAGGCGTATGACACGTTCGGCTATGGTCTCCACAGCTGGCCCGAACCGCATCCGGTCACGCAATTGAGCGGCACCTACCGCTCGATTCCCGATTTCCTGATCAACCAGCACAGCATCGCGAACGCCGCCGATGCCGAGGCCTATCTCGCGCGCTGCGCCGATTTCGCGGTGCAGATGGACAACGAGACGGGGCGGATCAAGGCCGACCATGCGAACGACATCATCCCGCCCGATTTCGTCATCGACCGCACACTCGGCCAGTTCGACCGCATCTGGGCCCCCGCCGCCGACGCCAACGGGCTGACGAAAAATCTCGCCGCCAAGACGAAAGACATCCCCGGCGACTGGGCGAAACGCTGCGCCGCCATCGTCGAGGGCAAAATCTATCCCGCGATGCGCCGTCAGGCCGACGAGCTTCGCGCCGCCCGCCCCCGCGCGACCCACGACGCCGGCGTGTGGCGCCTGCCCAAGGGCGACGAATATTATGCCTATGCGCTCCGCTATGCGACGACGACGGGCATGTCGGCCGAGGAAGTGCACAAGCTCGGGCTCGACCGCGTCGCGGATCTCAGCGCGCGCGCCGACGCGATCTTCAAGACGCAGGGGATGACCAAGGGGACGGTCGCCGAACGGATGCGCGCGCTCGGCAAGGACCCGCGCTTCCTCTATCCCAACACCGACGAGGGCAAGGCGAAGCTGATCGCCGAACTCAACGCCCAGATGCAGGCGATTCAGGCGCGCCTTCCCGAAGCCTTCGGCCGCCTGCCCAAGGCCAAGGTCGAGATTCGCCGCGTCCCCGCCGATATCGAGGATGGCGCGACCGGCGGCTATTACCAGATCCCCGCACTCGACGGCTCGCGCCCCGGCGCTTATTACATCAACCTGCGCGACACCGCCGAAAATCCGTCGTGGACGCTGCCGACGCTCACCTATCACGAGGCCTCGCCGGGCCATCACCACCAGATCGCGCTGGCGCAGGAGGCCGAGGGCATCCCGCGCCTCCGCCGCCTCCCCGCTTACTCGGTCTATACCGAGGGCTGGGGCCTCTACGCCGAACAGCTCGCCGACGAGATGGGGGTCTATGAAAACGACCCGTGGGGCCGCCTCGGCTATCTGCAATCCTATATGTTCCGCGCCGCGCGGCTCGTCGCCGACACCGGCCTCCACCACTATAAATGGACGCGCGAGAAGGCGATCCAATATTATAACGAGACGCTCGGCACCCCCGAACCGTCGAACATCACCGAGATCGAGCGTTATTGCGTGTGGCCGGGACAAGCGACGAGCTACATGGTCGGCCAGACGAGCTGGGTCCGCATCCGCGAACAGGCGAAGGCCGCGCTCGGCGACAAGTTCGACCTGCGCGCTTTCCACGACACCGCGCTCGCGGCGGGCGCAATGCCGATCGAAGTGCTCGAATCGGTGATCGCCCGCTGGACCGCGGCGCAAAAGGGCTGACGATAGCGTCAGGAAAAACTCTGAAGCGTGCCCATCCTTATTTGGTCGTCATCCCGGCGCAGGCCGGGATCTCACCGATGCGTTTCGATGCAAGGTCGAGATCCCGGCCTGCGCCGGGATGACAAAGAAGAGACCGCGCTTCAGCCTGAGATACGCTCGCCCTAATTCTGGAAAATCGCCGGAGTTCCGGGTTTGACCATCTGCGCGACGCGCGCGGCGTCCCAGTTGGTCAGCCGGACGCAGCCATGGCTCTCCGCGCGGCCGATCGTGTGCGGCTCGCTCGTTCCGTGAATGCCGTAATGCGGCTTGCTGAGATCGATCCACACGACGCCGACCGGGCTGTTCGGGCCGGGCTGGAGCAATTTCGCCTCCTTGTTGTCGCTCACGTCCCAGAACAGCTTGGGATTATAGTGAAAGTCCGGGTTGCGGCTGACGCCCTTTATCTCCCACGTCCCGATCGGCAGCGGGTCGTGGCGGCTGCCCATCGTCGCGGGGAATTGCCCGACGAGCCGGTCGGCGTCGTCATAGACTTTCAGCACGCCTTCCGATTTGTCGACGACGATCTTCGCGGCGGCAAGCTGCTCGGGCGCGACGCCCAGCCGTTCGAGCGTGCCGTTCCAGCCGCGCGGGTCGTCCCCCGTCTTCGGGACAGCGACATCGGGGATGTTCGGAACGCGAAAGGACCGCCCCGCGCCGACCAGCGTCGACGGGCTGTTCAGCGCGACCAGCGTCTCGGGCGTCGTATGAAACCGCTCGGCAAGCGCTTCGGTCAGGTTGCGATAGCCGAGCGCGGGCAATTTGGCCTGATCGGCGGCGTCTTTCGGAAAGGCCGGAACGAACGGCCCCTTCGCGAAGCCCGCGGGGATGATGACCATCCGCGTCGCGGGGATGTCGCGCCCCTGTTGCAGCGCCTGTTCGGTCGCCGTGTCGAGCTTCCCATTTTCTTCGAGCCCGCGCGCTTTCTGGAAGCCGCGCAGCGCGGCGACATAGGACGCCCCTTCCTTCCCGTCGATCACGCCGGGCGAGAAGCCGAGATGGTCGAGCAGAACCTGCGCGCGAAGCGTCGGCGGCGCGGCGAAGGGCGCCGCCTCGGTCTCGGCATCCTCGAATCGCAAGCTGTCGGCGTCGGCCGCGACTGCCTCTTTCTGGTCGGTATCCGTATCTTGGGGGGCTGAATCGCAGCCGGCGATCAACAACAGGCACGGCAGAATGGATAAACGTTTCAAAAATTGTCCTCCCGGGTTCGAGGAGGATCAACGGTCCGGCGCACCAAAGGATGCGGGGACGGCGAACCGCCCAGCGCCGAGCTGCCCCAGGACATCGTGCGCTCAATTTGCACCGTCCTGCGCCCGACAAGCTCAGGGCGAACGGTTCATATTAGCGCATGCCGCTTTAGGGCGCGGGCGGGACGCTCGCCGCCCGCTTCGGCCGCGAGACGCGCGGCAGCGACCTGCGCGACCTCGATCCCGACGGCCATGTGTTCGACAAATCGGGGCTGTGATCCGTCCGGTTCAATCGGCCGGCGGGACGGCGATCGCCATGCCCGCTTTCACCCGGTCCATCACGACGAAGGATTCGAAGCGCTTGATGTCGGGGTCGTCGAAGAAGTGCGCGGCGATAAAGGTTTCGTAAGCAGCCATGTCGGGGACGACGACGATCAGCAGAAAGTCGGTGCGGCCCGTGACATAATAGCATTGCTGCACCTCGGGCGCCGCGCGCAGCCTGCTTTTCAGCGCCGCCATCTGCGCCGTATGCTCACGCTCCAGCTCAACCTCGACGATCACGCTGATCGCGCCGCCGCAGCGGGCGGGATCGACAATCGCGACATTGGCCTCGATCACGCCCAGCCGCTCCATGCGCCGCAACCGGCGCTGCACCGCCGCCGCCGAGAGATTCACGCTGTGGCCGATGTCGCGCAACGGCGTCCGGTTGTCGGCCTGCACCGCGCGCAATATCGCCCGGTCGAAACGATCCAATTCGACAGTCATGCAAAATTGTTGCGTAGCTTGCGGTAAAATCAAGCAGATTTTTCGGCAACGGCGCAATAGAATCTCGCCATGCCCCGGATTCGTCCCCTCTCCCGCCGCCGCATCCTTGCCCACATTCCGCTGATCGCCGCTGCCGGCTTTGCCTCGTCGCTGCGGGCCGCGGAACCGCCGGAACAAGACATCGCCGACATGGCCGCCGATGCCGTCGCCACCGGCGTTCCACCGGCGCTGGGAATGATCGCGATCGAGAACGGCCGCCTCGGAACGCCGAGCGCCTTCGGCGTCGAGGCGCGCGGCCGGCCCAGCGCAGCGTCCGCAACGGGGCGCTGGCATATCGGATCGAACGCCAAGTCGATGACCGCGACGATGGTCGCGCGGCTCGTCGAACAAGGCCTCCTCGACTGGAAGGCTTCGCTCGCCGACCTGCTGCCCGACGTGCCAATGCGCGAAGACTATCGCGCCGTCAGCTTGCCCGACCTTCTCTCGCATCGCGCAGGCCTCGCGCGCAACAGCGCCGCCGGGCTCGCGGCCATGCCCGACGACGATCCGCGCAGCGAGCAGGAGCGGCGCCGCGCATATGCCGCCGCGGCCCTGACCGAACCGCCGGTCGGCCCGATCGCCGTCGGGGCGGGAAGTTACAGCAATACAGGATTCTTTCTCGCCGGCCTCATCGCTGAACGCGCCACCGGACTGCCGTTCGAAGCGCTAATGCGCCGCGAGCTTTTCGTCCCGCTCGGGATGACGAGCGTCGGCTTCGGCGGCACGCCGCCCGGCGAAATCGCGGGCCATTCAAAGGGGGGGCCGGTCTATGGCGCGGCCGGCGACAATCCCGACTTTCTGCGACCTGCCGGCGGCCTTCATCTGTCGCTCGCCGACTGGGGCAGCTATATTCTCGACCAGATGCGCGGCCAGCGCGGCGAAGGGCGGCTCCTGCGAGCCGAATCCTATCATTTCCTTCATCGACCGCAGCCCGGCAGCAACAACGGCCTCGGCTGGGGGCTGGAAGCCGCTCCCGGCGGCAAGCCGATGTGGAGCCACGACGGCTCCAACGGCCGCTGGTTCGGCATCGTCGCCGTGCTGCCCGACGAACAGCGCGCCGCGATGGTCGTTGCCAATGCCGCCGGCGCCGAGGTCGAAGCCGTCGTCAACCGCATGGTCGTCAGGACGCTCGGGCTCGCCTGATCGAAGCTCGGCCGGGAATCGACACGGACTCTAATCCCCCGCGAAATCGAAGGCGCTGACGCCGCGCTCGCCCTCGCGGAACCGCAGCGGGCGGCCCAGCGGCGGCATCGACCGCTGGACGCAGCCGGTGCGTGTGCAGCGGCGACAGCCAAGCCCGATCGGCGTCGCGGGCGATCGCATCAGGTCGATCCCGCGCGCGGCGATCAACGGCGCGGCGACCTTGGCATCGACCCCGACGCATACGGCAAAGCGCGCGGGCGTCCCGCTGCCCGTCGCGCCGGGTGCCGCGACCGAGCGCGACTGGGTGAACCAGCGCGACCCGTCCTCCAGTTCGACCAGATCGGCGATCACCTCGCCGGGCCGCGCGAATGCCTCATGAACGCTCCACAAAGGGCAACGCGCATCGCCATCGACCAGCGGCGACTGGCTCGCCCCGGCATAGCGCTTGCTCCCCTGCCCCGCGCGGTCGATGCGCAGCATGAAGAAGGGCAGCCCGCGCGCGCCCACGCGCTGCAACGTCGTCAGCCGGTGCGCGACCTGCTCGTAACCCGCGCCGAAGCGCCGCTGGAGCAGCAGCAGGTCGTACCCCGTCGCGTCGCAGGCGCGCAGGAACCGGCCATAGGGCATCATCAGCGCCGCGGCGAAATAGTGGATCAGATGCCGCTCGAACAGCCGCGCCGCCGCGCTCTCGGCAAATTCCGCCCCCGCGACGAGCGCGTCGATCTCGTCCTTCGCCTCGATCTGCGCCAGCGTCGCCGCCGCCTGAAATGTCCGCGAGGCCGGACGCAGCAGCTCGTTCAGCATCAATTGGCGCGCGTGCCAGTCGAGCCAGCGCAGCCGGTCGGGCATGACGTCCGACGGCAAGATGCGGATGCCGAGCTGGTGCCGCATGCGCAGCCGCTCCGAAATCGTCCCGTACAGGTCGCCTCCCGCCAGCCGCAACTCGTCGGCCAGTTCCTCGGCGCGCGCGTCGAGGTCGGGAAAATGATTGCGCCATTTCTCGATCGCGCGGCGCACCGCGGCAACTTCGGGCGCGTCGCCGTCGCCTTCCGAACGCCCTTCGGGCACCGCATCGAACAATCTTGCGAAAGCCGCCGCGGTTGCCGGTGCGGTCTGCAACCATTCCTCGACCTCCTGCGCCCCGATCCCCAGATCGGCAAAGCGCGGATCGGCGAGCCGGCGCCGCAGCACCGCGAGCCCGCCAGGCACTTCCTCCGCCCCCAGCTTCGCCGCATCGAACCCGAACCGCTCTGCCAGCCGCACGATCACCGTCGCGCTCAGCGGCCGCTGGCCATGCTCGATCAGGTTGAGATAGCTCGGCGAAATGTCGAGCGCCTCGGCCATCGCCGCCTGCGTCATCGCCGCCTCGCGCCGCACCTTGCGCACCGCCGGCCCCGCAAACACTCGCCGCTCCGCCATTTTGTAACTTTCTTTACTAATTTACACGCAAATTTACACCTTATTGGCATATTTCACAAATAATATTGACAAAGCTTTTCACTTTCCGCGGCACCTTCGCCAACATCCACCCCATCACCTCCTCTCAAGGACAAAGACGATGGGTTATCAGGAAGACATGGCACAGGCCGGCCGCCTCATCCGCGACTATGACGGCACCTGGGACGGCATCAGCGGCGAAAGCATCGCCCGCATGCGCGCCCAGAACAAGTTCCGCACCGGTCTCGACATCGCCCGCTACACCGCGCGCATCATGCGCGCGGACATGGCCGCTTATGACGCCGACCCCGCCAACTACACCCAGTCGCTGGGCTGCTGGCACGGCTTCATCGCGCAGCAGAAGATGATCTCGATCAAGAAGCATTTCGGTACCGTCAAGGGCCGCTACATCTATCTCTCGGGCTGGATGATCGCCGCGCTGCGCAGCGAGTTCGGTCCGCTGCCCGACCAGTCGATGCACGAAAAGACCAGCGTTCCGGCGCTGATCGAGGAAATCTACACCTTCCTGCGTCAGGCCGACGCCCGCGAACTCGGCATGCTCTTCCGCGACCTCGACGCCGCGCGCGCCGAGGGCGACGAACTCAAGGCCAAGCAGGTTCAGGCCGCGATCGACAATCATGAAACGCACGTCGTGCCCATCATCGCCGACATCGACGCGGGCTTCGGCAACGCCGAGGCGACGTACCTCCTCGCCAAGAAGATGATCGAGGCCGGCGCCTGCGCGCTCCAGATCGAAAATCAGGTCTCGGACGAAAAGCAGTGCGGCCATCAGGACGGCAAGGTCACCGTGCCGCACGAGGATTTCATCGCGAAGATCCGCGCCTGCCGCTACGCCTTCATGGAACTCGGCGTCGAGGACGGCATCATCGTGACGCGCACCGACAGCCTCGGCGCGGGCCTCACCAAGCAGATCGCCTTCTCGAAGGAGCCCGGCGACCTCGGCGACCGGTATAACAGCTTCCTCGACTGCGAAGAGGTCGAGGGCGCGGGCAACCCCGGCGACGTCCTGATCAACCGCAACGGCAAGCTGATGCGTCCGAAGCGCCTGCCCTCGAACCTCTATCAGTTCCGTCCCGGAACCGGCGAGGATCGCTGCGTGATGGACTGTATCGCCTCGCTTCAGAACGGCGCCGACCTCTTGTGGATCGAGACCGAGAAGCCGCACATCGAACAGATTGCCGGCATGGTCGACCGCATCCGCGAAGTCGTCCCCAACGCGAAGCTCGCTTATAACAATTCGCCGAGCTTCAACTGGACGCTCAACTTCCGCCAGCAGGTGTTCGACGCGTGGGAGAAGGAAGGCAAGGACGTCGGCGCCTATGACCGCGCCAAGCTGATGAGCGCCGATTATGACGCGACACCGCTCGGCGAAGAGGCCGACAACCGCATCCGCACCTTCCAGCGCGACGCGGCGAAGCGCGCGGGCATCTTCCACCACCTGATCACGCTGCCGACCTATCACACCGCGGCGCTGTCGACCGACAATCTCGCCAAGGAATATTTCGGCGACGAAGCGATGCTCGGCTACGTCAAGGGCGTCCAGCGCGCGGAGATCCGTCAGGGCATCGCCTGCGTGAAGCACCAGAATATGAGCGGAAGCGACATCGGCGACGACCACAAGGAATATTTCGCCGGCGAAGCGGCTCTCAAGGCCGCGGGCAAAGACAATACGATGAACCAGTTCGCCGCTTGAACGAGTTAGACGCGGGGGCCCGTTGCAACCCCCGCGTCGCCCATCTTGGCGCGGGACTCGCGGCCCGCCCCGCGCCTACCGAGCTTTCCTGGGGAGGAAAGCCTGTCCGTCGGAAGCTTATACGGGCTTCCGGCGGACATTTTTATCGCGGCAGCACCGCCGCCTCGCCGCGCGTCTTGACGAGCGACCAGATGATCCCGCCCGCGATCAGCGCAACCGTCACGCCAAGGCTGACCAGCGGCGGGAATTTATCGCCGCCGAGGACGAAATCGGCGACGAAGATCTTCGACCCGATGAAGACGAGCACCAGCGCGAGCGCATATTTGAGGTAGTGGAAACGGTGCACCATCGCCGATAGCGCGAAGTAGAGCGCGCGCAGACCAAGGATCGCCATGATGTTCGACGTATAGACGATGAAGGTGTCGGTCGTGATCGCGAAGATCGCCGGCACGCTGTCGACCGCAAACACCAGGTCGGCAAGGTTGATCACGACGAGCGCAAGGAACAAGGGCGTCGCTGCGAGCACGATCTTGCCCGTCTTCGTATCGGGGACACGCACGAAGAATTTCTCGCCGTGCAGCTCGTTGGTGATCGGGATGTGCCGCGATAGCCATTTGACGACCGGATTGCCCTTCACATCCATCGGCGTGTCGCTCGCGAACAGCATCTTCACGCCGGTAAAGACGAGGAAGGCCGCGAAGATATAGAGCACCCAACCATATTCGGTGACCAGCGCCGCGCCGCCCGCGATCATGATCCCGCGCAGCACGATCACCGCGACGATGCCCCAGAGGAGCGCGCGATACTGGTAGCGCGGCGGGATCGCGAAGGTCGCGAAGATCAGCGAAATCACGAAAATATTGTCGATCGACAGCGCCTTCTCGATGAAGAAGCCGGTATAATATTGCAGCCCCGCCTCGCCGCCCTTCGCAGCCCATACCCACGCGCCGAACGCCATCGCGATGCCGATGTAGAGCGCCGAGAGCTTCAAACTCTCGCCGATCCCCATTTCCTTGTTCTCCTTGTTCAGGACGCCGAGGTCGAAGGCGGTGAGCGCAATGACGAGCGCGATGAAGGCGAGCCAGAACCACGCCGGGGTGCCCAGCCAGTCGGCAAAAAGAAATTCCATGATGTCTTTCCCTGGATGCGCCGAAAGCGCCGCCTTTCGGCAGCGCTCCAGTCGTCAATTGTCGGTGATCAGCGGGCGAGCGCCGGGCGCAACGCGGGCGAACGCAAAGTCAGCGCCACAAGCCGCTCCTTGACCACGAGCTTCAACGTCTTCAGCCGCAGCAGACGGAATGGATCCACGCTACGCCGACGCGCCTCGCGCCGCTCGGCATCGTCGAGCTGGCGATGGAGCTGGGTCAGGCGATAGAAACTGGGATGGAAAATCATCGAAAAAGGGCCTCCTGATTGCAAGATCAAGCAGGTGACGCCGATGCCAAAACCCTCAAAACAGGGGGGAGAAAGGGCCGCAAGCATCGGTGTCACCCGATGCGGTCCGACATCACGTGGCGGGATATATCCCGCCACGTGATGTCGGACCGCATCGGGTGACACCGATGCTTGCGGCCCTTTCTCCCCCCTGTTTTGAGGGTTTTGGCATCGGCGTCACCTGCTTGATCTTGCAATCAGGAGGCCCTTTTTCGATGATTTTCCATCCCAGTTTCTATCGCCTGACCCAGCTCCATCGCCAGCTCGACGATGCCGAGCGGCGCGAGGCGCGTCGGCGTAGCGTGGATCCATTCCGTCTGCTGCGGCTGAAGACGTTGAAGCTCGTGGTCAAGGAGCGGCTTGTGGCGCTGACTTTGCGTTCGCCCGCGTTGCGCCCGGCGCTCGCCCGCTGATCACCGACAATTGACGACTGGAGCGCTGCCGAAAGGCGGCGCTTTCGGCGCATCCAGGGAAAGACATCATGGAATTTCTTTTTGCCGACTGGCTGGGCACCCCGGCGTGGTTCTGGCTCGCCTTCATCGCGCTCGTCATTGCGCTCACCGCCTTCGACCTCGGCGTCCTGAACAAGGAGAACAAGGAAATGGGGATCGGCGAGAGTTTGAAGCTCTCGGCGCTCTACATCGGCATCGCGATGGCGTTCGGCGCGTGGGTATGGGCTGCGAAGGGCGGCGAGGCGGGGCTGCAATATTATACCGGCTTCTTCATCGAGAAGGCGCTGTCGATCGACAATATTTTCGTGATTTCGCTGATCTTCGCGACCTTCGCGATCCCGCCGCGCTACCAGTATCGCGCGCTCCTCTGGGGCATCGTCGCGGTGATCGTGCTGCGCGGGATCATGATCGCGGGCGGCGCGGCGCTGGTCACCGAATATGGTTGGGTGCTCTATATCTTCGCGGCCTTCCTCGTCTTTACCGGCGTGAAGATGCTGTTCGCGAGCGACACGCCGATGGATGTGAAGGGCAATCCGGTCGTCAAATGGCTATCGCGGCACATCCCGATCACCAACGAGCTGCACGGCGAGAAATTCTTCGTGCGTGTCCCCGATACGAAGACGGGCAAGATCGTGCTCGCAGCGACGCCCTTGTTCCTTGCGCTCGTCGTGATCAACCTTGCCGACCTGGTGTTTGCGGTCGACAGCGTGCCGGCGATCTTCGCGATCACGACCGACACCTTCATCGTCTATACGTCGAACATCATGGCGATCCTTGGTCTGCGCGCGCTCTACTTCGCGCTATCGGCGATGGTGCACCGTTTCCACTACCTCAAATATGCGCTCGCGCTGGTGCTCGTCTTCATCGGGTCGAAGATCTTCGTCGCCGATTTCGTCCTCGGCGGCGATAAATTCCCGCCGCTGGTCAGCCTTGGCGTGACGGTTGCGCTGATCGCGGGCGGGATCATCTGGTCGCTCGTCAAGACGCGCGGCGAGGCGGCGGTGCTGCCGCGATAAAAATGTCCGCCGGAAGCCCGTATAAGCTTCCGACGGACAGGCTTTCCTCCCCAGGAAAGCTCGGTAGGCGCGGGGCGGGCCGCGAGTCCCGCGCCAAGATGGGCGACGCGGGGGTTGCAACGGGCCCCCGCGTCTAACTCGTTCAAGCGGCGAACTGGTTCATCGTATTGTCTTTGCCCGCGGCCTTGAGAGCCGCTTCGCCGGCGAAATATTCCTTGTGGTCGTCGCCGATGTCGCTTCCGCTCATATTCTGGTGCTTCACGCAGGCGATGCCCTGACGGATCTCCGCGCGCTGGACGCCCTTGACGTAGCCGAGCATCGCTTCGTCGCCGAAATATTCCTTGGCGAGATTGTCGGTCGACAGCGCCGCGGTGTGATAGGTCGGCAGCGTGATCAGGTGGTGGAAGATGCCCGCGCGCTTCGCCGCGTCGCGCTGGAAGGTGCGGATGCGGTTGTCGGCCTCTTCGCCGAGCGGTGTCGCGTCATAATCGGCGCTCATCAGCTTGGCGCGGTCATAGGCGCCGACGTCCTTGCCTTCCTTCTCCCACGCGTCGAACACCTGCTGGCGGAAGTTGAGCGTCCAGTTGAAGCTCGGCGAATTGTTATAAGCGAGCTTCGCGTTGGGGACGACTTCGCGGATGCGGTCGACCATGCCGGCAATCTGTTCGATGTGCGGCTTCTCGGTCTCGATCCACAAGAGGTCGGCGCCGTTCTGAAGCGAGGCGATACAGTCCATCACGCAGCGATCCTCGCCGGTTCCGGGACGGAACTGATAGAGGTTCGAGGGCAGGCGCTTCGGACGCATCAGCTTGCCGTTGCGGTTGATCAGGACGTCGCCGGGGTTGCCCGCGCCCTCGACCTCTTCGCAGTCGAGGAAGCTGTTATACCGGTCGCCGAGGTCGCCGGGCTCCTTCGAGAAGGCGATCTGCTTGGTGAGGCCCGCGCCGAGGCTGTCGGTGCGCGTCACGATGATGCCGTCCTCGACGCCGAGTTCCATGAAGGCGTAGCGGCAGGCGCGGATCTTCGCGATGAAATCCTCGTGCGGCACGGTGACCTTGCCGTCCTGATGGCCGCACTGCTTTTCGTCCGAGACCTGATTTTCGATCTGGAGCGCGCAGGCGCCGGCCTCGATCATCTTCTTGGCGAGGAGGTACGTCGCCTCGGCGTTGCCGAAGCCCGCGTCGATGTCGGCGATGATGGGCACGACGTGCGTTTCATGATTGTCGATCGCGGCCTGAACCTGCTTGGCCTTGAGTTCGTCGCCCTCGGCGCGCGCGGCGTCGAGGTCGCGGAAGAGCATGCCGAGTTCGCGGGCGTCGGCCTGACGCAGGAAGGTGTAGATTTCCTCGATCAGCGCCGGAACGCTGGTCTTTTCGTGCATCGACTGGTCGGGCAGCGGACCGAACTCGCTGCGCAGCGCGGCGATCATCCAGCCCGAGAGATAGATGTAGCGGCCCTTGACGGTACCGAAATGCTTCTTGATCGAGATCATCTTCTGCTGCGCGATGAAGCCGTGCCAGCAGCCCAGCGACTGGGTGTAGTTGGCGGGGTCGGCGTCATAAGCGGCCATGTCCGCGCGCATGATGCGCGCGGTGTAGCGGGCGATGTCGAGACCGGTGCGGAACTTGTTCTGGGCGCGCATGCGGGCGATGCTTTCGCCGCTGATGCCGTCCCAGGTGCCGTCATAGTCGCGGATGAGGCGGCCGGCCTGTGCCATGTCTTCCTGATAACCCATCGTCTTTGTCCTTGAGAGGAGGTGATGGGGTGGATGTTGGCGAAGGTGCCGCGGAAAGTGAAAAGCTTTGTCAATATTATTTGTGAAATATGCCAATAAGGTGTAAATTTGCGTGTAAATTAGTAAAGAAAGTTACAAAATGGCGGAGCGGCGAGTGTTTGCGGGGCCGGCGGTGCGCAAGGTGCGGCGCGAGGCGGCGATGACGCAGGCGGCGATGGCCGAGGCGCTCGACATTTCGCCGAGCTATCTCAACCTGATCGAGCATGGCCAGCGGCCGCTGAGCGCGACGGTGATCGTGCGGCTGGCAGAGCGGTTCGGGTTCGATGCGGCGAAGCTGGGGGCGGAGGAAGTGCCTGGCGGGCTCGCGGGGCTGCGGCGCCGGCTCGCCGATCCGCGCTTTGCCGATCTGGGGATCGGGGCGCAGGAGGTCGAGGAATGGTTGCAGACCGCACCGGCAACCGCGGCGGCTTTCGCAAGATTGTTCGATGCGGTGCCCGAAGGGCGTTCGGAAGGCGACGGCGACGCGCCCGAAGTTGCCGCGGTGCGCCGCGCGATCGAGAAATGGCGCAATCATTTTCCCGACCTCGACGCGCGCGCCGAGGAACTGGCCGACGAGTTGCGGCTGGCGGGAGGCGACCTGTACGGGACGATTTCGGAGCGGCTGCGCATGCGGCACCAGCTCGGCATCCGCATCTTGCCGTCGGACGTCATGCCCGACCGGCTGCGCTGGCTCGACTGGCACGCGCGCCAATTGATGCTGAACGAGCTGCTGCGTCCGGCCTCGCGGACATTTCAGGCGGCGGCGACGCTGGCGCAGATCGAGGCGAAGGACGAGATCGACGCGCTCGTCGCGGGGGCGGAATTTGCCGAGAGCGCGGCGGCGCGGCTGTTCGAGCGGCATCTGATCCACTATTTCGCCGCGGCGCTGATGATGCCCTATGGCCGGTTCCTGCGCGCCTGCGACGCGACGGGGTACGACCTGCTGCTGCTCCAGCGGCGCTTCGGCGCGGGTTACGAGCAGGTCGCGCACCGGCTGACGACGTTGCAGCGCGTGGGCGCGCGCGGGCTGCCCTTCTTCATGCTGCGCATCGACCGCGCGGGGCAGGGGAGCAAGCGCTATGCCGGGGCGAGCCAGTCGCCGCTGGTCGATGGCGATGCGCGTTGCCCTTTGTGGAGCGTTCATGAGGCATTCGCGCGGCCCGGCGAGGTGATCGCCGATCTGGTCGAACTGGAGGACGGGTCGCGCTGGTTCACCCAGTCGCGCTCGGTCGCGGCACCCGGCGCGACGGGCAGCGGGACGCCCGCGCGCTTTGCCGTATGCGTCGGGGTCGATGCCAAGGTCGCCGCGCCGTTGATCGCCGCGCGCGGGATCGACCTGATGCGATCGCCCGCGACGCCGATCGGGCTTGGCTGTCGCCGCTGCACACGCACCGGCTGCGTCCAGCGGTCGATGCCGCCGCTGGGCCGCCCGCTGCGGTTCCGCGAGGGCGAGCGCGGCGTCAGCGCCTTCGATTTCGCGGGGGATTAGAGTCCGTGTCGATTCCCGGCCGAGCTTCGATCAGGCGAGCCCGAGCGTCCTGACGACCATGCGGTTGACGACGGCTTCGACCTCGGCGCCGGCGGCATTGGCAACGACCATCGCGGCGCGCTGTTCGTCGGGCAGCACGGCGACGATGCCGAACCAGCGGCCGTTGGAGCCGTCGTGGCTCCACATCGGCTTGCCGCCGGGAGCGGCTTCCAGCCCCCAGCCGAGGCCGTTGTTGCTGCCGGGCTGCGGTCGATGAAGGAAATGATAGGATTCGGCTCGCAGGAGCCGCCCTTCGCCGCGCTGGCCGCGCATCTGGTCGAGAATATAGCTGCCCCAGTCGGCGAGCGACAGATGAAGGCCGCCGGCAGGTCGCAGAAAGTCGGGATTGTCGCCGGCCGCGCCATAGACCGGCCCCCCCTTTGAATGGCCCGCGATTTCGCCGGGCGGCGTGCCGCCGAAGCCGACGCTCGTCATCCCGAGCGGGACGAAAAGCTCGCGGCGCATTAGCGCTTCGAACGGCAGTCCGGTGGCGCGTTCAGCGATGAGGCCGGCGAGAAAGAATCCTGTATTGCTGTAACTTCCCGCCCCGACGGCGATCGGGCCGACCGGCGGTTCGGTCAGGGCCGCGGCGGCATATGCGCGGCGCCGCTCCTGCTCGCTGCGCGGATCGTCGTCGGGCATGGCCGCGAGCCCGGCGGCGCTGTTGCGCGCGAGGCCTGCGCGATGCGAGAGAAGGTCGGGCAAGCTGACGGCGCGATAGTCTTCGCGCATTGGCACGTCGGGCAGCAGGTCGGCGAGCGAAGCCTTCCAGTCGAGGAGGCCTTGTTCGACGAGCCGCGCGACCATCGTCGCGGTCATCGACTTGGCGTTCGATCCGATATGCCAGCGCCCCGTTGCGGACGCTGCGCTGGGCCGGCCGCGCGCCTCGACGCCGAAGGCGCTCGGCGTTCCGAGGCGGCCGTTCTCGATCGCGATCATTCCCAGCGCCGGTGGAACGCCGGTGGCGACGGCATCGGCGGCCATGTCGGCGATGTCTTGTTCCGGCGGTTCCGCGGCCCGCAGCGACGAGGCAAAGCCGGCAGCGGCGATCAGCGGAATGTGGGCAAGGATGCGGCGGCGGGAGAGGGGACGAATCCGGGGCATGGCGAGATTCTATTGCGCCGTTGCCGAAAAATCTGCTTGATTTTACCGCAAGCTACGCAACAATTTTGCATGACTGTCGAATTGGATCGTTTCGACCGGGCGATATTGCGCGCGGTGCAGGCCGACAACCGGACGCCGTTGCGCGACATCGGCCACAGCGTGAATCTCTCGGCGGCGGCGGTGCAGCGCCGGTTGCGGCGCATGGAGCGGCTGGGCGTGATCGAGGCCAATGTCGCGATTGTCGATCCCGCCCGCTGCGGCGGCGCGATCAGCGTGATCGTCGAGGTTGAGCTGGAGCGTGAGCATACGGCGCAGATGGCGGCGCTGAAAAGCAGGCTGCGCGCGGCGCCCGAGGTGCAGCAATGCTATTATGTCACGGGCCGCACCGACTTTCTGCTGATCGTCGTCGTCCCCGACATGGCTGCTTACGAAACCTTTATCGCCGCGCACTTCTTCGACGACCCCGACATCAAGCGCTTCGAATCCTTCGTCGTGATGGACCGGGTGAAAGCGGGCATGGCGATCGCCGTCCCGCCGGCCGATTGAACCGGACGGATCACAGCCCCGATTTGTCGAACACATGGCCGTCGGGATCGAGGTCGCGCAGGTCGCTGCCGCGCGTCTCGCGGCCGAAGCGGGCGGCGAGCGTCCCGCCCGCGCCCTAAAGCGGCATGCGCTAATATGAACCGTTCGCCCTGAGCTTGTCGGGCGCAGGACGGTGCAAATTGAGCGCACGATGTCCTGGGGCAGCTCGGCGCTGGGCGGTTCGCCGTCCCCGCATCCTTTGGTGCGCCGGACCGTTGATCCTCCTCGAACCCGGGAGGACAATTTTTGAAACGTTTATCCATTCTGCCGTGCCTGTTGTTGATCGCCGGCTGCGATTCAGCCCCCCAAGATACGGATACCGACCAGAAAGAGGCAGTCGCGGCCGACGCCGACAGCTTGCGATTCGAGGATGCCGAGACCGAGGCGGCGCCCTTCGCCGCGCCGCCGACGCTTCGCGCGCAGGTTCTGCTCGACCATCTCGGCTTCTCGCCCGGCGTGATCGACGGGAAGGAAGGGGCGTCCTATGTCGCCGCGCTGCGCGGCTTCCAGAAAGCGCGCGGGCTCGAAGAAAATGGGAAGCTCGACACGGCGACCGAACAGGCGCTGCAACAGGGGCGCGACATCCCCGCGACGCGGATGGTCATCATCCCCGCGGGCTTCGCGAAGGGGCCGTTCGTTCCGGCCTTTCCGAAAGACGCCGCCGATCAGGCCAAATTGCCCGCGCTCGGCTATCGCAACCTGACCGAAGCGCTTGCCGAGCGGTTTCATACGACGCCCGAGACGCTGGTCGCGCTGAACAGCCCGTCGACGCTGGTCGGCGCGGGGCGGTCCTTTCGCGTTCCGAACATCCCCGATGTCGCTGTCCCGAAGACGGGGGACGACCCGCGCGGCTGGAACGGCACGCTCGAACGGCTGGGCGTCGCGCCCGAGCAGCTTGCCGCCGCGAAGATCGTCGTCGACAAATCGGAAGGCGTGCTGAAAGTCTATGACGACGCCGACCGGCTCGTCGGGCAATTCCCCGCGACGATGGGCAGCCGCCACGACCCGCTGCCGATCGGGACGTGGGAGATAAAGGGCGTCAGCCGCAACCCGGACTTTCACTATAATCCCAAGCTGTTCTGGGACGTGAGCGACAACAAGGAGGCGAAATTGCTCCAGCCCGGCCCGAACAGCCCGGTCGGCGTCGTGTGGATCGATCTCAGCAAGCCGCATTACGGCATTCACGGAACGAGCGAGCCGCACACGATCGGCCGCGCGGAGAGCCATGGCTGCGTCCGGCTGACCAACTGGGACGCCGCGCGCGTCGCGCAGATGGTCAAACCCGGAACTCCGGCGATTTTCCAGAATTAGGGCGAGCGTATCTCAGGCTGAAGCGCGGTCTCTTCTTTGTCATCCCGGCGCAGGCCGGGATCTCGACCTTGCATCGAAACGCATCGGTGAGATCCCGGCCTGCGCCGGGATGACGACCAAATAAGGATGGGCACGCTTCAGAGTTTTTCCTGACGCTATCGTCAGCCCTTTTGCGCCGCGGTCCAGCGGGCGATCACCGATTCGAGCACTTCGATCGGCATTGCGCCCGCCGCGAGCGCGGTGTCGTGGAAAGCGCGCAGGTCGAACTTGTCGCCGAGCGCGGCCTTCGCCTGTTCGCGGATGCGGACCCAGCTCGTCTGGCCGACCATGTAGCTCGTCGCTTGTCCCGGCCACACGCAATAACGCTCGATCTCGGTGATGTTCGACGGTTCGGGGGTGCCGAGCGTCTCGTTATAATATTGGATCGCCTTCTCGCGCGTCCATTTATAGTGGTGGAGGCCGGTGTCGGCGACGAGCCGCGCGGCGCGGAACATATAGGATTGCAGATAGCCGAGGCGGCCCCACGGGTCGTTTTCATAGACCCCCATCTCGTCGGCGAGCTGTTCGGCGTAGAGGCCCCAGCCCTCGGTATAGACCGAGTAAGCGGGGAGGCGGCGGAGGCGCGGGATGCCCTCGGCCTCCTGCGCCAGCGCGATCTGGTGGTGATGGCCCGGCGAGGCCTCGTGATAGGTGAGCGTCGGCAGCGTCCACGACGGATTTTCGGCGGTGTCGCGCAGGTTGATGTAATAAGCGCCGGGGCGCGAGCCGTCGAGTGCGGGGATCTGGTAATAGCCGCCGGTCGCGCCATCCTCGATATCGGCGGGGACGCGGCGAATCTCGACCTTGGCCTTGGGCAGGCGGCCGAAGGCTTCGGGAAGGCGCGCCTGAATCGCCTGCATCTGGGCGTTGAGTTCGGCGATCAGCTTCGCCTTGCCCTCGTCGGTGTTGGGATAGAGGAAGCGCGGGTCCTTGCCGAGCGCGCGCATCCGTTCGGCGACCGTCCCCTTGGTCATCCCCTGCGTCTTGAAGATCGCGTCGGCGCGCGCGCTGAGATCCGCGACGCGGTCGAGCCCGAGCTTGTGCACTTCCTCGGCCGACATGCCCGTCGTCGTCGCATAGCGGAGCGCATAGGCATAATATTCGTCGCCCTTGGGCAGGCGCCACACGCCGGCGTCGTGGGTCGCGCGGGGGCGGGCGGCGCGAAGCTCGTCGGCCTGACGGCGCATCGCGGGATAGATTTTGCCCTCGACGATGGCGGCGCAGCGTTTCGCCCAGTCGCCGGGGATGTCTTTCGTCTTGGCGGCGAGATTTTTCGTCAGCCCGTTGGCGTCGGCGGCGGGGGCCCAGATGCGGTCGAACTGGCCGAGTGTGCGGTCGATGACGAAATCGGGCGGGATGATGTCGTTCGCATGGTCGGCCTTGATCCGCCCCGTCTCGTTGTCCATCTGCACCGCGAAATCGGCGCAGCGCGCGAGATAGGCCACGGCATCGGCGGCGTTCGCGATGCTGTGCTGGTTGATCAGGAAATCGGGAATCGAGCGGTAGGTGCCGCTCAATTGCGTGACCGGATGCGGTTCGGGCCAGCTGTGGAGACCATAGCCGAACGTGTCATACGCCTTGACGGAATGCTCCCACGGGCCGCGGAAGGTTTCGTAGTTGACGAGGTCCATGCCCGAAAGCTTTGAGGCATCGATTTTTTTCAGTTCGGCGAGACCGTCGCGATAGAGCTGGTGGCTTTGCTTGATTCCCGCGGGCGAGCGGTCGTCGAGTTTGGCCTTGAGCGGCAGGCGGGCGTCCTTGTCGAGCCCGAGCGCGGTCGCGAATTCGGGACTTTCATCGACCATCCGGTCGTAGAAGCGATCGTAGATCGCGGTGAGCTTCGCGCCTTCGCCGCTTGCGGTCTGGGCCGTCAGCGCGGCGGCGGGATTTCGGACGCCCGCGAGCGCGGAGGTCGCGGCGAGGGTGGCGATGAGGGTGCGGCGGTCGAGCATGATCGTCTCCAACAGGTGTGTTGTCCGGTTGCTACACGCCAAGGTCGGCCATGTCTTGTATCGATTTGACGTCGGGCACCATGCGGCGCCACGCGCCCGGCGTCGCGCCGCTGAGCCGCGCGACCGCATGCGTCATGTGCGCCTGGTCGGTAAAATGGAGGCGGTGCGCGATGTCGGAGAGCGGCTCGCCGCCTACGCGGATCGCCGCGAGCGCGGCGCGGGCGCGGGCGTCGGCGCGAAACGCCTTGGGGGTGCAGCCATAGGCGGCGCGAAAGCCGCGGCTCAATGTTTCGGCGCGCACGCCCGTGCGCTCGGCCCATTCGCCGAGCCGGACGGGCGCGTGGCCGCAGAGGTCGCGGGCGAGCAAATCGGGCCAGTCGAGCGCGGCGTCGGGGGTGGCGACAAATTGCTCGGCGAAGGCGGCCGCGGCGGCGCGCGGGTCGCGCGCGGCGATCCGGACGAGCGCGTCGGGGTCGCCGACGCGGCCGCGAACATGCGAGGTCGCCGCCAGTTCGGCGGGCAGGCCCAGCACGAGGACGCGCGCGCCCTTCGCCTCGACGCGGTCGAGGTGCGATTCGAACGGGTGGTGGATCAGCGCGTCGCCGGGGCGAACGTCGAAACGGCCCTCGTCGCCCGCTTCCTGATAGCCGCCCTCGAGCACCACGGCGACGAAGGCGTCGTCGTGGCAGTGGCGCGCGCGCAGCTCGTTCGGATGATGATCGAGCAGCCCGAGCGGGGCGTCGGCGAAATTGGGCGATCGCACAGGCCTATTCGCGCGCCTTGGCGGCGGCGCGGACTTCCTGCGAGCGTTCGAGCGGAATGACCAAAATGTCGTCGCCGTCGACGATCACCGCAATATTGTCCATGCCGAGGATCGACACGCGCTTGTCGCCGGCGCGGACGAGGTTGCCGCGGCTGTCGTGGAGAAAGGCGTCGCCGGTGACGGCATTGTCGGCGGCATCCTTTTCGGCGAGGGCGTGGATCGTGTGCCAGCAGCCGAGGTCGGACCAGCCCATCGCGACGGGGACGACCGCGACGCGATCGTCCTTTTCCATCACGGCATAATCGATCGAGTCCGACGGCGCCTTGGCGAACTCGATCGCGTCGGCATAGAGCGCGTCGCCGTCGCGCATCCCGGCGGCAACCGCATTGTCCGCCGCTTCGAAGATCGCGCGGCAATGGGTGAGCATCGCGTCGCGCATCCGCGCGGCGCGGAACAGGAAGATACCGGCGTTCCAGCTGTAACCGCCCGCCGCGAGCATCGCCTCGGCATCGGCGAGCGGGGGCTTCTCGACGAAGCGGTCGACCGCAAACCCGTCCTCGCCGAGCGCCTTGCCGGCGGCGATGTAGCCGAAGCCGGTTTCGGGGCGGTCGGGGGTGATGCCGAAGGTGACGATCCAGTCCCGTTGCGCAAGGCGCACTCCCTTGGCGATCGCGGCGTGAAAGGCGGGGACGTCGGCGATGACATGATCGCTCGGCATCACGAGCAGCAGCGTGTCGGCGTCGGCCTGCGCGACGGCGAGCGCGATCGCGGCGGCGGTGTTGCGCGGCATCGGCTCGACGAGCAGCGTCTCTTCGCGATCGCCCATTTGTTCGCGCACCATCGCGACATGGCCGTCGCCGCAGAGGACAATGGGTGGCAGGAAATCGGGGCCCGCGGGCGTGCGCTCGACGGTCTGGCGGAACAGGCTGCGCTGGCCGTGCAGCAGCAGGAACTGCTTCGCGCGGGTGCCGCGCGATTCGGGCCACAGGCGGGTGCCTGCACCGCCGCACAGGATGAGGGGCTGGATCATCAGCGTCATGAATTCGGTCTATCGCTTTCGAAGCAGCGGGTCACCTTGTCATTGCCGATATAGCAAGTGTAAAATTAACCGACAGTTGACGCCTCGGCTGTAGGACTTCGCCAACATGTTCCGGCTGTTCAAACATTATGTCCCGCACGCCGTCGTCTGGCTGGCGCTGATCGAATTTTTCGCGCTGCTCGGCTCGGCCGAGGGGGCGTGGCATCTCTACGCGCATCAGGCGGGGTTCGATGCGGGGCCGCTCGCGAGCCGCTGGCTGCCGCTCCTGACCTTCGGCGTTTCCAATTCGCTCGCGATGATGGCGACCGGGATGTACGGGAACGAGGGGCTGCGCTCGATGCGCTTTGCGACCGCGCGCCTGCTCGCCGCGATTTCGCTCGGGGTGATTTTTCTGTCGGTACTGGGGTTCCTGCTGCCAACGGCGACGCTGTGGCGTGCGAACAGCCTCTATGCGATGATTTTCGCCATCGGCGTGCTGTTCGTGATCCGCGTCGCGCTGACGCAGTCGGCGGGCACCGAAGCCTTTCGCCGGCGCATTTTGGTGCTCGGCGCCGGGCCGCGTGCGGCGCGGCTCGCGGCGCTCGCCGATGCGCCGGGGAGCGGGCTTGAGATGGTCGGTTTCGTCGCGATGAGCGCGAACGAGAAGACGGTGCCGGGGGCGATCCCGCGCGAGGCGATCGCCAATCTGTCGGAGCATGTCGTGATGCTGCGCGCGGGCGAAGTCGTGCTCGCGCTCGAGGAGCGACGCAACGCGCTGCCGCTGAATGACCTGCTCCGCGTCAAGACGACGGGGGTGCATGTCAACGACATCGCAAGCTTCATCGAGCGCGAGACGGGGCGCGTCGACCTTGCGACCACCAACCCGAGCGGCCTTATCTTTTCCGACGGCTTTTCGGCGGGGCAGCGGATTTCCAAAGTGGGCAAACGCCTGTTCGACATCCTCGCCAGCCTGATCGTGCTGATCGTCGGACTGCCGCTGATCTTTCTCGCCGGCATCGCGGTGGTGCTCGACAGCCGCGGGCCGGTCTTCTATCGCCAGCCGCGCGTCGGCCTGTTCGGCGAGACCTATGACATCTTCAAGATTCGTTCGATGCGTATCGATGCCGAAGCGTCGGGCAAGGCGGTGTGGGCGAGCGAGAATGATCCCCGCGTCACGCGCGTCGGCCGCGTGATCCGCAAGCTGCGCATCGACGAACTGCCGCAGACCTGGTGCGTGCTGAAGGGCGACATGAGCTTCGTCGGGCCGCGCCCCGAACGGCCGAGCTTCGTCGAGGAGCTGGAGAAAAAGCTGCCCTATTATGCCGAACGCCACATGGTGAAACCCGGCCTGACCGGCTGGGCGCAGATCAACTATCCCTATGGCGCCTCGGTCGAGGACGCGCGCGTGAAGCTGGAATATGATCTTTATTACGCCAAAAACTACTCGCCCTTCCTCGACCTCCTGATCCTGCTCCAGACGGTGCGCGTCGTGCTGTGGCCGGAGGGAGCGCGCTAGCGTGCTCGCGACCCTGTCGTACATCCTGTGCGTCGCGGCGCTCGCAAGTTTTTCGGGCGCGACCCTGTGGCTGCTGATGCGGCCGCGCGCGCGCATGGCGGCGTTGATGCCCGCGCCGCGTTGGCAGGTGCTGGTGGCGGCGGCGACCGCGCTGTGGTGCGCGGCGCTGACGATCTTTTCGCCGGGATCGTCGGAGGCGCTGGTGGCGCAGATGGTCCGCGACGGCGCGATGCTCGGCTGGCTCGGCGCGACATTCTGGTCGCCGCGCGCGCCGATGCCGCGGCCGCTGCGTCTGATCCTGCGGATGCTGGCGACGATCTGCCTGCTCGCCTTCCTGCTCGGCGCGGCGGCGCATTGGCGCGCGGGCGCCGCCGCGGCGCCATGGATGAAGCCGACGCTGACCTTCACCGCGATGATCGTCGCGATCGGCGGGCTGCTGATCATCGACGGCGCCGTCCGGCGCGCGAGCGGCGGGCTGCGGATGCCGGTGCTGGCGGTCGCTGGCGGTTTCGCCATGCTGTGGGCCTATGAACTCAACGTCCAGCTGATCGGCGCGCTGACGGGAGCGAAGGCCTCGACGCTGATCGCGTTGTTGCCTGCCGTCGCGCTGCTCACCGTGCCGATCCATATCGTCGCGGCGATGGACATCGGGCGCGAGCGGATGCGGCTGTCGCGCACCGCGGCGACGCGATCGCTGATCCTGCTGGGCGCCGCCGTCTATCTGATCCTGATCGCGCTGACCGGTGCGGTCGCGCGCGCGGTCGGGAGCGATTATGCCGAGCTGGCGCAGGCGATCTCGCTGGCTGTCGCGCTGGGCGCGGGAGGACTCATGCTGGCGTCCGCGCGTTCGCGCGCGTGGCTCGCCGTGATCATCTCCAAGCATTTCTTCGAGCATCGTTACGACTATCGCGCCGAGTGGATGCGATTCACCGCGACGCTGGCGCAGGGCGCCAAGGGGGATGGGAGCGATGACGATCGCAACCTCTATCGGCGCGTTGCCAAGGCGCTCGCGCAATTGACCGGCAGTCCGGGTGCCTTGCTGATGCTGCCCGCCGCGTCGGGCGGCTTTCGCGTCGCGGAACAATGGCATTGGCCTGGCGGCGTGGGCGAAGAGGCCGGACTGTCGCTGCGTTCGGCCTTCATGCTGCAGGAAACGCAACATATCGTCGACCTCGACGCCGAGCGGCGCGGCGCTCCGGGCAAGCATCCGGCGGGTGTGGATCTGGCGATCCCCGACTGGCTGATCGCCGACACGCGCGCGTGGGTGGTCGTGCCGGTCCTCCATTTCCAGCGGATGATCGCGATCGCGGTGCTGCACCGCCCGGCGGTCTCGCGCGCGCTCGACTGGGAAGATCTCGACGTGCTGCGCATCGCGGGGCAGCAGGCGGCGAGCTATCTCGCCGAATCGCAGAGCCAGCAGGCGCTGTCGGAGGCGCGGCGCTTCGATGAATTCAACCGCCGCTTTGCCTTCATCATGCACGACATCAAGAATCTGGCGAGCCAATTGTCGCTGCTCGCGCGCAATGCCGAGCGCCACGCCGACAAGCCCGAATTCCGCGCCGACATGACGCAGACGCTGAAGATTTCGGCGGGGCGGCTCAGCGACCTGCTCGTCCGCCTGTCGCCGCGCGAGCGCGGGCCGGCGGCCGAGCCCGGCCGCACGCTGGTCGAGCCGCTGCTGAACGAGGTTGCCGCGGAAATGCGGCCGCGCCGCGCGCTGTTCGTCGGCTGCCAGGCCGGCCTGTCGGCGTGGGCCGAGGCGGGCGCGGTCCGCCAGATCGTCCAGCATCTGGTCGCCAACGCGATCGACGCGTCGGCGCCGGACACGCCGGTTCAGGTCGTCGCGGTCGCCGAACAGGGGCGCGCGCGCATCGACGTGATCGACCAGGGATGCGGCATGACGCGCGAGTTCATCCGCGACGAGTTGTTCAAGCCGTTCGTGTCGACGAAGGAATCGGGCTTCGGGCTCGGCGCGTTCGAGGCGCTGCAGCTCGCGCAAGGGATGGGCGGGGCGATCGAGGTGACGAGCGAACCGGGCAAGGGAAGCAATTTCACCCTGTGGTTGCCGCTAGCCGACGCGCGCGCCGCCGCCGGGGGCGATGCGCGGGTGATGAAGGCGGGAATGAAATGAGCGAGGGCGGGACCGGATTGCCTAAATTGCTGGTGGTCGAAGACGACGCCGGGCTGCAGACGCAGCTCAAATGGGCCTATGACGATTATCGCGTGTTTGTCGCGGGCGACCATGACGCCGCGATCGAACTGCTGCGCGCCGAGGAACCCGAGGTGGTGACGCTCGACCTCGGCCTGCCGCCCGATCCCGACGGAACGCGCGAGGGGTTCCGGACGCTGAAGGCGATCCTCGAGGCCAAGCCCGATACCAAGGTGATCGTCGTGTCGGGGCATGGCGAACGCGCGAGCGCGCTGACCGCGATCGCGAGCGGGGCGTGGGATTTCTATCAGAAGCCGATCGACATCGACGAACTGGGGCTGATCGTCGCGCGTGCGTTTCACGTTCGCGGACTCGAAGTCGAAAATGCGCGGCTGGCGAGCCAGGGTGCGGGCGATAATCGCGTGCTCGGCGGGATGATTACCGGCGCGCCCGAGATGCTGAAGGTCGCGCGCACGATCGAGCGCGTCGCGAACCTCGACGTGTCGGTGATGCTGCTCGGCGCGAGTGGCACCGGCAAGGAATTGCTCGCGCGCGGGCTGCACGAGGCGAGCGGGCGGCGCGACGGCGCGTTCGTCGCGATCAACTGCGCCGCGATCCCCGAGAATCTGCTCGAAAGCGAGCTGTTCGGGCATGAAAAGGGCGCCTTTACGGGCGCGGTGAAGACGACCGAGGGCAAGATCGAGCTGGCGCACGGCGGGACGCTCTTCCTCGACGAGGTCGGCGACATCCCGTTGCCGTTGCAGGTCAAGCTGCTGCGATTTTTGCAGGAACGCACGATCGAGCGGATCGGCGGGCGCAAGGCGATTCCGGTCGATACGCGGATCGTCTGCGCGACGCACCGCGACCTCGATGCGATGATCGCCGAGCAGAGCTTTCGCGACGATCTTTATTACCGGCTCGCCGAGATGGTGGTGAAGATCCCGTCGCTCGCCGAGCGGCCGGGCGATGCGGTGCTGCTCGCGCGCCATTTCCTCCACCAATATGCGCCCGAGATGAATCCCGGGGTGCGCGGCTTTGCGCCCGACGCGCTGCAGGCGATCGACGAGGCGCGCTGGCCGGGCAATGTCCGCGAACTTGAAAACCGCATCAAGCGCGCCGTTATCATGGCCGACGGCAAGCTGGTGATGCGCGAGGATCTCGATATGGCGGGCGGCGGCGAAGAGGGCGAAGAGGCGTGGCTCAACCTGCGCAGCGCGCGCGAGGCCGCCGACCGCGTCGCGATCCGCCGCGCGATGACGCAGAGCGAGGGCAATATCTCGCTCGCGGCGAAATTGCTCGGGATCAGCCGGCCGACGCTCTACGACCTGCTCAAACAATATCGGATGCAGGGCTGAATGACCTTGCGCCGCGTCTGGACCGCCGCGCCGCTGGTGGCGGCGCTGCTGCTCGCGGCGTGCGGCGGCGGCGGACCGGACACGCCGCGCCGGGCTTATGAGCAACAGCGCGCGGCGTTGCAGGCGGCGATCGCCGACGATCCGGGCGACATCGCAAGGCGCGTCATGCTGGCGCGCGTCGCGATCCGCCTCGGCGACGGAGTCGGCGCCGAGGCGGCGGTCAAGGGCGCGCTCGGCGCCGGCGCCAAGGATGCGGCGCTGCGGCCGCTGCTCGCCCGGGCTTATGCGATGCAAGGCGAAGGCGCGCGCGCGCTCGAGACGCTGGAGGGTGGGCCGGTCATCCCCGAGATGATGGGTGAGGCGGCATGGGTCGCGGGCGACGTCCATCTGGCGAACGGCGATCTCTTCGCCGCGCGCGAAGCCTATGACCGCGCGGTGCACGAACTGCCGCGCAATTCGGCGCTATGGGTCGATGTTGCGCGCTTTCGTGAGGCCAATGCCGACGCGCTCGGCGCGCGCGACGCGGTCGATTATGCGATCGAACTCGACAAGGCGAACAGCGCGGCGCTGGCGTTCAAGGCCAATCTCGTGCGGAGCGGGGAGGGGCTGGAGGCGTCGCTAAGCTGGTATGCCGATGCGCTCAAAGCCGACCCCGACAATGCCGACGCGCTGATCGACCAGGCCGCGACGCTCGGCGACCTCGGGCGGTATCGCGACATGCTGGCGGCGCTTCGCCATGCGGCGACGATCGTGCCGCGCGACCCGCGCCTCTATTATCTGCAGGCGGTGCTCGCAGCGCGCGCGGGCCGATATGCGCTGGCGCGCAGCCTGCTCCAGCGCACGCGGGGCGAACTCGACGAACAGCCGTCGTTCATGCTGCTGAGCGCGGTCGTCGAGCTCGAGCTCGGCGGCGAGGCGGTCGCGGCGACGTGGGCGGACCGGCTGCTTGCCGAACAGCCGCATAATTTCACCGCGCGGCGTATTCTTGCTGCCGCCGAATGGGCCGATGGCGATCCCGACGCCGCGCGCGAGGCGCTGCTGCCGCTCGTCCGCCGCCCCGACGCCGACAGCTGGTCGCTGATCCTTGCGGCGCGTACGGCCGCCGAGCTGGGACGCGACATGGAATCGGCGGATTATATGGGGCGCGCGACGGCGCTCAGCCCGGGCGAAGCCGTGCCGTTCGCGATCGACGATGATTACGGGCTGGTGGCGATGGCGGCCGACGCCGCGCCGCTCGACCCGGCCAAGGCGATCCCGGCGATCGCCGCCGACCTTGCGAGCGGCAACGGCGCGCGCGCGATCGACCGCGCCGTGCGGCTGCGCGACGCGAACCGCGGCGTCGCCGATGCGCATATCCTGCTCGGTGACGCCGCGCTCGCGGGCGGGCGGTTCGCCCTTGCGGTCGAAGCCTATCGCGCCGCGCGCGCGATCGACGCGGGCGAGCGCACCACGCTGCGCCTCGCCAACGCACTTTACCGCGCGGGCGATGCCGCCGGATCGGGCGCGGCGATCCTCGCGCTGCGCGACGGGCAGCCGTCGAGCATCGCCGCCGACCGGCTCGCCGGGCACCTCGCGATGGACCTCGAACATTGGGACCAGGCGATCGGGCATTTCGAGCGGGTGCGGCGGCGGATCGGCGATCGCGACGTGGTGATCCTGCGCGAACTGGCGCGCGCCTGGGCGGCGAAGGGCGATGATGCGCGCGCGCTGGTGCT
The DNA here is from genome assembly GCF_000756385.1 of Sphingopyxis sp. LC363. Classification (GTDB taxonomy): domain Bacteria; phylum Pseudomonadota; class Alphaproteobacteria; order Sphingomonadales; family Sphingomonadaceae; genus Sphingopyxis. The sequence continues at coordinate 43,574 of NZ_JNFC01000027.1, forward strand.
GATCGACCGCGCCTATCGGTTGCAGCCGCTCAATGCGGGGATCATGGAATTTTACGCCGGGCTGCTGGAAAAGCGCGGGAAGGCGCAGGCGGCGGCGGATTTGCGCGACAAGGCGGCGCAGATCGGGCGGTAGCCGTCAGGCCTCGGTCAGATCGAGCAAGGTCCGCGCGTCGAGGCCGATGCGGCGCATCTGCTGCGCGACCGGAGGCCAGACGTTGGCGAGGAAATCGGCGCGCATCAGGTCGCGGAGGCGTTCGGTGGCGCCCTCGGCGACGAACATGCCGACCCCGCGCTTGACCGTGACCAGCCCTTCGTCCTGGAACGTCTGATAGGCCTTGGCGACCGTCAGCGGGTTTGCGCCTTCCTCCGCGGCGAGCGAACGCACCGAGGGAAGCATGTCGCCGTCACGATAGCTGCCGTCGAGGATGGCGTTGGCGATGACGTCGCGCAGACGCTGATACACGGGTTTGGACTGATCGAGCATGCCGCCTTAATGCCATAAGACAGCAGCACAGTCAAATTCGGCTAATTACAAATTCAGTCCGGCATTTGAAACTAAATTTCCCAGGCGCGAACGACGTCGTCATATTCGGGGCGCGGGCGTTCGTCGAGATCGCGCGAAGCGGTGCCGATGAAGAAATAGCCGACAATTTTGTCGTCTTCGCCGGCGCCGAATGCCGCCGCGACCTCTGCGCTATAGGCCGCCCAGCCGGTGAGCCAGCTGCCGACGAAGCCGTGCGCATGCGCGGCGTGGAGGAGGTTCATGCCGACCGCGCCGGCCGACATCTGTTGCTCCCACACGGGAATCTTGGCGCCGGGGGCGGGGGTGGAAATCAGCACGAGCAGCGACGGAGCCTGATGCGCGAACTGGTCGAGCGCCGAGAGGTCCAGCCCCGCCGCGCCGGGATTTTCGGCCACCCACGCCTTTTTGAGCAGCGCCGCGAAGGCGTCGCGCTGGTCGTCGGCGATCGTAACGACGCGCCAGGGTGCGAGCTTGCCATGGTCGGGGGTGCGCAGCGCGAGCGCGACGATGTCGCGCAAGGCCGCGGCGTCGGGGCCGGGGGCGACCATGTCGCGCGCCTTGCCCGAGCGGCGGGTGGCAAGGTGGGCGAGGAGCGAGGAGGTGTCGTTGAACATGGGGCGCCATGTGGGCTTTTCCGCGCCGCCGCGCAAGTGTTGCGAATGATTCGCAACGGATTTTGGCCCGGCTGAACCGGTTTCAGGCGCAATTAGATTCTTCCCATACGCAATTTTCGCGCTAGGTTGCCCCATTCGCGCGGCGGGAGGCCGCGTCCAAGATAATCGATAAAAGGGACGTTTTGATGAAAGATATAGGCCTTTGGGACGAAGGCGACTGGATCGCGGTAATCGCGCTGGTCGTTCTCGGGGTATTCCTGACCGTCGGCGGATTGATCGCCGGCAGCAAGAAGCCCGAATTCGCCGGCCATCCCAAGGGCCTCTATATGCTCTTCTTCGCCGAGATGTGGGAGCGTTTCTCCTATTACGGCATGCGCGCGCTGCTGATCTTCTACCTGACGCAGCACTGGCTGTTTTCGGACGGCAAATCGAACCTGATCTACGGCGCCTACACCAGCCTCGTCTATATTACCCCGGTGCTCGGCGGTTATCTGGCCGACCGCTATCTGGGGCAGCGCAAGGCGGTGCTGTTCGGCGGCGTTCTGCTCGCGCTCGGGCATCTGTTCATGGCGTTCGAGGGCGTCGGCGGGCAGGAAGACCCGACGATCAACGTCTTCTGGCTCGCGCTCGCGCTGATCATTGTCGGTTCGGGTTTCCTCAAGGCCAATATCTCGGTGATGGTCGGCCAGCTTTACCGCCTGACCGACATGCGCCGCGACGCCGCCTATACCATCTTCTACATGGGGATTAACGTCGGTGCCGCGCTCGGCACGATCCTCGTCGGATATCTGGGGCAGAAGATCGGCTGGGCCTATGGCTTCGGCCTTGCGGGCATCGGCATGGTCGCCGGCCTGATCGTCTTCGTTCTCGGCAAGAATGTGCTGCTCGGCGCGGGCGAAGCGCCGGCGCCGCTCCCGCGCAACAAGGAAATGACCATCTATGCCGTCGGCCTCGGCGCCGTCGCGGTGATGTGGGCGCTGGTCCAGTATCAGGACATCATCCAGAACCTGCTGATCATCTCGGGCCTCGCGCTGCTCGGCTATGTGCTTTACGAATCGTTCAAGCTCGACAAGGAGCCGCGCGAGCGCATGTTCGCGATCCTGTTCCTGATCGCATTGAACCCGCTGTTCTGGGGCCTGTTCGAACAGGCCGGCGGCAGCTTCAACCTCTACACCGACCGATATGTCGACAAGGGCGGCGTGCCGGCGTCGGTGTTCCAGTCGATCAACCCCATCTATATCATCCTGTTCGCGCCGGTCTTCGCCGCGCTGTGGCAATGGCTGGGCAAAAAGGGCCTCGAGCCGTCGGCGCCCGCGAAATTCGCGCTGGCGCTGGCGCAAGTCGGTCTCGGCTTCCTCGTCTTCGTGTGGGGCGCGAGCAGCGTCGGGCCCGAGGTCGCGACGCCGGTGCTCTTCGTCTTCCTGCTCTATCTCCTCCATACGACCGGCGAGCTTTGCCTGTCGCCGGTCGGGCTGAGCGCGATGAACCGCCTCGCGCCGAGCTTCCTCGCCTCGCTCATCATGGGCGCCTGGTTCTACATGACCGCGGTCGGAAATTTCGTTGCCGGCAAGATCGGCGAGGCGACCGGCGGGCATGACGGCGCGATGACCAAGGACGCCACGCTCGGCATCTATTGGGAAATCGGCCTGATCACCATCGGGGTCAGCATCGTCGTGCTGGCGCTGTCGCCGATCGTGAAGAAGTGGATGCACCTCGACACGCTCGCCGACCGCGAACCGGCCGTTCCGGGCAGCGGCGAACTGGGCGAGCCGCAGGCGGCCGGTACCCATCCCAAAGGGGCGTAATCGATGATCAAGGGTGTGAAGGGCAGCCTGCTGGCTGCGGTGTCGCTGGCGCTCGTTGGTTGTGCGGCGACCGGAAAGGACACGGCCTCGGCGAGCGACAAGCCCGCCGAAAAGCCGGCGAAGTTCAACAAGGATCCTTACCCGTCGACCTATAAACCTTATCCGGGGCAGGTCACCGCCGTGCGCAACGTCACCATCTTCGACGGCGAGGGCGGGCGGATCGAAAATGGCACCGTGCTGCTGGCGGAAGGCAAGGTCGAGGCGATCGGCGGTCCCGATACGCCGATTCCCGCCGACATCGCGGTCTTTGACGGAACCGGCAAGTTCCTGACCCCGGGCGTTATCGACATCCACAGCCATCTTGGCGACTATCCAAGCCCGAGTGTCGATGCGCATTCGGACGGCAATGAGGCGACGTCGCCGACGACGCCCGAAGTCTGGTCCGAACATAGCGTCTGGCCGCAGGATCCGGGGTTCAGCCGCGCGCTCGCCAACGGCGGCGTGACGAGCCTGCAAATCCTGCCGGGCAGCGCGAATTTGATGGGCGGGCGCTCCATCACGCTCAAGAATGTGCCCTCGCGCACGGTACAGGGGATGAAATTCCCCGGCGCGCCCTATGGCCTGAAAATGGCGTGCGGCGAAAATCCGAAGCGCGTTTACGGTGGCAAGGGGCGTGCCCCCTCGACGCGGATGGGCAATTTCGCGGTGAACCGCGCGACCTGGGCCAAGGCGGCCGCGTACAAGAAGAAGATGGACGACGGCAAGGCGGTCGACCGCGATCTCGCGATGGAAACGCTCGCGGGCGTGCTCGCGGGCGAGATTCTCGTCCACAATCATTGCTACCGCGCCGACGAGATGGCGCTCGTCATCGATATGTCGAAGGAGTTCGGCTACAAGGTGTCGACCTTTCACCACGCGGTCGAAAGCTATAAGATCGCCGACATCCTCGCGAAGGAAGGCATTTGTTCGGCGATGTGGGCCGACTGGTGGGGCTTCAAGATGGAAGCCTATGACTCGGTGCCGGAGAATATCCCGCTCGTCTACAAGGCCGGTGCGTGCACGATCGTCCACTCGGACGACGCGAACCAGATCCAGCGGCTGAACCAGGAAGCCGCGAAGGCACGCGCCGCCGGGCGCCGCATCGGCATCGACGTCAGCGACGAGGTGGCTTGGACCTGGCTGTCGTATAATCCGGCGAAGGCGCTCGGGATCGCCGACCGCACGGGCAGCCTGAAGCCCGGCAAGATGGCCGACGTCGTGCTGTGGAACGGCAATCCATTCAGCGCCTATACGCGCCCCGAAAAAGTGTGGATCGACGGCGCGTTGATGTTCGACGCGATGGACCCCAAGCGGCGGCCGGTGAGCGATTTCGAGCTCGGCCAGCCGGGTGAAGGAGATGTGAAATGATCCGTTCGCTCCTTCTGTCTGCCGCTGCGCTGGTCGCGCTTCCCGCCGCAGCGCAGGACGTCGCCATCACCAACGCAAAGCTCGTCATCGGTGACGGCAGTGCGCCGATCGAGCGCGGCACCGTCGTCGTGCGCGGCGGCAAGGTCGTCGCGGCAGGCGCGGGCGTCGCGGTCCCCGCCGGCATCGAGCGCGTCGATGCCGAGGGCCGTTATGTGACGCCTGGCATCGTCGCGGCGTTCAGCCGCGTCGGGCTGGTCGAGGTCGATGCGGTCAGCGGCACCAACGACCGCTCGGCGCCGCGCACGCGCTTTTCGGCGGGGCTCGACATCGCGCCCGCATTGAACCCGATGGGGTCGCCCGTCGCGGTCAATCGTGCGTCGGGCGTCACGCGCGCGATCGTCGCACCGGGCGGCAGCAGCAATTTGTTCGCCGGGCAGGGCGCGGTGGTCGACCTGGCCGACGACATGGACATGGTGACGCGCCCACGCGCCCTCCAATATGTCGCGTTCGGCGAGGATGGCGCGTCGAAGGCCGGCGGCAGCCGTGCGGCGACCTTCCTCCTGTTCCGCGAACAATTGCTCGCGGCGCGCAGCTATGCGCGCAACCCCGCGGCGCTTGCCGAGTGGGGCAATGACGCGATGATCCAGCGCGCCGACGCCGACGCGCTCGTGCGCGTGATCGACGGCACGACGCCGCTGTTCGTGCGCGTCGACCGTGCGGTCGACATCGTCAATGTGCTGAAGCTGAAGGGCGAATTTCCCGCGCTGAAGCTGGTGCTCGTCGGCGCCACCGAGGGTTGGATCGTCGCGCGCGAGATCGCCGCGGCGAAGGTGCCGGTGCTCGTCTCGCCGCTCACCGACCTGCCGTCGAGCTTCGAACAACTCGGGGCGACGCAGTCGAACGCGGGACGGCTCAAGGCTGCCGGCGTCGACGTGTCGGTCGGGGTGTTCGACGACGATGACGCGCACAAGATGGGCTATGCGACGCAATATGCCGGCAACCTTGTCGGTCTGACGCGCGTGCCGGGTGCGAGCGGGCTGAGCTGGGACCAGGCTTTCGCGTCGATCAGCAGCGTGCCCGCGCGCGCGGTCGGCATGGAAGGCAGCATCGGGTCGCTGCGCCCGGGGCGCGCCGGCGACGTCGTGATCTGGGACAATGACCCGCTCGAGCTGGGCAGTCGTCCGACGATGGTGTGGATCGACGGCAAGGCGCAGTCGCTGACGACGCGGCAGGACCGCCTGCGCGAGCGCTATGCGACGCCGCAGGAAGGGGCGCTGCCCAACGCATACGACTGGTAGGGATGCGGCGCGGAGGTCGAACCTTCGCACCGCTTTCCCATCCTCTATGTTGACACTGTTATCTTTGTCGCGGATGGTGGCGATGACAATGTTCCGAGTCGCCCGACGAGGGGGACGTCGGAGCAGCGGCATTGCTCGATGAGGATTTGGCCATGCAACCCATCTCGCTTTTGATCGTCACCTGCATTTTGTTCGTCGGATCGCATCTTGTTCTGTCGCATCCGCTTCGGGATGGGCTCGCGGGGCGGCTCGGCGAGCGGGGGTTCCAGATCGTCTATTCGATCGTCGCGATCGCGACGCTGATCATGGTCGTGCAGGCCTGGCGCGGGATGCCGCCCGAGCCGCCGCTGTGGGCGGTCGGCGATGCGCTGTGGGCGGCAGCCTCGCTGATCGTGCTGTTCGCCAGCATCCTCTTCATGGGGTCGCTGATCGGCAATCCGGCGCTGCCCGCGCCGCACGCCGCCAGGGACGCGGCCGCCGCCCCGCGCGGGGTGTTCGCGATCACGCGGCACCCGATGATGTGGGGGTTCGCGCTATGGGCGGCCGCGCATATCATGGTTATGCCGACGCCGGGGCAGATCATACTCTCCGCGACGATCGCCTTTCTCGCGCTCGTCGGGTCGGCGGGGCAGGATGCGAAGAAGGCGCGGCTGATGGGCGATGCGTGGCGCGGCTGGGCGGCGCGGACGAGCTTTGTGCCTTATGCGGGACAGTTTGCGGGCAAGGCCTCATGGGGCGAAGCGGTTCCGCGGCCGCACGCGCTGCTGGGCGGAATAGTGCTTTGGATCGTCGCGACATGGGCGCATGGTGCGCTCGGCTATATGGTCGCCGGGATGTGGCGCTGGGTCGGATAGGAGCGATGTGAACGCGGACACGCATCTCAACGATCTGTCGCTGCGATTGCTCGGCCGCGCCTTCGACGAACTCGATTCCGAGGAAAACCGCGTCGTGCAGGCGATCGCGAAGCGCGCGCCGAGCAGCCGCGACGCCGCCGATATCGGGGATGCGCAGGCGAGCATGGGCGATCGGCTCGCCGACAAGGTCGCTGCCGTGGGCGGCTCGTGGGGCTTCATCATCGTTTTTTCGCTGGTGCTGCTCGGCTGGATGCTGCTCAACTCGGAAGTGCTCGAACATTTCGGGCTGGCGTTCGATCCCTATCCGTTCATTTTCCTGAACCTGATGCTCTCGACGCTCGCCGCGGTGCAGGCGCCGATCATCATGATGAGCCAGAACCGGCAGGCGGCGAAGGACCGGCTGACCGCGAGCGTCGATTACGAGATCAACCTGCGCGCCGAGCTGGAGATCATGCGGCTGCACGAAAAGCTGGACCAGATGCGGATCGCCGAACTGGCGGCGAAGATCGATGCGCTGTGCGCGCGGATGGATGGGGAGGGGGAGTAGAAGGGCGGTTTCGGGGTGGTGAGCTGTCATCAGTTTGACCGTCATCCCGGCGAAGGCCGGGATCTCGCCGGTGCGGTAAACCGATAGGACGAGATCCCGGCCTTCGCCGGGATGACGAGGAGTGTCGCGCAGCGATGGGGAGGGGGA
>NZ_JNFC01000028.1 GCF_000756385.1 Sphingopyxis sp. LC363
GGCTGGTGATGGGGGCAATCGTCCTGGGTCTTGCGCTGACCCTTGCCCTTGTCGCCGCGCTCGATCCGCCCGCGCCCCGTGCGTCCGCCCCCGCGATCTCCGGGGCGGACGCACCCCCCGATTATGGCGACACGCTTCGTCGCTGCCGAACCGCCACCGAAGCCGATCCCGAATGCGAGGCGGCCTGGGAAGCGAAGCGGCGCCATTTCTTCCGGACCGAAAAGAGCAAGCCATGAACGACACCGGCGTCATCGATAATTTCCTGTCGGTCTTCTCGACCTATATCGACAGCGGGTTCGGTCTGCTCGGCGGCGAGGTCGGCTTCCTGTCCTCGACGCTGATCGTGATCGACATAACGATCGCGGCGCTCTTCTGGGCATGGGGCACCGACGAGGATGTGCTGCAGCGGCTGGTGAAGAAGACGCTCTATATCGGCGTCTTCGCCTTCATCATCGGCAATTTCCAGGCGCTGGCCACGATATTGCTCGAGAGCTTCGCCGGGCTGGGCCTGAAAGCGGCAGGAAGCGCGATGGCGATCGGCGATTTCATGCGCCCCGGCATGATCGCGTCCACCGGCCTCGATGCCGCCGAGCCCTTGCTCGACGCGACCGCCGATCTTGTCGGCCCGGTGGGGCTCTTCACCAACTTCGTCCAGATCCTGATCCTGCTGATCGCCTGGGTGATCGTCGTGATCGCCTTCTTCATTCTCGCGGTGCAGGTCTTCGTCACGATCCTGGAGTTTAAATTGGTGACGCTCGCGGGCTTCGTCCTGCTGCCCTTCGCCTTCTTCGGACGTACCGCCTTCATGGCCGAGCGCGTCCTCGGCCATATCATCTCCTCGGGCATCAAGCTGCTCGTGCTCGCGGTCATCACCGGCATCGGCACGACCCTCTTCCAGCGCTTCATGGACGCGGGGCTCGGGACCGAACCCGACATCCGCGAGGTGATGGCGATCGCCCTCGGCGCCTTGACCCTGCTCGGTCTCGGCATCTTCGGTCCGAGCGTCGCCAACGGCATCGTGGCGGGCGGCCCGCAGCTCGGCGCAGGCGCCGCCGCAGGCACGACCCTCGCGGCCGGCGCCACGATCGCCGCCGGGGCCGCCGGCGCGACGCTGGCGGCGGGCGCGGCGAGCAGCGCCGTCGGTCGCACCGCGCTCGGCGCCTCGCGCGCGTCCGGCAGCGCTTCGGCATCCTATGCCCGGGGCGCGGCCGGGAAGAGCGGGATGCGGGCGTTCGGTGCGGGGCTCGCCAATGTGGCGCGTGACACGGCGCGCGGCGCGGGTTCGCCGCTCCGCGCCGCGGCTGACCGCCTGCGTCAAAGCTATGCCGCGGGGCAGGCGGGCAAGTCCGTGGCCGGCGCTGCCACCGCGAGCGACGGCGCGGCGTCGCCCCCGACCTGGGCGGCCGCCATGAAGCGACGTCAGGCCGTCACCTCGGGCGCCACCATCGCCTCGCAGACCCTCAAGGCCGGCGACAGCCATGGCGCCGGCTCCGCTCCCGACATCAGCCAGAAGGATTGAACCCATGTTTCGACGCCCGTCCCAACATTATGGCAAGTCCCCGGTCCCGGTTACGCCCTACCAGCGCGCGGCGCAGGTCTGGGACGACCGCATCGGCTCGGCCCGCACCCAGGCGAAAAGCTGGCGCCTCGCCTTCTTCGGCTGTCTCGCGCTTTCGGGCGGACTCGCCTCGGCGCTCGTGTGGCAGTCGCTCCGCGGCACGATCACCCCTTGGGTCGTCGAGGTCGACAAGCTCGGCGAGGCAAGATCGGTGGCGCCCGCCGATGCCGACTTTTCGCCGACCGACCCGCAGATCGCATTCCATCTCGCGCGCTTCATCGAGCATGTCCGCTCGATCCCGGCCGATCCGGTGGTGCTCCGAAAGGACTGGCTCAGCGCCTATGACTTCACCACGCCCAAGGGCGCGCAGGCGCTGAGCGATCACGCCCGCGCGAACGATCCCTTTGCCGAAGTCGGCAAGATGCAGGTCGCCGTCGATGTATCGAGCGTCATCCGCGCATCGCGCGACAGCTTTCGCATCGCCTGGACCGAGCGCCGCTATCAGGATGGCAGCCTGGTCGAGACGTCGCGCTGGTCGGCGATCCTGACCACCTCGATCCAGCCGCCCCGCACTCCCGACGCCCTGCGCCGGAACCCGCTCGGCGTTTTTGTCACCGCTATTTCTTGGTCGAAGGAGCTCAGCCAATGATCCGCCTTACCCTTCTTCTCGGCGCTGCCGCGCTCGCGCTGCCGGCGCAGGCGGCACCCGCCGATCCGCGCACGCAGGTCGGCCGCGCGAACGACGCGGCGCGCGTCCAGCCCGAGCGCGCGACCTTCCTCAACGCCATCCAGAAATATGCCTGGGCCGATGGCGCGCTGTTCCAAGTCTACACCGCCCCCGGACAGGTCACCGACATCGCATTGCAGGAAGGCGAGGAGCTTGTCGGTCCGGGGCCTGTCGCGGCCGGCGACACCGTGCGCTGGGTGATCGGCGATACGGTGAGCGGGACGGGCGCGTCGCGCCGCGTCCATATTTTGGTGAAGCCCACGCGCCCCGACATCATGACGAATCTGGTCATCAACACCAGCCGTCGGACCTATCACATCGAGCTGCGCGCGACCCCCGCCACCTATATGGCGGCGGTCTCCTGGTCCTATCCGCAGGACGAGCTGATCGCGCTTCGCTCCGCCGAGACCGAACAGGCGCGGCTCGCTCCGGTTGCAGGCGGGATCGATTTCGCGGCGTTGAGTTTTGCGTATCGCATCTCCGGCGCGAAGGTCCCCTGGCGGCCGGTGCGCGTTTTCGACGATGGGCGCCAGCTCTTCGTCGAGTTCGGTGCTGCGATCGCAACCGCGGACATGCCCCCGCTGTTCGCGGTCGGCGAGAAAGGCGCGGCGGAGCTGCTCAACTACCGGGTCGACGGCCGTTACATGATCGTCGACCGCCTTTTCGATCGCGCTGAACTCCGGCTGGGGAGCGGGCGCGGCGCCAAGGCCGTGCGGATCGAACGCGAAACGCCGCGCGCGCGAGGCCGGTCGTGACGGCGCCCGAACAGCCGGGCACGGAAGCTGTGCCCGCCGAGGCCGAGGTTGCGCCGATCGCCCCTGCGAGCCCCGATGCGTTCCGCTTGGCGGGTGAGACTCCGCGGGTCATGCGTCTGTCACGGAAAACGCTGGCGGTTATCGGCGGGGCCGGCGGTCTTGCGATTGCGGCATCGCTCATGTGGGCGCTGCGAACGCCGGCCCCGGCCGAGCGTCGGGAGCTCTATGAAGCGAGCAACAATGCGCGGCCCGACGCGGTCCCCGGAGCACCCGCCGATTATGGCGCCGTGCCGAAGCTCGGTCCGCCGCTCCCCGGCGACCTTGGCCGGCCGATCGTTGCGGCGCAGGGGAGCGGCGAAGCCATCCCCGTCCCGCCGATCGGCGCGGAAGGGCGCAATCCTCCCGATCCGCGCGTGGCGGCCGCCGAACAGGCGCGGCAGCGGGCACTGCAGGAGCGCGAGAGCGCCCAGACGAGCCGGCTCTTTCTGGGGGGCGGAACCGCAAGTTCCGCAGCAACAGATATTGTGCCCGCCGAGGCGGCCGCGCCCGAACAGGCGGCGGAGCCTCGCACGGCCAATGAGGGGCGGCGTCAGTTTCTGGCATCGGGTTCGAAACGGCCCCTCGAAAGTGGCGAGCGGCTGATCGCCCCGAGCTCCGCGCTGATCGTCCAGGCCGGGACTGTCATTCCGGCAGCGCTCATCACGGGCATACGCTCGGACCTTCCGGGCCAGATCAGCGCGCAGGTGACGCAGAATATCTATGACAGTCCGACCGGGCGTATCCTGCTCATCCCGCAAGGGTCGCGGTTGATCGGCGAATATGACAGCGAGATCGCGGCGGGACAGAGCCGGGTGCTCCTCGCATGGGATCGCCTCATCTTGCCCGGCGGACGATCGATCCGCCTCGAACGGCAGCCCGGCGCCGACGCCGCAGGCATGTCGGGGCTGGAGGATCGGGTGAACAATCATTGGGGCCGGATGGTCCGCGCCGCGCTCGTCTCGACCCTGCTCGGGGTCGGGAGCGAGCTCAGCGTCGGCGGCGACGACGAACTCGCCCGGGCGCTCCGCTACGGGATGCAGGACAGCACGAGCCAGGCCGGGCGCCGCATCGTCGAGCGCGAACTGGCGGTGCGTCCGACGCTCACCATCCGGCCGGGTTTCGCGCTCCGCGTAGTCGTCACCCGCGACCTTATTCTCGAGCCGCAGGCGGATTGGAGATGAGTCGGCTGCGACTTGGGCCGATCGTCGAGGAGAAGCCGGTCAAGGCTACTGTCGAACTCACGGGCAAGCTTGCGCGCGATCTCGCTGACTATGCCGCGGCACATGCGAAGGAAAATGGCCTGTCGGAGCCGTTGTCGATCGAACGGCTCATACCGCCGATGCTGGAACGGTTCGTCGCGACCGATCGCGGTTTTGCGAAGGCGCGGCGTTAGGCGGTAAAGAGTATTTTGTATGCGCACACAGGGTCGATTATGATCGCCCTGTGGACGAGCATTTTGCTCCTGAGCGGCCGACCCAACCTCCGCGGCCTTGCACAACGAAGCCCGATCCCTCGGGCTTGCGGGTGCCATTCGCTGCATGCGGCGATGGCGTGGTTCGGCACGTCGAACAGATCGTATCGCACCGCGACGGCCCCTTTACCTGCCTTGGATGCAAGGAACGACTGACCCTTCGGCTCCCGAAGAAGATGCGGAAGCATTTCGCGCACCAGTCCGACAGCCGATGCTCAGGCGAGACGGCCCTGCATCTCTACGCCAAGCTGCTGCTGGCTGCTGTCCGGTGGGTCACCCTGCCAAGCCTTGTCCTCCGCGAGGAGCGATTGGAGGAGGTCGTTTTCGAAGGCGGGCAATTCGCGCTCGACGAGGTGAGGCTAGAGACATCGGAGGGCGATTTTCAGCCCGATGCCATGGTGTGGATCGGGTCCGATCGCCGCGCGGTGGAATTCAAGGTGTCGCACGCGGTCGATGAGGAGAAGCAGCAGAAGGTCGCGCGCGCAGGCTGCCCGATGATCGAGATCGATCTTTACGGAGTGCGTTGGCGCCAGCTTGATGGCGCCGAACTCGACCAGCAGATTTTGCACGACGCACCGCGGCACTGGATCCATCATCCGGATCGCGAGCGTTCCGCGCAGCGCCTGTCCGAGCGGGTCACGGCGGAAGCGACGCGCAAGGGCGAGGCGCTCCGATGGCATATCCGGGAGCGACCGCAGAAGCCTCCCGTCGATACCGAATGGGTCGCGGAGATCATGGCCGACCTGCAATATGCCGAACTGGACTATCTGTTCGGGGCCAAGAGCCGGATGGGCCATTGGTTCACGGTAAGGCCGCAGCTTTGGCAGGCGGCGCTCGTGCATGCCCTGATCTACACGCCGAGCATCAAATACTCGGCGGGATCGGACATCCATATCCATGGCGAGTGGCCGAACGAGGCCAATCTCGAGAGCGTGCTGCCGACATGGATGCTGCGCACCGACCTCAGCAATTACAAACCGAACGCGCTGGCAGCGGCCGGCTACTCGCGGGAGAGTTTCGGGTCGCCCAGCCAAGCCGTGACCGAATATCTCTTCAATCTCTTCACCGATCGGCAGGCTGTGGTGTGGGAGCGTGACGAGCAGCGCTTCTATGTCGACCCCGATCTTCATGCCCGCGTTCACAATCGCTACGACCTTGAGCGCACCGTTGCCTGCATCGCCAAGGATGCCGGCCATCCCGATCCCGATGGTTTCAGCCGGCGCTGGATGCGGCGATATAATGTCGACGGCCGAAATCCTTGGAAGGTGGCGGCGGAAGGCGGCGATGATTTTCACGCGCTGGACAAGCGGGTCCGGGCGATCTTCGACATGTCGCGCAGCTATCGCGACCTTCCCATCGTCGACGATCTTTGCGGATTGCCCTTTCAGGAGTGGCGCGACGGTATCCGACAGAAGCGCGAGGCGAAGGAAGCCGCCGAGCGCAAGCGGATCGAAGACGCAAAGGAAAGCCGGCGGCGGAACTTCGCCATTGCCGCGAAAAACGCGCTCAAGGACGAGGCCGAGACCTGGCTCGCATCGACGGTGGTCGATGGAGTGCCGATCACCGAGTGGGCGTGTGGCAGCGACGATCTCTATTGGCGAGCCTTCAGCCATATCGAGCGCGCCGAGGACGTGAGGAAGCGCCGGGTTTTGGCGGCGGAAGCGGCGGAGGAATTTCGCAAGCGGCTCACGACCGCCTCCAACAAGGCCTTCCGCGATCCCGACCGCGCGCACCTTTTTCTCAACAGTGCGCACCCGAAGCTTGCCGGTCGTCGCCCGATCGAAGCTTGTGAGACCGATGCGGATTTGAGAGTCGCTCTGGCGCTTCTCCCGAAAGTGTAGCGGAGCAGGCCGGAAGGAATTCCCGCTCGCGTGTGAAATCGCGATGTTCTAGACTTGTTCTATGGACCAGCCCGACGATTCGGCCGATCAGCTTGCGGCAACACGCGCCATCCTTCCCTCGGAATTCATGCGCCAGCTGAGACCCGACGAGTTTTCCGATAGCGGGTCCGAGCCTGCCTTCATCCTCGAAGCCTATGAGCTGGAGCAGCGCCTCGAGTATGTCACGGCGCGCAACGAGACCCATGATTTCGAGATTTTCTGTCGGAAGCTTTGCGAGCGGATCGTCTGCAAGAATCTGAAGCCTGCGACGGGCCCGGAGGGCGGCGGTGACAGCAAGGCCGACAGTGAGACCTTTGCGGTCTCCGACGAGATTACGACACTTCACTATGTCGGCGAGGCCAACTCTGGAAGCGAGCGCTGGGCGTTTGCTTTCAGCGCGAAGAAGCAGTGGCAGCAGAAGGCGCGATCGGACATCGAGGGGATCGCGGCGACTGGGCGTCCCTATACGAAGGTGTTCGTCGTCACCTCGCGTTATGGCCGCTCCAAAGATGTCGCCAAGATTCAGGATGAGCTGTCAGAGAAATTCGGCTTTCGCGTCGAGATATTCGACCGAAGCTGGATCATCGACCGGGTTCTGACGCACGGAAATCAGGATATCGCTGTCGACTATCTCGGAGTCGGTAAGCGAAACGAGAAGGCGCGTGTCGGGCCAGCCGACTACGCGCGGTCGCAGCAACTCGAAGATCTGGAGAAGGCAATCCAGGACCCTGCCGCTTATGCCGGCATCGAGGCGCAGCGCGTGACCGACGCCCTGCTCGCTGCGACGCTTTCGAAGGAGTTGGAGCGGCCGCCTTTCGAGACCCATGGGCGATTTGATCGGGCGATCCGCATCGCCGATCAACATGGTCTGCTCAGCCAGCAGATCGAAGCACGCTATCAGCGGCTTTGGACGGCCTTCTACTGGTTCGACGAGTTTGACCTCCTGGACCGCGAGTTTGACGCGTTCGCTGAACTCGCGTTTGGCTCGCCCGCGGCGCGACACGCGGAACGCCTTGCAAACCTTCTGCAATGCCTGATTACGGCGGTCGCACAGGGCTATCGTTCAGCCGAACAGGTTCGCCTCTCGGAACGCCGGTCCGCGTTGGTCGCTCGCCTCGAATTTTTTGCGGGTCAGAAGGACCGTCCCAACAATGCGCTCGAAGCGCGCACGACCTCCCTAATGCTCGAGATCACCTCCCTTGCGTTCGATCGACGCGACGAAATCTCCCCCTTTTGGCAGGAAGCCGAAGCTATCCTCGAAGCGGCGTCGGGGCTCGCTGAATATGATGCCGAGCGGCTCGCGCAGCTGATCGAGGAGGTGGGGCCGCTTGCCGGGAACGATCCGGCCTATGGTGAACTGGTCGACAAGCTCGCAGACTTCATGGGCAAGCGGGTCGGCGAAGGCGAGAGTGGACGTATTTTGCTGCGAAGGGCGCGGCGGCTCGACACAAATGCGGACCGTCTTGAGATAATTCGTCTGCTCGGACGGGCCACGCATCAACTCACCAAGCGCGAATATGCGGAAGAGCTCATCGAAGCGAGCTACATGCTCGCGGTCGCCTATCGGGGCACCGGTACGCTCTGGGCTGCGCGTGCCGCGGCGCTGTTTGCTGTCGCATCGATAATTGCAGATTCGGAGCACGATAGCCATCCATCGGTCACCCTCGTTCCCGCGTTGATGCTCCTCATCTGGATAGACATCGAGTTGCGGCTGCTGCCCGAGGCGCTCGACGCGATCCGGATGGTGAATGGTTGCCGAAAGTTGCTGCCGCTCGACGACGCTTCGAAGGTTCGCGTCGACGAGAGGTTGAAGGAATTTGATGGCGTCCTCACTTGCCAGTTTCTCAACAGCTCGGCCGATGACTTCGAGGCGATGGCGGGCCTCCCGACGGTTCTGGAACGCCTTGGTTTGCCTATGTCCTGCGGCGCGCTTCTCTACGCCTTGGGCTATGCGGAGCGCCTGGGTGAACGTCAGCCCGAGGAGGAGCCGGAAGGGGGACTTGAAGGCATGTTCGCGCGCGCGGCCAACCAGCCAGCGGGCGACCTCGGTGGTCGGCCGCTGGTTACCGGCAGCCCGCGACCGCACAGCATCGAGACCCGCGTTATCGGCATGCGCGTCGCGGTGCATCTATCGGGCAGCGACACAGCGCTGCTCGCCGGCCAAACCCTGCTGGCGGTTATCGACACGCTGTTTGCTACGGTTATCGGCCTGCGGATCGGAGCATTCGTCGAGCGCTTTGATATCGATCTCGTGGAAAGCGATGTTGCCACAGCACCGAACGTTGATTTCGATGGCAATAACATGCGCGCCAAACTTCATTGGCCTGCCGGATCGACACCCGCCGATCATCTCGGTGAGAGCGGAACCCATAGCCAATTCCTGCTTCTCTCAACGCTGATGCTCGTCGCGACCTCACTCGCCGACCGGCAAAAAATATCTCTGGAGAAGCTTTTTCGGGAAGAATCACTCCTTGAGCGCGTCAGCGCCGCAGTCGCGAGTTCGAACAGCCGCATCCGGGCGATGAACAGTCCAGCGTCGCGACTGACGGATTGGAACGAGCTATCGCTCGAGCGGTTTCCGCCGAAGGCCGACCGGCCGGTAATTGTAAGGGTGCCAGAGGCTGATCCCGAAGAAGAAACAATCAGCGAGCGATACGCGACTGGCGATCACCGCAGCGTCGAAGTGCGCTCGATCTTGGACATTCCGCAATGGGAGCAGGCCCGCTGGATCGGCGTGATGCTCGGTCTGCAGCATGATCTCCCGATCGTCGGATTGCACTTTGAGGATCGCGAGGCGGGACGCCAAATTTTCGAGCGTTGGCGCGAACGGTTCGGCGCACGAGATGCCAAAGGGGCTATCCACATCGCGATCTTGCGCGAACTACCTGGTCGGCCCCCGTCCCACTATGCGGTGCTATTGATGGCGGGAACTGAGCCAGGGGATTTCGCTGGTACGCTGGTGAGCATGCCGAGCCGCCTCAAGCTGCTCGAACCTGCCGCCGACACGAATCTGAGGTTCTTTCTCGATAACTATCCCGCGGGTGGCTCGTTCATTCTGGTTCCCACTTACGTGAAGGAGAATGGCGAGCCCGATCTGATGATGGACCTTGCCATACTAAAGCATGACCTCTCGATCCGGAGAGTTGCCGATATCGGCAAGTCCGATTTGGAAATCATCGGAGTGCAGCTTCTCGAGCAAATGGAGGCGCGCGACGGTTCGCCGCCTTGATCAGGCGGCGAACTTCATCTTTGCCGCCTTCCGCACGCCAGTCTCAAGATGTTTTGCGATCTCGTCCGAAGTGCGGCTGACCGCCAGCTTCACGGCTTCATCGATATGAACATAGTCCTGCGTCACACTTTGCGACGCGTGGCCTAGCATCGCGCGGATCGTGAGCTCGGAGAAGCCGAGTTCGCCCGCCATGCTGCCGAAGGTGTGGCGCAGCGTATGCGGCGTTACGCCCTCAATGCCGGCCGAGCGGCATAGTCGGGCCAAGCAGTCGCTGACGGCGGTAAACGGGCCTTCGCCATTCGACGCGGGAAAGACGTAGGGGCAGCCGGCTATTTCGGGTTGAGCGACGACGATCTTGATCGCCTCGGGTCCGATCGCCCGAAATTGTGCATCGCTCTTCGTGTCGGGGAACGCGACGTAGCCGCCCATGGGGTTAACCCACTGCCGCTGCAGCGCCTGCGCCTCTTCGCGCCGATAGCCGGTCAGAAGGAGCGTCCTGACAATTGCGAGCGCAACGGGGTTCTCGGAACCCAGTTCGGCCCGGCCGATCGCCCGACCCAGCAGCTCGATCTCGGCGATGCTGAGACGCCGGGTCCTTTTCTTGGTCGCGAGCTTCTTCGCGCCCTTCGTAGGATGTTCCGCAATCAGTCCCTTGTGCTTTGCATGGCCTAGGATGGCCTGGAGGGTGCCGAGGCTCCTCCCGGCAACGCCGGCACCGCCCGTCGGGCGGCCGCCGCGCCCGCCCGAAGGAGGCTTTCGGGTCTGACCGGTTGCAATGTCATTTTGCATTGCCTCGACGTCGGCGATCGTCAGCTTCCGCACGAGGCGTTTGCCCATCAGCGGGATGATATGCGTCAGGATGCGGCTCTCATCCATGTTGAGCGAGGTGTCCTTGATCGGGCGGTTCTTCCGTCCAAGAATGCGGCCGGCTCGCGCTTCGACGAGATACCATTCGCACATCTCGGCGACATTGAGATCCTTCCGGACCCGGCGCGACTCCTCTGCGGGATCTTCGCCAGAGGCGACCTTGCCCAACTGAATCTTCGCGAGCTCGCGGGCTTGCTCGACCGTCATCACGCCGAAGCGCCCGATCTTCACTCGCCGAACCCGGCCTTCCTCATTCATATACTGGATGACGAAGGTTTTCGTCCCGGTTGCGCCGACACGGACACCGAAACCTTTGATCTCGGTATCCCAAAGAAATGCCTGGCCTGTCGCTGGTGCAGCCAGCGCATCGACCGTCCGCTTATTGAGCTTCGCAAGCGCCACAAGTTCCTCCATCATATTACGCGAGGGTGGCCGATTCGAAAAGTAATGAGGACGTAATAGAAAATCACCGCTTCGCAGGGTAGGGCTAGGATAAATTATCGTAGGCCGAAGTCAACAAATGCTTGGATTTTCGTACCTTGGCGTAGAAAAAGAAGCTCTGGGGTATTTGCAGTAATTTCTTGCCAAGGTTGGGGTCGAGGGTTCGAATCCCTTCGCCCGCTCCAGAATTTTCCGACAATCGCAGCGAGACGACGGCCTCCTTCGGGCGGGTCGTTTGCTTGCGGCCGTTCCCTTCGTCTCCATCTCTTCATCGGCCGCGCATTCCATGTAGGACGCGCGCGCAGGGTCAGGCGAAGGTCAGCGAGGCGAGCGCGACGATGAAGATCAGGATCACCGCGGTGAACAGCGCGGTCAGCGCCGTGAATAGAAAGGCGCTCGACGGACGCCGCGAATAAAGCTCGCCGGAATCGCCAGCCGCGCTCGCATCGCCATCATCGGCCGCGCCGTCGCCGTGCGGCGTCTTTAGCAGCGCGGCGCTGATCGCGCTCGCCGGGACCGGCGCCAGAAACTCGCACCCGAAGAGCCGGCCGTTCTCGCGCACGACGCGCGCCGGCGCGGCGCCCAGTTCGGGCAGGACCAGCAGAAAGGTTTCGCCGAGCGCGAAGGGGGCGTCGGTCTCGATCAAAAGGCCCGTTCGCGACAGGTTCCGAATGACGACCGCGGCTTCGCTCGTCGCCGAGCGCGCCGCGACGTCGAGCCGCAAGGTGCGCCGCGGCATTCGTCGGCGGTCGGTCGCCTCGACGGGTTCCGCGATATGGGCCAGCAACGATCTCACCGGCGTCTCCTTTGACGACCAGCCATCGCGCGGCAAGTTTAATATTGCCTTGCCGTCGCCGGGCGCCGCACCGGATGCGTAAAAATACCCGGCAGCGATGTCGTCGGCACCGTGCGCGCGCACTTAACAATTAAACGGATTCTGCCCCCATCGGCGGGGAGTTATGCGATGAACCGTTGCATCCTGTGGACCGAATCGGGACGGAATCGGGTGGAGGGCGGACAGGTTGCCGCTTTGAAATGTCATACTATCTTATTGAATAGTAACGTTCTTATGCGGATCAATCCCGCTCCAGAGCAGCAAGATTAAGTCCGAGACCGTGTTTTCTAAAAAATTGTTAACGCGCTTGCGGAGTCTCGAGAATCCATGCTCTCCTGATGGGTGGGGAAGGTCCGAGTCGCTCGGACAGTGGGTCGCACTGACATTGGTGGATTTTGCTTTGCTGCATTCGCGGCGGGGTGAAGTGCGTGCGAGGAAAATAGCCATGGATTCTTTCGACAATCCGGCCCGCAACGGAATCACGGGGCCTCAAGGCGGAGGCGGGGAGGGCGCATCGGCGGACCGGTCGAACCAGGCCGTAGCGGATAGCCAATTCCTGGCCGCTGCCGCACAGGTCACCGCGGCCGCATCGGCGCTGCCGCTGGCGATCCAGGCGATCCTCCTTCCCGACGCGAGCGGGCGCGTCGTCCTGCCCGCCGGCGCGTCGATCGACGACATCAGCGTGTCGGGCGCCGACCTGATCGTCACGCTGCCGAACGGGCAGGTGCTGATCATTCCGAACGGCGCGGTGGATATTCCGTCGATCGTCATCGATGGCGACACCGTGCCCGCGAGCACGGTCGCGCAGCTGCTCGACAATCTGGGCGAGCTCAATCCCGAGGCCGGCACGCGCAGCTCGGGCGGCAATTTCGCCGACCCCGAAGGCCCGATCCAGGACGCCTATGCGCTCGGCGACCTCCTGCCCTACACCGAACTCGCCTTTCCGCAGCCCGAAGACCGCGAGCTGATCCCCGACCTTCCCGACGACGAGCCCGAAGTGGTCATCGTCACGCCCGACCAGCCCGCCGGGGCCGTGGCCGCCACGGCGAGCGTCGACGAGGCGGGGCTTCCGGCGCGCGGCGAGGAACCCGCGGGTAGCGACAGCGAGGCGAACAGCGAAACCACCACCGGATCGATCGTCTATGACGCCGCCGACGGCGTGGGCGCGATCACGATCAACGGCACCGCGATTACCGCGGTCGGCCAGGTCATCGCGACCCCGCTCGGCCAGCTGACGATCACCAGCCTGGCGCCGGGCAATGTCGGATACAGCTATACGCTCGCCGACAACAGCGATGCGAATGCCGACCCGACCGATATCTTCACCGTCGTCGTCACCGACCGCGACGGCGACACCGCGACCGCGACGCTGACGATCGACGTCGTCGACGACGTCCCGACCGCGCGCGCCGATAGCGACGCGGTCGCGGCGGGCAGCTTCGCGCCCGAGACGGGCAATGTGCTGACCGGCGCGGGGACGAGCAGCGGCGCAGCGGGCGCCGACACGCCGGGCGCCGACGATGCGGTGCTGACGGGCATCCGCGGCGCCGACGGCGAGGGCGGCTTCGCGGCGCCGGGGACGGTTCAGGGCCAATATGGCGCGCTGACGATCGCTGCCGACGGCAGTTATACCTACGTCCGCGATCCCGGCACGCCCGGCGGCGTCGACGATGTTTTCTCCTATCAGATTACCGACGGCGACGGCGATACATCGACGGCGACCCTGACCATCCGTATCGCCGATGCGCCGACCGTCATCACCTTCGTCCCGGGCGAAGGTGATGACGGGACCATCGTATACGAAGCCGACCTGCCGGGCCGCGACGGCGAGACCCCGGGTTCGGCCTTCGGGGGCGGTGAAGGTGGTGGCGCTTCGACCAGCGGCACCATCACCTTCACTGCGGTCGACGGCGTCGGCAGCGTGTCGATCCGCGGCATGGCCGTGACGCCGGGATCGCTGCCGCAGACGATTGCGAGCGACGCGACCGGAACGCTCGTCGTCACCGGCTACAATTTCGATCCCGCGACCGGCGAAGGGTCGGTCACCTATGTCTATAATCTTATCGACAACACGCTCGACGGCGACGGCACGACGGTCAGCTTCGACCTCGTCATCACCGATGCCGACGGCGACGCGGCGTCGGATACGCTCGACATATCGATCGTCGACGACGCGCCGGCCGCGCGCGCCGACAGCGACAGCGTGACCGAAGACGGTCCGGCGACCGCCGACGGCAATGTTTTGACGGGCTTGGGTGGCGGCGACGCCAATGCGACCGACGGCGTCGTCGACACTCAAGGCGCCGACGGCGCGGTCGTGACCGGGCTGGCGGGCGGCAGCGTCGGCGAACCGCTCGCCGGCGCCTATGGGGTGCTGACGCTGAACGGCGACGGCAGCTACAGCTATGTGCTCGATAACGCATCGCAGCCGGTGCAGGGGCTTTCGGCGGGCGAGGTGCTGACCGAGACCTTCACCTACACGATCACCGACGGCGACGGCGACACCTCGACGACGACGCTGACTATCACGATCAACGGCACCGACGACGGCGTGACGGTGGACGGCCTCGACGCCGAGGGCGCCGAGCTCACCGTCGACGAGGATGATCTTGCGGACGGGTCGTCACCCGACGCCGCCGCGCTGACGCAGGACGGCAGCTTCAGCGTCTCGACCCCCGACGGGCTCGGGAATGTGAGCGTCGGCGGGGTGCAGGTCGTGACCAACGGCGTCTTCACCCCCGGCACCGCGACCAGTCCGCTTGGGACCATCAACATCACCGGATTCACGCCCGTCACCGGCGCCGACGGCTCGGTGATCGGCGGCAGTTTCACTTATGAATATGTCCTTGCCGACAACACGCTGACCCACGCGAACGCCGGCGAGGACGACGTCACCGACAGCTTTGCCGTCACCGTCACCGACAGCGACGGATCGAGCGCGAACGCCAGCCTCGACGTGCGCATCATCGACGATGTCCCCGACGCGGCCGACGACGGCGCCGGCGCGGCCGAAGACACGCCGGTCGTCATCGACGTGCTGGCGAACGACGTTCGCGGCGCCGACGGCGTCGATCCCGCGACGGGCGTCGCGCTCGCGACCGCGCCGGCGAAAGGGACGGTCGTCTACAATGGCGACGGCACCTTCACCTATACCCCGACGGCGGGGCAGGAGGGCGAGGACAGCTTCACCTACACGATCACCGACGGCGACGGCGATACGTCGACCGCGACGGTGACGGTGACGCTCGCGAAGGATTCGATCCCGACGATCGATCTGGGCGCCGACAACAACGTCGACGAGGCGGGGCTGCCGAACGGCTCAAGCTTCGCCTCGAACAGCGAGACGGCGACGGGCAGCTTCACGCTGACCACGGGCAACGACAGCGTCGCATCGCTCGTGATCAACGGCGTCGATGTGACCGCCGGCGGCACCGTGACGACGCCTGTCGGCGTGCTGACCGTGACGGTCGGCGGCGGCGCCTACAGCTACAGCTATACGCTCACCACCAACACGTCGGGGGACGACAGCTTCGACAGCTTCACCGCGGTGGTGACCGACAGCGACGGCGACACCGCGACCGACACGCTGGTGATCGATATCGTCGATGACGTGCCGACGGCGCGCCCCGACACCGACAGCGTGACCGAGGACGGGCCGCTGACCGCCGACGGCAATGTGCTGACCGGCAGCGGCGGCGGGGACGCGAACGGCACCGACGGCGTCCTCGATACGCAGGGCGCCGACGGCGCGAGCGTGACCGCGGTCGGCTTCGGCGGGACGGCAGGCAGCGTCGGCGCGGGGCTGGCGGGCGCTTATGGCACGCTGACGCTGAACAGCGACGGCAGCTACAGCTATGTCCTGAACAATGCGGCGCAGCCGGTGCAGGGCCTGTCGGCGGGCGAGACGCTGACCGAAGTCTTCGCCTATACGATCACCGACGGCGACGGCGATCCCGCGACGACGACGCTGACGATCACGATCGATGGCGCCGACGACGGCGTGACGATCGAGGGGCTCGATGCCGAGGGCGCCGAGCTGTTCGTCGACGAGGATGATCTGCCGGTGCGCGCCGGCGAAGCGCCGGGGTCGGATACGACCCCCGACGGCGTGACCGACGGCGACAGCTTCACCATATCGACCCCCGACGGCATGGGCAGCGTCGTGCTCGACAGCTTCAACGGCGTGCCGCTCGGCGCGCCGCTGACGCTCGTCACCGCCGACGGCAGCTTTACGCCGCAATCGGTCGCGACCGCCTATGGCACGCTCTCGGTCACCGGCTTCACGCCGGTCATCGGCGCCGACGGTTCGGTGATCGGCGGCAGCTTCACCTACAGCTATACGCTGACCGACAACCGCACCGACCACCCCGCCGCCGGACAGGACGACCGCACCGACAGCGTCGGCGTCACCGTCACCGATGCCGACGGCTCGACCGCCAGCGCGGCGATCGACATCCGCATCACCGACGACGTGCCCGACGCGATCGACGACGGTACGACGCAGACGCTGGAAAATGCGCCGGTCACGATCGATGTGCTCGCCAACGACGTCGAGGGCGCCGACAGCGTGCAGCCGGGGGCGGTCGAGCTGGTGGCCGGATCGCTGACCGGCACAGGCACGCTCGTCAACAATGGCGACGGCAGCTTCACCTATACCCCCGCGGCGCAGGAAAGCGGCACCGTCAGCTTCCAGTATCGCATCACCGACGGCGACGGCGACACCGACGTCGCCACTGCGACGATCACGCTCGTCGCCGATTCGGCGCCGCAGATCCGCAATGCCGATGATGTGACGGTCGACGAGGACGGGCTTTCGGGCGCCAATGCCGACAATGGCCTCGCCGGCGAAGTGACCTCGACCGGCAGCGCGAGCGCGGCCGGGACGATCACCGTCGATTTCGGCAGCGACGTGCCGGCGGCGCTCGCCGGTTCGCTTGTCCTCAACGACAGCGGCGCGCTCGACACGCAGCTTACCGTCGGCGCCGTTCCGGTGACCTTCGCCAAGGACGGCGACGATCTCGTCGGCTCGGTCGGCGGCGCCGAGGTGATCCGCATCGCGCTGACGAGCGCGGTTGCCGGCCCAGGCGCGACCGAAGTCACCTATGGCTATACGGTCACATTGTCGCAGGCGGTCGATCAGGCGCTGCCCGGCATCGAGGACAGCGATCTGCTCGCGGGCATCGGCTTCACCGTCACCGACAGCGACGGCACCCAGTCGTCGGGCGCGTTCGACGTCACGATCGTCGACGATCTGCCGACGCTCAACGTCTCCGACACGCCGGTGAGCGTCGTCGAAGGCGCGACCGTGAACGGCACATGGACGCTCGATCAGGGCGCCGACGCAGTCGCGTCGGTGTTCGTCAGCTTCGGCAGCGGCAGCGCCACGCTGTCGCTGACGCCGGGGAGCAGCGTGTCGATCGCGCAGCCGACGGGCACGCTGACGGTGGGCGCAGACGGCAGCTTCAGCTTCGCGGCGGCGAACGATCAGGATGACGCCGCGAATCCGTCCGCGACCTTTACCCTGTCGGCGGTCGATCGCGATGGCGATCCGACGTCGGACAGCCTGACGATCGCGATCGCCGACGGCGCAGGCCCGGTGAACGCGACGCCGGTCACGCTGACCGTGAACGAGGCGGCGATCGACGGCATCGGCAGCAATCCGGCAAGCCCGGACGAGACCGACAGCGGCATCCTTGCCTTCACCGCGGGGTCGGACACGCTCTCGGGCTTCGCCTTTACCGGCGTCGCGGGCCTTGTCGCCAATCTCGACGGCGCCGGCACCGACATCTTCTGGTCGATGGCGCCCGACGGGCAGACGATCACCGGCTCGCTGACGCTGGGCGGGCCCGCCGCGATTACGATCAGCCTGACCGCGCCCGCGAGCATCGCGCCCGGCGCGACGGCGAATGCCAGCGTCACCGTCACCCTCGCCGACAATCTGCCGCACGCGATCGCCAATGCCGCGCAGACGCAGGCGCTGGGAACGGTCACCGTGCAGGCGACCGATACCGACGGCGACCCCGCAACCGGCGTCGTCACCGTGCAGGTCATCGACGATATTCCGGCGGCGAACCCCGATGTCGACAGCGTGACCGAGGACGGCGCGCTGATCGCGGACGGCAATGTGTTGACGGGCAGCGGCGGCGGTGACGCGAACGCCACCGATGGCGCCGCCGATACGCAGGGCGTCGACGGTGCGGCCGTCACCGCGCTCGTTGGCGGCACGGTCGGCGCGCCGCTCGTCAGCACCTATGGCACGCTGACCCTGAACGCCGACGGCAGCTATTCCTATGCGCTCGATAATGCGAACAGCGCGGTGCAGGGCCTCTCCGCCGGTCAGACGCTGACCGAGACCTTCACCTACACGATCACCGACAGCGACGGCGATCCCGCGACGACGACGCTGACGATCACGATCAACGGCGCCAACGACGGCGTGACGATCAATGGCCTTGCGGTCCCCGGCGGCGAGGAGGTCGTGAACGAAGACGATCTTCCCGACGGATCGTCGCCCGATGCCGCGGCGCTGACCCAGACGGGCGACTTCACCGTCACCGCGCCCGACGGTCTCGACGACGTCACCATCGGCACCGCGCAGGTGATGACGAACGGCGTCTTCACGCCCGGCCTGACGACGACGAGTGCGTTCGGCACGGTGACGATCACCGGCTTTACCCCCGTCACCGCGAGCGACGGTTCGGTGATCGGCGGCACCTTCACTTACGAATATGTGCTCGATGACAATACGCTGACCCATCCGGCGGCGGGCGAGGACAATGTGATCGACAGTTTTGCGGTCACCGTCACCGACAGCGACGGGTCGGTTGGAAATGCCAGCCTCGACGTCCGGGTCATCGATGACGTGCCGGCGGCTTCGCCCGAGCCGAACCAGAATGTCGCCGAGGGCGCGACCGTCACCGGCACGCTCGATTTCGTCGAGGGCGCCGACGGCGCGAGCGTCACGGCGATCAACGGCACGACGCTGATATTCGGCGGCGACGGTTTCTCGCAGGCCATCGACATCGGCGACGGCACGATCAAGGTAAAGACCGACGGCAGCTACAGCTTCACCGCCGATGCCGCGGTGCCGGGGACGGGGAGCGCCTCGGCGACCTATACGGTCACCGACGGCGATAACGACACCGCGACGGCGGCGATCAGCTTCACGATCACCGATGCCAATGTCCCGACCGCGGGCGAGACGCAGGCGTCGGTCGACGACGACGCGCTCGCCGGCGGCAATCCGGCGAGCACCGCGGGCGACCTGCCCGATCCGAACAGCGATGGCGACAATGATCAGGCGACCTTCAGCGGCCTGCTGAACCTCGATTTCGGGGGCGACGGCGCGGGTTCGGTCGATTTCGCCGCGATGGACGGGCTGTTCGTCAATGTCGGTCAGGAATCGGTCCAGCTCGCCTGGAACGCGGGCACCGGCACGCTGACCGGCACGGGTCCGCGCGGCCCCCTGTTTACCGTCGAAGTGACCGACAGCGCGGCGGGCGCCTATAAGGTGACATTGCTCGACAATGTCCTGCACGCCGCCGGCGGCGACGAGAATGACGCCACCGCGACGCTGACCTTCACCGTTACCGACAGCGACGGGTCGCCCGCGAACGGCACGCTCGAAATTACCTTCGACGACGATGCGCCGACGGTGACCGCAGGCGGCGCGCAGCCGGTCCTGACGGTCGATGAAACCGCGCTCGGCATCGATGCACAGGCCAGCTTCGCTTCGGTGTTCACGCCGGTGTTCGGCGCCGACGGCGCCGCGGCGGCGAATGCGACGACCTATGCGCTCGGCATCAACGCCGGGGCGACGGGGCTGGTCGACACCGCCACCAACGAAGCCGTCGTCCTCAGCGTCGTCGGCGGCGTGGTCGAGGGGCGGACCGCGACGTCGGACGCGCTTGTCTTCACGCTCAGCGTCGCGGCGAACGGGACGGTCACGCTCGACCAGATCCGCGCCGTGGTCCATACGCCCGACAGCGGGGCCGATCAGCCGACGGGTCTGGTCGCCGACAACCTGATCACCCTGACCGCGACGGTCACCGACGGCGACGGCGACACGGCGGCGGCAACGGCGAATATCGGCCAGAACCTCGTCTTCCGGGACGACGCGCCGGTGGCGGAGGACGACAGCGCGGGACTGACCGAAGGCGGTCCGAGCTTCGTCACCTTCGATGTCGACACCAACGACAACAACGGCGCCGACGGCTTCGGCAGCCGCAGCTTCACCAGCCTGACCAGCAGCTACGGCACGATCACGATCAATGGCGATGGGACGCAGACCTATACGCTCACGCCCGCCGGACAGGCCGCCATCGATGCGCTGGCGCCCGGGGCGACGCTGACCGATGTCTTCACCTATACGCTGACCGACAAGGACGGCGATAGCGATCCCGCGACGCTGACGGTGACGCTGACCGGCACCGACGACGGGGTGACGATCACCAATCTGACGCCCAAGCTGGATGGCGGCGACGCGACGGTGGACGAGGACGACCTGCCCGCCGGGTCGGACACGACCAAGGAATCGCTGACCACGACGGGCAGCTTCAATATCTCGGCGCCCGACGGCGTCGCGGATCTGTCGATCCACGGCGTGCAGGTGATCAACAACGGCGTCTTCACGCCCGCGGCGATCCCGACGCCGCTCGGCAATATGCTGAACATCACGGCCTATAATGCCGCGACCGGCGAGGTCAGCTACAGCTATACGCTGAACGCGGCCGAAACGCATGCGAGCGTCCAGGGCGAGAACAGCCTGTTCGAGGATTTCACCGTCGAACTTACCGACACCGACGGCGACAATGTCGACAGCCTCCTGTCGATCGCGATCATCGACGACGTGCCGACCGCGCGCCCCGACACCGATGCGGTGGCCGAGGATGCCGGCGACGCGACGGGCAATGTCATCACCGGCGTCGGAACCGCCAACGCGCCGGGCAGCGCCGACACCGCTGGCGCCGATGGCGCTACGGTAACCGGCGTCGCGGCGGGGACGTCGGCGACGGCGGTCGCAGGCAATGTCGGTGCTGCGGTGGGCGGCAGCTACGGCTCGCTGACGCTGAACGCGGGCGGCGGCTACACCTATGCGCTGAACAACGGCAATGCGGCGGTGCAGGCGCTCGGTGTCGGAGAGACGCTGACCGAGACCTTCACCTACACGATCACCGACGGCGACGGCGACACTTCGACGACGACGCTGACGATCACGATCAACGGCACGAACGACCTGCCGACGATCGGATCGGCGACGACCGCGGTGTCGGACGAAGGTCTGGCGGGCGGTTTTCCCGATAGCGCCGGGACCGTCGACACGACCGACCTCACGCTCCGCACCGGCACGATCGCGGTCGGCGACCCCGATGGCGATCCGCTGACGCTGTCGCTCGGCGCGCCCGCGACGGCGCTGTTCTCGGGCGGCCAGCCGATCGTGTGGGACACGACCAACCCGCAGCTCCTGCTCGGCAAGGTCGGGACCGAAACGATCATCAGCGTCGCGATCGACAATGGCGGCAATTACACCGTGACGCTGTCGGGGCCGATCGACCACCCCGACACGACGCAGGAGGATGCACTGTCGCTCGTCGTGCCCGTCAGCGCCTACGACGGCACGACGACGGTCACCAATGCGAGTGCGCTGACGATCGGTCTCGAGGATGATTCGCCGGTTGCCATCGCGCCGCTGGCCGCCGCGCTGATCAACGCGCCCGGCTCGTCGGTCTATCAGTCGCTCGACAGCGACGGCGACGTCGACAATAATTACGGCGGCGATGGCCCCGGAAGCGTGATCTTCACCGCCGCGACGATCGCCGCGCTCCAGGGCCAGAATCTGACCTCGGGCGGCCAGGCGCTGACCTATGTCATTTCGGCAAACGGCACCGTGCTGACCGCCGAAAAGCCGAACGGCGACGACGTCTTCATCATCCGCCTGCAACCCGCGGGCCATGCCGACCAGTATCAGGTCGAGATGGTGCAGAAGCTCGATTCGACCGCGACGGTCGATTTCAACAGCGGCGGCTATGACTTCGTCGGCGGCAACACCGCGTGGGTCGGTTTCGTGAAGGCGGGCGACAACAACAGCCAGGACATATTGATCACGCCGATGAAGAATAATGCCGACGGCGGCACCGTCAACGCGAACAACACCGAAACCGGCGTCGACAACAATAATGTCGGGCCGACCGAGGCAGTGCGCGTCGATTTCGTTATCGACCTCACCGGCTCGCCCGGCAACGGGCAGGACTATGGGGTTCTGGCGAACCAGAACCACGCCTTTGATTCGCACTATACCGCGAACGGCGCGTCGGCGCTGTTCACCAATATCAACAGCAGCAGCAGCGTCCGGCTGGTCGCGCGCGACGATGTCGATACCGACAATGATATCGGGGACGGCATCAAGGATACGATCACCAAGGTCGCGATCAGCTATAACAATGCGACGCTCTCGGTGACCGCCAACGGCACCTATAATGTCGGCGGGCAGAACTTCACCGTCACCTTCAGCAACGGCGAGGCGACCGTCGCCGGGGTTGTTTCGAACGCGGTGGTCGCGGGCTTCACCGCCGACGGCTACAACAGCATCGAATTCCACCACGCGGGCGGCGACACCTTCAAGATCGGCGACTTCGGCGCGGTCGTGCAGACCGAAAATCCGGTGAATTTCAATGTGCCCGTGGCCATCGTCGATGGCGACGGCGACACCGCGCCGGGCTCGCTGGCGATCACCACCGCGTCGCCGCTCCTCGTCGTCGGATCGGCCACCGGCGACGTCGGCGGCGAGCCGACCGACCATGTCGTCGCCAACCCGCAGGGCCTGCCCGACGGGGCGATCCAGGGCGGCGCCTTCGACGACACGCTCGTCGGCGACCCCGGCTCGGTGACGATCACCGAGGGGCAGCAGGCGAATGTCGTGCTCGTGCTCGACAGCTCGGGCAGCATGACGACCCAGATCGCCTTCGGGGGCGGTACGATTTCGCGGATGCAGGCGCTCAAGAACGGCGTCAACGCGCTGATCGACAGCCTGTCGCAATCGGGCGCGCTTGACGTCCGGATCACCGTGATCGATTTCGATGGCGACGGCGACAATCTGGGGACCTTCGACCTGATCGTGAACGGCGTCGTCCAGGCGGCGCAGGTCACGGCCGCGAAGGCGGCCGTCAACGGGATGACCGCCTCGGGCAGCACCAATTATGAGGACGGGCTGCAGGATGCGCTGAGCTGGATCAACGGCGGTAACGGCATTGCCGGCGCCGACGTCAACAAGGTCGTATTCGTGTCCGACGGCAACCCGACCGTCTGGAACACTGGCGGCAACGGCGACGACAGCGACGCCACCAATGTCCAGAATTCGATGAACCAGGTGCTGGGCTCGGACGGCACGAACGAACCGCAGCAGATCCTCGCGACGGGCTATTCGATCGATTCGGTGGGGATCAACGTCAACGCGAGCCTGCTGGCGCGGCTCAGCGACGTCGAGGACGGCAATGCTTCGGGCGGAACCGGCAGCGCGACCAACGCGACGTCGGCCGAACAGCTCGCGGCGGTGCTGCAGGTGCTCGGCGGCTCGACCGACCTCGCCGCGGCGGGAGCCGATACGATCACCGGCGGCGAGGGTGCCGACGTCATTTTCGGCGACGTGCTTTATACCGACGCTCTCGCGGCGCAGCTTGGCGTCAACCTGTCGCCGGGATCGGGCTGGGCGGTGTTCCAGACGCTCGAAGGCCGGGTGAACGCCGAATCGATCGATCCCGCCGGCAATGGCGCCGACTGGAATCGTCAGGACACGATCGCCTATATCCGCGCCAACTACACCGCGCTGGCGCAGGAAAGCGGCCGGACGGGCGGCAACGACACGATCAATGCCGGCGGCGGGAACGACGTCATTCTTGGTCAGGAAGGCAATGACACGATCAACGCCGGGGGTGGCGACGACCTGATCCAGGGCGGCACGGGCCGCGATGTCATGACCGGCGGGACCGGGGGCGACACCTACCTCTTCAACGCTGGCGACAGTCGCCCGACGCTGGGCGGCACCGGCAATGGCGGGACGATCACGGGGCACGACGTGATTACCGATTTCAATCTCGCGGCCGATATTTTGAACCTGCCCGGAACCCCGGTCCCCGACGGGAATGGCGCGGTGAACGGAACAAACTCGGTTCTGACGATCAGCGGACAAGCGATCCGCTCGCATTCGGTCGCCGATGGCGTGATGACGTTCGACGACAATGATAGCTTCGCGAACGCGCTCACCCTGTCGAGCGATGCCCACGTCGCGGCGGCGGTCGACTATCTGCAACGCAACGACCTCGGCCCCGCGGGGACGACCGTCGCTTTCGTCGCGGGCACGCGGACCTTCGTCTATCAGCAGGTCGGAACCAGTCCGAACCCCGCCAACGACATTCTCGTCGAGCTGCAGGGCGTCACGATCACCAATTTGAACACGCTGATCGGCACGCGCGTCACCCCGGTGACGCTCGATCTCGGCGGCGACGGGCTCGATTTCGTGTCGTCGTCGGCGGGCGCCGCCTTCGACCATGACGGCGACGGCGTGCGCGAGGCGACCTCGTGGGCGGGTCGCGGCGACGGCATCCTCGTCCGCGACGCCAACGGCGACGGCATCGCCAATGACGGCGGCGAGATCAGCTTTTCGGTCGCCGGCTCGACCGATCTCGAAGGGCTGCGCCTGCAATATGACAGCAATGGCGACGGCAAGCTCAGCGCCGCCGACGCCGAATTCGCCAGCTTCGGCGTGTGGCAGGATGCGAACGGCGACGGCGTCACCGACGCGGGCGAGTTCCGCTCGCTCGCCGACCTCGGCATCGCCAGCATCGCGCTGACCTCCGACGGCAAAGCCTATGTCGCGGGCGACGGCGAGGTGATCGTCCATGGCGAGGCGAGCTTCACGCGCACCGACGGCAGCACCGCCGCGGTCGGCGACGTTTCGTTCATCGCCCCGCGCGCCGCGAACGACATCGAACGCACGGCGGGCAATCAGGCGCTGGCCGGCTCGCTGGTCGCCGCGTCGTTGATCGCCATCGCGCATGACGTGCGGCCGGACGGCCCGGCGACGGGCAAGAGCGTGAGCGAAAATGTCGTCACCATCGAAGCGGCCTATGAAAGCGGCGTCGCGGCGGCCGAAAACGTCCATGCGGTCGCGACGCACATCGTGGCCGAAACCGCACACGAACGGGTAGAGGAGGCTCGGCCCGTGCCGCCCGCCGCCACCCACGACGACGCGGCGCCCGCTTCGATCGATACGGATCGCGGCGACTGGCGCACCGATGCGGCCGGCGATGCGGACGCCGATCGCGGCGCGGATGCGCTGTTCGACCAGGTCGCGGACCATGCGGCGCCGGGTCAGGGCGTGATGGACGGGCTGCTCGCGCTCGCCGCGCTGCCCGCCGAAGCCGCCATCGCCGATGCGGCGGCGCACGACCCGGCGGCGACGGCGGTGCTCGCCGAGGTGATCGAGGGCAGCAATGCGATCGACCAGCTGATCGATACCGTCGCGGGCGGCGGAACCGTGCAGGAAGCGGTCGAAGCGCCCGCCTTCGATCTGGCGCAATTCCTCGACCAGCGCGTGATTCTTGAGGCGGGGATCGTCCCGCATCAGGCGATCGAGCAGGAACTTCACCAAGTGGCGGCGGCCTGACCGGCGCATTGCAGGACCAGAAAGACCTAGTGGGAGGGCGATTAGATCATGGCACATCAGGGACAATGGATGGCGGGGGCGCTGGCGGCGCTGCTACTCGCTCAGCCAAGCGGCGCGATGGCGCAGGCGCTCGCCGATCGGCCGATCGGCGAGCTCAAGACCGAGGTGCGCAGCCGCTACGACGCGGCGCTCGCGATGTCGATCGACCCCGCCGTCGCGGCGGCCGACAGCAATAGCTACGCCTGGGCGTCGGAGGCCAAGGTCCAGTGCGGCATCGCGCTCGGTTTTCTCAAATCGAACAGCAAGGACGCCGAAAGCCTGCGCCGCTGCGACTTCGCCTATGGCATGATGACGCGCCAGCCGGCGCCGCCCGCCGAAGCGGCGCTGGTGCCGCCGCCACCGCCGAGCACCGAAAATTGCCCGCCCGAGGTCGCCTCGACCTTCTATTTCGACTGGGATTCGACCACTCCGCCCGCCGACGCGGCGCAGTCGGTCGCTTTCATGGCCGAAAACCGCACGCGCTGCGGCTGGACGAATTTCACCGTCGTCGGCCACACCGACCGCTCGGGCCCCGATAGCTACAACGACGGGCTGGCGCTGCGCCGCGCGCAGGCGATCGCCGACATGATGGGCGGCGCGGGCATTCCGGCGGGCACGATCGCCGTCTCGGGAATGGGCGAGCGCCAGCCGCGCGTCCAGACCGTCGACGGCCAGCGGACGCCCGAAAACCGGCGTGTCGAAGTCGAAGTGAACGCGATGGGGGGACAGTGATGAAACCGCAACATAAGCTCGCCGGCCTTGTCTCGGCGCTCGCCATGGCCTGTTTCGCCGCATCGGCCGCGGCCGAACCGACCAGCATGCAGAATGTCATGGCGGTCGCGATCGATTCGAACCCGCAGATCCATCAGGCCGAGATGAACAAGCAGGCGATCGAGTTCGAACTCGAGCAGGCGAAGGGCCTCTATCTGCCGCGCGTCACGCTCGAATTGTCGGCGGGCGTCCGCCGGCTCGAAAATGCGACGCGCCGTGCGCTCGGCATCGCCAATGACGAGCTCTATCCGCTCGAGGCGGGGATCCGCGCCGAACAGACGCTGATCGATTTCGGCCGCCGCCGCGGCGAGAAACTGCGCCAGGCGGCGCGCGTCGACGGCGCCGCGCTGCGCGTCGTCGAACGCTCCGAATTCATCGCGCTGCAAAGCGCGCGGCAATATCTCGACGTCCTGCTCCAGCAGCGCGTCGTCGCCGCCGCCGAAGACAATATGACCTTCCACAACGGCCTCGTCGCGGACCTGTCGGGCGGGGTTAGCGCGGGCTCGATCAGCATCGCCGACCTTCAGCAGGCGCAGGAACGCGCCAAGGCGGCGAGCGTGCGCGTCAGCGAAGCGAAGGAAGCGCTGCAGAATGCGAAGATCGAGCTGCTCGCGCTGAGCGGGCTTCAGGTCGACGAGGTGCAGATGCCGCCGGCGATGGCCGAAAAACTTCCCGTCAGCCTCAGCGAAGCCGTCGGGCTCACCCGCACGCGGCATCCCAAGGTGCTCGAGGCGCAGGCCGACGTCGACGCGTCGAACGCCGAAGCCAAAAAGGCCAAGGGCGATTTCGCGCCCACGATCGGCCTCGAACTGTCGGGCCGGATCGGCGACGATATCGACGCCTTCCGCGGTGAGACGAACGACCTGCTCGGCCGCGTCGTGCTGCGCTGGGATATTTTCGACGGCGGGATCAACCGCGCCAAATATCAGGAGATGGTGCGCCGCGCGAGCGAGAGCCGCTTCCGCCTGCACGAGGCCGAGCGCAATGCCGAGGCCGATACGCGCCGCGCCTGGAACGCCCGCGAGACGCAGACTGCGGTGTTCCGCGACCTCGTCGACCAGAGCAAGGCGACCGACGAGCTGCTGCTGTCCTACCGCGACCAGTTCGGGGTCGGGCGGCGCTCGCTGCTTGATGTGCTCGACGCGCAGAACACGCGCTTCAACGTCCAGGTTCGCGCCGAAACCGCGCGCTTTTCGGAGATGTTCGCGGTCTATCAGATTCTCGCCTCGACCAACAATCTGCTCGACGCCTTCAATCTGACCGCGCCCGAATCGCGCCGCGTCTATGCCCGCGAAGAGGTCGGTTACGGCCCGCCGGCGCCCGCCGAACTCCAGCGTCGCCGCTACCCGCAATGACGTCCATGGATTGATTCCAGCTAGAAAAATTTGAAATGTTCCAGGATCAATCGACGATTGCGTATATCGGCAAGGAGGCGCCGGGCGATCCGCTGATCGCCTGCATCCTCTTCGTCGCGCAGCATTTCGGGCAGAATTTCCAGCGCGGCGCGCTCGTCGCGCTCGCCCGCGACGAACGCGGCTTCCTTCCCTTTCACCAGGCCGAAGCCGCGCTCGACCTCTGCTTCATCAACAACGAACGGCTCCATGCGCGCAAGGTACGGCATCTCGCGCGCGAACTGCCCGCGATCGTTGGCCGCACCGATGGCACATGCGCGGTGCTGCTCGAGGCGAAGGACGAGCAATATCTCGTCTGGGAACCCGGCGCCGCGCTGCCCTTCTGGGCCGACGAGGCGGCGGTCGAGGAAAGCTATGCGGGACAGGCGGTCGCGGTCGCCGCCGATCCGACCGCGATCCGCGCCGAGGAACGGCCGTGGGACGAACAGGCGAAGCGCCACTGGTTCTGGGGCGAGGTGCGGCGGATGCGCCGCTCCTTCTATCCCGTGCTCGGCGCGGCGTTGATGATCAATCTGCTCGGCTTCGCGCTGCCCTTGTTCACGATGAACGTCTATGACCGCGTCATCCCCAACAAGGCGGTGTCGAGCCTGTGGGTGCTCGCGATCGGGGCTTTCCTCGCCTTCGCGGTCGAATTCACGCTGCGCCTCGCGCGCGCGACCTTGCTCGACGATCTCGGCCGCGATCTCGACGTCAAACTGTCCGAGAAGATTTTCTCGAAGGTGCTGAACATGCCGCTCGCCGACCGGCGCGGCAGCACGGGGATGCTCGCGCGCCGCGTGTCCGAATTCGAAAGCGTGCGCGATTTCTTCGCCTCGACGACGATCGTGCTGATCGTCGACCTCGCCTTCCTCTTCCTCTTCCTGATCATGATCGCGGTGCTCGCGGGCTGGCTCGCACTCGTCCCGCTCGCGATCATTCTCGTCATGGGCGTCGCGGGCTATTTCCTCCAGCGGCGCATGATGCAGGCCTCGCTCGACAATCAGGCCGACATGAGCATCCAGCACGCGATGCTCGTCGAGGCGATCGGCGGCGCCGAAACGGTCAAGAGCTGCGCCGCCGAGGGACAGGTGCTCGGCCAGTGGCGCCGGATGGTCGACACCAGCGCGCGGACGCAGACGGCGCTGCGGCGGACGGGCGCCGCAGCGATCAACCTCGCGACACTCGGCCAGCAATTTTCCGGCCTCGCGCTCGTCGTCGGCGGTTTCTACCTGTTCGACGCGGGCAAGATTTCGATGGGCGCGATCATCGCGATCGTCATGCTCGCCGGCCGCTCGATGGCGCCCGTCGGTCAGCTCGCCTTCCTGATGACGCGCGGGCGGCAGGCGGTGACGACGATGGCGAGCATCCAGCAGATGATCGAGGCTGGCGACGAACGCCGCATGGGCAGCAGCGCGCTGAATCTCACGATCGACAAGGGCGACGTTGCGGTCGAGGGGCTGTCCTTCACCTATCCGGGCGCCGCGGCGCCGTCGCTCACCGACATCGACCTCAAGATCGATGCGGGCGAGCGGATCGCGGTCGTCGGCCGCGTCGCGTCGGGCAAGTCGACGCTCGGGCGGCTGCTCTGCGGACTCTATGCGCCCGATGCGGGCAATATCTTCATCGACGGGCTCGACAGCCGCCAGCATTCGCCGATTTACCTTCGCTCGCAATTCCGCTTCGTCGGGCAGGACGCGGTGCTGTTCAGCGGCTCGATCAAGCAGAATATGCAATATTGCGCGCCGGCAGCGACCGATGCCGAGCTGCTCGCGACGCTGCAGTCGATCGGCGCCGACCGCTTCATGGGTCGCGACGAGACCGGACTCGACCGCGGCGCGGGTGAGCGCGGCGGGCAGCTCTCGGGCGGTCAGCGCGGCTTCCTCACCATCGCCCGCGCGCTCGCCTCGCCCTCGCGGCTGCTCTTCCTCGACGAGCCGACCGGCGCGATGGACACGCAAAGCGAGCGGCTGTTCATCGAGGCGCTCGATAAGGCCGTCGCGAAATCGCAGACACTGATCATCGCGACCCACCGCGAAGCGATCCTCCGGCTGTGCGACCGCATCATCGTCATCGACGGCGGCCGCATCGTCGCCGACGGCCCGCGCGCCGAAATCCTCGCGCGATCCACCAAGGAACCGGTAGCATGATCCCCGAACTCCATATCGGCCGCGACGGCGCCGCGCGCGCCGAGGCGCCCTGGGCCGACGCCGATGCGCGGCGGCCGCCGAAGAGCCTGAAGTTCATATTGCCGGGGCTGTCGCTGTTTGCGGCGGCGATCCTCTTCGCCGCGTCGAACGACCGCCTGTCGCGCTTCGTCGAGGGCTGGAGCGCCGACCCCGCCGAAACCGCCAAGGTCGCGAAGCAAAAGGCGATCGCGAAGCTGATCACCGAAACCGAGACCGATTCGATCGTCCCCGCCGCCGAGGGCGCCGACGCCGTCGCGCGCAACGCGCTGCTTCCCGTCTCGGCGCTGCCGGTCGAAGCCGCGCGCCCCTTCCTGATGCCGACGATCTCGCTCGCCCAGTCCACCAACGCGCAGCGCTGCCTGACGCAGGCGATCTATTATGAAGCGGCGACCGAATCCGACGCGGGCAAGGCCGCGGTCGCGCAGGTTATCCTCAACCGCATGCGCCACCCCGCCTATCCCGACACCGTCTGCGGCGTCATCTATCAGGGCAGTTCGCGCCCCGGCTGCCAGTTCAGCTTCGCGTGCGACGGCTCGATGCGCCGCCCGCCGGTGCCCGCGCTGTGGCGCCGCTCGGCCGAGATCGCGCGCGCCGCTTTGTCGGGCCATGTCGAGGCGAGCGTCGGCATGGCGACGCATTATCACGCCAATTATGTCCTGCCGCGCTGGGCACCCAAACTCACCAAGATCGAACAGATCGGCGCGCATATCTTCTATCGCTGGCCGGGGTCATGGGGCAAGCCGCGCGCTTTTTCCGACGCATATTCCGGCGCCGAATATATTCCCGCCTTCAGCCAGCTTTACCAAGGCGGCGCCGCGACCGTCGAAGCTCTCGCCGGCGAAGCGATCGCGGTTCCGGGCATAGCTCCGCCGCGCGATCCGACCGACCACCGTGCCGACAATGACGTCGGCGGCCGCGTCGACGTCACCAAAGGCTGGGTGCCGAACATTCCCGACCCGACGCAGACGAAGGCGCGCTTCGACAGCCTGACTAGCCAGCAGGGCGTGCAGGCCGCGCCCGAAACCCTGCCCGGAACATAAGCATGGCGGTCGTGAAATTTTGGCAACGCCTCCGCGGCAGCGAGCAGATCATGGTCGCCGCCGCCGTCGGCCTCGTCCTCTTCCTCCTGTGGGCGAGCATCGCGCGCGTCGACGAGGTGTCGCGCGGGCAGGGGCGCGTGATCCCCTCGTCGAAGGTGCAGATCATCCAGTCGGCCGAACCCTCGACGATCCGCGAAATCCTCGTGCGCTCGGGGCAGACGGTGCAGAAGGGGCAATTGCTCGTTCGCCTCGACAACACGACGTCGCAGTCCGAACTCGGCCAGCTCGAAACCGAAAACGCGCGCCTCGCGCAGCGCGCGGCGCGTCTTGCGGGCGAGGGCGGTGCGGGGGCCGGGTGCGTGGGCGCCGATTGCGGCGACGAAGCGCGCCTCGCCGCGGTACGGCGCTCGTCGCTGCAAAGCCAGCTCGCCGCGCTCTCGGCCAGCGTCGAGCAGCGCCGCCGCGACATGGCCGAGGCGCAGGCGACCGCTTCATCGCTCGAGGCCAGCCTGCGCCTCGCGCGCGAACAGGTGGCGATGCTCGAACCGCTCGCGGCGAAGGGCGTCGTCCCGCAGACCGAGCTGCTCACTGCACAGCGCGAGGCCGTCGACATCCAGGGCCGCCTCGCCGCCGCGCGCCAGGCGATCTCGCGTTCGCAGGCCGCCGTCCGCGAAGCGGGCGCCGAGGTGCAGCGCGCGCGCTTCGACTTCCAGCAGGAGGCGCTCAACGAACGCAGCCAACTCGCGACCAAGATGGCGGTCAATGAGGAAACGATCCGCGGCGCCGAAGGCCGCCTCGCGCGCTCCGAAATCCGCTCGCCGGCGCGCGGCGTCGTCAACGACCTGCTCGTCAATACCTTGGGCGGCTACGTCAACGCGGGCGAACAGATCATGCAGATCGTGCCCTTGGGTGACAAATTGCTCATCGAAACGCGCGTCACCCCGCGCGACATCGCCTTCATCAAGGTGGGCGACCCCGCCAACGTCAAGGTCACCGCCTACGACTTCTCGATCTATGGGGGCCTCAACGGCAAGGTCGTGCGCGTGTCGGCCGACAGCATATATGACGAGGTCGAGCGGCAGGCCTATTTCACTGTCGTCGTCGAAACGACGAACGCCTATCTGACCTCGAACGGCCGGCGGCTCCCGATCACCCCCGGTATGCTATGCGATGTCGAGATTGTGACCGGAAAGAAATCGGTGCTGAGCTACTTGCTCAAACCGGTCTTGAAGGTCAGCGGATCGGCGCTTACCGAACGCTGATTGTTGAGCGCGAGCGTATAGCTTTTCTGCGACGCCGGAATCGCGGCCGGATTCGTCGACGGCGGTGTCCCGCGATAGGCGTGCACCCAGCGTCGGTTGCCGCTGAACGACAGCACCGGGCGCACCGCATTGGGCTGGCTGCCGTCATAAAGGCGGTCGGTGACATTATCGAGCACGAGCTTCCCCGCGTCGGTCTCGACGAGCAGAAAGGCATGGTCGGCGTTCGCCGCGAGGTCGCGGAGCAGCACCAGCTTCATCCGCTCGGCATCGATTCCCGCGGCGCGCAGCATCTGCATCTTCAGGATCGCGAAATCCTCGCAATCGCCCTTGCCGCGCGCGATCGTCTGTTCGGCGGTCGCCCAATAATCGCGCTGGCGGTAATTGCGGTCGTCGCCGACGTAGGCGATCGCGCGATTGACCCACTGGTTGACGCGCGCGAGCAACTCCCGCTCGTCCAGACCCCGCGACGCGTTCGCGCGGCGCAGTTCGGCCTGCATCAACGCGGCGGGAGCGGCGCGGCGAACGCGGTCCCAGCGATTGTCGAAACGCGTTTGCTTGACCGGGATCGCGCGCGTGCCGAGCTCGGCATCCGCGTCGGTCCGGGCGAAGGGCGCGGCGATCGGTGACATGCCGCAATCGGCGACGGGCGCCGCGAAAGAGACAGGCGCCCGGCTCGAGGGCTCGAGCGTCTGCCGCACGGGCATCGCTGCGGGGACCGGCGCGGTTGACGCGGCCGCCTGTTCGGCGCGGATGCGGTCGAGCGCGCTCGGCGCGCCGCCCAGCAGGGCGCGCGAAATGTCGGCCTGTGGCGCTGCAGCGGCGCCCGCGACGACGGCGCACGCAGCCTTGCCGCCCGTCACCGACTTCGCATTGACCAGCTTCGACGCGGCATGCGCGGTCGACGGCGTCAGCGCGGTCGCGGCCAGCGCCGCCGAAGCGGCGAGCCACCGCGACTCGAAAACGGGATGGGCAGACTTGCTCATGCCGCCCGCTTTGCCGGGGGGACGTGAGAATCCGCTTCATGACCATGGTAAACACAAAATTCACCATGTGGCGCTGCGCCGGGGCGATCAGCCCGCCGATTTGAGCGTGAGCGGCAGCCCGGCGGTGAGCAGGACGACCTCCTGCGCCGTCATCGCGACCGATTGGTTGAGCTGCCCCGCCGCGTCGCGGAAGCGCCGCGCGAGCGCATTGTCGGGGACGATGCCCAGCCCGACCTCGTTGGCGACGAGGATCAGCGTGCCGTCGTGCCGCGCGATCGCGTCGCATAATTGCTTCCCCGCGCGTGTTATATCGGCGTTGGCGAGCAGCAGGTTCGACACCCACAGCGTCAGGCAATCGACGAGCACGACCGCGCCGTTTCCGCTCAGCGCATCGATCGCGGCGGGCAGATCGCGTGGCGCCTCGACCGTCGACCAGCGCGCATCGCGGTCGGCCCGGTGGCGCGCGATCCGCTCGCGCATCTCGTTATCGAACGCCTCGGCGGTCGCGATGAACACCGGCTCGCCCCCCGCCGCCTCGGCGCGCGCCTGCGCATAGCGGCTCTTGCCTGAGCGCGCGCCGCCGATCACGAACAGCGACGCCCCGCTCATGCGCCGATCCCCACGATCCGCAGCATCGCCTCGATGTCGGCGTGGCGCGCGAATTCGGCGGCGACGGCGTCGAGCGCCGCGTCGACATCGGCGGCATAGTCGCGGCCGTTTCCCGTCACACCGATCCGCGCGAGTAGCGCGCGGCGCAGCGCGGGCGACGCGAACAGCCCGTGCAGATAGGATCCGATCACTCGTCCCGCCGGATCGACCGCGCCGTCGCTCGCGCCATCCTCAAGCGTCGCGAACGCCCGCTCCGAGCCGGGGCCACGGGTTTCGCCCATGTGCATCTCATAGCCGGTGACCGGCGCCCCCAGCGCGGTCCCGGTCACCCGCCGCAAGATTTTTGCGGGCGACAGCGTCGTTTCGACATCGAGCAGGGCCAGCCCGTCGACCTCGGCGGGCGCTCCCTCGATCCCCAACGGATCGGCGATCCTTTGGCCGAGCATCTGATAGCCGCCGCACAGCCCGACGATCGTCCCGCCGCGCCGGTGATGCGCCCGGATGTCGATGTCCCAGCCCTCGGCGCGAAGCGCGGCCATGTCGGCGATTGTCGCCTTCGACCCCGGCAATATGATCATCGCCGCCTCGGCGGGGATCGGCCGCCCCGGCGGCACCATCACCACCTCGACACCGGGCTCGAGCTTCAACGGATCGAGGTCGTCGAAGTTCGAGATACGCGGCAGAATCGGGCAGGCGATCATCCGCCGCCCGTCGCGCGGATCGGCGGGGCGTTCGAGGATCACCGCATCCTCGCTCGGCAACCGCGCGGCGGCGCTCAGCCACGGTATGACGCCCAGCCCCCGCCAGCCGCTCCGCCGCTCGATCTCGCGATAGCCGTCGTCGAACAGCGCGGGATCGCCGCGGAACTTGTTGATCAGGAAACCGCGGATCATCGCCGCATCTTCGGCCTCGATCACCGCGCGCGTGCCGACGATCGACGCGATCACCCCGCCGCGGTCGATATCGCCGATCAGCACCACGGGCACGTCGGCGGCGCGCGCGAAGCCCATGTTCGCGATGTCGCCGGTGCGCAAATTGATCTCGGCGGGCGATCCCGCGCCCTCGACGATCACGATGTCGCACTGGCCGCGCAGCCGGCCATAGCTTTCGAGCACCTCGGTCATCAGCGCGCCGCGCGCTTCGCGGAAATTGCCGCTGCCCAGCGTGCCGCGCACACGGCCATGAACGATCAGCTGCGAGGTGCGGTCGGCCTGCGGTTTCAGCAGCACCGGGTTCATGTCGCTGTGCGGTTCGACGCGACACGCCATGGCCTGGAGCGCCTGCGCGCGCCCGATCTCGCCGCCGTCGGTCGTGACCGCGGCATTGTTCGACATATTCTGCGGCTTGAAGGGGCGGACGGTCAGGCCGCGAAGGGTGAGTGCGCGGCAGAGCGCGGCGACCAGCACCGACTTGCCGACGTCGGACCCGGTGCCTTGCAGCATCAGCGCAGCCATGTCGCGCCTCCCGCGATCAACCACAGCAGCAGGCAGGCGCGCAGATAAACGGCGAGCGCACGGTCGACCGCCGCGCCGCTCGCTTCGCCTGTCCCGTCGCCGATCCATGATTTGCCCTGCATCACCCCGTCATAGGCGATCGGACCCGCGAGCCGAAGCCCCAGCGCGCCCGCCATCGCCGCCTCGGGCCAGCCCGCGTTGGGCGAGGCGTGTTTGCGCGCGTCGCGCTGCAATATGCGCCATCCGCCGCCGCCCGCGAGGCAGATCAGCACGCCCGCCAGCCGCGCCGGAATCCAGTTTGCGAGATCGTCGAGCCGCGCCGCCGCCCACCCGAACGCGCGCCAGCGCTCCTCGCGGTGGCCGATCAAACTGTCGGCGGTGTTCACTGCCTTATACGCCCACACCCCCGGCAGGCCGAGCAGCAGAAGCCAGAACAGCGGCGCGGCGACGCCGTCGCAAAAGCTTTCGGCGAGGCTCTCGATCGCGGCGCGCGACACCCCGGCTTCATCGAGCGCGGCAGTGTCGCGGCCGACGATCATGCTCACGGCGCTGCGCGCACCGATGAGGTCGCCCGCGTCGATCCGCTCGCCGACCGCGCGGACATGATCGAACAGGCTGCGCTGCGCGAGCGCGGGCCAGGCGAGGATCGC
Source organism: Sphingopyxis sp. LC363 (assembly GCF_000756385.1). Taxonomy (GTDB): domain Bacteria; phylum Pseudomonadota; class Alphaproteobacteria; order Sphingomonadales; family Sphingomonadaceae; genus Sphingopyxis. Next base: position 35,848 of record NZ_JNFC01000028.1, read on the forward strand.
GACGCCGATCCAGCCCCAGCCGCTCAAGGTGGAAAGCAGCAGATGCTGGAGTCCGAGGCCAAGGCCGCCGGCGACGAGCAGCAGGAGGACAAGCGTTAGAACGCCCAGCGCGCGCCGCCTCGCAAAGCCAGACGCGGCCCGGTTCCACCGAGCCTCGCAGCCGGCGATGATGCGCGCGAACAGCCCCACCGGATGGCCGACGCGGCGATACAGCGCACCCGGCCAGCCGAACGCCGCGTCGAGCGCGAGCGCGGTGAGCGCGACGGGCTCAGCCATGACCAAGCGCCGCATGGAGCCGCGCCAGCGCTTCGGCATCGGCGGGCAGCCCGAGGCGCAGCCAGCGCGGCTCGTCGGCGAAGGGGCGGGTCAGGATCGCACGCCGGGCAAGCCGCTCGAACAGCGCGCGGCCGTCATCGGTTTCGATCAGGCGAAACAGCGGGCAGGCGCCCGCCGCGCGATAGCCATGCCGTGCTAACACCGCATCGAGCGCGATCGCCTCGGCGGGGAGGCGCTGCCGCGTCGCTTCGATCCAGCCAGCATCGGCATAGGCGGCGGTGCCGATCGCGATCGCCGCTTCGGATAGCGGCCATGCGCCCAGCCGCGCGCGTAGCGCAGCGACGATCGCCTGCGGCGCCAGAACGAAGCCAAGCCGCACCCCCGCGAGGCCGAAAAATTTGCCGAAGGATCGAAAGACGATCAGCTTTCGATCGTCGGCGACCGACGCTGCGACGCTCAGCGCCGGATCGGCATCGGCAAAGGCTTCGTCAACGAGCAGCCAGCCGACGCCGCGTTCGAGCCATCCGAGCAGGGCATCGGGGGCAAGGGGGCGCCCGTCGGGGTTGTTCGGATTGGCGAGGATCAGGTTTCCGGTTGCGCCCGGCGCCACATCCCAGCGGGTTTCCGCGCTGCCCGCGATCATCGCGCCATGGGTGCGATAGCCCGGCGCGATGTGGGCGGTATCGCCGCCGATCAGTGCCCCGACCAGGCGTAGTCCGATCTCGCTGCCCGGCACCGCGCAGACATGGCATGGATCGACGCCGAAATAGTCCGCTGCGACGGCTTCAAGCCGCGCGAGATGCTCGGGCTCGGGCAATCGCCGCCAGTCGAACGCCATCCCCGCGGCGCCCGGCCAGGGATGCGGGTTGATCCCCGTCGACAGGTCGATCCAGTCGCCTTCGCCGAATTCGCGCTTCGCGGCCTCGATGCCCCCGCCGTGCCAGGTCCACGGCTCACTCATGCAACATGCGCCCACAGCAGTGCGGCCGCGAGGAGCAGGCTTTCGCCGATCTCGATCCCCGCGCCATGCCCGTCGCCCGAAATCCCGCCGATCCGGCGCAGCAGCCACCAGCCCCAGACAAGGAAGATCAACGGCGCGGCGAGCAGGGAGGGCGACACCCACGCCGCCGCCAACAGCAACCCGCCCCAACCCGCGAAATCAACCGGGCGCACCGCGTTGCGGAAACGCGAGCCCAATCCGGCATGCAGGTCGGGCAGCGCGCGCGACCAGACCAGCGGTCCGATTCGCGCCGCGAAGGGAACAAGCAGGGCGGCGGCGAACGCCTCGCGTTCGAACAGCGCGTGGAGCAGCACCAGCTTGGCGATCAGTTGCAAAACGATTGCGACCACCGCGAAGCTCCCGACATGCGGATCGCCGAGTACCGCGATCAGCCGATCGCGGTCCTTGTGCGCCGCGCCGCTCGCATCGGCGATGTCGCCCAGCCCGTCGAGGTGCAGCGCGCCGGTGACCGCGACCCAGGCGATCAGCGCCGCAAGCGCGCCGGTCCACGGATCGATCCGCGCCCCCGCCCAGCCCGCGCCCGCGACGATCGCGCCGACGATCAGCCCGACCGCGGGAAACCAGCGCATCGAGGCGGCAAATTCCTCGCCCGACACCGCGACGCGCGGCGTCGGCAGGCGCGTCAGGAACTGGATCGCGACGATCAGCCCCTTCATGGCCGCAGCCCCACGATTTGCGCGCTCGGGCGTTCGCCGGGCCAGACACGCAGCGACAGCAGCGCCGCATAGGGCAGGTCGAACGCCCAGAGCCGGCGCTGGTCGAAACTGCAGAGGACATGCAAGGCCGCGCGCATCGCGCCGCCGTGCGTGACGACCAGCGCCGGCACCGGCGCGAGGTCGGCGATCGCGGCAACAATGCGTGCCACCAGCGCCGACCAGCGCTCGCCCCCCGGCGGTGGGTTCGCGTCGGGGTCATCGACGAAGCGGCCAAAGGCACCGTCGTCGACGGCGTTCACCGCCATACCGTCCCAGTCACCGAAATCGAGCTCGCGCCAGCGCCGATCGGAGGTGAGCGGCAGGTCGACCGCCGACCCGATTGCCTCTCCTGCCGCGCGGCATCGCCAAAGGTCCGAAGCGACCAGGCATTCGATGCCCAAGCCCTCCGCTTGCGCAACACACGCCGCGATTCCCGCTTCGGTCGGTGCCCCGTCGGTGCGTCCCATCAGCAGCCCCGGCGTTTCGGGCGCGCCGTGGCGCAGCAAATGGAGCGCGAAGCCGGTCACAGCGAGGCCGAGACCGCCGCCTCGGCAAAGGTCGCCATCCGGTCGTGCGCGGCGAGCGCGCTGCGCACGATATTCGCGGCGACCGCCGCGCCGCTGCCTTCGCCCAGCCGCATATCGAGCGACAGCAAAGGGTCGAGCCCGAGCAATGCCAGCAGGCGCTTGTGCCCCGGCTCCGACGAACAATGGCCCGCGATGCAATGGTTTACGATCGCGGGGTTCTCCGCCGCCAGCGGCGCGATCGCCGAAGTGCAGATAAAGCCGTCGAGCAGCACCGGCACGCCGAGCTGGCGCGCACGCACGATGGCGCCCGCGATTGCCACGATCTCGCGCCCGCCGACGCGGCGCAGCGTTTCGAACGCCGAACGCGGCGCCTCGGCGTGGAAGGCGAGCGCGCTCTCGATCACCTGAATCTTGCGCGCGACGCCGTGCCCGTCGACCCCGGTCCCCGGGCCGGCCCATCCCGCCACCTCGCCCGCGAAGCTGCGCGCGCAAAGCGCGGCGGCGGCGGTCGAATTGCCGATCCCCATCTCGCCGAGCACGAGCAGATCGAGATCGGGCTCGACCGCCGCCGCGCCGCGGTTCAGCGCGTCAAGGCATTCGTCCTCGCGCATCGCCGGTGCGACGGTGAAATCGGCGGTCGGCCGGTCGAGGTCGAGCGCGACGATGGCCAGCTCGAGCCCCGCCGCCTCCGACAAGGCGTTGATGGCCGCGCCGCCGCTGGCGAAATTGGCGACCATCTGCGCGGTGACGTTCGGCGGAAAGGCGCTGACACCGTGCACGGTGACGCCGTGATTGCCCGCGAAGATCGCGGCGCGCGCACGCTCGATCCGCGGCCGCGCCCGGCCCTGCCAGCCGGCGAAAAAGATCGCGAGATTTTCGAGCCGGCCGAGCGACCCCGCCGGCTTGGTGAGTTCGGCCTGCCGCACCCGCGCATCGGCGGCGGCACCGGCGTCGGGCTCGCCAAGGTCGGCAAGCGCGGCTTCAAAGGCCTCGACAGAAACGAAACTGGTCATTCGGCGACAAATCCTGGCGGCGGCGTGCGGGTGATAAAATGGCCTTTGACCCCCTCGGGCCACAGCGGCCAGGCGACGCGGCCATGCTCGCTCGCGGCATAGTGCACGGCATAGTCGAGGATCGCGCGCGCCGACGCCTCATCGCCGTTGAAGCGGCCGAGCACATAGCCGATCTTGTCCGGCGCGCGCAGGTGGACGGTGCAATGATCCTGGCACGCGAAAAGGCACGCCATCTCCTGCACCGCGATCGCGGCATAGCGCGGTTCGTCCCGCTGGAGCTGCTTCATCGCCTCGACCAGCCGCGCGCCGCCGCGCACGCCCGCCGCGTCGACCTGCGCCGCGCGGCTGTGGCGGCAGCTGTTGCACACCACCACCGCGGGGCCCGGATCGACGCGCGTCAGCATCAGAAACGGCCCCTTATGCCGGCGTAGATGCTGCGGCCGAGCGAGCCATAACGGAACGCCGTCATATATTCCTCGTCGAAGAGATTCTCGGCGCGCGCGAACAGCTTCACCGCATCCGACAGGGCAACTTCGGCGCGCAGATCGACGAGCGTATAGCCGCCCAGCCGCTGCGCACTGCTCGCATTGTCATAGCTTTTGCCCGACCAGCGCAGCGCCGCGCCGAGCTCGAACCCGGAACCGAAGTCATAGCTCGCCGAAGCATTGGCGCTATGTCGCGGACGGCGCGGGAGCCAATTGCCGAAATTGGCGCTGCCCTCGGAGCGATCCTCGGCGACGATCCAGCTGTAATTGCCATCGAGCGTCAGCCCGCCGAGCGTCAACGCCGCGGCGCCCTCGATACCATGCGCCTCGCTGCGCGCGACGTTGAGATAATAGCCGAAGCGCGGCACCGGCGGATTGCTGCCGGGGACAGTGCACAGCGGGTCGTCGGGGTCGGTGCAGCTGTTGAAGATAATCTGGTTCTTCGTCGTGCGGTCGAACCAGGTCGCGCCGAAGACCAGCTTGTCGCCGAACAGATGCTGCTCGACCCCCGCTTCCCAGCCGTGCGCTTCCTCGGGATCGAGCCCGACATTCCCATATTCGCTGAACAGCTGGTAGAGGCCGGGCGCCTTGAACCCCTCGCCATAGCGCGCGCGCAGCACCGTTCCGGTCGGCAGGCGCCACACGCCGCCCGCCGCGAACAAGGTCCGCCCGCCATAGCGATTATGATCGTCGTGGCGGACGCCGCCATTGAGCGTCAGCCCGTCCACCGGCTCGATGCCGAGCTGGCCATAGATGCTGGTGATTTCCGCCTTGCCGCGAACGAAATCGGGAAGCGGGACGCCAAGCGACGCCGACGGCGAACGGCTGCGGAAGTCCGAACGTTCATTCTCGACCCCGAAAATCGCGGTGATGCGGTCGGTCAAGTCGAAGCCGCCCTGATATTCCCAGCGCTTGTTCTTGCCGTCGGCCTCGAAGCTGCGCGGACGTGCGCGGTCGGGGTTGAAATTGTCGCGGTTGGTGTCGGTATAGGCAAAAGCGACACGATTGCGGAATCGCCCGTCGGCGAGGGCAAAATTGAGCCCCGCATAGCCGACGAACTCCTTGTTCTGCCCATAATCACTGCTGTCGGTGTTGAAGCCGTCGAACTCGACCCGGCCGCTCGAATAATATCCGCGCACCTCGGCGCTGACATTGTCGGCGAGCGCCAGTTCGGCGCGGCCCGAAACATTGCTGTTGCGATAGCCGTCGCGCTCGACCCCGCCGAACGCCTTGGCGTGCGACGAAATGCCGTCGGTCGCGAATCGCTGGCCGCCGAGGCGCCAGCTCAAGGGGCCGGTGCGCCCGCCGATCGCGGCGCGTGCGCTCACCGTCTCGCGCGACCCCGCCTCGAGGTCGAAGCTGCCTTCGAGTTCCTTTTCCGGCGATGCGGTGACGATATTGATCACCCCGCCGATCGCCTGGCTACCCCACAGGATCGACTGCGGCCCGCGCAGCACCTCGATCCGGTCGATGTCGCCCACGAGCAGATTGGCGAAGTTGAAACCGCCGCCGGTCGACGAGGGATCGTTGAGCTTGACCCCGTCGATCACCGTCACCGTATGTTCGGATTCGGCGCCGCGGATACGCAGCGAGGTCGAGGTGCCGTAACCGCCGTTGCGCGAGATGCTGATCCCCGGGGTGCGTAGCAGCAGTTCGGTGACGCCGATATCCTGCGCGCGGTCGATCGCGTCCTTGTCGAGCACCGCGACCGACGACGGAATCTCGTCGAGCGTTAGCGGCGCGCGCGTCGCGGTGACGGTGATGCTGTCGGCATCGGCGGCGACCGCATGCGCCGTCTCCTCGGCGGAGGCGGTGGAGGAAGCCGCGACGGCGGCGAGACAGATCGAACTTCGGTAAATCACTTTGAACATTGGACAAACCCATCGACAATGCCGCCCATGCGCGCGGCCGATCGGTCGTCCTTCGGGGACGCACGACATCGCCCGCGCACCTGCGCAGCCAGCTTTGTCGTCATGCGGGTTCACCCCCGTCCGCCCGGCACACCCTGTCCGCGCGAAAGACGACGGCGACGGGCAGGTCTCCTGGCTTGCGGGTCGGCGCCGGTCGGCCGCCTTCTCGGGACCGGGGTCCCAATGGCGTATGGCCGATGGCTCGCCGCGTACAGTTGCAGGGGCAGCCGGGGTTTTCCCGTTCCCTCTTCGTCTCCGTCGCCGGAGAACCTGTCGCTTGCCGCGGCCGTTAGCCTTATTCGGAGGCGGCGGTCAATCGCCTCTCGGATCATATTTGCTTATGATTTTTCCGTCATCCCGGCGAAGGCCGGGATCTCAAGGCCTCGTTCCAAGGCACCGGCGAGATCGTGTTTCAGAGTCACGTGCCTCTGAACACCCTTCGCCGCGAGTCATTTGCAGGCCGCCATGGGCTGAATGTCGATCGATCCTAAAACAGCCCCGGCAATTCGCGCTGCGCCGCGCTCGGGCGGTCGGGCACCAGCATTGTCGGCGGGGCCGCTACCGCGAAACGGCGGTCGCTCGACGCCGTGCGGGCGTTCGCGTCGGCGATCCGCGTCGTGCAGGCGTTGCCGGCAAGGAAGTCGATCGCGGCGCGGATCGACGCCTCGCGCGGGTCGCCGAGCGGGAAGCCCAGATCGTCGTTCGCGGCGCAGCTGTTCGCGATCTTCGGCGCCAGCCCGTCGTAATAGTCGCTCTGCCCGCTTGCATTGCCGGTGGCGAAGGCGACGACGCGCATCCGGTCGTCGCACTCGGCCTTGTCGAGCGCGATCTGGCCGACCGGCTTACCAAAGGTGTTGCTGCCGACGAGCGTCATATTGGTGCCGAGATAGGGCAGCATCGAATTGATCACCAGCTCGCTCGCCGATGCGGTCGACCCGGTGCCGATGAAGGCGATCCGCGTCGGCGCAATCGATTGCGCGCCAGGCGCGAAGCGATGCTCGTCGTCCTCGGCGGACTTGCTTGGGCGGAAACGCGTCTGCGAAAAAAGCTGGCCGGCGCGTCCAGCACCCATCAGGTCGCCCATCAGATTGGCGGTCGAAACGAGGCCGCCGCCATTATAGCGGAAATCGATGACGATGTCGGTGACGCCCTGCGCGCGGAAATCGGCGAAGGCGGCGCCGAGCTGGTTGTCGGCCGACGAAATGAAGGTGCGCAGGTTGAGATAGCCGTAGTTGCGACCGCCCTCGCTGATGATCTTGGCGCCATAGCGGTCCGAAACGGGATCGAGCGCATAGTCGGCCTTGGCGACGGTGACGTCGCGCGTGCCCGCCGCGTCGGTGATGCGCAGCACGCGGCTCACCCCGGGGTCGTTCGGGCCGAGCGCGTCTGTGAGCCCCTGGGTCCCCCCGGCGGCGACGATGCTCGCGAGGGTGCGCACATTGCCGCTGTTCGTGCCGATCCCGACGATCGCGGTGCCGCGGTCGATCCCCGCCGCAAAGGCCGGCGCGCCTTCATAGGCTTCGGCGATGACGATGCGCTGATTGACCGCGTCATACGCCATGAGCACGCCGAAACCCGCGCTCGATCCGCTCTCAAAGAAGGCATTCTCCTCGGCGATCGAGGTGATGTAGGTGAAGAAACGGTCCTTGTTCAGCGCGCGCGCCGGGGCGACCAGCGCATCGATATAGGATTGGACGTCGCTATAGGCGCCGGGATTGACGCCGCTCGCGACGTCGCCGGGGAACAGATACCATTCGTCGATCACCGCCTTGGCAAAGGACTGGCGCGAGGCGAGCGCGCAATTGGGCGTCGGGGTGGGGCTCGGCGTCGGGGTGACCGTGACCGGGCCGCTGCCCAGCGTTCCGCCGTCGCCGCCGCACGACGCCAGCATCAAAGCCGCGAGCGTTAGCGCCGCTACCGGCCGCCTCGACTTGCCCATCAATATTCTCCCCGGTTCGACCCAACGACCTTTATTCGGCGTCCGCCTCGCTCCCATCTTGCCGGCCCTTGAACCCCTGCGCGATAACATAAAGTTCGGGTGACCCCTTGCGGCTGGCGGGCGGCTTGGCGTGTTTTACCGTTGAAAAGTGTCGCTTTAGTAAAGTCAACAATTCGCGGTCGGCGCCGCCCGCGAACACTTTCGCCACGAAGGCTCCGCCGGGCAGCAAATTCTGCACCGCGAAATCGGCGGCGGTTTCCGCGAGGCCGATCGTGCGCAGATGGTCGGTCTGCGGATGGCCGACGGTATTCGCCGCCATGTCCGAAATGACGAGGTCGGGGGCGCTGCCGAGCGCCTCGATCAGCTTATCGGGCGCCGCATCGTCCATGAAATCCATCTCGAGGATTTCGACCCCCTCGATCGGTTCGCAAGCAAGCAGGTCGATCCCCGCGACGCGCGCGCGCGGGTTCGCCCCCCGCACGACCTGCGACCAGCCGCCCGGCGTGATGCCCAGATCGACGACCGCGCGCGCCTTCTTGAGGAAACCGAATTTCTCGTCGAGCTCGATCAGCTTGTACGCGGCGCGCGAGCGATAGCCTTCGGCCTGCGCGCGGCGCACATAGGGGTCGTTCAATTGCCGTTGCAGCCAGCGCGTCGACGACACGCTGCGCTTCTTCGCGGTCTTGACCCGCACATGCAGTCCGCCGCGCCCGCCACCTTTGCCGCCGCTGCCGCTCATTTGCGATACTCGCGGCGCGTGACCGGAATGTCGCGGCCCTGCATCGCCAGCGTGCGCAGGATGCCTTCGCGGATGCCGCGGTCGGCGACGCCAACGCGCGCGGCGGGCCACAGGTCGATGATGCTTTCGAGGATCGCGCAGCCCGCGACGACCAGATCGGCGCGCTCGCGCCCGATGCACGCGATCTCGGCGCGGTCGGCGATGCTCGCGTCGGCGAGGCGGCGGCTGATGTCGCGCATCGCGTCGGCGGGAACGACGAGGCCGTCGACCGCGCGGCGGTCGTAGCGCGGCAGGTTCAGGAAGACGCTGGCGAGCGTCGTCACCGTGCCGCTGGTGCCGAGCAGGCGCAGCGGCTCGCCGGCAAAACGTTCGGCGCGCGCGGCAAAGGCGGCAAAGGCCTCGCGCGTCACCTGGCGCATATGCGCGTAAGCGGCTTGGCGGCCCGCGAGGCTGTCGTCGGGCAGCGGCGCGTGTTCGGTCAGCGACACGACGCCCCACGGCACGCTGATCCAGTCGTGGATCTTGACGTCATGCTCGGCGACCTCGACGTGCATCAGCTCGGTCGACCCGCCGCCGATGTCGAAGATCAGCGCCGGGCCGTCGCCGGGTTCCATCAGATTGTGGCAACCCAATACCGCCAGCTTCGCTTCCTCGGCCGCCGAGATGATGTCGAGGACGATCCCCGTCTCGCGGCGGACGCGTTCGGCGAGTTCCGCGCCGTTGCTCGCACGGCGGCACGCCTCGGTCGCGACCGCGCGCGACAGCGAGACGTGGCGGCGGCGCAGCTTGTCGGCGCAGATCGCGAGCGCCGCGACGGTGCGGTCCATCGCCGCGTTGCTGATCCGGCCGGTGCCGTGCAGCCCCTCGCCCAGCCGCACGATGCGCGAAAAGGCGTCGATGACGACCAATTCGCCATTTTGCGGCCTCGCGATCAGCAATCTGCAATTGTTGGTGCCAAGGTCGATCGCGGCATAGCTGCGCGGCCGCGTGATCGGCAATGGGCGCGATTCGCCGCCCGCTTTTCGTCCTCTTGCCGCCGGGCCGGGCCGCGGCGGTCGCCCTGATGGCGCTGCCATTTGCCGCATGGCTATTGTACCTGTTCTGCTCACGCGCCCGCAAAACCGCGAACGTGCACTTGGCGGCGAACCTAGGCTTCCCGCGCCCGCATGGCAAGGCCCCCGCCCGGGGACGGGCCCGCAAAGAAAACCCCGCCCGGCGCGGGGCCGGACGGGGTCGAAGGGGGAGAGGAAAGTTGTTGGGGGTCGGGTCTGCCCCTTAACGGCAGCCGTCATTCCCCCTGTCGATCGCGCGGCCGGCGAGGGCGCCGACGGCGCCGCCGATGATCGTGCCGACCGTCTTGTCGCCGCGGCCCGCGATTTCATGGCCGGCGAGGCCGCCAGCGATCGCGCCGATCACGGTCCCGCCGGTTCCCTTGTCGCACTGGCGATAATGGCGGCGGTTGTCGCGGTAATAGCGGCGATCGCTCCGGTAATCGCGGCGATCGTAACGGCGATAGTCGCGGCGGTCATAGCGACGGTCGTCGCGATCATAGCCGCTGTAATAGCTCGAATAGCCGCCCTGGTCATAATAACCGTTCTGCGCCGCGGCGGGCGTTGCCAGGCCCAGCGTCGCGGTGGACATCAGGGCGGCGATCGAGAGAGTCACCATTTTTTTCATCGTATTTCTCCTTCTTTCGTCACTTGGCCCTTCGGGGCTGTGGTCGATGATCATGTTTTGCCCGATTCGCATTGAGCGAAGCCTGAACATCATTGTTGGCTGCCGTTCAGCTTCGCGCGCCGAAACGCTTTCCTTTCGCTCGGCGGCACCCTAACCCCGCCGCGATGCGCCGCCTCCTTACCGCTGCCCTGATCTTCGCCGCGCTCGGGCCGATGCCCGGAACCGTGATGCGTGCCCCGGAACCGGACCTGACCGAAAGCGCCGCCGCGCGCCCGCTCATATTCGCGCCGGAAGCGGCCGGTACGCTGCGCTTCGTGCGCGGCTGGCACCTCGTCAGCCCGCACAGCCGCTTCGGCGGCTTCTCGGCGCTCGCGCGGACGAGAACAGAGGCGGGGGCGAACCGTTTTCAACTCGCCGGCGACAATGGCTATTGGACGCGACTGACGCTCGATTCGCGCGGCGCGGTTTCGGATGTCGAAATCCGGCCGCTGCCCACTCCCGACGGGCGCCCGCCGCGCAAGTCGATGGCCGATGCCGAGGCGATGGTCGTCGACCCTGCGAGCGGCAAAAGCTGGATCGCGCTCGAAGGGATCAACGAAATCTGGCGGCTGGACGCCGACCTCGCGGCGATCGAGGCGCGCCGCAAGCTGCCCCACCCGCGCTGGCCCGCGAATCGCGGCTCCGAAGCGATGGTGCGGCTCGCCGACGGGCGCACAATCGTCCTTTCCGAAGACGCCGACGACGATCCGCGCGGACGCGAAGGACTGCTCTATGCCGACGACCCCGCCGAACCCGGCCCGGCGCCGATCCGCTTCTTCTACGCGTCGGACGGGCGCGGTCTCGTCAGCGACGCCGCGCCGCTGCCCGACGGGCGCATCCTGCTCGTCCACCGGCGGCTCGGTTTCGATCCGGTGTTCACGACGATCGTCGCGATCCTCGATCCCGCCGACATCAAGGCGGACAGCATCGTGCGATCGCGGACGATCGGCCGCGTTCCCGCACCGCTCGCCGAAAATTACGAGGGCGCAGCGGTCTCGGTCGAAGGCGGGCGCACCTTCCTCTGGCTCGTCGCCGACAATAATTTCAACGTCTGGCAGCGCAGCCTGCTCTTGCAGTTCGAGCTGGTGGACCTGCCGCCCAAAAGAACGCCGGACAGCAAAAAGGCCGCACGGTAATCCGGCGGCCTGATTGCGTTTTTGTGCCGCGAAACGGTTCCGGCCCGCTCCCCCACCCAACCTCCCGACATGGTAGCCTATGGGAGGTTGGGTGGGGGAGCGGGCCGGAACCGCACCAGATCAAAGCGCTTAAGCGGCCTTTTCGGCCAGCTTCTTCGTCACTTCCTTCTTCAGCTTGCGCGCGTTCGCCGACAGCTGGTCGTCGCCGGCCTTGAGCAGCCAGTTGTCGAGGCCGCCATTATGCTCGACCGAACGCAGCCCGTGGGTCGACACGCGCAGCTTCACGCCCTTGCCGAGCGCGTCCGACAGCAACGTCACATTCTGCAGGTTGGGCAGGAAGGTGCGCTTGGTCTTGTTGTTGGCGTGGCTGACATTGTGGCCAACCTGGCGGCCCTTGCCGGTCAGTTCGCAGATGCGCGACATCGTCTTCGTCCTTGTCCAAGAAACTGGGTCAAAAAAATTTCAGGTCGGCGTCCGGGCACTTCCCGCAAAACGGGGAGCACAAGACCGGAGTGAGCCGGGAAAGGCGCGCGCTTATCGGCTTGCCGGAGATTCGTCAAGCGAATAGGGCGGTTCCACTGCGTGGATCCGGCACCAGCCCGCTCCCCCGCCCGGCCTCCCTAGGCTACTATCGTTAGGGAGGCCGGGCGGGGGAGCGGGCTGGTGCCGGACGTTCCTGCGCAGCAGGAACAGACAATCATGGCCAATTTTCTTCTTCCCGAACCGATGCGCCGCGCGCTCGATCTCGCCCGCATTGCCGCCGAATGGGGCGAAGTGCCCGTCGGCGCGGTGGTCGTCAAGGATGGCGCGATCATCGCCGAAGGCCACAACCGCCCGCGCGAATCGCACGATCCGACCGCGCACGCCGAAATCGTCGCGATTCGCACGGCGGCGGCAAAGCTCGGCAACGAACGCCTCGACGGCTGCGACCTCTATGTCACACTCGAACCCTGCGCGATGTGCGCGGGCGCGATCGCCCACGCGCGCATCGCGCGCCTCTATTACGGCGCCGACGATCCCAAGGGCGGCGCGGTCGTCCACGGCCCGCGCACCTTCGCGCAGCCGACGATCCACCACCGGCCGGAAATTTACGACGGGATCGGCGAAGCCGAAGCGGCGGCGCTGCTCAGGAATTTCTTCGCGGCGCGGCGGTAGCGACGACAGGGACGGCTTTGGGGTGGGGAGCTGTCATCAGTTTGACCGTCATCCCGGCGAAGGCCGGGATCTCGCCGGTGCGGTAAACCGATAGGACGAGATCCCGGCCTTCGCCGGGATGACGAGGAGTGTCGCGCAGCGATGGGGAGGGGGAC
>NZ_JNFC01000029.1 GCF_000756385.1 Sphingopyxis sp. LC363
CCCTAAAAGGGGAGGGGAACGGCTTAAGCCCACCCCATAGCCGCCTTTCAAGCGGCAGCGGAATTTCGTCCGCTTACCCGCGCAACTCCGCGCCGAGCTTCGCCGCCGCCGCCACCACCTTGTCGGCGATCGCCTTCAGTTCGGCGTCGGTGAAGCTCTTGTCCACCGGCTGCAATTCGACTTCGACCGCCAGGCTCACCTGCCCCTCGGGAACGCCCGGCCCCGCGAAGCGGTCGAACAGCCGCGCATCGACGATGCTCGCCTTGTCGGCGCCGCGGATCGCGCGCACCAGTTCGGCGGCGGTCAGCCCCACGGGCGCGAGGAAGGCGAAGTCGCGGCGCACCGATTGCAATGCCGGGGGCGCGAAAGCGGCGCGCGCGGGACCGCTCGCGCGCTTCGCGGGGATCGCGTCGAGGAAAATCTGCACCGCCATCACCGGGCCGTCGACGTCGAACGCGCGGGTCAGCGCGGGGTGGAGCGCGCCGAATTCGGCGAGCACCGCCTTGGGGCCGAGCCGCAAGGTCGCCGACTGGCCGGGGTGCCAGATATTGCCGCCGGTGACGGCTTCCATCACCTGCAACCGATCGGCGGGGGCGCCGGCGGCGTCGAGCAGCGCCAGCGCCGCCGCCTTGGCGTCGAACGCGTCGAACGGCGCGGCCTTGCCCGCCTGCCAGCCGCGCGCGCTTTTGTCGCCCGCCATCAGCAACGCGAGCGTCGGATGTTCGGCGTCGGAAAGATAACGCCGGCCGATTTCGAACAGGCGGATGCTGCCCGCACCGCGGTTCTGGTTGCGCTGCGCCGCGGCGAGCAGGCCGGGCAGCAGCGACGGGCGCATCACTTTCAGGTCTTCGCTGATCGGGTTGGCGAGCGACCAGATGCCGCCGCCGAACGGCGCTGCGTCGGCTTCGCTGATGAACGACCAGGTCACTGCCTCGTCGAAGCCCGCAGCGGCCGCTGCGCGGCGCAGGCGGCGTTCGGTCATCTGTTCGGGCGTCGCGGTCGGCTTGGCCACCCCGTCCGCCCGCGGCAGCGGCACCGACGCGATCGCGTCGAAACCGGTGATGCGCGTGACTTCCTCGACGACGTCGGGCGCGCCGTCCATGTCGCGGCGCCAGCTCGGCACCGACACCTGCCAGCGGCCGCCCTGTTCGATCACCGCGAAACCGAGTGCCGACAATATCTCCTGCTGCCGCTCGGGCGCGATCGCGATACCGCCCAATGTCGCCGACAGCGCGGGGTCGTAATCGATCGTCTTGACCTCGGCGGGCGGGGTGCCCGCGCGCGTCACCGCCGACGGATTGCCGCCGCAGATGTTCAGGATATGCGCGGTGACGATCGCGGTCGCATCGTCGAGGAAGGCCGGATCGACCCCGCGCTCGAAGCGGCTGCGCGCGTCGCTCGACAGGCCGAGCGCCTGCCCGGTCAGCGCGATGCGCTCGGGGGTGAAATAGGCGATCTCGATCAGCACGTCGGTCGTCGTCTCGCTGCACCCGCTATGCTCGCCGCCCATGATGCCCGCGATGTCGTGGACCTCGCGCTCGTCGGCGATCACGGTCATCGTGTCGGTGAGCGTGTATTCCTTGCCGTTGAGCGCCGTGACGGTTTCGCCGTCCTTGGCACGCCGCGCGACGAGCGCGCCCGAAAGCTTGGCGCGGTCGTAGATGTGGCTCGGGCGGCCGAGGTCGAACATCACATAATTGCTGATGTCGACAAGCGCCGAGATCGAGCGCTGCCCGACCGCTTCCAGACGGCGGCGCATCCATTCGGGCGCGCTGCCGTTGGTGACGCCGCTGATCGTGCGGCCGAAGAAGGCGGGGCAGGCTTCGGCATCGTCGGTCCGGATTTCGGTCGCGGGCGCGCCCTCGCCGGCGATCGTCGGAACGTCGAGCGGCTTCAGCGTGCCGAGTCCGGCGGCGGCGAGGTCGCGCGCGATGCCGCGCACGCCCATGCAGTCCTGCCGGTTCGGGGTGATCGAAATGTCGACCACCGGATCGTTGAACCCTGCATAATCGGCGAACGCCATGCCGATCGGTGCGTCGCCATTATCGTCAAACGCCAGCTCGATGATCCCGTCATGGTCGTCGCCGAGCTCGAGCTCGCGCGACGAGCACATCATGCCGTTCGATTCGACCCCGCGCACCGCGGCAACCTTCAGCTCCATGCCGTTCGCCGGCACGACCGCGCCGGGCAGGCCGAGCACGCCGATCAGGCCCGCGCGCGCATTGGGCGCACCGCAGACCACGGTGAGCGGCGCGCCGGCGTTGACCTCTGGGCCCGCCTCGACGGTCAGCACCTGCAGCTTGTCGGCCTGCGGATGTTTTTCGGCGGTCAGCACCCTGGCGACGCGGAAACCCGCGAGCTTTTCGGCCGGATTCTCGACGCCTTCGACCTCATGGCCGATGCGGTTCAACGTCGCGACGACATCGGCGACCGAATAGTCGCCTTCGAGATGTTCGCGGAGCCAGTCGAGGGTGATCTTCATGCCGACACTCCTCCGCTCAGCGTCGGCACCGACAGCGCGCCGAACCCGTAGTGCGCGAGCCAGCGGAGGTCGCCGTCGAAGAAGGCGCGCAGATCGTCCATGCCATATTTGAGCATCGCGAGCCGGTCGACGCCGACCCCGAAGGCAAAGCCCTGCCATTCGTCGGGGTCGAGCCCGCAGTTCGCGATCACGCGGCGGTTGACCATGCCGCTGCCGAGCAGCTCCATCCACGCATGGCCCTCGTCGTCGCCATTGCCGCCGACGATGCGGCGGCCCTTTTCCTGCTTATAGCCGACATCGACCTCGGCCGAGGGTTCGGTGAAAGGGAAATAGGAGGGGCGCAGGCGGAGTACGATGTCGTCGCGCTCGAAATAGGCCTTGAGGAAGGTTTCCAGCGTCCATTTGAGGTGGCCCATGTGGATGCCGCGATCGATCACCAGACCTTCGACCTGGTGGAACATCGGCGTGTGCGTCGCGTCGCTGTCGCTGCGATAGACGCGTCCGGGAGCTATGATCCTGATAGGAGGCGTTTTTTCCATCATCGTCCGGATCTGCACCGGCGAAGTATGCGTCCGCAGCAACATACGCTGCGCGGCACCTTCGCCACCTTCGGGGAAATAGAAGGTGTCGTGCATCGCGCGCGCGGGGTGCGTTTCGGGAATGTTGAGCGCGGTGAAATTGTGCCAGTCGTCCTCGATCTCCGGGCCCGTCGCGACCGCGAAACCCATGTCGGCGAAGATTTCGGCAAGTTCGTCCATCACCTGGCTCACCGGATGGACGCTGCCGCGCGGGCTCGCCGCGGCGGGGAGCGTCATGTCGATCGCCTCGGCGGTGAGCCTGATGTCGAGCGCGGCGGCATCGAGCGCCGCCTTGCGCGCGGCGAGCGCGGCGGTGACGCTCTCGCGCAGGCCATGGATCGCCGGCCCCTGCACCTGCCGTTCCTCGGGGCTCATGCCGCCGAGCGTCTTGAGCAGCCCCGTGATGCTGCCCGCCTTGCCGAGCGTGGCGACGCGCAGCGCCTCGACCGCACCCGCATCGGTCGCGGCTTCGATCTCGCCCAAGAGCCGGGCCCGGATGGCTTCGATATCGCTCATCGTCATTTGTCCTATTCCGGCCGCGCTGCCGCCGCCGGTATCATGCTTTCTCAAATTCGTGGATAGGCGGCTGCCCGCGCGTCCGTCGTCCGCCGCTTGCACCGAAGGCGCCGCGCGGGTCAAGCCTGTTGGCGGAAAACGGTCTATCCTGTCGGTTTGTGCAGGCCTTGCACCGGCGCGCCGGCGGCGGCGGTGCGGGCGAAGGCGGCGGCGCCCAATATCGGCTTGGGCCGCGCGGCATAGTCGCGCGGGCTCATCCCCATGAAACGCTGAAAATCGCGGGTGAACTGCGCCTGATCATAATATTGATGGTCCATCGTATCGATCCACGCCATCGACGGATCGAGCATGAAGCGCGCGAGGCTGCGCAGGAAGCGCTGGCGGCGCAGCAGCAGCTTGGGCGAAAAGCCGAAGGCGCGGTGGCTCAATCGCTCGATCGAGCGTTCGGAAAGACCGAGCTTCGCCGAAAGCTCGGCGACGCTCGACAAATCATCGTCGACCAGCGCGCGGTGCGCCGCAAGGATGGCGGGATCGTCGGGCGGCGCATCGGCAAGCAGCGCGCGGAAATGTGCGTCGATCAGCGCCGCCGCGGCATCGACGTCGTTGGTCCGCCGCAACCGCTCGGCGAGCGGTGCGAAGCGGGCAAAGGCCGGATGCACCCCGCCGTCGCAGAGGCGGTCGGCGAACTCGTCGGCGGGCAGCGGAACGAATTTGGCCCATCCCATCGGAAGCACGCCGATGCCCCAGGTCCGCATATTGCCCGCCGCGAAATAGGTCGCCTGGCTCGTCGGCCCGGTGACGATGAAGCGCGGCGTTTCGAGGGCCGGCCCGTCGCCGATCGCCGCGAGCGGCGGGTCGCCGTCGACAAATCGCAGGTTCGCCCACTCGGGGTGCAGATAATCCTCGACGCGCGAGCCGTCGGCGACGCCGACCTCGCTCAGATAAATGGTGCTGAGATAGGGGCGGAGCGGTTCCGACAAGGGGAAGAAGCGCGTCGCGACACGCGGGCTGGCGGGAGGGGAGGGGAATGCGTCGCGGTGCGGCATGTTGTTTCATTTTAACGCGCAAAACGCCTGAAAAACAATGTCCGGAGGGGGTGTCTTGTCGGGTTCTTACAATTTTATGGGGGCCTCCTGCTTCATAATTGTATCGCCTGCTCCGAACGGGGGCGTGCGAGGAGAATCGGGCGTGACGCCAGAGGATGGGGCTTGGCGGGGACCTGAAACAGACGATTGATTTTCCGAGCTTCGTTCCTGCCGTCGGCTTTCTGCGACCCACGGCTATTCGGCACGGGCGGGGGGCGATGGTTTCCACTGGAACCATTGTCGAGGCGGTGCGGCGCGCGAGCGCCGCGCCGCCTCTTCGCGCGGAGCAAGGCGGGGCCCGCTATCGCGCTCGCGCGGCCTGATGCGCGATATCGGTCATCAGCTTGCGGAACAGCACGCCGCCCGCGGTGCCCGACGCCTTGAGCGCGCGTTCGCAGTCGAGCAGCCGGCTCATCAGCCGCGCGATGCGCACCGAATCCCAGATATGCAGCTGCGCCGTCACGGCGTCGCGCTCCTTCCAAAAAATGCCGCTCGACCGCGCGGAGACGACGGTCGCCGGATGGGCGCCGCCGTCGACTTCGGCGCGCAGGCGCGCCAGTGCCAGCGCCCGGATCGCCAGCGCGCGAATGATGCGGATTTCGGCGACGCCGACCGCCGCCGCCTTGGCCAGCATCTCGGGCAGGTCGCGCACCCTGCCGCCGAGCGCGACGTTGATGCACTCGCTGACATCCTCTTCGTGCGTCGCGGCGCCCAGCGCGGCGATGTCGGCGGGCGTGACCTGCCGCTGGCGGTCGGGACCGGCGTCGAGATAGAGCGCGATCTTCTCGATCTCGCGCCGCATCAGCGCCTGATCGCCCGAGACGAGGTCAACGAGCAATTGCGCCTCGCTGTTGGCGATGCGGAGTCCTTGCTCCTGCGCCGCCGCCATCGCGATGCCGACGAGCGCGCGCCGGTCGGGCTGGTAACAGATCGCCGCGACGGCTTGGTCCGACCCCTCGACCAGCTTGACGAGCTTCGACTTCGCGGTGACCGAGGCGCCCGTCGCGATCACCGGGTTGATCGCGGTTTCGGCGGCGAGCAGCGCCTCGACCGCGGCGAGGCTGTCGTCGCCGCTTCCCGAAAGTTCGAGCTTGATGATGCGCGCGGGCGAAAAGAGCGACATCGATGCCGCTTCGGCCGCGAGCAGCGACGGGTCCTGCGCCAGCTGCGATCCCGTCAGGTCGAGCCGCTCGGCCTCCTTGCCGGCAAGGCCGATGAGGCGGACCGCGACGGCTTCCATCGTCGCTTCGTCGGGGCCGGTCAGGAGGGTGAAGCGGACCGCGGGGTCGAGGCGCGTCTGGCGTTCGAGGTCGGCGGGCTTGACGCTCTTCATGAGATTGCTGGGCGATCCTTATATGACCCGCATCCCCGAGCGAAGACGAGGGGCTCGTTCGAGCGAAGCGAGAACCCGCAACAAAGCGGCCTCGACTTCGCTCGGCATAGTCCCTCGTCTTCGCTCGGGAAAGCGGGTTTTAATTTGCGGGGGCGGCGGACTGGCCGCCGCCGCGGTTCGCATAGACCGCGAGGCGCGCGACGATCTGATCGGCGACGCCCGAGGCGAGCCGTTCGAGCGCGGTCGATTCGGCGGCGATCGTCGCATATTCACTGCCGACGACGTCGATCCCGGCATCCTGCGCCGCGGTTGCGTCGAGCAGCACCGCGCCCGATGCTGCATCGACGAGCTGATAGCGCGCGCGCAGCGTCCGGCGTTCGCGCGTCACCGTGTCGTCGGCGCGAACGCCGAAGCCGGTGATCGAATCCTCGAGCCGGACGTCGAGGCGGAGGCGCTTGCCCGCGCCCTCGCCGCCCTGCGTCGCCTGCAACCGGTCGCGAAGCGCATTGCGGACGAGCCAGCCTTCGTGCCCCTCGATCGGCGCGACGTCGACGTCGGCGAGTATCTGCGCCACTGCCCCCTTGCTGCCGTTTGCGTACAAGGGATGCAGACCGCACCCGCCGAGCATCAGCGAAGCGGCGACGAGCGAGGAGGTCAGAAGGGCGCGCATATCAGGGTACGATATTCACCAAACGGTCGGGCACCACAATCACCTTCTTCGGCGTCGCGCCGGCGAGCAGCTCGACAATGCGCGGGCGCGCGAGCGCCGCCGCTTCGGTGGCGTCCCTGTCGAGGCCCTTGGCGATCGTCATCGTATCGCGCAGCTTACCCGCCATCTGGATCGCGATTGTCACCTCGTCATCGACGAGCAGTGCCGGATCGGCGGCGGGCCACGCGGCATCGGCGATCATCGGCGTCGTGCGCTGGCTTGCCGACAACGCCGCCCATGCCTCTTCGGCGAGGTGCGGCATCATCGGCGCGACGAGCAGGATGAGGGTGCGGCACGCCTCGGCACGCGTCGCCGAAGGCTTGGCCTTCTCGATCTCGTTCGCGAGCGCGTGGATCTTCGCCACCGCCTTGTTGAAACCGAGCGATTCGATGTCGGCCGCGACGCCGGCGATCGCCTGATGGAGCTTCCGCGCAAGTGCCTTGTCTTCGCCGCCTTCGCCGGTATTTTCGGTGTCGCCGAACAGGCGCCACAGGCGCTGGACGAAGCGCCACGCGCCTTCGATACCCGCCTCGCTCCACGGCAGGTCGCGCTCGGGCGGGCTATCGGACAGCATGAACCAGCGCGCCGCGTCGGCGCCATATTGGTCGAGGATGGCGTCGGGATCGACGACATTCTTCTTCGATTTCGACATCTTGATCACGCGACCGATCTCGACCGGCGCGCCGTCGGCGGTCAGCGTTGCGCCCTCGGCGTTGCGCTCGACCTCGTCGGGAGTGAAAAAGAGCGGCGGCAAGCCTTCGCCCTGCGTCCGGCTATAGGTTTCGTGCGTCACCATGCCCTGCGTGAACAGGCTCGCGAAGGGCTCGGCGATGTCAATCATCCCCATATGCTTGAGCGCGCGCGTCCAGAAGCGCGCATAAAGCAGGTGGAGAATCGCATGCTCGATGCCGCCAATATATTGATCGACGGGCAGCCAGCGGCGGATGACGTCGGGATCGAAGGGCTTGTCCGGCGGCGCCGAGGCAAAGCGCAGGAAATACCAGGACGAATCGACGAAAGTGTCGAGCGTATCGGTCTCGCGCACCGCCGCGCCGCCGCACGACGGACATGGGACATGCTTCCACGTCGGGTGGCGATCCAAGGGATTGCCGGGGACCGAGAAATCGGCGTCCTCGGGCAGCACGACGGGGAGCTGGCTCTTGGGCACCGGCACCATGCCGCACGCGGCGCAGTGGATGAAGGGGATCGGCGTCCCCCAATAACGCTGACGCGAGACGCCCCAGTCGCGCAGGCGCCACACCGTCGTGCCCTTGCCCCAGCCCTCATGCTCGGCGCGCGCGATCACGGCCGCCTTGGCCTCGTCGATCGTCATTCCGTCAAGGAAGTGGCTGTTCACCAGCTTGCCGGGTCCGGTGTAAGCCTCGTCACCGGTGAAATGCTGCGCGACCTCGTCGCCGTCGGCGATCACGCGATAGACGGGAAGCTCATATTTATGCGCGAAGTCGAGGTCGCGCTGATCGTGCGCCGGACAGCCGAAGATCGCGCCGGTGCCATAATCCATCAGCACATAATTCACGACCCAGACGGGCAAATGCCAGTCGGGGTCGAGCGGATGCTCGACCGAAATGCCGGTATCGAAGCCCATCTTTTCGGCGGTGTCGAGCTGCTCGGCGGCGGTGCCCTGACGACGGCATTCCTCGATGAAGGCGGCGAGCTCGGGCGAGTCTTTTGCGAGGCGTTCGGCGAGCGGGTGGTCGGGCGAGATCGCCGCGAAGCTCGCGCCGAACAGCGTGTCGGGACGCGTCGTGAAGACGTCGAAGCCGACCGCGCCGCCGGCGAGTTTAAAGCTGAACTCGAGCCCCTGCGACTTGCCGATCCAGTTTTCCTGCATCAGTCGCACCTTGTCGGGCCATTTGTCGAGGCTTTCGAGACCCTCGAGCAGCTCGTCGGCGAAGTCGGTGATCTTCAGGAACCACTGCGAGAGTTTCTTCTTCTCGACCAGCGCGCCCGAGCGCCAGCCGCGGCCGTCGATCACCTGCTCGTTCGCGAGCACGGTCATGTCGACGGGGTCCCAGTTGACGTAACTTTCCTTGCGCGCGACGAGACCGTGCGCGAACAGGTCGAGGAACAGCGACTGCTCCTGCCCGTAATAATCGGGTTCGCACGTCGCGAGTTCGCGGCTCCAGTCGATCGCGAGGCCGAGGCGCTTCAGCTGCGCGCGCATCGACGCGATATTGTCGCGCGTCCAGCCTCCGGGGTGGACGCCCTTTTCCATCGCGGCATTTTCGGCGGGCATGCCGAACGCGTCCCAGCCCATCGGATGCAGCACGTCGTGCCCGGTCATCCGTTTGAAGCGCGCGAGCACGTCGCCCATCGCATAGTTGCGGACATGCCCCATGTGGATGCGCCCCGAGGGATAGGGGAACATCTCGAGGATGTAAGCCTTCGGCTTGTCGCCGCTGTCGGTCGTGGCAAAGCTGTTCGCCGCCTCCCACGCCGCTTGCCAGCGGGCATCGGCGGCGAGGGCGCCAAAGCGCGTTTCGCGGGTCATTCGTCGGTTACCCCGTTAGTCTGTCTGGGCGCGCAGGCGCGCGCCTCCGGATTAGTCCCTGATGGCGCTGCGGCGCAGATCGCGGGCGCGGGTGAGGATGATTTCCTCAAGCTTCTGCACGGTGGCCGCCTGCACCGGCGCGTCGACCCAGGCGCCGCCCTGCGACACCTGCCGCGACGCAGCGACGCGCAGCGCGTCGGCGCGCAGATCCTGATCGAGGATCGACACGGTGACCTTCATCCGCTCGCCGGGGTTCGACGGATTCGCGTACCAGTCGGTGATCACGACGCCGCCCGCGCTGTCGGCCTGGAGCAGCGGCATGAAGGACAGCGCGTCGAGCGAGGCGCGCCACAAATAGCTGTTCACGCCGATCGTCGTCACCTGGCTGGCGGCGAGGTCGGCGCGCGGCCGGTCCTTGTTCGCGCACGCCGAAAGGCCGAGCGCCGCAAGTCCGAGCAGCGCGAGCGTGGCCGGGCGGCGACCGATCGTGATGCCGAGCCTGGCGGGGACAGAAAGCTGGGGCATGCCGATAACACCTTATCTTTTGGAGCCCGTCCGAATAGAAGAAAATCGGCCGCGCATAACGGAATTGCCAGCGTCTCTATCGCCCTTGCCGTCGCCCTGCAAGCGCGGCAATTCCGGCCGTACCGCCGTTCAGATTCTGGTCAGATTCAAAGCGCACTGTGACGATCGCGCAACAATTTCGGCAAAAAGCGGAATCGTTGCAAAGATTTGGCGGGATTCGCTGGCATTATCGGGTCGGCGGTCCTATTTGACGAGTCGATTGGGGTTGGAGTCGCAGAGCAATGGCGCGGACGTCGCGACATTTTTGGAAAGCAGGTCTCACCGCTTTGGCGGTGGCTTCGCTTGCGCTGCCGCCGGCCCTCGCAGCGATGTCGAACGCCGACCGCATTCGCGACACCGCGCTTTCGGAAACATTGCTGGGCCAGTTCACCCCGGCCTCGGGTGACGAAAGGCTGATCGCGCGCTATAACAAGATGTCGGCCGAACAGCGCGGCAATTTCAGCTTCACGCCCGCCCTGACCGATCGGGATCGCAAGAATCGTGCGATCACCGTCGTGATTCGCGCTCGCGACGACGCGTCGAGCGCCGCGCGCACCTCGGCGTTGGCGGCGGGCCGCACCGCGCCGGTCGCGATCGCCCCGGTCAAATATAATCTGGGCGCGTCGGTCGGCTTCGAGAAATTCGTCACGCCGTCGCTGCCGCGCGGCACCGATCTCCGCAACCTGCCGGTCGCCAAGGCGCCCGAACAGGACGAGAAAAAGTCACGCTTCGCCACGCGTATGGTGAACCGCCCAAGCGACCCGAGCGGGGCAACCGATCGCGTCACCGCTCCCGGCGAGGCGTCCGCCGTCGATGTCGTCAGCAGCTATCGCCTGACCAAAAATATCGATGTCACCGCGGGTGTCCGGTACAAGAGCGACGACCGCGTCGAACCGCTCACCGATTCGCGCCGCGACAGCCAGGCGGTCTATATCGGAACCGCGTTCCGCTTCTGACGCGACCGGCGCTTCGCCGCCTTTTCATCCCAGGCATCGATCGCAGCCCAGCCGGGCGCGCACCCGCCCGCGCGCTTCAGCCGGCGCGCCCGCGCCCCGGTCATTCCGCCGAGCGCGATCGGCGCCGCCGCCGCGAGGCGCGCCAGCCGCAGCCATTCCCCCGGGGCGAGCGCGGGCGCGCCGGGATGCGAGCGGGTCGGATGAAGCGGTGAAATGAAGACGGCGTCGGCTCCCGACCGCCGCGCGCGGCGCGCCTCACGGATATTATGGACGGGCATTGTCACCGGCAGTCCGAGGCGACGCGCACGCACCGCGAGATGCGCATCGTGCTGGCGGAGGTGGACGCCCCCTGCGCCCCAGCGCCACGCCATGTCGGGTGGTCCGGCAAGCAGGACGACGAGCCCGCGCGTCCGCGCGGTGCGCATCAGCCGCCGGAGCAGGCGCCAGCGACGCCCGGACGTCAGCCCGTCGTGCCGGAAGATGATGCCGCTGCCTGGCGGCAGCAGCGCGGCGAGTTCGGCGAGGCCGGCCTGCGCCCGTTCGTCGCTGAACAGCCAGAGTTTCGGCAGGGGGTGGCGCGGGCGCATCGCGCTTCCTATAGGCGCGTCGCGAGCGCACGCAACGCGCGGGATGAAAGCGGGACGATGAACGAAGCAGCAGAGCGGCTGGCCGAAGTGCAGGGACATATCGCCGACGCGGCGAAACGCGCGCAGCGCGAGGCCCGCGAAATCTGCCTGATCGCGGTATCGAAGACGCACGACGCGTCGGCGATCCGCCCGCTGATCGCGGCCGGGCAGCGCCATTTCGGCGAGAATCGCGTGCAGGAAGCCGCCGCCAAATGGCCCGAGCTGCGTGCCGAAACGCCCGGCATCGTGCTGCACCTGATCGGCCAGCTGCAGTCGAACAAGGCCGAGGAAGCGGTGGCGCTGTTCGACGCGATCCACTCGGTCGACCGCTCGTCGCTCGTCCAGGCGCTCGCCAAGGCGTGCGCCAAGGCGGGCCGGCAGCCGCAGCTGTTCGTGCAGGTCAATATCGGCGACGAGGAGCAAAAGGGCGGCTGCGCGACCCGCGACCTGCCCGCGCTGCTCGCCGAAGCTGCAGACGCAGGGCTGACGATCGACGGCCTGATGGCGATCCCGCCCGCCGATATCGAACCCGCGCCCTTTTTCGCGCTGCTCGACGAACTCGCCGAACGCCACGGCCTGCCGCTGCGTTCGATGGGGATGAGCGGCGATTATGAGACTGCGGTGATGCTCGGCGCGACGCATGTGCGCGTCGGGACGGCGCTGTTCGGTCTGCGGGGCTGAAGGTCCGCTCCCGACCGGAAGCGGTCATGGAGAAAGCCCCTCCCCTGAAGGGAAGGGGCTTAAATAACAGCAACGACAACTCTCCACCCCAAAGCCGACAATCGCCCTACTGATACTCCACCGTCACCGGAATCCGCCCACGATAATTTCCGTCGTCGAGCGCCGCGACCTGCAACCGGCCCCCGAAGCGGAATTGCAACCGGCCGTCGGCGCCAAGGCGCGGCGCCGCCGACAGGTCGGTGACAAGGCCAGTGACGCGCGCGGTGCGGCCATGGCCGCCCTCAAGGGCGACGCTCGCGGGCAGGATCACGCGCACCTCGGCGCCCGGCGCGCCGCGCACGGTCACGACGCCGGTCAGCGCGAAGCCGCCCAGATCGACGACATCGCCGCGCAGCCGGCGCGCGCCCGACACCGGGTCGATTTCGACATCGCCGCCCATCGCGCCGACGGCGACGCGGCCCATATCGAGCCGGGTCTCGACCTCGACGCGCAGCGGCGTTTCGGCCTGGCGAGTCGCGGCTCCGCCCGACTTGTCCTGCGCGCAGAGCATGCACTGAGCCGCCACGGCGGGCGCGCCGCCGAGTGCCAGGACGAAGCCGAGGAAAAGACGGTGTTTCACGTCCGCTCGAATAGTCCAGCCGTGGTTAATCCGCGGTAAAGTGCGCCGCGCGCTAATCGCTGGCCTGTCCCCCGCTTTTCGGCCACATCTGCGCGATGAGCACGCCTCCCTCTCCCTGGCTGAACGCCCTCGCCACCGCGGTTCCGGGGCATGATGTCCATCGGGCCTTCATCGACTGGGCGGCGCCGCGGCTCAGCGACGAGCGCGTGCGCGCGCTCTTTACGCGAATGGCGGCGCGGTCGGGGATCGATCATCGCTGGTCGGTGCTGCCGCCCACCCCGGGCGGCGGGTCGCCGGTCGCGGCGGGCGGGTTTTACGACGTTCCCGGATTGCCGCCGACATCGGTCCGCATGGCGGCCTATGCGCAGCATGCGCCAGACCTCGCGATGCAGGCGATCGCGGCATTGGGCGACGCGCTCGATCCGGCGCGGATCACCCATATCGTCGTCGCGAGCTGCACCGGTTTCGTCGCGCCCGGCATTGACCAGATCATCGCGCGACGGCTGGGGCTGTCCGCAACCGTCGAACGCGTGCTGATCGGCTTCATGGGCTGTTATGCGGGGGTCACCGCGCTGCGCACCGCGCGGCACATCGTGCGATCGGAACCGGGCGCCGTCGTGCTGGTGGTCAGCGTCGAACTGTCGACGCTGCACCTCGCTCCCGCCGACGAGGCCGAGCCGCTGCTGATGATGCTGCAGTTCAGCGATGGCGCCGCGGCGGGGATCGTCTCGGCCGCGCCGAGCGGACTCGAACTGGGCGAGGGACGCAGCCTCGCGCTCAAGGACAGCGAAGATCTGATCCGCTGGGACATCGGCGACAAGGGCTTCGAGATGATATTGTCGGGTGAGGTGCCGGGGCGGCTGCGCGAGGCGTTGGCTCACCCCGACGTCCAGCGCGAATTGTTCGGCGATGCCGGGGCGCCCCCGCTGCTCGCGGTCCACGCCGGCGGCCGATCGGTGCTCGACGCGGTCGAACATGCGCTGGCGGTCCCGCCCGACGCGCTCGCCGACAGCCGCGCGGTGCTCGCGCGGTTCGGCAATATGTCGTCGGCGACGATCCTGTTCGTGCTCGCCGACATGATGGCGCGCGGAGCGAGCGGTGAGGGCATCGCGATCGCCTTCGGCCCCGGCCTCGCCGCCGAGGCGATCCGGTTCCGCGCATGAACCCCTTCGCCAGCCTCCGGGTGCCGATCGCGCGCGAGGAGGAAATGGACGCCGCCGAACTGCCGCCCGATCGCTATGCGAAAGTGCTTGCCGACCTGTCACGGATCAACGCGCTGACGCTCGCGCCGCGGCCGACACTGGGGTTTCTCGACCGGGTCCGCGCGCGTGCTATTGGCGACCGCCCTTGGCGTATTCTCGATGTCGGCTTCGGCGCGGGCGACGTGCTCGTGCGGATCGCGCGCTGGGGCGAACGCCGGGGCGTTGCACTCGATCTCGCCGGCGTCGACCTCAACCCGAAGAGCGAGGCCGTTGCCAGAGCGCGACTTGGCGGCCGCGCGCGGCTTGTCACCGGCGACTATCGCGATCTGGCCGGACAGGGGTGGGACATCATCCTGTCGAGCCTCGTCAGCCACCATATGACGTCCGCCGAGCGCACCGAATTTCTGCGCTTTATGGAAGCCGAGGCGGCGCGCGGTTGGCTGGTCAACGACCTCCACCGCCGGCGCCTGCCCTTTGCCGGCTATCCCTTGCTCGCCGCGCTGGCGTTGGTCGATCCGATCGTGCGGCGCGACGGCCAATTGTCGGTCGGGCGCAGCTTTCGCCGCGCCGAATGGTCGGCGATGCTGGCAGAGGCGCTGCCCGATGTGGCGGACGAATGCCGTATCTTCCGCAGTTTTCCGTATCGCCTCTGCGTCGAGCGCATCCGGTGACCGCGTCCGATGCGATCGTCGTCGGTGCCGGACCCGCGGGGTCGGCGGCGGCAATCGGGCTGGCGCGCGGCGGTGCCAAGGTTCTGCTGCTCGACCGCGCGCGCGAAACGGGCGACGCGCTGTGCGGCGGCTTTCTGAGCTGGCGGACGCTGGCGCGGCTCGACGCGCTGGGGATCGACCGGGCGTCGCTCGGCGGGCAATCGGTCCGCTTCGTGCGCCTCTTCGCGGGCAAGCGGCGAAGCGAAACACCGCTGCCCGGCGAAGCCATGGGGGTGTCGCGCCACCAGCTCGACAGCCTGCTCCAGGCGGCTGCGGTCGCTGCGGGCGCGGGCCTCGAACGCGGCGTCCATGCGACGGCGATCGACGACGGCGCGGTGCAGACGCGCGATGGCGCGGCGCTGGCGGCGGCCTCGATCTTCCTCGCGGCCGGCAAGCACGGCTTTCGCGGTTTCCCGCGCGAGCCCGCCCGATGGCAGCGCGGCGATCCCGCCAGCGGGCTGCGGCTGCGCTTGCCCGCGCATCCCGCGCTCGCCCGGCTGGTCGGCGATGCGGTCGAGCTGCATCTGTTCGATCGCGGCTATGCGGGGCTGGTGCGGCAGGAGGACGGCAGCGGCAATCTATGCCTCGCTGTCCATAAATCGCGGCTCGACGAAGCGAACGGCGATCCGGCCGCCTTACTCCATATGCTGGGCAATGCGCTGCCGCACCTTGGCGAGCGGCTGGCGCACGCCGACTGGTCGCAGGCCGTCGATGCGATCGGCCACGTCCCCTATGGCTGGCGAACCGCCGAGAGCGCACCCGGCCTGTTCCGGCTCGGTGATCAGGCGGGAGTGATCCCCAGCCTCGCGGGCGAGGGCATGGGTCTCGCCCTTGCCAGCGCCGAGGCCGCAGTGGCGGCGTGGCGCCACCGCGGCGGCGATGCCGCGCCGGCGTTCCAGCGCCGCCTCGCCGCGGCGATGACGCGCCCGTTCGCGCTCGCGAATCTCGTATGGCGGCTCGGCGAAAACCCGCGCACCGCTGGGGCGATGACACGCGCGGCGTCACTTTTTCCCGCGCTGGTGCGAATGACCTCGCACGCGACGCGCATCGACCCGCGCTGACCGCTCACCCTTGCGGCGGCGCTGCGCGTCACCGATATTAGGGATAACATCGATGGCCGGATACGGCCCATCCGAAGGAGATTCTCCATGACCGACCCGAAAACCGACAAGACGCCCGGCAAGCCGCTGGACCCGATGGCGCATCATGTGCTGCGCGAAGGCGGCACCGAACGCGCGTTCACCGGCAAATATACCGACCACAAGGGCGACGGCGTCTATCATTGCGCCGGATGCGGCGCGCCGCTGTTCGACAGCCGCACCAAATATGACAGCGGGTCGGGCTGGCCGAGCTATACCGCGCCCGCCGCGGGCGGTGCGGTGAGCGAACATCGCGACGCGAGCCACGGCATGGTTCGCACCGAAGTGCGCTGCGCGAAATGCGAAGGCCACCTCGGCCATGTCTTCCCCGACGGCCCCGGACCCGATGGTCTGCGCTATTGCATCAACAGCGCGGCGCTTGACTTCGCGGACCGCGGGCAGGATGAGGCGTCAACCGGCGAAGGCTGACACGCCCTCGCTACTGACGCATCAGGGGCGACGCGAGGGAAGGAATACGGGCTTTGCGCCGCGAAAGACAGCAAGCTTCGTCGAATAAATCGTCATCGTCCAGCAAGCGCAGCGGCACGCCCCGTGGTGGTCCGCCGCGCTGGCGTGTGTGGCTGCGCCGCGCCCTTCGCTGGGGCCTCGGCCTTGCGGTCGTCGCTCTCGTCGCGCTGGGCGTGGCGGTCGGCATCGCGGTGCAGCGCATGCCGAGCTTCGAGGAACTCAAGAAATCTCCGGCGGGGCAGACGATCCGCGTCCGCGCCGCCGACGGCACGGTCTTCCTGTCGCTCGGGCCCAATTACGGGCGCTGGCTGACCCTCAGGGAAACGCCGCAGGTGATGCAGGATGCGATGGTCGCGGTTGAGGACCGGCGCTTTCGCTATCATCCGGGCGTCGATCCCGTCGGCATGGCGCGCGCGGCGGTGTTCGCGGCGCAGCATTACGGCACCGGCCGCCGGCTGCAGGGCGCCTCGACGATCACCCAGCAGCTCGCGCGCAACATCTTCCTGTCGAACAGCTATACCTGGGCGCGCAAGATGCGCGAGATGGTCCTGTCGCTCGCGCTCGAATGGAAATTCTCGAAGGACGAGATTCTCGAACTCTATCTCAACAAGGTCTATTTCGGCGGCGGCAGCTATGGCATCGATGCCGCGTCGAACAGTTTCTTCGGCCATAGCGCGACCGAAATGTCGCTGTCGGAGGCCGCCGTCGTCGCGGGGCTCGTCAAGGCGCCGTCGCGCTATTCGCCGACCGCCGATGCGCAAGCGGCGCTCGGGCGCGCCGGCGTCGTGCTCGACGTCATGGTCGATGCCGGGGTCATCACCCAGGCGC
This sequence comes from Sphingopyxis sp. LC363, assembly GCF_000756385.1. GTDB lineage: Bacteria > Pseudomonadota > Alphaproteobacteria > Sphingomonadales > Sphingomonadaceae > Sphingopyxis. Next base: position 17,009 of record NZ_JNFC01000029.1, read on the forward strand.
AGGCCGACGCCGCCGAGCCCGCCAACGTTCAGCTCGCGAAGGAAACCGGACAGAACAGCGCGCGCTATTTCAGCGACTGGGCGCTGCCGCAGCTCGACATGCTGATCGACGAAGGCAGCGAGGCACTCGACGTCTACACCACAATCGACCTCGGCATGCAGCGCGCGGCGACCGCGGCGATCCAGGCCGACACGCCCGCCGGGGTGCAGGGCGCGCTGGTCTCGCTCGACCGCGACGGCGCGGTGCGCGCGATGGTCGGCGGCCGCGATTATGTCGCGTCGAACTACAACCGCGCGACGCAGGCGCTTCGCCAGCCGGGGTCGGCGTGGAAATTGTTCGTCTATATGGCGGCGCTCGAGGCGGGATATAAGGTCAATGATCCGGTCGTTGACGAGCCCGTCACGATCAACGGCTGGAGCCCGCGCAACTCGTCGGGCCGTTTCGCGGGCACAATGGACCTGCGCAGCGCCTTCGCTTACTCGGTCAACACGGTCGCGGCGAAGCTCGGCGACGAGGTCGGATTTTCGGCGGTCGCGAACATGGCGCGCCGCTTCGGCATCACCACGCCCGTCAACACCCACCCCTCGATGGTGCTCGGCAGCGCCGAGGTCCGCGTGATCGATATGACCGCCGCCTTTGCCGCCGTCTCGCGCGGCGGCGTGTCGGTGCAGCCCTATGGCATCACCAAGGTGACGACGGCGGGCGGCGAATTGCTCTATCAGCGTCCCGCCGAGCGCGGACAGACGCTCGTCGATCATTGGGTCGCCGCCGGGATCACCGACCTTTTGCAGACCGCGGTCAACACCGGCACCGGCCGGGCGGCGCAGATCGGGCGTCCCGTCGCCGGCAAGACCGGCACGACGTCGAGCAACAAGGACGGCTGGTTTTTGGGCTTTTCGAGCGGGATCACCACCGGCGTGTGGATGGGCCGCGACGATGCGAAACCCGTCGGCGGGCTGCAGGGTGGACGCGCACCCGCCCGGGCGTTCGCCGATTATATGCGCGTCGCGGTCGCGCGGCGCCCGGTCGAGCAGTTCGACACCGAAGTCGTGCTGCCCGAATGGCAGCTCGAGGACGAAGACGAAGCCTATATGGGCGAGCCCGGTGAAGACGGGTTCGTCGACGAGAATGGCATGCCGATCGAGCTGCCCTATGACAGCCGCCCGCCCGAAATGACGGGACCGATGCCGCCGCCGGTCGACGAAGGACCCGTGCTCGACCAGCAATGGATCGAAGAACAGACCGGGCGCCGCCCGCCCGCCGACAACGGCGCGGTGCCGAAGAATGGCGGCCAGCCCAGGTTGATCACGGTTCCGAAGGCCGCGCCACCGTCGACAGCGAGACAGCCGCAACAGCGCCCGCCGTCGGAATCGGGCGATTACTAGGGCCCGGCGCTAAGCCGGTTCAGCTTGTGAAGCGATAACGGTGGAGCCCGCGCCCTTCGCGGCGCAGCCAGCCGCGCGCCGCCGCGACGTCGCCGTCGTGCAGTTCGTCGACGAGCGCGTGGAACGCCGCGCCATGGTCCATATGGCGAAGATGCGCGACCTCGTGCGCGACGGTCGCGCGCCGGACATGGTCGGGCGCCATCACCAGCCGCCAGCTGTAGCGAAGGTCGCCGTCATGGGTGCAGCTGCCCCAGCGGCTGCGCGGATCGCCGACCCCCACGCGGCCGACCGCGAGCCCCGCGGCGGCGGCAATCTCGCGGCTCTCGCGCTCCATCAGGTCGAGCGCCTGCGCCTTCAGCCAGCGTTCGATTCGCCGCCCGAGTGTTTCGAGCGGACCGCCGACGTGCAACCGGCCGCCGTCGAGGCGAATCGCGCGCGGCGCCGCCGGCGCCCAGTCGACATGGCGCTCGACGCCGCGAAAGGGCAGCGCCGCGCCGGGTCCGACGAGGATCGGCACCACCGCCCTGCCCGCCTGCTCGGCGAGCCACGCCTGCTGCTCGCCAGCCCATTTAAGCGCGGCGCGCTCGCTGGCGCGGCGCGGCACCGTCAGCCGCAGCTCGCCGCGCGCGCCGTCGAAGACGAGGCGGTAGCGGCGCGACTGCGCATGGCGGACGAGGCGCACCGGCCAGGTTTCGTCGCCGACCCGGATGTGCGGCCGGTCCGCCGACGGATCAAACGGCGCGTTCGACAAGATGATTCTCGAGCGGCCCTGCGACATCTTCGCCGACCGTCCAGCCGACGATCGACTGGCCCGCGCGGTGCACCGCCTCGCGATCACCGCAGACGAGATAATGCCAGTCGGGCAGCGGTTCGCCCTCGGCGCGCAGGCGATAGGCGCAGCTCTGCGGCAACCACTCGAGGTCGTCGACCTTTGCCTTGGTCAATGTCAGGCAGTCGGGAACATGGCGGCGGCGGTGCTTGTAATCGCTGCAGCGCGCAGTGGTAAGGTCGAGCAGGCGGCACGCGACATTGGTGGGATAGATGCGGCCCGTATCCTCATCCTCCAGCTTGTGCAGGCAGCATTTGCCGCAGCCGTCGCACAAAGCCTCCCATTGCCCGGCGTCGAGGCTGGCGAGCGGCGCTTCCCAAAAGGGGCGCTCCGATGTCGCCCCTGCCGCCATCACTTCACCCACTTCGCCAGCTCGGCGGCGACCTTGCCCGGAGCGCCCTCGTCGACGTCGGTCGAGGGATCGTCGAGCGGCAGCAGCGCGAGCGGCTTGCCGTCGGGATCCATCAAAAAGGCGAGCTGGCTGTGCGCCATCAGATAGCGGTCGGGCGCCGAGCCCGGCACCTTGTTATAGGTGACGACAAAGGCTTTCGCGACGCTGGCGATCTGTTCGGGGGTGCCGGTCAGGCCGAGCAGGCGCGGATGATAACGCGCGACGAAGGGCTTCAAGGCCTCGGGCGTGTCGCGTTCGGGATCGACGGTGATGAAGAGCGGCGCGACCTTGGCACCGCGCGCCGCGTCGGTCTTTTCGAACTGCGACAGGCCTCGCATCAGCTTTTGCAGGTCGACCGGACAGATGTCGGGGCAAAAGCTGTAGCCGAAATAGACGAGGCGATATTGGCCGGCGAAATCGCTGTCGCGCACCGTTTTGCCATTCTGGTCGGTCAGCGTGAAGGCGCCGCCGATCCGCGCGCCTTCGAGCGGCGGCTTGGCGGGCGCGCCTTCGCCCGCGCCGTTGCATCCCGCGAGCGCGGCGCCGAAAGCGAGGATCAGGCTTGCACGGACAAGCCTTTGTCCCATATTTGCGATATTCATCATGTGGCCAGCCTTGGTCGGCTAGCTTGCGAAAATCAACCATTGTCGTCGCCGTGCGCGGCGGACAAATTGCCCCAGGGGGTCGCCCGATCATGTTTCGACGCGCGGAATTCCGCCTCGCCTCTTGCCTGTTGCTGCTGCTCGCGGTTGCGGGCCTTGTCCATCCTGCGCAGGCGCAGTTCCGCGGCGGCTATGCCTTTTTGCAGGCGGTCGAGAATCGCGACGGGACCAAAGCGACCGAGGCGCTGAAGGACGACCCCTCTTTCGTCAACACGCGCAATCCCGACACGGGCGAAACCGCGCTGATCATCGTCGCCAAGCGGCGTGATATCAGCTGGCTGCGCTTCCTGCTCGCCAAGGGCGCCGATCCGTCGATCGGCGATCGCCAGGAAGTGACCCCCCTGATGCACGCCGCGCTCATCAACTTCACCGACGGCGCCGAAGAGCTGCTCGACCGCAAGGCGCCTGTCGACCAGACCAACCGGCGCGGCGAAACCGCGCTGATCCTCGCGGTGCAGACGCGGAATGTCGCGATGGTCCGGCTGCTCGTCAAGCGGGGCGCCAATCCCGACAAGGCGGACCATATCGCCGGCATGTCGGCGCGCGACTATGCCAAGCGCGACGATCGCAGCGGACGCGTTCTCGCGCTGCTCGAAGCGAAGGCCGATGCGCCGGAGCGCGAGTTCGGGCCGACTTTCGGCCCGCAATGATCAAGTCAATGTGATAGATGAATTGACAATCACATTATGATGTGAGACATGATGATCATGTCCACAATGCTCATCGATCGTATCCGCGCCATCGTCGACGACGGCACCATGTCCCGCTCGGGTCTCGCTCGCGCCGCGGGTCTCCACGCCAACAGCCTGCGCGACCTCGACTCGCCCGGCTGGAACCCTACCGCCGAAACGCTGCGCAAGCTCGAAAACTGGCTCGCGAACGGCAGCGATCTGTCGCCGATGGCGAGCCCCGAGGAGATCATCGCCGAGGCACGCAACGGGCGCATGTTCATCCTCGTCGACGACGAGGACCGCGAGAATGAGGGCGACCTCGTCATCCCCGCGCAGATGGCGACCCCCGACGCGATCAATTTCATGGTCACCCACGGGCGCGGCCTCGTCTGCCTGACGCTGACCAAGGCGCGCGTCGACACGCTCGGGCTCGAGCTGATGAGCCGCAACAACGGCACGCGGCACGAAACCGCCTTCACCACCTCGATCGAGGCGCGCGAGGGCGTGACGACGGGGATTTCGGCGGGCGACCGCGCGCGCACCGTTGCGGTCGCGATCGACGCGGGCAAGACTCGCGACGACATCGTGACGCCGGGGCATATCTTTCCGCTGATCGCGCGCGACGGCGGTGTGCTCGTGCGCGCCGGCCATACCGAGGCGTCGGTCGACATCGCGCGGCTCGCGGGGCTCAATCCCTCGGGCGTGATCTGCGAGATCATGAACGACGACGGCACGATGGCGCGGCTCGACGACCTCATCCCCTTCGCGCGGCGCCACGGCCTCAAGATCGGCACGATCGCCGACCTCATCGCCTATCGCAACCGCAGCGACCGGCTGGTCGAATGCGTGTCCGACGATCCGTTCGAATCGGACTATGGCGGCGACTGGCGCCTCAAATCCTATCGCAACAAGATCGACGGCAGCGTCAATCTGGTGCTGCAGAAGGGGCCGGTCGATCCTGAAGGCGTCACGCTCGTGCGGATGCACGCCGTTTCGCTCTTCGACGACATCATGGGCCGCCCGGGTCCCAAGAAGCGCCGCCTCCAGCGGTCGATGGACGCGATCGGCGAAGCCGGCGCAGGGGTGATCGTGATGCTGATGCGCCCGCTGCCCGGCTCGGCCGATGCCGACGCGCTGCCGCCGCCGACCGGCGGCATGGACCTGCGCACCTATGGCATCGGCGCGCAGATCCTCGCCGACCTTGGCGTCCACGCGATGGAATTGCTCACCCCCACCCACAGCAATATCGTCGGCCTCGAAGGCTATGGCCTGTCGGTCGTCGGCGAACGCCCGATTCCCGGAGAAGCCTGATGGCACATGTTCTGATCGTCGAAGCCCGCTTCTATTCGCACCTCAACGACATGCTGCTCGACGGCGTGCGGAGCGCGCTCGAGGGCGAGGGGCATAGCCACGAAACGGTGACGGTGCCGGGCGCGCTCGAAGTGCCTGCGGCGATTTCGCTTGCCGCCGACAGCGGTCGTTACGACGCCTATGTCGCGTTGGGCGTCGTGATTCGCGGCGAGACCTATCATTTCGAGGTGGTGTCGAACGAGAGCGCGCGCGGCATCATGGCGCTGACGCTCGACGGCCTTGCCATCGGCAACGGCATTTTGACGGTCGAGAATGAAGAACAGGCGCTTGCGCGCGCCGACAAGACGCGCAAGGATAAGGGCGGCGAAGCGGCGAAGGCCGCGCTCGCGATGCTCGCGCTCAAGGAACAATTCGGTATTGGTTGACCGCCCGCCCCCCAGCCGTTTTTCGGTCGTCGAGCGCGGCGGGCGGCTGGTGGTGATCGACCGCGAGACCGGGCAGATCCCGCCGACCGCGGCCGAGCGTATGGATGCGCATGATCGCCGCATGGGGGTCGAACCCCTTCGCCCCGCGGCGCAGGCTGCCGGCCCCGAGGCGATCCTCGAGCTTGCCGAAGCCGCCCCGGTGACGCAGCGCGAATTGCCACGACCATCGAACGGCCGGAACGCCGTCGCCACGATGGACCGCAAGCAGCCATGGGGACAGAAGGTGAAGGGCGCGGGCCAGCCGCAGCCCGCGCGCATTCCTGAGCGGCCGGCGCTTCAACCGCAAGCGAGCGACCGGAAGACGATCGTTACAGCGAAATGGTGGGATGCAAAGGGGCCGCGCACGATCGAGCTGGGCCCGAACGGGCAGTCCGAACTGACCGGCCGCCTTATGTTCCTGTTTTTCGGAGTGGTGATCGCGGCGATCGTCGTCGCCTTCATCGCGCCGCTGCTGTTGTTCGTCGGCGCGTTTCTGCTGTTCCGCTTCGGCGGCAATTTTCTCGGGCCGATCGGCGCTGGTATCGTCGACAAGGCGCTGGCCGAGCGAGGCTAGCTTGAATATCCTCCCTGTGGCCGAAGGCCATGGGGAGGTGGCAGCCCGCAGGGCTGACGGAGGGGCAAGGACGCGACGCCGTTGCCCCTCCACCATTCGCTACGTGAACGGTCCCCCTCCCCATCGCTACGCGACAGGGAGGACGAGGCAACTCACGCCGGCTGCAGCGCCGGATAGTCGGTGTAGCCTTCCGGGCCCGGCGAATACCAGGTCTGCGGATTGTCGGCCGCCCATTCGGCGCGGTGCCGGATCCGCTCGACGAGGTCGGGGTTGCCGATGAACGGCCGCCCGAAGGCGATCGCGTCGGCGGTGCCGCTGGCGAGCGCCTGTTCGGCGAGCGCGACATCATAGTCGCTGTTGAGGATCAGCGGGCCCTTGAAAGCCGCGCGGATCGAAGGCGATTGTTTCGGTACATCGGTACGCCCGAAGGTGCCGTCGGGGCCGGGTTCGCGCAATTCGAGGAAGGCGATGCCGAGCGCGTCCAGCGCCGCGGCGGCGATCGGAAACAGCCTTTCGGGCGCGCTGTCGTCGACGCCCTGCGTATCGCCATTGGGCGACAGGCGCACGCCGACCCGCTCCTTGCCCCAGACCGAAATCAGCGCCTCGGTGACTTCGCGGAGCAGGCGGATGCGGTTTTCGACCGGGCCGCCATAATCATCGTCGCGCAGGTTCGACCCGTCGCGCAGGAACTGGTCGATCAGATAGCCGTTGGCGCCGTGCAACTGGACGCCGTCGAAACCGGCGCGCTTCGCATTTTCGGCAGCCTTGGCGTAGTCGGCGATGACGCGGGGGATCTCGCCCAGCTCGAGCGGGCGGGCGACCTCATATTCGCGGCGGCCGACCGGCGTATGCGCCTTGCCCGGCGCCTGCGTCGCCGACGCCGAAACCGGCGGCTTGCTGTCGTTGAACACCGAATGGACGACGCGCCCCATATGCCAGAGCTGCGCGACGATCCGCCCGCCGGCTTCATGCACCGCGTCGGTCACCGGCTTCCAGCCTTCGACCTGCGCATCGGTCCACAGGCCCGGCGCGCTCGGCCAGCCGAGCCCTTCCTGCGAAATGCCCGTGGCTTCGGAAATGATGAGCCCCGCCGAGGCGCGCTGGCGATAATATTCGCGCGCCAGCTCGTTGGGCACGAAACCCGGTCCGGCGCGGCCGCGGGTCAGCGGCGCCATGATGATGCGATTCGGCGCGTCGATCGCGCCCAGCTTGATCGGATCGAACAGGGATACGGCCATATTTCCTCCACATTCACTTTCATTGCGCGCGGCCCCATCGGCCGCCGCCTTGGCCCGCGAAGCTATGGACGCAGCGGGGCCGGCACAATGGTGAGTAGCAAAAGAAAATCTAAATGACAGCGAAGAAGGTGCGCGTCGACATGGTTGTGCCCGCGCGGTTGCCGAACCGCGCGGCGCGGCCTATCTGACGCTCATGGCCTCGATCTTGCCCGCCGACCCGACCCTCGACGAAATTCGCGCCGCGCTCGCGCCGCTGATTGCCGCCTCGGCGGCGTTCGACGGGTTCGGTGACGCCGCGCTCGCCGATGCCGCCGCGCGCGTCGGCGTCGACCCCGACGTCGCGCGCCTCGCCTTTCCGGGCGGCGCGCGCGACATGGTCGACGCGTGGTTCGCCGATGTCGATGTGGCGATGGAAACGCGCTGGCCCGCCGAGAAACTCGCGGCGCTCAAGATTCGCGAGCGGATCACGACGCTCGTCGAAACGCGCATCGCCCTGCTCGCGCCGCACCGCGAATCGCTGCGCCGCGCACTCGCTTTGCTCGCGCTGCCGACCAATGCGCCGCACGCCGCGAAGCTCGGCTGGCGCGCCGCCGATCATATGTGGCGGCTCGCGGGCGACACCGCGACCGACTATAATCATTACAGCAAGCGCGCGATCCTCGGCGCCGTCTACGGCTCGACGATGGCGGTGTTCCTGAACGACGAGAGCGAGGATTTCGCCGATACGCGCGCCTTTCTCGCGCGCCGCATCGATCAGGTGATGCGCTTCGAAAGCTGGAAGCACCGCCGCGCCGCGCGCAGCATCGAACGGCCCAGCCTCGCGCGCTTCGTCGGCCGGCTGCGCTATCCGGGGCGCTGAGCGCTCTAGATAAAGGACTGGCGCCGCGCGGCTGTTATTGATAATCGCTCGCAAATGACTGCTTTGCTCGACAAATCGCCCTTGGGCGTGATGGTGCGGATCGCCCGTATCGACTGGAATGCCATGTCCGAAGACGAGGGCCGGCGCCTGCGCGAATTCGGCCTGATGGAAGGGTGCGAAGTCACCCCGCATCACCGTGGCAGCATCTTTTCGCGCGATCCGCTCGCGCTGACCGTCGGCCGCATGAAGGTGATCATCCGCGCCAGACAAGCCGCGGCGATCGAAGTGGAGCCCGCTGCATGACGGCGGCGATTCCCTCGATCGCGCTCGTCGGCAATCCCAACGCCGGCAAATCGAGCCTGTTCAACGCGCTGACCGGCGCGCGGCAGAAGATCGCCAATTATCCCGGCGTCACGGTCGAGCGGAAGGCGGGGCACGCCAGCTTCGCCGACGGCCGCCCGCTGTCGCTGATCGACCTTCCCGGCACCTACAGCCTGACCCCCGCGAGCCTCGACGAGGCGGTGACGCGCGACGTCGTGCTGGGCCGTCAGGAGGGCGAGAAGCGCCCCGACGCGCTGATCGTCGTGCTCGACGCCGCGAACCTCGACAATCATCTCTGTTTCGCGCTCGAACTGCTCGCGCTGAACCTGCCGACCGTCGTCGCGCTCAACATGGTCGACCTCGCGGCACGCGACGGGCTGACGCTCGACGCCGAACGGCTGTCGAAGGAACTGGGCGTGCCCGTCGTGCCGACCGTCGCGGTGCGCAAGCGCGGGCTGACCGATCTGCTCGCCGCGGTCGACGGCGCGATCCGGTCGCACCAGCCGCGCGAAGCCGTTCCGGCGCCGCAGAACGACGCCGCGCTTCACCAGCGCGCCCGTGCAATGGCCAAGGCGGCGATCCTGACCGAAACCCCGGTGCGGCGCTGGACGCAGCGCGTCGACAATGTCGCGCTCCATCCGGTCCTCGGCCTCATCATCCTTGTCGCGCTGATGTTCGTGATGTTCCAGGCGGTCTTTTCGTGGGCAACGCCCTTTGCCGACGCACTCGAAGCCGGGGTCGGCATTCTGCAGGGCTGGGTGGTCGACGGCTTCCCCGACAATTTCCTGCGCGGGCTCGTCGTCGAAGGTCTGCTCGCGGGCGTCGGCGCGGTCGTTGTCTTCCTCCCGCAAATCCTCATCCTCTTCCTTTTCATCCTGCTGCTGGAAGCATCGGGCTATATGACGCGCGCGGCCTTCCTGATGGACGGGCTGATGGGCAAGGTCGGGCTGTCGGGGCGCGGCTTCATCCCGCTTCTGTCGAGCTTTGCCTGTGCCGTCCCCGGCATCATGGCGACGCGCGCGATTCCCGACGAGAAGGACCGGCTGACGACGATCCTGATCGCGCCGCTGATGACCTGTTCGGCGCGGATGCCGGTCTATACGCTGATCATCAGCGCCTTCATTCCCGCGCAGAAGGTCGGCGGGACGCCGATCGGGCTGCAGGGGCTCGTGCTGTTCGGGCTGTTCATCAGCGGGATCGTCGGCGCGCTGCTCGTCGCCTTCTTCCTCCGCCGTTCGGTGACCAAGGGCAATGCGACAGGCTTCATGATGGAAATGCCGCGCTATCAGTGGCCGCGTCTCAACGACATCGTCATCGCGCTGTGGCAGCGCGCGTGGATATTCCTGCGCCGCGCCGGCACGATCATCGCCGCGACGACGGTCGTCCTCTGGCTGCTTCTTACCTTTCCGCAGGCACCGGCGGGTCAGAGCCAGGTCGAATATAGCGCTGGCGGCCGCATCGCGAGTGCGCTGGAAGTCGTCGTCAAGCCGATCGGCTTCAATCATGACATCGCGCTCGCGCTGATCCCCGCGATGGCTGCCCGCGAAGTCGCGGTATCGGCGATGGCGACGGCGAATGCCATCGATGCGGGCGACGACGAGGAGGCGATGGCCGAGCAACTCGGCGATCGCATCGCGGGCCGCTGGAGCATCGCGACCGCGCTCGCCTTCCTCGCCTGGTTCGTCTTTGCGCCGCAGTGCATCTCGACGATCGCGATCACGCGGCGCGAGACCAATGGATGGAAATGGCCGATGTTCATGGTTGGCTATTTGTTCCTGCTCGCCTATGCCGCTGCTGGTATCACTTACTGGACGGCCGTCGCCTTCGGACTCGGCTGATCCTCCCAATCTTCAAGCGGAGCGGCGGATGGCTGGCAGCGTCAACAAGGTAATTTTGATCGGCAACCTCGGTGCCGATCCCGAAATCAAATCGTTCCAGAATGGCGGCAAGATCGCCAATATCCGCATCGCGACCAGCGAACAGTGGAAGGACCGGATGAGCGGCGAGCGCAAGGAGCGCACCGAATGGCATAATGTCGTGATCAACGGCGAAGGGCTGGTCGGGGTGGTCGAGCGTTACCTCAAAAAAGGCTCGAAGGTCTATATCGAGGGCTCGCTGCGCACTCGCAAATGGCAGGACCGCGACGGCAACGACCGCTACACGACCGAAGTGGTGATCGCGGGCATGGGCGGCACGCTGACCATGCTCGACGGCGCGCCCGGCGGTGGCGGCGGCTCGCGCGGCGGTGGCGACTGGGGCGGAGGTTCGTCGAGCGGCGGCGGCTGGGATCAGGGCGGTGGCAGCTCCTCGGGCGGCGGCGGCTCGGGCGGCGGCTGGAACCAGGGCGGCGGCGGCAGCTCGAGCGGCGGACGCCCGCCGTTCGACGACGATCTGGACGACGACGTCCCGTTCTGACGTCTACCTAAACCCGCTCGTGCTGAGCTTGTCGAAGCACCGTCCTTTCTGTGGCGTCGCGGCGAAGAAGAACGGCCCTTCGACAAGCTCAGGGCGAACGGCATGAGTTGAAGCGATGGCTTTGCAAGCTGGCGTCAATCTCGATCAAGCCATCACCGCCGCGGACGTCGCGCGCGGCGTGTGCCGGCTGTTCGCGCAGGCGGGGCTGGTCGCGATTCCCGAGGTCACCTTGCCCAACGGGCGGCGCACCGACCTCACCGCGATCGATGCCAAGGGCCAGATCACGATCGTCGAGATCAAGGTCAGCCGCGCCGACCTGCACGGCGACGGCAAATGGCCCGACTATTGCGACTGGTGCGACCGCTTCTATTGGGCGCTCGCCTCGGGGCTCGACCCGGCGATCCTCGAAACTTCCGATTATCGTCCCGAAAGCTCGGGGCTGATTATCGCCGACCGCTATGGCGCGGCGGTGGTGCGCGAAGCCGCAAGCTGCAACCTCGCCCCCGCGCGGCGCAAGGCGGAACTGCTGCGGATCGGACGGCTCGCGATGCGGCGGTCTATGGTCGCGGCCGACCCTGAACTGGCGGCGGGTTGGGGAGAGGGTTAGCCTCGGTCGATCCGTGCCGAATCAAAGCCCGCTTCATATTGCGGCGCGGAATCGGCGATGCAAACCCAGGGCGCCTTCGACCCGACGAAAATATGCGCCGCATAACCGCGGAAGCCCGGATCGTCGTCGAGCAGGCCCGCCGGTACAAAGAAAAACTTGCCGTTCGCGTCGCTTAGCGGCGCTGGACTGCCGCATCGCCGGCAGAAATGCGATGCCCAGCCTCCGCCGTCGGGGACGGCGAAACGTTCGATCAAATCCTCGCCCGCCAGCCAGCGGAAACTGGCGGCCGGCGCATAGAAGACGGCATTGCCGTCCGTACCCGATACCTTGCGGCATTTGGAACAATGGCATTGGCCGGCGGCGCCGAATTTTCCGTCGATTTCGAAACGGATATCGCCGCACAGGCAGGAACCGCGTATCGCCGTTGCCATCGCCGACCTCCTTCCCCGTTTGCGGTGCCCTTATCCCCGCGCCTGCATGCGGGCGAGGTAGCGCGCGAGGATGTCGATCTCGAGATTGACCGGACGCCCCGCCGCCGCCTCGTTCAGCGTCGTCATCTCCTGCGTATGCGGGATGATGTTGAGCGTGAAATGCGCCTCGCCGTTCGGCTGGTCGGTCACTTCGTTGACCGTCAGCGACACGCCGTCGACGGTGATCGATCCCTTGGGCGCGATATGCGGCGCGAGCGACGCGGGTGCGGCGACGGTGACCGTCACGCTGTCGCCGATCGGCTCGGCCGATACGATATGTCCGATGTCGTCGACATGGCCGGTGACGATATGCCCGCCAAGCTCGTCGCCGATCTTCAGCGCGCGTTCGAGGTTGAGGCGGCGCCCCGCCTCCCACATCCCGGGCGCGGTGCGCGCGATCGTCTCGGCGCTCGCATCGATCGCGAACCAGCCGCCGGGCCCGTTGCTGTCCGCGTCCACACCCTTATCGACGACCGTCAGACACGCCCCCGAACAGGCGATCGACGCGCCGATATCGATGCTACCCACATCATAGGCGGTCTCGATGACGAGCCGCGTGTCGCCGCGGTCCTCGCGGCTGCGGATGGTGCCGATGTCGGTGATGATGCCGGTGAACATGGGTCGCGTTATCCTTCTCTGACGCGCTCGTAGACGTCGAGCCGGTCGCTGCCAAGCATCCGGCTGTCATCAAGCCGCCAGCGCCCGTGCGCATCGGCGAGATCGGCGAGGCCGATGTCGCCGAGCGCCGCCCTGCCGCCGCCGATCAGGATCGGCGCGCGATAAAGGAGCAGCCGGTCGACGCGGTCGGCGGCGAGAAAGGCCGATGCTGCGCCGGCACCGCCCTCAACGAGCAGCGAGTCGATTCCATCGATCGATTCGGGCGATGCGATGGCCGCCCAGCCCTCGGGCGCGGCGCCCTTGGTCAGGAGCAGCTTCTTTGGGCCGCGGCCTTCGAGCCCCGGCAAGCGCACGTCGAGCTTGGGTGCATCGGCGTCGAGCGTCCCGCGCCCGACAAGGATCGCCTCATGTTGGGCGCGTTCGAGATGCCCGTGCGCGCGGGCGCGGGCGCCGGTGATCCAGCGGCTCGACCCGTCGGCCATCGCGATACGGCCGTCGAGCGACGTCGCGAGCTTCAGCGTCACGAAGGGCCGGCCCAGGGCCTGCCGCGTCCACCAGGGCGCCATCGCTGCGCGCGCGTCGGCGGGAAGGACGTTGAAGACCACTTCGATCCCCGCATCCTGCAGCCGCTCTATGCCCTTGCCGTCGGTGCGCGGGTCGGGATCCTGCGCCGCGATCACAACCCGCGCGACGCCCGCGGCGATCAGCGCATCGCTGCACGCCGGGCCGCGCGGGCTGGCGTGCGCACAGGGTTCTAGGCTGACATAGGCCGTCGAGCCGCGCACCGCAGCGCCGGCCGCCGCGAGCGCCATCGCTTCGGCATGCGGGCGACCGCCGGGCTGGGTCCAGCCGCGCGCGACGACGCGCCCGTCCTTGACGATCAGGCAGCCGACATTGGGGTTGGGTGCGGCGACCGGCCGGCCGCGCCGCGACAGCGCGATGGCAACCGCCATCCAGTCGGCGTCGGCGGTCGCTCGGCGCATCCGGTCAGTCGGCGGCTTTGGGCGGCGCGCCGCGCGCCGCGCGCTCGGCGAGCGTCGAGCGCGTCTGCACCGGCGCCGGCTTTTCCTTCGCCGCCGCGGCCGCTTCCTCGCCCAGCGTCTCGCGCGTCACCTTGTCGGCCTCGCTCGAATCATATTCGATGCCGAGGCTGTCGGCGAAACGCTGATATTCGGCGCGCTTCTTCGCATTTTGCAGCGTTGTTTCCTTTGCGCGCGCCACCCAGTCGGCGCGAATCTCGTCGGCGCTGCGCGTCGCTTTCCAATTTTCGAAATAGATGATCTGCGCCTTCGGCTTCTCATAGGGGATCAGATATTGTTCGATCCCGTTGAAGACGAGCCAGGTCAGCGCGAGCGCGACGCCCCAGATCGCCCAGCGGTGCGGGCGCGGTTCGCGGATATAGGACCAGAAATCGGACAGGCCGCCGCCCACGTCGACTTTGTTGAACATTCCCATCCGCGCAATTTAGGCGATCTTGCGGCGATTTGCGAGAGGAAGCGGCGCGGCGCGTCGATTGCATCGGATGGCGGTCAAAAAGGCCGGCGATTGCAAAAAATGCAATTACGGATGCTTTTTTCGCAGTTGCAACATTCATTGTGCACTGCAATATCACACTTGCCTTTTAGGCATCCTCTCCCAAAACTTTCACGGGCCGCCCTTGGGCGGCCCTTTTTTTCGACTTTTTTGGTTGAGAGGGTCGATTCGGTTTCTTTTGATTGATTCGGCACCGGCCCGCTCCCCCACCCGGCCTCCCATAGGCTATTATCGTCGGGGAGGCCGGGTGGGGGAGCGGGCCGGTGCCGGGCGTTTCCACGAAGTGGAAACAATCCAAGGGCTTATCAGTCCTGGGTCGGCGTCCGCGCCTCGAATCGCCGCACTTCCGCAATGAAACTGCCCGGCAGCGGTGTTGGTTGGCCGCTATCGGTGTCGAGATGGGCATAGCTGATCTCGATGTCGGTAAGCCGTTCATTATCGCGAAAAATCCCGCAATGGAGCGTGAAGTTCGTCCGGCCGAAGCGACTGATTCGCGCGGCGATCGTGATCAGCTCGTCGAGCCGCGCGGGCGCATGATAGTCGATCTCGCAATGCGTCTCGCGAATGTCTGTTCCATATTGGTTAAAATAGGGGCCGGGCTGCCCCTCGCCGAGCGCGCGGAAATATTCGGTCACCCCGATGTCGGCGTAGACCAGATAATTGGCGTTGAAGACGATATTCTGTCCGTCGATCTCGTTGAAGCGCACGCGAACGCGCTCCTGCACGCGGAAATCGCCGAGCGGCACATCGTTACGGTGATCGGTCATGCGGTGCTCAGGCGGCGAGCGCGGCGGGAGTGCGGTCGAGCGGCGCGCACGCGGCTTCGAGCCATTCGCGTTCCGCACCTTCCATCCCCGTGCCGAGCTTTGCCAGCACCTCGGCATGATAGGCGTCGAGCCAGTCGGCCTCGGCGCCCGACAACAGCGACACATCGACGAGATTTTGCGCGATCGGTGCGAAGGTGATCGTCTCGAACCCCAGCATATCCTCCTCGGCGCCCGCGATGCGCTGCGGGGTGACGACCACCAGATTCTCGATGCGTATGCCGAAATGGCCCGCCTTGTAATAGCCGGGCTCGTTCGAGAGGATCATGCCGGCGTGGAGCGGCTCTTCGGTCCCCGCCTGCCCGCCTGCGGGCTTGGCGATGCGCTGCGGCCCTTCGTGAACCGCGAGATAGGTGCCGACACCGTGGCCGGTACCATGCGCATAATCGACCCCGTCGGCCCACAGATATTGCCGCGCCAGAATGTCGAGCTGGCTGCCGCGCGTCCCCTTGGGGAAGCGCGCCACCGCGAGCGCGATATGGCCTTTGAGCACCTGCGTGAAGCGGCGGCGCATTTCGGCGGTCGGCGTGCCGATCGCGATCGTGCGTGTGATGTCGGTCGTGCCGTCGGCATATTGGCCGCCCGAGTCGACGAGATAGAGCGTGCCCGTCTCGATCGCGCGGTTGGTCGTCTCGTCGACCTTGTAATGCGGCAGCGCGCCGTTGGGACCCGCGGCCGAGATGGTGTCGAACGACAGATCCCTCAGCACCCCGCTGGCATCGCGAAATTCGCGCAGTTTCGCTGCGGCGCCGAGTTCGTCGAGGTTTCCTTCGGGCGCGACCTCCTCCATCCATTTGAGGAAGCGCGACACCGCGACGCCGTCGCGGACATGCGCGGCGCGGGTGCCAGAAAGCTCGGTTTCGTTCTTGATCGCCTTGGGCAGCACCGCGGGGTCGCGGTGGCGCTCGACCTTCGCGCCCGCGCCCTCAAGCGCGGTGAAGATCGCCGCGACCGCGCGGTCGGGATCGACCGCCACCTTCTTGCCTGAAAGATCCGCGAGCGCCGCCTCGAACGCGTCGCGATCATGGATCCGCACGCTGTTGCCGAGATGCGCGCGCACCGCGTCGGTTAGCTTTTCGGGCGCGATGAACAGGTCGGCGGTCGCATCGGCGTGGAGCAGCGCGAAGGCGAGCCCGACCGGCGTGTGGCTGACGTCTTCGCCGCGAATGTTGAAGGTCCACGCGATCGAATCGAGCGCGGTCATCACCGTCGTGTCGAGCCCCTTCGCCTTCAGCCAGTCGGCGATGATCTCGCGCTTCTCCACCGCGCCCTGCCCCGCGAGTGCCGCATCATGCACGGTCACCACCGCGTCGCTCGGCGCGGGCTGGTCGTCCCACGCCGCGTCGAGCGGGTTCGCGTCGACCGCGATCAGGCTCGCGCCCTTCGCGGCGAGCGCCTTCTCCAGCCCCCGCGCCCAGTCGATGCCGTGCAGCCACGGATCGTAACCGACCTTCTGTCCCGCACTGACGTTGGCGCCCAGCCATTCGGCGACGCTCGACTGCGGCACGCCGACATAGTCGAACAGCGTTCCGTCGACCTGATCGCGCACCTGCACCGTGTAGCGGCCGTCGACGAACACCGCCGCCTTTTCGGGTAGCACCGCCGCGGTCCCTGCCGAGCCGCCGAAGCCGGTCAGCCACGCCATACGCTGAGCATAGTCGCCGACATATTCGCTCATATGCTCGTCGCTGATCGGCACGACGAAGCCGTCGAGGCCGCGCTTGGCGAGTTCGGCGCGAACGCGTGCAAGGCGTTCAGCATGGACGGGGCTGGACATGGTCGCTTCCTTGTTCCTACATCAACCGATCCCGCCCTTCCGGGCGGCACCGCGGGGGATTTTGTGATGCGCGCTATTTGGATGTTTCTGGCGGCAATTGCCACCCCGCTTGTCGCATCATCATCCCTGTTTGCCTCCCCTTCGTTCGCCAAAGAGAAAGACGCCGAATTGACCAGCCCGACCCCCGCCCTGCCCGCCGCGCCCGTTGCGGAAAAGCGCCCGCACGAAATGACGCTGCACGGCAAGACGCTGTCCGATCCGTACCACTGGCTGAAGGACGCGAGTTATCCGACGATCGATGACAAGGATGTGCTCGACTATGTGAAGGCCGAGAATGCCTATTTCGATGCCGCGATGAAGCCGCACGCCGCGCTCGTCGAGACGCTGTTTCAGGAGATGAAGGGCCGGATCAAGGAAGCCGATTCCTCCGTGCCGCAGAAGGATGGCGACTGGCTCTATTGGGTCGAGTTCGAAGAAGGCGCCGAGTATAAGAAATGGTATCGCAAGCCCGCATCAGGCTCCGGCGACACCCAACTGATCCTCGACGAGGTCGCGATGGCCGCGGGCAAGGATTATTTCCGCCTCGCCGAAGTGTCGGTGAGCCCGAACGGCAAGCTGATGGCCTATTCGTTCGACGACAATGGCTCCGAACGCTTCGAGGCGCGCATCCGCAACCTCGAGACGGGCGAGCTGCTTCCCGACACCATCCCCGGCACTTTGTCGTCGCTCGTCTGGACGTCGGGCAATGACGCGATCCTCTACGGCCTCGCCAACGAGAATTGGCGCACCGACAATGTCCGGCTGCACAAGCTCGGCACGCCGGTCGCCGAGGATAAATTGCTCTACAAGGAGCCCGACATCGGCTTCGGCGTCGGGATCGGCAAGACCGCCGCCGACAATTATATCGTGATCGCGACGGGCGATAACGAGACGAGCGAGGTCTATCTGCTCCCCGCCGACAATCCCGAAGCTCCGATGCAGCTCGTCTCGGCGCGCAAAAAGGGCCGCGAGTATAGCGTCGATGAGCGCGAGGGGACGCTCTACATCCACACCAACGACGAACATCCCAATTTCCGTGTCGCGACCGCGAGCGTTGCGAAGCCCGGCGAATGGAAGACGCTGATCCCCGGCTCGGATGACAATTACATCACCGGCCTGTCGGTCTTCCGCGACTATTTCGTGCTCGAATCGCGTGAAAAGGGCGTCGATCAGGTCGATATCCGCAAATATGACGCGCCGCTGACCCCCGGCCGGATCCAGTTCCCAGAGGCGACCTATGTCGCAGGGCTCGGCGACAATCCCGAATATCATCAGGACAAGCTGCGGCTCGACTATGAATCGATGGTCACCCCCGACACGGTGTTCGATTACGATCTGGCGAGCGCCAAGCTCGAGACGCTGAAGGTGCAGGAAATTCCATCAGGTTATAATCACGACGATTATCAAACCGAATTGGTTCACATGCCCTCGCGCGACGGCACGCCGGTTCCGGTGTCGCTCGTCTACAAAAGGGGCACGCCGCGCGACGGCAGCGCGCCGATGCACCTCTATGTCTATGGCTCTTACGGCTACCGCGTCCCGCCGGGCTTCTCGACGACGCGCCTCAGCCTTGTCGATCGCGGGATGATCTATGCGATCGCGCACGTTCGCGGCGGCGACGACCTCGGCCGCGCCTGGTATCTCGCGGGCAAGACCGATCAGCGCAAGAACACGTTCAACGACTTCATCGACGTCGCCAAGGGCCTGATCGCCGCCAAATATACGAGCGCGGGCAAGATTTCGATCGAGGGCCGCTCGGCGGGCGGGCAGGTGATGGGCGCGGTCTACAACCAGGCGCCCGAACTCTGGGGCGCGGTGCTCGCGGGCGTGCCCTTCGTCGACGTGATCAACACGATGGTCGACAAGGACTTGCCGCTAACCCCCGGCGAATGGCCCGAATGGGGCAATCCGATCACCGACAAGGCCGCGTTCGACTATATGCTGAGCTACAGCCCCTACGACAATGTCACCGCCAAAGCCTATCCGCCGATGCTGGTGTCGGCGGGGCTCAACGACCCGCGCGTGACCTATTGGGAACCCGCCAAATGGGTCGCGAAGCTGCGTAGCGTCCGCACCAACGACGCGACCTTGCTGCTGCGCACGAATATGGGCGCAGGCCATGCCGGCAAGTCGGGCCGCTGGGGCGCATTGCGCGAGGATGCCGAGGAGTTCGCCTTCGTGCTGACGCAGCTCGGAGTCGAGAAATAATAACGATAGCCCGTATCGACTAAGCCGCCCGCGGTCGCTGCCCCGATCTCAAGGGTTGCATCGATGAGAGCACTATATATAAGCACTTATATATGGATTGTCGTTCGGGCCTTGGAACACGTCTGCGGCTGCTGGTGGCGGCGCTCGACGATGCGGTCGAGCAGGCCTATCGCGACGCGGGCCTGAACTTCCGGCCGCGCTTCTACCCCTATTTCCGGCTGCTCATGGCACGCGAGTCGGCATCGGTCGGCGAATGCGTCGCCGCGCTCGGCTTCACCCAGCCCGCCGCCACCCAGACGCTGCAGACGATGGTTCGCCAAGGCCTGATAGAATCGGTGCCCGGCCGCGACCGGCGCGAACGGCGTTTTTCCCTCACTATCGCGGCGCGCGCGATGATCCCCGATCTCGAGGCAACCTGGACCGCGACCGCCGGTGCCGCGCGGGCGCTCGATGCGGCGCTGCCGCAACCGCTGGGCGCGGCCGTCGATGCCGCCCTCGAACAACTCGAACGCCAGTCGTTTGGCGATCTTATCAGGAAGGAACGTGCCCGATGACACGTGCCCTGCTTTTGCTGGCGCTCGCGTGCCTCGCACTGCCCGCCGCTGCGCAGTCGATCAGCGCCGCCGACCGGGGACAGATGATTGATGAAATCGCTCGCTTGCTCGCGACGCGCTATGTCGACGCCGACAAGGGGCAGCGGATAGCCGCCGAATTGCACCGGGCGAAGGGGCAATGGAGGGATATGGGCGACGGCCCGGCCTTCGCCAAAGCACTGACCGGCTGGCTGCGGCAGGCTTCGGGCGACGGGCATTTCGCGGTCGATTACAGCGCCAGTCCGATCCCCGCCGACGGCGGCGACAAGACCTTTCTCGACGCGGAGATCGAGCGTTATTATGGCGCGCACGTCAATCATGGCGTGCAGAAAATCGAACGTCTCGACGGCAATATCATGCTGATCGACCTTCGCGTCTTCCCGCCCCCGGCGCTTGGCGGCGACGTCATTGCCGCGATGATGACCGTCGCGGCGCAGGGCGATGCGCTGATCATCGACCTGCGCAAAAATGGCGGCGGCATGGAAACGGTCGACACAATCGTCAGCCAGCTCGTTCCCGCAGGGTCGCCGCTTAGCGGCAGCTTCGACCGTCCGAGCGGCAAGACGACGCCCCATGTCTCGCCTGCGCCGCCCGAAGGGCGCCGGTTCGGCGAGACGAAGCCGGTCTATATCCTGACCGGGAAGCGCACCTTCTCGGCGGCCGAAGCGCTCGCTTACGACCTTCAGGCCCTGAAACGCGCGACGATCGTCGGCGAAGTCACGGGAGGCGGCGCCAACCCGTTCGAATATCGCCGCGTGCACCCGCATTTCGCCCTGAGCCTGCCCGAGAAACGGTCGGTCAATCCGATCACCGGAACCAACTGGCAGGATGTCGGGGTCAAGCCCGACGTCGCGGTCCCCGCCGACCGGGCGCTCGAAACCGCGCTATCGCTTGCGAAGGAAGCGCTCGCCAAAGCGCCCGGCGGTAGTCAGGACAAATAGCCCCGCGCGACGAGGTCGCGCTCCAATTCCATCGCGCCGCGAAAATGATGCCCTGCGATCCCGGCCGATTCGGCGCCTGCGACATTGGCCGCATTGTCGTCGATGAAGATCGCGCCCGCCGGATCGATGCCGAATCGTTCGATTGCGAGGGCATAGATCGCGGGGTCGGGCTTCATCAGCTTTTCGGTGCCCGAGACGATGACGTCGCGGAAGCGGTCGAACACCGGCTGGGTCGGGCGGAAGCCTTCCCAGAATTCATGCCCGAAATTGGTGATCGCGAACAGCGGCACGTTTGCGTCGTCGAGCCGCTCGACCAGTTCGAGGCTGCCGGGCATCGGCCCCGGGATCGTCTCGTTGAAACGTGTCGCATAGGCGTCGATCAGCAAGGCGTGATCGGGAAACTCGGCCTTCCGCTCGGGGACCATCTCGGCGAGCGGGCGGCCGGCGTCGTGCTGGAAATGCCACTCGGGCGTGACGACATTGGTGACGAACCATTCCAGCTCGTCCTTGTCGGCGATCAGCCTGGCGAACAGAAAGCGCAGGTCCCAGTCGAAGAGGACGCGGCCGACGTCGAAGATAACGCTCTGGCGAATCATGGGCACTCCAGACACGCGAAAGCGCCGCCGGAAGCATCCGACGGCGTCACGCTAACTCGCAAATGCGCGCGGGACATCTGTCCCGACAGGACTTTTAGCCCTGGCGCGCCTTGAAGCGGCGGTTGGTCTTGTTGATCACATAGGTCCGGCCACGGCGGCGGATCACGCGGTTGTCCCGGTGGCGGTCCTTCAGCGACTTCAGGCTGTTGCGAATCTTCATCGTTCTGTTCCGTAAAATTTCGAGCGTTGTACGCGAAGCGGCGCACCTATGGGGAAGCAACCGAAAAGTCAACCGCTCCGCGCCCATATTTCGTCATGCCGGACTTGATCCGGCATCCATCGCCGCGGCGATGTCATGGACTCCGGATCAAGTCCGGGGTGACGAGGGATATTATCCCGCCAAAGCCTTCTGCCGCCGTCTTTGCACCGACGAGCCATAGCCCATCGCCTCGCGATATTTGACGACGGTGCGCCGCGCGATGTCGTGCCCCTCGGCCGACAGTTTCTGGGCGATCGTCTCGTCGGAGAGGATCGCCCTGGCATCCTCGCCTTCGATCATCGCCTTGATCCGGCTCTTCACCGCTTCGGCCGACACCGCGCCGTCGCCCCCGGTCGCGGCAATTCCGCTCGAGAAGAAATATTTGAGCTCGAACAGCCCGCGCGCGCAGCTCAGATATTTGTTGCTGGTGACGCGGCTGACGGTCGATTCGTGCATGCCGATGGCCTCGGCGACCTGCCGCAGCGTCAGCGGGCGCATATGCGCGACGCCGTTCAGGAAGAAGCCCTCCTGCTGTTTCACGATCTCGCTCGCGACCTTGACGATCGTGCGCTGGCGCTGGTCGAGCGCGCGCACAAGCCAGTTGGCGCCCGCGAGCTGCTCGGACAGCCACGCCTTGCTCTTCGCCGCGGCGCCCTCAGCCAGTTCGGTGTAATAGCGGCGGTTGACGAGCAGGCGGGGCAGGGTGCCGTTGTTGATCTCGACCGCCCAGCCCTTCGCGGTCTGGCGGATATAAAGGTCGGGGACGACCGCGGGCGCACCTTCGCCGCCGAAGCGGAGCCCGGGGCGGGGATCATAGCCGCGCAGCTCGCGGATCATGTCGGCAAGATCCTCGTCGTCGACGCCGCAGATGCGCTTCAATTGCGGGAAAGCGCCCTTTGCGACGAGATCGAGATGCGCGATCATCGTCGCCATCGCGGGATCGTACCGGTCGGCCTCACGCGCCTGGATCGCGATACATTCGGCAAGGTCGCGCGCGCCGACGCCCGAAGGGTCGAAGCACTGGATGCCCGCCAGCACCGCCTCGACCAGCGCCAGCGGCATGCCGAGCTGCGCGGCAAGCTCGGCAAGGTCGGCGCGCAGATATCCCGCCTCGTCGATCAGCGCGACAAGCTGCCCCGCGACGATCGCCTCGATTCCGCCGAACCGCTCGCCGACCTGCGCGAGCAGATGATCGTGGAGCGTCCCCTCATGCTCGGCGAAGCTGTCGAAATCGATATCCTCGCCGCCACCCGACAGGCCGACATTGTCGCTCGCGCTGTCGTGATGGAAGCTTTCGGCCAGGTCGACGTCGAGGTCGTTCGCGCTTCCGTCATCGGCCGACAGCGCCCGATCGGCCTCGATCGACGCGGCTTCGGCGACGGGCGCTTCGCCGGCGGGCTCGTCGCCGCCGGCGCCCTCGCTGTCGGCCGACGCCGTATCGAGCAGCGGATTGCCCTCGAGCGCCTCGGCCAGATAGGCTTCGAGTTCGAGGTTCGACAGCGCCAGCAGCTTGATCGCCTGCTGCAGCTGCGGCGTCATCACCAGCGATTGCGACTGGCGGAGATCGAGACGCGGACCGAGCGCCATCGGCAGCTAGTCGATCACAAGGAAAAACCCTCGCCGAGGTAGAGGCGACGCACCTCGGGGTCGGCGACGAGTTCGGCCGGAGAGCCGGCAAGCAGCACCTTGCCGTCGTAGATGATGCAGGCGCGGTCGACGAGGTCGAGCGTCTCGCGCACATTGTGGTCGGTGATCAGCACGCCGATGCCGCGCGTCTTCAAATCGGCGACGAGGTCGCGAATGTCGCTGATCGACAGCGGATCGATGCCCGCGAAAGGCTCGTCGAGCAGGATGATCGACGGGTTCGCGGCGAGTGCGCGCGCGATTTCGGCGCGGCGGCGTTCGCCGCCCGACAGCGCCATCGCGGCGGCATCGCGCAGCCGCGTGAGGCCGAATTCGTCGAGCAGTTCCTCAAGTCGCCGTTCGCGCGCAATCTTGTCGGGCTCGGCGAGTTCGAGCACCGCCTCGATATTTTGCGCGACCGTCATGCCGCGAAAAATCGAGGTTTCCTGCGGCAGATAACCGAGGCCGAGGATCGAGCGGCGGTACATCGGCAGCGCGGTGATGTCGGCGCCGTCGAGCATGATGCGCCCGGCGTCGGGCTTCACCAGCCCCATGATCGAATAGAAGCAGGTCGTCTTGCCCGCACCGTTTGGGCCGAGCAAACCGACGACCTCGCCCTTGCCGACCGACAGCGAGACGTCCGACAGCACGACGCGCTTGTCATAGCTTTTCGCGATCGAGATGACCGCAAGACCGTTGCCCGCCGCCGCATCCTCGCGGACGTGCGCGCGATGCTCGGTGACGCCATGATCGCCCTCGGAAAGCGTTGCCACGGTGGATTCGTCGTCGGTCATATGTCGGTCGGTTCCGTTTCTAGCTCCCGTGTGGCGTTACCCCAGCGACGCGGCCAAGGTCAATCTGGCAAGATTTTTGCAAGACAACCAAGGGCGGCATCGTCGGCGGCGCTCAATGCGCCGCCTGCGGCCCCCGCACGATCCCCGACAAGGCGAGCTGCTCGTCGATCGCGGCGAGCAGGCGCGCGAGCGCCGCCTCGTCCTTCGCCTCGGCGCGCGCGACGAGAACGTCCTGCGTGTTCGAGGCGCGGAGCAGCCACCAGCCATCGTCGGTGAGCACGCGCGCGCCGTCGGTGCGGTCGACCTTCGCCCCCGATTCGGCGAGCCGGTCCAGAACTTCGTCCACAATGGCGAACTTGCGGCTCTCGTCGACCTGGAAGCGCATTTCGGGGGTGTTGACCATCGGCGCCATATTGCCGCGCAATTCGGTGACGCTCTCACCCAGCTTCGCCGCCGCCTCGATCAGCCGCACCGCGGCATAGGGCGCGTCGTCATAGCCGTAATAGCGGTCGGCAAAGAAGATATGCCCGCTCATCTCGCCCGCCAGCGGGCTCGCGGTTTCCTTCATCTTCGCCTTGATCAGGCTGTGGCCGGTCTTCCACATCAGGGGTTTGCCGCCAAGTTCGGCGACGCGGTCGAACAGCGCCTGGCTCGCCTTCACATCGGCGATCACCGTCGCGCCGGGCATGTCCTTCAGCACCGCGGCGGCATAGATTTGCAGCAGCTGGTCGCCCCAGATCACCCGGCCCTCGCCGTCGATCGCGCCGATGCGGTCGCCGTCTCCATCGAAAGCGACGCCGAAATCGAGGCTCTTCTCGGCGACGAGTTTCCTCAGATCGGCGAGATTCTTTTCCTCGGTCGGATCGGGATGGTGGTTCGGGAAATGGCCGTCGATGTCGGTAAACAGCAAATGATGTTCGCCGGGAAGGCGCGCGGTGAGCTTCTCGATCACGGTGCCCGCGGCGCCGTTGCCGGCGTCCCAACCGATGCGGAAGGCGCCGCCGGCGAAACCCTCGACGAGCCGGTCGACATAGGCGTCGACGATGTCGATGCTCTCAGACGTGCCTTCTCCCGCATCCCAGTCGCCCGCGGCGGCCATTTCGCCGATGGCCAAAATGTCGGCGCCAAAGAAGGGACGCCCCTGAAACACCATCTTGAAACCATTATAGTCGGGGGGGTTGTGGCTGCCGGTTATCTGTATGCCGCCGTCCACATCTTCGGTTGAAGCGGCATAATAGAGCATTGGCGTCGGCCCGAGCCCGACGTTGAGCGCATCGACGCCCGCGGCATTGATCCCGGCGATCAGCGCGTCGGCGAGCATCGGGGACGACAGGCGCCCGTCATAGCCGACCGCGACGCTTTTGCCTCCCGCGCGGCGGATCAGCGTCGCGAAGCTGCGCCCGATCGCATAGGCGTCCTTGTCCGAAAGCGTGTCGCCGACCACCCCGCGGATATCATATTCGCGGAGCATCGTCGGATGGAAATTGTGCGTCATGTTTGAACCTCTTGGGGAGAGAAGGGTCAGGCTGCGGCGAACAAATCCCCGTCCGGATGCAATCTTTCGCGCGCCGGGAGGTTGAGTCCGCCCATCGCCTCGCGGAGTTCCTGCCGCGCGACGACGTGGCCGATTCCCATGCCGCCGAGATGCGCCTTGTCGAGCAGGGTGAGGCCAGCCGGGAAAAGCTCGCGATAGATGACGCGCTCGCCGAGCCCGGGGATGACGCGGAAGCCGACGCGGCGTGACAGCTGGGTCAGCGCCTCGCCGACGCGGCGCATATTGTGCGCGTCGACATGCTGGAGGCGGTTGCGCAGGATGATCCAGTCGATCGTCCGCCCGTCGCTCTTGGCGCGCGCCTTGCGTGTGTCCCAGATGAGTTCGGAATAGAAGCTCGGCCGGGTAACCTGGAAGGTCTCGGGATCGACCTGTCCGATCAGGTCGAAATCGATGAAGCTGTCGTTGATCGGGGTGACGAGCGTGTCGGCGCTCGTCGCAAGATGGCGCGCGAAGACGTCGTCGCGGCCCGGCGTGTCGGCGATCAGATAATCGACATCGACGCTCAGCCGCGCGACCTGCGCGTCGAGTTCCTCGATCGTCGATCCGGTGAACACCTCGAAGCGCGGGGTCGGCAGCGCGATCTCGCGGCGCTTCGCCGTATTCTCGCGATTTTCGAGATAGCGGTGGAAGGTGCGCTGACGCGGGTCGAGGTCGATGCCCGCGACGCGCCACCCCTGGCTCGCCAATGCGACCGCGAAATGCACGGCGCAGGTCGATTTGCCCGTCCCGCCCTTTTCATTGGCAAAGATGATGCGGTGCGGTGCGGGGGTCGTCATGAGCGTTGCGATTTTCCTGTTGGCACGGCATGGGCGGCCGTCGCGCGAAGTGATATAGTCGCGCCAATATCGGAGGGCGACGAACCGTGCAAATCATCCGTGACATCGCGATGCTGCACCGTGCCGTTACGGCACTGAAACAGGGGGGGAAGAGCGTCGCGCTGGTCCCCACCATGGGTTCGCTGCACGACGGCCATCTCTCGCTCGTCCGCATGGCGAAGCGCGTCGCCGACCACGCCGTCGTGTCGATCTTCGTCAATCCCACGCAATTCGGCCCGAACGAGGATTTCGAGGCCTATCCGCGGGACGAAGCGCGCGACGCCGCGCTGCTGGTCGAGGAGGGGGCGAGCCTGCTCTGGGCGCCCGATGTCGCGACCATGTATCCCGGCGGACACAACACGCATATCGAGGTCGCCGAGCTTGGCGCCGATTATTGCGGCGCCGCGCGTCCGGGCCATTTCGACGGCGTCGCGACCGTCGTCGCGAAACTGTTCAACCAGGTGCGCCCCGACGTCGCGATCTTCGGCGAAAAGGACTGGCAACAGCTCGCGATCATCCGCCGCATGGCGCGCGACCTCGATTTCGCGATCGACATTTTGGGTGCGCCGATCGCGCGCGACAGCGACGGCCTCGCGATGTCGTCGCGCAACGCCTATCTCTCGGACGCGCAGCGCGCGGCGGCGCCCGCCTTTCCCGCCGCGTTGAACGCCGCGGCGCAGGCGATCGCAGGCGGCGCCGACGTCACCGAAACGCTCGTCAGGGCCGAGGCGGCGATCGTCGCGGGCGGATTCGACAGCGTCGACTATGTCGCGCTGGCCGATGCCGACAGCCTCGAACGGCTTCGCGCCTTCCGCGCGCCGGCGCGCCTGCTCGCTGCCGCCCGGATCGGAAAAACGCGGCTGATCGACAATCTGGCGGTGGGCTGATCGGCTCGGAAGTCCGGGAATTTCCGGGGAGTTTGTACAATATCTACAAAAAACGACATCGTCGTTAACGCTTTGTTGACCATAAACCGCAAATTTGGCCCCGAGGTCTCCATGTGGGGTGGAGGCAAAGGGGGTTATCATGGCGAACAGTCTGAAGTCTGCCCAATATCTGATCGAGAGCCGCTTGCTCGACGCAGCGCGCGGCGATGCGGGCGCCTATTTCGATCTCGGTATCGCGTTTTCGACCGGCTCGGGCGGGGTCGATGTCGACCTGATCCAAGCGCATAAATGGTTCAATCTCGCCGCGCTCGGCGGCAATGTCGAAGGCCAGCATTGCCGCGCCGACGTGTCGAGCGAAATGTCGCGCGACGAAATCGCCGAAGCACAGCGCCAGGCGCGCGCCTGGCTCGACGAGACGGCGCGCCGTCCCGCCGCCCGCCGCTTCGCGGCCTGATCCTTCCAAAATCCTCTTTTTTCGTCATGCCGGACTTGATCCGGCATCCATCCAGCGGATGATGCTGGACCCCGGATCAAGTCCGGGGTGACGAAGGGGACGTTTCAGCTCTTCCGCTTGAAGGGCATTTGCCCTTCCAGCCATTCCATCTCGGCCGCTTCGGCCTGCCGTTCCTGTTCGAGATAGTCGGCGACCGCACGGCGAAAGCCCGGATCGGCGATGAAATGCGCCGACCAGGTCGCGACAGGGCCATAGCCGCGCGCGAGCTTGTGCCCGCCCTGCGCGCCAGCCTCGACCCGCGCGAGCCCGCGTTCGATCGCGATGTCGATCGCGCGGTAATAGCATAGCTCGAAATGCAGATAGGGGATTTCTGCGAGACATCCCCAATAGCGGCCATACAGCGCGTCGGCGCCGAGGAAGTGCAGCGCGCCGGCGACCGGCCGCTCGTCGGCGTCATGGGCGATGAGCAGGATGATCTGATCGGCCATATGCTCGCCCATCAGGTCGAAGGCGGCGCGAGTCAGATAGGGATGCCCCCATTTGCGCGCGCCGGTGTCCTGATAGAAAAGCCACATCGCGTCCCAATGCTCGGGCCGGATCGCGTCGCCCGTCAGTTCCTCGACGCGCAGTCCCTCGACCGCGCGCAGCCGCTCCTTGCGCAGCTGCTTGCGCTTCTGCGAGTTCAGCGTGGCGAGGAAATCGTTGAAGCTGGCATAGCCCGCGTTCGCGAAATGGAACTGGATATCGCGGCGGACGAGCCAGCCCGCCTCTTCGAACAGCGGCATCTGTTCGGGGGCGACGAAGGTCGCATGCGCCGACGACAATTGATTCTGCCGCACCACCGCCTCGGCGGCGCGGAGCAGCAGCAAGGCGTCACCCTTGTCCTTGGCGAGCAGGCGCGGGCCCGGCACCGGCGTGAAGGGCGCCGCGATCTGCAGCTTGGGATAATAATCGCCGCCCGCGCGCGTCCACGCGTCGGCCCACGCGTGGTCGAAGACATATTCGCCCTGGCTGTGCGATTTGAGGTAGGCGGGCGCCGCGGCGACGAGCGCGCCGGCGGCGTCCTCGACAAGCAGCGGCGCGGGCTGCCAGCCGGTGCCCGGCCCGACGCTGCCCGATTGTTCGAGCAGCGACAGGAAGGCGTGGCCGACGAAGGGATTGCCGCCACCCGCCAGCGCATCCCACGCCGCCGCATCGATCGCGGCGACCCCGGTTCCGAGCGAGATCGTCCGGGCGGGCGGGTCGGCTTCGGCCACCGGATGCCTTAGGCGGGCTTCACCGCGACGATCGCGTCGGCCTCGACCGCCGCGCCGAGCGGCAGCACCGCGACGCCGACCGCGGCGCGCGCGTGGCGGCCCGCTTCGCCGAACAGTGTTTCGAACAGTTCCGATGCGCCGTTGGCGACCTTCGCCTGATCGGTGAAGCTCGGCGCGCTGTTGACGAACACGCCCAGCTTGACGACGCGCTCGACGCGCGACCAGTCGCCGCCCAAGGCCTGCCCGATCTGCGCGACGAGCATCAGCGCGACGCGCTGCGCCGCATCCTGCCCGCCCGCAACGTCCATATCGTCGCCGAGGCGGCCGGTGACGACCTGTCCGTCGCGGAAGGGCAACTGGCCGCTGACATAGAGCATGCCGCCCTGCTCGACGACGGGCACATAGGCCGCGACCGGCGCGGCGGGCTTGGGGAGTTCGAGGCCGAGCTCGGCGATCTTGGCGGCGATATCCATGGGGGTGGTTCCTTCTTAAACCGGCTCGGCGGCCGGGGCGGGGATATTTTCGGCGAGGCGAGCCAATATCCAGCCCTGCGCCTCTTTCCAATCGTCGATTCGCGCATGGGCGTATTTCGCCGGCGCGATCTTGCCGGCGATCGCGGGCTCGCCGATCAGGTGCAGCCGCCACACGTCGGGCGCCTCTTGCGCGACCGACTGGTGGTGGCCGGCGAGGTCGTCGATAAACACCGCGACCGAGGGGCGATATTGCTCGATCAGGCGGCGCACCGGCTCGCCCTTGCCGCCGCGGCTGCCGATCACCGGCGCACGGAAATCATGGAGCGCAAGCTGGTCGATCCGTGCCTGCTGATGCTCGGGACCGACATTGGTCAGGACGACGATATCGGCCTCGGCGCCGATCGCCGCCATCGCGGCCAAGGCGCCGGCTATCGGATATTGCCGCGTCATTTCGGTGCGGAAGAAGCCGTCGAGCAGCGGCCATACCTCGGCCGCCTCCAATGGCGTGCCGCATTCCTTGCGTTTCAGCGCATTGGCGAAGCTCGCATCCTCGATGCGAAAGATCACGCCATGTTCGGCGTCGACCCATTCGGCGAAAGGCACGACCATGTGCATCAGCACCTCGTCGCAATCGGTGATGACGAGCGGGCGGTTCATGCGGAGGTTCCTTCGAGTCTGTGGGCGGCGGCGGCGATGCTGGCGGGCGGCACCTGCAAGGCATCGGCGCAGGCAACAAGATCGTTTTCGTGGCCGGCGAGGAAGGCGAGGATCGCCGCGAGCGTCGCCTGCTCGCCCAGCGAAGCGCGCAGTTCGTCGGGCGCGAGGCCGGTCAACGCGAGCAGCCGTTCGGCGCGCGGTTCGTCGCTCAAAATCCAGCCGAGTGCATGAAGCGCCAGCGCCGCATCATCTTCCAGCAAGCCCGATCCCTCCGTCGCGATGCAATTGTGTCGTGCGGCCGATTCGCCTAAACGGGCCGCGCACGCAAGGTGGGGAACGGAAAGCACATGGGCAAGACCATCCTGGTCGTCGAGGATAATGAACTCAACCTCCGCCTCTTCTGCGACCTCCTCAACGCCCATGGCTACAGCGCGCATCCGGTGCGCGACGGACGCGACGCGCTGGCGAAGGCGCGCGAAATCACCCCTGACCTGATCATCATGGATATCCAGCTGCCGCATGTCAGCGGGCTCGATCTGATCGGCCAGATGAAGGCCGATCTCAGCTTGCGCGCCGTGCCGATCATGGCGGTCACCGCCTATGCCGGGAAGGGTGACGAGGAACAGATCAAGGCGGCGGGGGCCGAGGCCTATGTCTCGAAACCGATCTCGGTGATCAAGTTCATCGAAAGCGTCGGGGCGTTCGCTTAGGGCGGGTTTCGGCCGGAAGCTGCCGATCCTCCCCGGCACGGGGAGGGGGACCACCGAAGGTGGTGGAGGGGCACAGGCGGAGCCGCACGACTCAGAT
>NZ_JNFC01000030.1 GCF_000756385.1 Sphingopyxis sp. LC363
GCCTGACCCGTCTCCGAACACTCTCTCTAACCCTCATAATATCTGGAGTGAAATCATGGAAAACCGAAGGAAACCTGCGCCTCGCGCCGCCACGCTCGACATAAACTGCGACTGCAAAGAACTCGTGTAATGTTGAGCTCAACATTAGATGTATTCGCGCGGGGTGATGTCGACCGACACGTCGCCCCAATCCTCCACCGGGATCTCGGCGAGCCGGCGCTCCTGCAACGCTTCCCCAGTCGAGACGATCTGGACGACGGCCGCATGGCCCGCCTCAATGTCGCGAGCGATGCTTGCGATGGCGCTCGGGGTCTGCATCGCGGTGATGAGATGGTTGAAGAAGCGCTGCTTGGTGCTCTCGAATGCCGATCGCGCCGCCGATTTCGCCTGCGCATTGAGCGTGCCATGCTCGGCGCTCGTCACCCCCGCCGCCTCCATCGCCGCGGCGAGATTGTTGTGGATGACCTGGAAGGCACCGGCATAGCTGTCGTAGATGCGTCGCTGCTCGTCGGTGAGCTTATGTTCGAGCAGCTCATATTCGACCCCATCGAACGACAGCGACCGTGACGCGTAGAGGCCGAGCGCCTTGAGGTCGCGCGCGAGCACCTCCATTGCCGCCACGCCGCCCTGCTCGATCGCGGCGACGAACTCGCTGCGCGAAGCGAACGGAAAGTCGTTCCCGCCCCACAGGCCGAGCCGCTGCGCATAGGCGAGGTTCTGCACCGTCGTCGCCCCTGTCGCGGAGACATAGACGATGCGCGCGTCGGGAAGCGCGTGCTGAAGTCGCAATCCCGCTCGCCCCTGCTGCGACGGTTTCTGGTCGCCGCGCTCGCCCTTTCCACCCGCCGCATTGGCCATCGCATGGGCTTCATCGAAAATGATCGCGCCGTCGAAGTCAGGCCCGAGCCATTCGGCGATCTGCTCGATGCGGCTCGCCTTGCCCTCGCGGCCCTGCGAGCGAAGCGTCGCATAGGTGGTGAAGAGGATGCCTTCGGCAAGCCGGACCGGCGTACCCTGGCGGAAGCGCGACAGCGACGTGACGAGCAGGCGCTCCTGCCCGAGCGCCGACCAGTCGCGCTGCGCGTCCTCGAGCAGCTTGTCCGACTTCGAGATCCAGAGCGCGCGGCGCCGGCCCTTCAACCAGTTGTCGAGAATGATCCCCGCGACCTGTCGGCCCTTGCCGGCGCCGGTGCCGTCGCCAAGGAACCAGCCGCGCCGGAACTGGACCGCTGCCTCATTATCGTCGCTCGCCGCACTCACGACATCCGCGGTCTCGTCGACCGTCCAGGCGCCCGACAAATGACCGGCATGGGCCTCGCCGGCGTAGATGACCGATTCCAGCTGCGCGTCGGACAGGAGGCCGTCGCTAACGAGATTTTCGGGAAGATGCGGCCGATAGGAAGGGCGCGGCGGCGCGACCGACGCCATCGCCGCCGACTGGACGAGCGCGGTCGGATGGGGAGACGCCCCCGCAATGCGCAAGGACTGGAGCGCATAGGGCTCGTAGATCGCCTCGCCAAGTTGTCCGACGGGCGGTGACCACTCGATCGTCTCATAGACAAGCTCGCCCGAAGCGACGCGCGCGGTCTTCTCCGGACGCGTGGCTCCCCTGGCAAGAGGCCCCCGAGAAGCCGCTGCGTCGCGCATGAATGGCATTGCCGCTGTTGGCGCAGGGGGCGGCGGGGCAGGCCGCGGCGGAACATGGCTGGTCACCCAGGCAAGAAGCGTCGCCAGGTCGGGCGCTTCGCCATGGCTCGCCGGCAGCATCGATGG
Organism: Sphingopyxis sp. LC363; assembly: GCF_000756385.1. Lineage (GTDB taxonomy): Bacteria > Pseudomonadota > Alphaproteobacteria > Sphingomonadales > Sphingomonadaceae > Sphingopyxis. Next base: position 1,774 of record NZ_JNFC01000030.1, read on the forward strand.
ATCGGCCACGGGTACCTTGTCGATAACAAGCAGTCGCGTCGCGGTCGTGGTGCCGTGCTTGGCGTAGACTTTTCCAGCGATCGCGGCGGAGAACAGGATCGTCGCCCGCTCCTGTAACCCGACGAACCCCGCGCGGAAGGCCGCGGCATCGGGTGCGCAATTCGCCCCCATGATCGCGACCAGCCGACCGCCGTCGCGGAGCCGCGCGAGCGCGGAGGCGATATGGCGAAGTGCAGTGCCTCGCATCGGGCGGTCGACGTGCGCCGTGGCGGAGAAGGGCGGGTTCATGAGGACGACGTCGGGGACGAAAGAAGCGTCGAGGCGGTCGTCGATCGACGCGCCATCATGACGCGTGATTGGCACGGCGGGAAACAGTAGCTCGAGAAGCTCGGCGCGACCGTCGGCCAACTCGTTGAGCGCGAGGCTCGCCCCCGCAAGTTCGGCGTGGATCGCGAGCATGCCTGTCCCGGCCGAGGGTTCGAGCACGCGGTCTCCGGCATGGATCGAGGCCGCGTGCGCCGCCACAAAGGCGAGCGGCAAAGGCGTCGAGAATTGCTGGAGTGACTGGCCTTCCTCTGAGCGGCGCGTCTGGGTGGGAATGCGCGCGGCAAGTCGCTCCCACATCGCAAGCACGCGTTGCGGCGAGCGGTTTTGCGTCGCAAGCGCGCCGCCGTAGCGGCGAAGCAGCAGGATCTGCGCCGCCTCGCACGCATCATAAGCCGCCTTCCAGTCCCACGCACCGGCAGCATCGCTCGCGCCAAAGGCGCGTGCCATCGCCTCGCGCAGCTGGGCCGTGGAAAAGGGGTGGCCCGCCTCGAGCAGAGGCTGAAGCGCCTGAGCGGCATCGAGCAGGCGCCGGGAAGCTGGCGCGACCGAGCTGGGACGAGCGGCCGCCGCGGCGCCGCGCGCCGCATCGGGGAAGGTCATATGCATGGCTGAAATCCTCAGGAGAGCGGGGCAGGAATGAACCGCCCGCTGCTCTCTCCAGGATCCGGGGGTTCCCCCTCCCGGCCCCGCCTCTCCCTCTCAACCGAAGCGAACCCCATCCTCGGTGAAGCCATATTCGTTGAGGCGGATCATCTCGTCGATCGCCGCGTCGGACGTCAGATGCTCATATTCGTCATCGAGCCGCCCGTAGAGCCAGCGGGCCAGGTCGCGCAGCGCCTCGCTTACATCCTCTTCGGCGTCAGCCGTCATATCCTGGACGACGGGGCTGTCGCGCTCGACGACAATGTCCATGCTATATTCGTGATAATAGCGACCGCGATGGCCAATGCGCGCGCTAAGCTGATAGAAGTTGCGGCGCTGAATCGAGCCAAGGGCATCGGCGATGCGATGAAGTTCGACATCCTTGGGCGCGTAGCGGCGGATCGTCGCCAACGCGCCCTTGGCGTAACTGTAATCGCCTTCGAAACAGGCGCCGTCACCCTGGCTCCAGCAGCCGGAAAACCAAATGCAGGGCTTCCGGCGCGTCCCGCCGCCGAAGAGGCGCACCGAGGTCATGTCGAGACGGACCCCCAATATGTCGCAGACGCGCTCGAAGTCCTCATAAACAAATTCGAACCAGTCATAGTCGAAACCGCCTTCGCGATACCAGGCGCGTGCCTTCTCCTTTGCGGCCTCGGGCAGTTCATCAAGGCAACACACGGTCGTTTGGATAATCGAGGGCATGACATCTTCCTCTCGCGTCAAGAGCCAGAAAAGGCGAAAGCCCGGCGCGCGGGCCGGGCTTTCGCAGTCGGTGAACGATGGTCTGGACAGGCGTCAGTCAGGGGCATCGCCCGACAGACGGGCGATGGCCTCCTCAAGCCATCCCGCCGTCGAGACCGCTTCGATATCGTCCGCCGTGATCAGCGTCGCGGCGCCGCCGAAACCGTCGGGCCGCATTTTCGAGCAGGTCCATGCGGCCTCGACCTCGACATGGTCGAGCGCCGACCGCTGAACGATGTCCTGGAAAATGCCCTCGAAGCCGATCGCCGACATATCGAGTTCGAGCTCGGCATCGTCGGCATCGCATTTGGCAATCTCCTGCCGGACGAGATCGGCAAGGCCGCTTGCGACACCGTCATCTTCGGTGAGCAGCGCCTTCACCTCCGCGAGGTCCAGGAACAGCAGATCGTTCGGACCATGGCCGGCGCAGAAATAGACATCGTCGCCGACATCCTCATGATCGAATATCTGGCCGAGAACCTTATATTCGAGCGCGGTCATCGCAGTGCGCGGGATATCCGGACGGATAACGGTCTGGGAAAAATAATCAGCCATGGCTCGCCTCCCGCGGTGCGGCCGCGCTTTCCGCCGCCGCCGGTACCGGCGGCGGATCGCCCTCGACAACCAGCGGCGGCACTGCGAATTCCGCGGTGTCGAAATAGGCCATCGCAGCCTCGATCGAGCCGAGCTCGACGAGCAGACGGCGATCGAGCAGGACCCGGTCGCTTTCATCGATCATATAGCTGTCGACCGTACCCGAGCCGCGGTAGACGAGCCGCTCGGGCGACCATTCGCCGGGATAGCTGCCCGACCAACGGACAAAGGGCAGACTTTTCTCGACGCAGAAGGCCTCGAGATTGTCGATCTTGCCCCAGGCGCAACTCTCGTCGAACAGCGCGAGCGGCTGGCCCACGACGCGGCTTTCGGCGTCGAAGGGCTCGCCGCCCCATTCGGGCGACAGGCCCTCAAAGGCGATGATATGGAGCAGCTCTGCGAAAACTGGAGCAGAGATTTCGCCGCCGATCTCGATCGATGCGGGAACGCGATCAGCCATGACAGCCTCCATCGTTGGAGCGGCGAATGGGATTTGAATTATTCATGTCAGGTCTCCAAAAAAGGGCCCGGCCCGGCATCGCTGCCGGGTCCGAGGTTCGATTGTCAGTGATGGGCGGAAGCCGATTATTCGGCCGCGACAGGCAGTTCGGCGTCGTTCGCGCCGTCCAGTTCGACTGCATCCTCGGCAAGGAAAGGAGGCAATTCTGAGTCGGCGGGATCGCCCTCCGCGTCGCCGAGTTCAGCATCGTCGAGCCCCGGCGTGCGCATCGGCTCAGGAAGCCAGGCCGCATCTTCGAGAAGCCGTTCCGCCTCGCGCGCCATGTCGGCCTTCTTGAGATGATCGATCATCTCGGCAAATTGCGTCCCGCGCGCCTCGGCGACGTCGGCGAGGATCCGCGGTTTCGTCACCGAGCGGAAATAGCCCTCGACCGTCGGCCGCCAGCCCGCTGCAACGAGATCGAGCCCAACCGCCCGCGCCAGCACATCGCTGTGCGCGATCCGGCGCGCCACGCCGTGCGCCGAGATGCGGCCATTGTCGTATTTGGGAACGATCTCGGCCTGGGCATTGACGCAGAGCGAGGTGCAGTGCGCGAGGAGTTTCGCCTGCTCCTCGCCGTCGAGGGTCAGCAGAAAGTCCCAAAGCTCCTTGTCGTCCTGCGGGAGCCGCTCTTTCCATGCCGACGCGCGCGCGTCGATCGCCTGCGCCGGCGCGCAATCGCGCAGGTTCGTCGGCGCGTTGCTGAAATAGACGCGGTTCGCCGCGATCTCGACGCAACTTTCGCGGGTAGCGGAATAGAAACAGCCGAGAACAAGGGCATGGAGCACCGCAGCGAAGGCAATGGCCGGATCCTGGGCAAAGGCGTCCTGGAGCGCGAGCGTGCGCCATGCGGTGAGATCCGACACGAGGCGATCGGGAAGCGGACGCAGCGCATCGGATTCGTCTTCGCCATCGCTGCCCACAGGCGGTATGACGTGATCGCCATCCCCGCCGCCACGCAGGCCGGACCCTTCGCCCCCTGCTTCCGTTTCCGGATCAGCCTCGCCATCGGCCAGTTCCCGCTCCGGCTCGTCCTCAGCCCGCACGAACCCGCGCTCGTTCCGCACCGATCCGTCGCGGTCGATCGAGACGAAGGCGCCAGCGCGTCCCATCTCGGCGGGATCGAAGACGAGCGGGCGGTCGACGAGCGCGCCGAGTTCGGCGTCGATGGCATCGATCCGCGCATGCACTTCGGCGGGCACGTCCGGCACCTCGGACCATTGCTCGCAAAGCGCCTCGCTTTCAGCCTCGAGTGCGGCGACGCGGGCCTGTTCATCGTCGGTCATCGGGACCTCCGTGCGGTCGATCGCGCGCAGGTCGCGCGTCGCGTCCCACGGCAGGTCGATCGAGGTGGTCACCCATTTCCAGCCCTCGGCGAGAATGCGCTCGCCTTCAGCTTTCAATCTTTCGTCGACCAGCCGGTCGAGCAGCGCCGGGTCGGTGAGCCAGCCGCCTCCGTCGGCCTCAAACAAGTCGCGCACCACGCCGCCGCCTGCCGTGACATAGGTATCGACGCCGACGAACGCTGCGCGCTTGTCGGTGACCCTTACGCTGTCCTCGGTGAGTTTCTGGCGGATGAAGCCGGGGCTCTTGTTGAAACTGTGATCGAGCTGCGCCCAGAGCTCCTCCTGGCGCTGATGATCGTCGGCGACGGTGAAGGCCATCAACTGGTCGAGCGTCATCCCGTCGTCGGCATAGATGTCGTGGAGCTTCGGTGACACCGCGGCGAGCTTCAGCCGCTGGCGCACGACCGCGGGGGTGGTGAAATGATGCGCCGCGATCGCCTCGACATCGTCGCCCTTGTCGACCATCGCCTGCATCGCGCGAAACTGGTCGAGCGGATGGAGGCTCTCGCGCATGGCATTTTCGGCGAAACTGTCGTCCTCGGCGAGAATATCGCTGTCCGCCGCGCGCACGACGCAGGGGATTGGCGCATCATTCGCGAGACGCTTCCGCTTCACCAGCAGTTCGAGCGCGCGATAGCGCCGCCCCCCGGCCGGTATTTCATAGCGGCCCGTCTCCTTTCCCGAGGCGTCGCGTTCGGGCCGGACGTTGAGGCTCTGGAGCAGGGTTCGCCGGTCGATATCGTCGGCGAGCGCCTCGACCGACACGCCGGCTTTCACCCGCCGGACATTGGACTGGGAGAGAAACAGCCGGTCGAACGGGATGTCGCGCGACGGGCTGAGGATGAGTTTCGGGGCCTGTCTGGCCATGGGCTTTCTCCATGACGGGCCGCCGCGAGACACTCTCCCGGCTCCTGGACCCGTCACGAAGGCGCCAGCCCCCCTCTTCCTCCCGGGGGCCGCGCGTGGCGGTCCCGGCAGGCGGCCAGGCGCGTCAGCCGCGCCCCGAAAGTCGTTCGACCGCGCGCCGGAGCCTTTGCTCCCCCAACACGATCGACCCCGCTCGCCGCGCCGCTTCGGCATAAGCCGATAGCGGGTGGCTTGCCGTGAAGTGGAGGTCGCGTTCGATCGTGAGGCCGAACGGAAGGCGGACGGACTCGAGTTCGGACAGCGCGAAGCTGCCGAGTTCGGGGCAGCCGAAGCCGAGATCGGCGAGGCCGAAGAAAATACCGTCCGCATCGATCTCGGTCGCGAGCCAGGTCGCCGCGCCGACGGGGCTGAACAGGCGGACGACCGGTTTGGGGTCCGGCTCGCGTTCGCCGCGCGAAAGCGTGTCGATCCGGGTGGCCAGATTGGCGCGAAGCTGCGCCTCGAGCGCGGGGGTCAAGAGTTTCATGGTACTTTCTCCTGGGGCGACCGGCGGCGAGCCTCTCTCGCCGCGCGCGGTCCGCCGCCCAGGGGCGGGCCATCTCTTCCTCGCCGGTTTCTGGCGTTGCCGGTGGCGGCCGCGCGCCCCGGACCGGGCGGCGACGGGCGGCAGCGGCAGCAAGCGCCCGCTGACCACGCAGGCCGCCCGCGCTGTCCCGGTCACCCACTTGCCAAATTGTTCTCTCTATGTTCTCATTAGGGCATGGACAATATCGATACTGCCCGAGTCGCAGAGACCATCCTTTCCGCCCCTGGCTGGGCGCGCGTGGGTATCACCGCGCCGACGAATCACATCCGTGTCGAGGCCGCGTTCGAACTCGCCCGTGCGATCGTCGAGAGCGTCCGTGCCGGCGCGGAGCCCGCAAGCCCCGACCAGCTTGGACTCTCCCTGTGACGTGGGCGGATGGACAAAGGACGGACAGCATCGCGCCACGCATGTCTTCGAGGCCGCGGCCTGGTTTCGGGCGATCAAGCCCGTTTGCCGCTGCGGGCATAGTGCGACGTTCAATCCCTATGGGATCTGGTGGCGCTTCGAGTGCAGGATGTGGGACGGCAATCTCGTCAAGGCGTGCCAGAAATTCTGGTGTGTTCGCTGCGGCGCGCGGACGGGCAAGCGCGTCCGCCCGGTGCGGATCGAGCTCGTCGACCCGAGCCCCGATGACATCGCCCTGCCGATGCCCGAAGAACGCGAATGGAAGCGCGCGCTCAGCCGTTTCCGCGCCTGAGGACTGAGTTCATGGATATCGAGACGGACGACGCGCTGGTCGGCATCGGCAAGCTCCACCGCGTGATGGTGTGGAACGGCCAGCGCGAATGCGAGAAGGAGATGCTGTGGGGGCTGCCCTCGCGCGATGCCGATATATTCCAGATCCCGCTCCTGAAGTCCGAGACCGCGATCATTGATCGCCCCTGTCTGCTGCTCGCCAATGAGTTCGGCCTCGTGAAGCGCGGCAAGACGATCTACGCCGCAAGCCTCATCAGCGACGAGCCTTTCTTCTGCATCGCAGCGGTCTGGCGTCCGGCGCACCGCCTGTGGCCTGAGAGCTTCGCGGTGCTCACCGTCCCGGCCTATGACGATCTGGCGCCGCACAAGGATCGCCACGTCGGCGTGGTCCGCCCCGAGGACTGGTTCGACTGGTTGATGGGGGCGCGGCCGCCGCTGGACATGTTGCGACCTTTCCCCAAGAATAGCTTCAGCATCATGCCGCCGATCCAGCAGAATTTCGACGAAATGCTCGGCGCGGCCTGACCGAAACCACCCAAGGGGACTCGCCGCCATGTGCAATCTCGTGACCCTCAAGGCTTCGGTCGCCGAAGTGGCCTCGGCGTTCGGTGCGCGGCGTCCGCTCACCAATGCGCAACCCGGCGAAGTCTATCCCGGCGGACAAGGATTTGTGGTCCGTGACGACGCGGGCACGCGCGCGCTCCAGTCGATGACCTGGGGCTTCCCGGTGCGGCTCAAGCATATGAAACCGACGAGCAAGCCCAAGCCCGTCAACAATGCCCGCGACGACAAGCTGATGACCTTCTGGCGAACATGGTTTACCAATCCCGCCCAGCGCTGTCTGATCCCGATCACGGCCTTCGCCGAAGCCGAAGGCGAGAAGGGCAAGATGACGCGAACCTGGCTAAGCGTCGTCGACCAGCCGCTCGCCGCCTGCGCCGGGCTCTGGCGTCCGACCAACGAGTGGGGCGATTGCTATACGATGGTGATGGTCGATGCGACCGAGGAGCTGTTCGACATTCACGACCGGATGCCGGTCATTCTTCACGCCGCCGATCATGACGCCTGGCTGCAAGCTTCGGCTGAGGAGGCAATGAAGCTCGTTACCCAATATCCGGCAAGCCGGTTGGAGGTTGAGCGGACCGACGTCCCGTGGTTCAGCCGCAAGCCCCCGAGCGCGTATGCCCCGACGCTCCTTTGAGAAGCTGGATAGCGGGGCGACGTCACCCGCCGAATAGCGACCGGATCGCGCCGATGAGGCCGGCAATGAAGGAGCCGCCGACGAGAACAGCGGCGAACCAGAATTCGATCGCCAGCGCGCGCGATTTCCATTTCGGTTCCTGATCCATCTGACCGGCATGCCATGACCGGTGAATGTAGGAAATAGTGGAATCGGGGCCATCTCCGAACGCCATAATCATTGCATGACATGTGACAAAACCTATGATACATCGCATTTAAGTTAGAGGTTTTGTCACATGCACACATCGATAACGCAAGGCGAGACGCTTCGAGCGCTCTTTGGCGCGCATCCGATCCTGCGCGCGCGCGAGCTACGCGCCGCAGGCGTGGCACCCGAAACCATCGCTCGCGCGGTCGACAGTGGCGACATCGACCGTATCGCGCGAGGACTCTATCAGCTTCACGGCGCGCCGATCGACACCGACCAAGGCCTCGCCGAAATCACCAAGCGCATCCCGAACGGGGTTATCGCCATGGTATCGGCGCTCGCTTTCCACGGGCTCACCGACCAGATGCCGCGGCGGGTCTGGGTAGCAATAGGACCCAGCGACTGGGCACCGGTCATCGATTATCCGCCTGTCCGGATCGTCCGCCTCGCCGACAAATATCGACGCCAGGGGATCGAGCATCACAAGGTCGCCGGGGTCGATGTTCCCATCTATTCGGTTCCCAAAACGCTGGCCGACCTGTTCCGTAATCCGCGCCTCGTCGATCGCTCGGTTGCGGTCGAGAGTCTGCGCGCAGCGCTCGACCAGCGCAAGACGAGTCCCGGTGACATCGCCGAGGCCGCGGCAGCGGGCGGGGTCTGGAAGCGAATGCAGCCCTATCTCGAGGCGCTCAGCTTCAATGGCTAAGGCACCCGTCAATCTGGCAGCCTCGGTCAAGGACCGGCTGCTCCAATTGGCGCGCAAGGAGCGTCAGCCCTTCGACGTTCTGCTCGTTCGCTTCGCGCTCGAGCGCCTGCTTTACCGACTGTCGCTCTCGCCGCTACGGGACCAGTTCATTCTCAAAGGCGGTCTTCTCGTCACGCTCTGGCTCGAAGACGATAATCGAGTCACCCGCGACGCCGACTTTCTCGCCTTCGGCGATGCAAGCGCCGAACGGCTGATAGCGGATTTCGGCGCGATCATGAAAATCGAGGCGGCTGACGGGCTGACTTTCGATATCGACGCACTCACCGCGCGGCCGATCCGCGAGGGAGCCGAATATGGCGGCATGCGGCTAACAACGACCGCCTTTCTCGAACGAACGCGCATCCCGATCACGATCGACCTCGGCTTTGGCGACGCCCTCTCGGATCCGGCGCCGCCGACTTCCTTCGCGACGCTGCTGGACTTTCCCGATCCGGAGATCCGCACCTATTCGCCGACAAGCGTCATCGCAGAGAAATTTCAGGCGATGGTAGCGCTCGGGATCGCCAATGGTCGCATGAAGGATTTCTACGACCTCTGGGCGATTCCGCAGGCCTGCGACATCAATGCTCAAGCGCTCGACGCAGCACTTGCGGCGACATTCGATCGACGCGGCACGCCGATCCCGGCTGACCGTCCGCCGGGGCTCTCGGCTGCCATGTTCGAAGACGGCGACAAGCGGCGGCAATGGGATGCCTATGCCGCGAGCCTTGAGCTTGAAGGCGTGACATTCTCCGCCGTGATCGACGCGGTCTGGGGCCTTGTCGCGCCGAGCTGCGAACGACTGCTTGCCCATGACGTTTCGATCGCCACTTCGACTCCAGATGCCGCCGGTGCGTGACGCCGGCTCCGCCGCGGTCGGCGTATTAAGGCATTAGGTGTCAATCTGGGTCCGATTGGTGCACCAAGCCGCTTTATCAGGTGATTTCCTGTCGTTACACCGAAGAGGCGATCGGCATTGCGTATAGAGGCTGAGGTATCACCCGCCCGCCGCAGTGCGAGGACCATCGCGCAGCTTGTCCAACTTCATTGTCTCCCGGAGAGGAAACGGGAGCGATGAGCCATGGAGCGGATCGCGGGCGGACGGGTCGGGAACGCGTCGGCGGCCGATGAATCGACGTGAAGCATTTTAATCTGACGGAGGAACTCGCACACGACATATCAGGCGCCGACAAGGAAGAACGGCTCTTTGCCGCCCTGTCGAACGCCGCCGACCGCATGGGATTTGATCTTTTCGCGCTCGCCTTCGATCGCCGCGGCGGCGGCGGCGAGGGTGCATCGATGCTCGTGCATAATTATCCCGACGCCTGGGCGAATGTCTATGTCGGCTTCGATCTCAGCGGCACCGACCCGATCCGGCGCGCCGGCGAAAAATCCATGACGGGTTTTCAATGGCGCAATGTCGATCACTACATCCCGCTTTCTCGCGGTGACCGGCAGTTGCTGAAGGTCGCCCGCGAGAGCGGAATCGGCGACGGCTTCACGGTGCCGCGGCACTTGCCTGGCGAAGCGACCGGAAGCTGCTCCTTTGCCGTCGCTCCCAATGCCAGGATCCCGCTCGAGATGCTCCACGCCGCCGAGATCGTCGGCGCCGTGGCGCTCGCCGCGGCGCGGCAGCTCATCGGGACAGGCTCCTATACTCCGCGGGCGGCGCTGACCGAGCGGCAGCGCGAATGCGTGCTCTGGTCCGCCCGCGGCAAGACTGCTGGCGAGACCGCCAGCATCCTCGGCATCAGCGAAGAGACCGTGGTCCGTCATCTCAAGATCGCGCGCGAGCGCTATTCAGTGCCTTGTCGGCAAATGCTGATCCTCTGCGCCCTGTTCGACGGCGTCATCGGCTTTTCGGATGTCTATGACTGGTGGCGCCCGCTCTGACGCTCGCACATAAATCGTCCCGGGATTGCCCATTTCTGGGCATAGCCGCGCGGTGGGAATGATGGTCTGATCCTGGCACCGACAAGCCAAGGAACCATCATGATCACTCAATCCACGCGGGCGCAGGATGCGCCCGGGAATGCGGCGCTTCGCGCCATGTTCGCCGCCCGCAAGCAGGTCTTCATCGACAAGCTGCAATGGGATTTGCCTGCCCTCGACGGCCGCTTCGAGCTCGACCAATTCGACACCCCGGACGCGCGGTACCTGATCCTGCTCGATCCCGATGATCTGCGCCACCGGGCGTCGGCGCGGCTGCTGCCAACCACGGCGCCGCACCTGCTCGGCGACATCTATTCGCATCTTTGCGCCGACGGGGCGCCGTCCGGTGAAGGCGTGTGGGAGATCAGTCGCTTCTGCCTCGACCCCGGACAAACGCCCACCGAGCGCCGCGACGCGCGCAACCAGTTGGTCACCGCGCTGGCGGACTATGCTCTCCGCCACGGCATAGGCGAATATGTCGGTGTCGCAGAAGCCGGTTGGTATCACACGATCAGCAAATTTGGCTGGACATGCCGCACGCTGGGTCCCGTTCACCGGGATAGCGCGTGCCGGATAGTCGCCCTCAGCATAGCGATCGACGAGGATACGCTCCCCGGATTGCAGCGCACCGGCACCTATGCGCCGCTTGTCCTCAAGTTCGAAGAAGGCGGGGAGGCGGGGCGATGAAAAAGGATCTGACCGAAGCCGATCTGCCTGGCCTGCTCTTCGAGGAGCTGCGCCGCAAAGGCTATTGCATAATTCGCAACGAGGCGGTCGCGCGTGTCCATGCGCTCGCAAGGGATCTCGACCCCATCTTCGCCGCGACGCCCTTTTGTGAAGGCAATTTCTACGGCCGCCGCACAAAGCGCTTCGGCGGCCTGCTCAAGCGATCGGAGCACATGGCCGCACTGGTACTCAACCCGCTCATCCTTTCTGCCGTGGAGACCATTCTCGGCACCGGCTGCGACCGGATCCAGCTCAACCTCACACAGGCGATCGAAATCCATCCGGGCGAAGTGCGGCAGTTCCCGCACCGCGACCAGGATATGTGGCGCGGCGCCGACGGCACCCAGGAATATCTCGTCAACGTCCTCTGGCCGCTGACACCCTTCACAAAAGAAAACGGCGCAACGCGCATCTTTCCGAAGAGCCACGGCGTGAAGGGGATGGCGAAATCTGATCTTGGGCAACCCATTTTCGCCGAAGGCAAGCCGGGCGCGGCGATATGCTTTCTGGGATCGACTGCGCATGGGGCGGGCTCGAACCTCAGCCAAGAGGTCCGGCGCGGCGTGCTCGTCAGCTACAGCTTGGGATGGCTGAAGCCCTATGAGAATTTGTGGCTCGCCTATCCGCCCGAGGTCGCCCGGACGTTTCCTCCCGAACTGGCCGCGCTCGCCGGCTATGCGCAGCACCGCCCGAATCTCGGCAATTACGAAGGGCAATGCCCATCGATCCTGCTGCAAGACGAACGGCCGGCGCATATCGGCGCGATCGACGCGCTCCGTACCGACCAGGCCGACGCCGTGTCCGAATTCGCTGCTGCGGAAAGGAACGAAAAATGAGCCCGGCACACGTGTTCGAGCCGACCTATGAGGCGATCAAGCGTCAGCTGATGAGCGGAGAATGGGCTAGCGGCACCCGGATCGAAGCGGCCCGTCTCGCCGAAGATCTCGGGGTCAGCGTTACCCCGGTTCGCGACAGTCTCTACCGGCTCAATGGCGAGCGGATGGTCGATTTCGCACCGGGCGAGGGCTTTCACGTTCATCGGCTGACCGAAACCGAGTTTCGCGACCTGCTCGAGTTGCACCTGATCTTGCTGCTCGCGGCGCTTGCGACGGCGCCAAAAGGCTCGGCAACTTCGGTCCCCGCTGACCAGCCCTATCCCGACCGCATCGCGGACCTGTTCCTGGCGATCGCGGAGCGCTCGGCGAACAGCGAGATCGTCGCGAGCATCGCAGCGATCGGCGACAGGCTTCAGCTATCGCGTCATTTCGACGCGATGATCCTTGCCGACATCGACGCAGAGTATAACGCGATCGCGATCGCCTTCGCCGATGCAGAGCCGCAAGCGCAGGTTCGCAATCTCCTGCTCGGTTATCACGAGCGGCGCGCGCGTGAAGCGGCCAGCTACGCCCGAACGCTCGCCGGCCATCCGGGTCGACAGCCATGATCGCTGGCCGAAATGGGAGTGACGTTTTGCTTGTCAGCGCCGCCTACAATTGACATGATTCGACGGCGCAGGAGCATCGCTGGCAGTTCCTGCGCGGAATATTTCGCCAGGCATCATATGCGCCAGTCCCTGACCGGACCGGCGGCCCAACCGGTCCATGGTTCGCGCGAGCGACCAAACGGCGGCACTGCACTGGAAGACGGGTCTCTGGCGAATGCCGGCTGGTCCCGTTCGTGCCTCCGGGATTTTCTGTCGTGTCTTCCTGTACCTGCGGCGACCGTGCGCCGCCGCGTCACCCCTTTTCGGTGTCCTCGGCCTGCCATGCCCATCCGGCCGATCGTCCCCCTTCGGCCGATGAGCGTCCAGAAGCCGGGCACGATCTGGACGCGATATATCGGACCCATCGCATATCGCTCTTCCATTTCCTTCGCCGCAAAGCAGGAGCCGAGGAAGCACCGGACCTAGTGCAGGAAGTGTTTGCTCGCGCCGCGGGGAGCGCACAGCGCCACCAGCTCATCAATCCGGGCGGGTTTCTTCGCCGCATCGCCCAAAATCTCCTTATCGATCGCGCGCGGCGCCAGAAGTCCGCGCGGGCGATCTTCTTTCCGCTTCGCGAGGAGCGCGACGGCGCGACGCCTGCGGCGCAGGAGTGGAACCTCGAAGCCGCGGACCTGCTGCGATTGTATGAAACGGCGGTTGACGCCATGCCGCCAAAAACGCGCCGCGTTTTCCTGATGCACCGGGTGGACGAACTCAGTTATCGCGAGATACACGAACTGCTGGGCATCAGCATCGCAACGGTGGAATATCATATGATGAAAGCGCTCGGTCAGATTTCAAAGTTGGTGGACGGCGGCCGATGACGAGCACAAGCGGCGGCAACTATCCCGTCGATGAGGTCGCGCAGGCGTGGCTGATCAAGATGCGCGGCGAGGACGCCGGCGCGCTGCGCGGAGAGTTTGAAGCGTGGCTCCTCGCATCGGCCGATCATGGCGAAGCCTACCGCCGCGCCGAACGCCGCATGGCGGCCATGGCGGTTCTCAAGACCTCGCAGCGCCACGGAACAAGCCATGCCGAAGCGCGGCGGGGCCGGGTTCGCGGCTGGCTGCCATGGGGCGCCGCCGCGACCGCAATCGCGCTGCTGATTGTAGCATTCGGGGCTGGAGGCGCCTCCCTTCCCGGCCAGCCCGGCAGTGCGTCCACCGCGCGCGCCGCCGAACCCCTGATTACGCAGCGCGGCGAGATCCGCACGTTCCGGCTTGCCGACGGCTCGCGCGCGACGCTTGATACCGACAGCCGGCTGGACGTCGCGTTCGGAGACGGCGACCGCAGCGTCCGCTTGGTAAAGGGCAGGGTCCGTCTTTCCATCGCCAAGCAAGCTAAACCGCTCCATATCGACGCCGGGACAGGCGCAGCAATCGCGAACGATGCCGAGATCGACCTTAGCCTCGACGAGGCCGGAACGGTCAGTGCGGCCCTCCGGCGCGGCGAGGCCGGCCTGCGCGCAGACGCCAAAACCGGTCCTGCGACCGCGTTGTCACAGGGAAAGACGCTGACCTATCGGCGTGATGGCAAGTTGCAGTTCGGTATGGCCCAAGCGTCTGACATTCCCGCAAACTGGCCCGAAGGCTGGGCCGAATATCGTTCGATAAGGCTCGACCGACTGGTTGCGGAGGCCAATCGCTATGCCGTCATCCCGATCGTGATCGACGATGCGGCGAGCGCCGCGCTTGAGGTTTCCGGCCGCTTCCATCTTAGCGAGACCGATGCTTTCGCTGAACGGATCGCAACCCTGTTCGGTCTCAGGGTCGAACGCACGGCGAGAGCCATCCATCTTCGCCGCCGATAATTTTTTCACCCAAGACTAAGGGGCTCCCCTTCGCCCCGTCAACGCACCCCCACTGGCCGCCTGCCTGAAGCACGGCCGAGGAAATGGGGGAGTGATAATGTTGAAGAAGTCCCGTTCGCTGGTCGCGCTGCTGGTCGGCAGTGCCACCTGTTTTTCACCTACGGTTGCGCTGGCCATGCAGCAACAGCGCCAGCCCTACGATATGCCCGCGCAGGATCTCGACGACGCGCTGCGCAGCGCTGCCACGATTGCCGACATCGAGCTCTACGCATCGTCGCGCGATCTTGATGGAAAGACTGCGCCGCCGTTGAAAGGCGAGCTGACGAGCCGCGAAGCAATCGAGGCGCTCCTCAAAGGTAGCGGGCTCACCGCAAGGTTCGAGGTCGGCTCGGTGGTCATTTCCAGACTCGCCTCCGCCGAAAATGCCGCCGCGACCGAGGCCGAGCCGATTGTCGTGACGGGGTCACGGATCACGGGCGCGCCCACGGCAACCCCTGTGATCCGGGTGACCTCGGAAGACATCCGCAACTCCGGCCATGCCGATCTTGGCGAGGTGGCGCGCAGCTTGCCGCAGAATTTCGGCGGCGGCCAGAATCCCGGGATCGGAAATTCGCAAGGCGCCGCGAATGAAAACGTGAACGCCAATGGCGCATCGACTTTCAACCTGCGCGGTATCGGTCCCAATGCGACACTGACGCTGATCAACGGCAATCGCTTTGCCTACAGCAGCGTCAATTCGGTGATCGACGTCAGCGCCATTCCCATCGCGGCGGTCGACCGCGTTGAGGTCGTGGCCGATGGGGCATCGGCCATCTACGGCGCCGACGCGGTCGCCGGGGTCGTCAATATTCTTCTCAAGCGCGACTATAAGGGCGTATCGACCAGCGCCCGGCTCGGCCTTTCGACCGACGGCGGCAATTTCCAGCACCAATATAATCTTCTCGGCGGATCGCGCTGGTCGGACGGCGGCATCATCGCGGCCTATGATTATTCGCACGGTACCGCGATCCGGGCGAAAGATCGCAGCTATGCCTTCGCCAACAACCCCGATTCGACGCTCTTCCCTGCCCTTCGCCGACACGCGGTTCTGCTGAGCGGTCACCAGTCGCTTGGCGGCGGCGTCACCCTGGCTGCCGATCTTATTTACAAGCGCGGAAGGATGGAGTCGGCGACCGGTTTCACGGTCGCTCAGCCGCTCCGAAACTCAGGGCTTGAGGCGCGCACCAAGTTCGAAACATTTGGCGTCGCACCGACGCTGTCGGCCGCACTGTCGGCCAATTGGAAGCTGAAAGCGGGCGCGTTTTTCGGCACCGACACGACCGATGGCATCAGCCAGAACTTCAGCGGCGGCGCGCCGAGCACTGCCACCGCGCGGCACTTCTTCAACCGGAATATCGCGGTGGAGGCGGGACTGGAGGGGTCGCTGTTCGAGCTCCCCGCGGGCCCCGCGCGACTGGCCTTTGGCGGCGGCTATCGCACCAACCGTTTCAAATCCGAAATCGGAACCCGCAGCTTTTCACGCTCGCGCCGCAATCATTTCGCCTATGGCGAGCTTTTACTGCCGATCGCGGACCCCGATCAGGATCTGGCCTTTGCGCACCGCGCTTCGCTGACCGGGGCGCTGCGCTATGAGGATTATTCGGACTCCGGCGACATCGTCACCCCGAAGCTGAGCTTCGTCTATGATCCGGTCGAGCAGGTCCGGCTGGGGGTGTCATGGGGCAAATCCTTCAAACTTCCGACGCTCTATCAACAATATTCCGGCTATGTTGCGCTGCTCGTGCCGGTCGGCGGCTTCGGCCAGGGATTTCCCGCTGGTTCGACCGTCGCTTATGCTCTCGGGCCGAACGACCAGCTCGAGCCTGAACGCTCCGAAAACTGGACCTTCAGCGCGACCGTGAAACCGCTCCATGGTCTTGAGGTTTCGGCAAGCTATTTTCGGATCGACTATAAGGATCGCGTTGCGCCGCCGCTCGCCTCGGGCGCCGGGGTTCTGAACAATCCGATCTTTGCTGATCTCGTTACCTTAAATCCTGCGCCGGCCCTGCTCGACACCATCTTCGCCGGTGCCGATGGCGGGCTCCAGAACATTACGGGGTCTCCCTACGACCCGGCGCGCGTCGTCGCCTTCCTCGATGCTCGCGACCGCAATATCGCGCGGCAGAAATATCGCGGCGTCGACATCGCGGTACGATATGATGCCCAGCTTGGCAGCGACCGGCAGCTGAGCCTGAACGCCGGAGCCACCTGGCTCGACAGCAGTCAGCAATTGCTTCCCGGCCTGCCGGTGACCGACCTCGCGGGAACAATCTTCCGCCCGCCGCATTTTCGGGCGCGCGGCGGGCTCACGCTGAGCGACAAGGCCTTCTCGCTCGCGGCCTTTCTCAATCACAGCGCGAGCGTCACGGACAATCGTCGTCCGGCAGCCATCAAACTTAGCGGATCGACAACGCTTGACCTGACCGGCCGATTGCGGCTCGGCGCAGGCACGGAAGTTGCGCTGAGCGCACAGAATGTCTTCAACAGCAAGCCGGAGCCGATCTTCACCACCTCGCCTTTCGATGCTCCGTTTGACACGACGAACGGGTCAGCAATTGGCCGCTTCCTGAGCGTCACGGTTCGGCATGACTGGTAGCATCCGCCTATGGCCGCTTCTTCTGTTGGTCGGTCTCGCTAACAGCGGGACGGCCGTCGCGGAGGAAGGTCGGCGCTGGACGCTCGAAGATGTGGTGACCGTCCCGGCGGAGTTCGAATTGAGCTTGGCGAGCGACGGCAAGTCGCTCGCCTATCTCGAACGGCGAGCGGATCTCCAAAAGAATGAGACCGTCTCAATTCTTCATCTGTTTGACCTGCGCTCGCGCGCCTCGCGCGAGATTCTGCGCGCGGCGAGCGCAGAGCAGCTCCGACCGTTGCCGAACGGCACGGGCTGGAGCCTACTGCTAGATCGGGGCGACGAGCTTCAGCTCTATGCGCTCGACGCCGAAGGGACGATCAAACCGCTGCTGGTGCGCGATGCGAAGGTTACCGTCGGCCAGACCGAAGGCGCGCTGTTCGCCGTGCGAAGCGGTGCGCCGCGCCGGATCGGGATTTTATATCACGACTGGTCTCCCGACGGACAATGGCTTTGGTACGCCACGCTAAAGCCAAGTTCGGAACCGGCCAATGTTGCCATCGACGACGCGGTGGTTAGCCAGCGCAATCGGCGTCGCGCGCCGGTCCGGGCGATCGTAGAACTGCGCATACGGTCGGCGACGGGCGAAGACTGGCTGGTCGCATCGCGGCCATCGGGCGACCGGCTTGCTTTCTATTATGGCGGCCATGTCGAATGGACCGACGAAGGGCCGCGCTACCAGTTAGAGCAATCCGATGCGGAGCGGGCCGACGGCATCGGGACCTTTTCCTGGAGCTTTGTCACCAACGCCAGCCGGCCCATTCAGGAAAGTTCGGGTTTTCCGGCGATCGGTCTGGTGCGCGGCCCGAATGGCGGAACTCTTGCAAGCGAGGGTTTCGGCAGGACGCTTGCCCTCACGGAGACGCACACCGATGGCCGAAAAACTCACTATGGTCGCCAGCCCTATTACATCGGCGACCCGCGTTCGGCAGGAAATTGGCTCTCGGGGGATGGGCTAAGCGCGCTGCTGGGGGTGCGAACGACCTCGCATCCACGGTACGGGTTGGTTTTGCTTACCGGTCGGCACGCAACGTCGCTGATCCGCCCCGGCAGCTTGACGGCCTGCGACTTTCGCGAGGATCTCGCGTGGGGCATTTGCGTCGAGGAAGGGCTGAACCAGGCGCCACGGTTCGTCCGTGTCGAACCGAAAGACGGGCGCGTGCAGGCCATCGCTCCGCTCTCCGCTGCTCATGATTCGATCGCACCGTTGCGCGTCACGCCGCATCAATGGACAAACCGGCTCGGCTACCGATCGACCGGATTCATCGTCTGGCCTCGCAATTACCAGACAAGCAGTCGCTACCCGGCGATCATCATCACTCATGGCAGCGATGCGGACGAGCGCTTCGCGAACGTCGATCTGCAATGGAACTACCCCGCTCAGCTGTTCGCCGAGCGCGGATATGTCGTCATTCTCATGAACGACCCCTCGGCTCGGCAGCAGGCTGAGCTTTGGCACGCCTATATGATATGGTCGGGCGGCCCAGGCACACTCGGTCCCGAAAAGCTGCGCGAGCTGATCTGGATCAACGGCGTCTATAGTTTTGAAGACGCGATCGCCGAGTTGGCAAGCGAAGGCATTGTCGATCCCGACCGCATTGGCATTGCCGGGTACAGTCGGGGATCGCAGATGGTGAATGTCGCGATGACCCAATCGGAGATGTTTCGCGCTGCTTCCAGCGGGGACGGGAATTATCTTGAACCCGCATCCTATTCAGATCCGAAAGACGGGTATCACGCCGTCTTCGGCGGCCCACCTTCAGGTCGTTACCTCGACGCCTATCGCCAGCTGTCGCCCTCGCTCCGTGCCGATAGGGCGTGTGCTCCGGTCCTTCAGCAAATGGCTTCTCCCTTTGCGGGAGCGATCGATTTCTACGCCGCGCTGCGCGAAGCAAAGGTTCCTGCGCAGATCAGTCTCTATCCTGGCGAGACCACCGCCACCGATGAGACCCATCTGTTTCACATCCCCTCCAATCGGCTGCGCGCGATGCAAGAGAATCTGGCGTGGTTCGACTTCTGGCTTCGCGATCGGCGCGACCGGGATCTGGATGACAGAGGCGCATTCGACCGCTGGGCGAAAATGGCGGCGCAATGGAAAACAAGGTGTGTGCAGACGCGAGGCGCCGAGCGGCGATAGCCTTATGACGCGCGAACATCCGTCCACCAACGAACCCAGCTTTCCGCCGCGCAAAGTGCGAGGATGCGCTGCGCCTTTTCGAAGCCCGCCACCGTCGGCTGCGAGGCTCCTTCCAAGGTCCTGAGGTCGAGCAGACCGGCCCGCGCCAGCAGGCCAGTGCGCAGCAGGTCGCCGGCATGTTCCGCGTTCGCCTGGAATATGCGCTGCATGAAGCCGCCCGGCCCGCCCTTGGACGTGCGGCGCAATAATTGCACAGGGACGATGGATTTGAATGCCGCCCGAGCGACGGCGCGATCCCTGCCGCCCTCGATCCACTGCCATGTCGGGATTGACAGGCATGTTTCGACGATTGGTTGCGACAGGAGCGGCGCGACATGCTGCGGATGGGAGCGGCGGGGATACAGCTCGATGCTGCGATGCGCGCGCGCCAGCAGCCTGACATGCGCCGCCTTGCCGGGCGGCGTGCCTTCGGGCGCTTCCATCCATGGATGGGGCGGCCTCGGCACATCCAGCTCGGCGATCGCGGCGGAAGAAAGCCCGGAAGTGTCGCGATGAAGTTTTACGGGCCGGCTGCAGTCACGATAGCGATCCCAGGCGTGCCGCAAGATGGTCGCACCGCTGGCTCCCGTCAGATCGCTCAAATCGCGCAGGGTGTCGAAAAGCCCGTGACGCGGTCCCTGCGCCATGAAACGATCGACGAACGGCGAGGCGCTGCGGATCGCACAGAAGATATTGTCCCCGCCATTGCCCGAGAAGAAGGCATCGATTTGATGCTCGCGGCGGAGCTCTTCATGAGCCGACGCGATTGCCTGCATGTAGAATGGCGCGTGCGGCCAAGGGTGGTGCGGCGCCACGGCGCGATCAATCTCAACCTTGCCGAGGTCATAGTGGGCTTCAAGCAAGGGAACGCCAATCGCCTTGGCGAGAATGGAAGCATAGCGGCGCTCATCGCCAATCGCATCGTCTTCGATCATCGTCAGGCAATGAAGCGCGGCGGCGCGGCGAGATGCGGCGCCGGCGACAATCGAGGAATCGAGGCCGCCAGATACGCCGGTCAATATGGAATCAAAGCAGGACGCCCAGCTTTCGATACAGTCGAGCGCCACGGCGCGAAGCTTACGGGCGGCCACCTCGAACCGCTTGTGGGGGACCTGCGTCCAATCCCACGGTGACCACCAGCTTTCCAGACGACGCGATCCCGAAGTAATGATCAGACATTCCCCTGGAAGCAGTACCTGGACACCTTCGAGGCAGGTTTCTCGGCTAGGCGCGCCTCCATTAGCCAGAAACCGCGCAACTGCCGGATAATCGACGCCGCCACGTCTGCCGAGATCGGCAGCGTCGCTCGACGCTGTGACGCCCGCCCCATCGGCGCGGTAATAGACGGGCAACAACCCGGACGGGTCGCGAAATATCGCGAGACCTCCACCGGGCCGCGCCAAGATGGACACATAGCCGCCCCAATAGTCGGACACGAGCGACCGGCCGCTAGACGCCGCCATTCTGGTTACCGCCGTTTCATGCAGATCCAACACGCGGCGGCTCATTTCGCCTCGCTCGAACAGGTGGCCGATCAGATATCCATGCCCACCCAGGGCAAGCGGCTGTCGATCGCACCAGAGCCGAGCGCCTGGAAGCGATAAGGCGGGTGGGTCCGCTTCGCCATTGTCACGATCAGCCTGTCCCGACGCCTCGGAAATCTCGATGCGAAAGTACCCCGGCATCAGGCGACCAATATCGGTGTGTAGGGGGTCACCACATCGAGCGGATCGGTCAATACCGCCGAGCCCAGCTGCACCCAGCAATGCGCGGCGAATGGCAAAGTTACGCCGATCACCAGCCGGGCCTCGCACCCCTTTCCGGCCAGCACACGGCGCATTGCAACGCCGCGGCTGAGGCATTCATCCATGCCGGAAAAATAGTGACGCGCTCGCTTAAACGCCGCGGCTACCTGGCGTGCATCCGACCGTTGAACGTGCGGAGCTACTGGCACGCCGTGCAAAAGATTAGGCAGAATTTCCATTAGAGCGAGTTTCCGAACATGCCGCTGAGCTAGGGCCAGGACCCATACCGAACGGGCTGTCTCAACCGCCGAAGCCCTTTCGAGATTTGGCTCCTCGAGAACACTGCTGGTCGGAGCGATCCTTTCGGAACTAGATTGATCGACCGGCGGCGCCAGATGGTGCAAGCCGCGTGCGGCAAGCCAATCATTGTCACCCTCCTCTTGCGCTCCGGCGACAATCCGGGAAAAGCGATCAGCCGCACTTTGCTCAAGCATGAAATAGCGATCGCGGGACAAGTCCAGAAAGACGAAGGTGCCGCCGACTCTGCACCAATGCGTGGCAGCTGAAGTGATGACATTCATCATGGAAGCGCGCGACGGAGCGGTGGCGTGCAGTGCGAGGACTGCACGCCACGCGTCAGTCAATCGTCGGCGCTGATGCCGCCGAGGATAAACTTGTCCCCGGGCTGTACGTCCTGCTGGCCCGACGGCAGCGCGCCGAGGGTTTCGTCCTGGGCGGCGCCGAGATCGATGATGTCGTCATGCGTTTTCATGTCACGTTCCTTTTCAAGGTTGCGACCAAGATGAGTCGCAGTTGAAAAGTATGCCTCGCGTCAGAGCGCTACTATTTAATAATCCAATTATTATTCTAGGCGTTGCATCGCGAAAAAGTGACCGAGCAAAGGAAACGCGCGTCTGGAGCACGTACCACCACCTTTAGCAATTGCCTGGACATACGTGGCGGAACCCGGTCACTCGCCCAGTTGACTGTACGGGCGCGCGCCTATTTCCAACAGATCGACCGCAATCAGCAACCAAAACTGCGACCGAAAATGGATCTAATTGGAGTATGCCGTCCAAAGCTGCGCCAGCGGGGTTGCGCGCTGCGATACCGGCGATCGCTAGATCGTCTGATCCTGTCCGGCGGTGCTAGCCTGAACTGATCCAATTTTCTGATGAGAGGCACCAGATTCTTACCCACGGCACGGTACTTGTCGCGACCTTGGAGAGGTTAACTGAGGGAGGATATGAGAGGCAACCTACAGGATTTGAACCGGTGACCTTCGCCATCAGAGAGTCGTCAAGATTGGTCTTGGAAAGGTCCGATCGAAGAGCAGATTTGCGCGTGGCCACGAGGTTTTTTCGCTCCTGAAAACGGTGATTGCTGGGTGATTGCTGGCCAATTTTTGGAGGTCAAAATTCTGTTAAAAGTCATTCTATTTCAATAGCATGATTGACTTGTCACATGAAGTCTGGTATTTCCGTTACCGGCGGATCTAGCCCTTGGATTCGCGCTTCGGGGCCTTGGTTTGCCGCAGCCGGTTCTCGCGCATCGCGAGTTCTTCGTAGCGGCACAGCGGCACCGGGGGCTTCGCGGCGCGGGATGTTTCGCGGCGGGGTTTCTTGCCGGGCATGATGGCGCATCCTAGCGCGCGCACCGCGCATAAACAAATGGGGCGGCCTCGTATCGAGTGCCGCCCCAGTGTTGTGGATCCGTCGGGGAGAGGGAGAGGACGGTTCCGGAGATTGGTGTCAGTCTGTCTTGGCTTGTCTTAGCGCCCCAAATTAACGGGAGGCCATCTGGCTGTCGGTTTCGACTTCGGCGACGCCGGCGATCTTGAGCGCGGCGCGGAACTGCTTGGCGGCGGCGCGTTCGTTACCCGCTTCGCACAGCTTCTTGCCGGTCGAAACGAAGCGCTTGGCGCTCGACTGCTTGGCTCCTTCGACGCCGCTGGCGGCGACATGCGCCTGTTCGGCGAGACCGGCGCAGCGATAATCGCCGCCCGACTGGGCATAAGCGGGGGTCGTCGATGCCATCAGGCCGGTGAAGGCGAGCGCCGAAGCGGCGACGACGGCAAAGGCGGTGGGAAAGCGGCGGAAAGAGGAGAGCTGATAGGACATGGGAGAGGTTCCTTTCGTTTCGTTGTGCAACCTTTATAGGCGCGGTTGCGCACTTAGATAATCCTCTATAATCTGCAAGTGCTTTGAAGCAGGATTTAACAATCCCCCAAGGGGCGCTCGACGGGATCGAAGCCTTCCTGCGTGTCGCGGAAAGGCGCAGCTTTTCCGCTGCGGCCGCCGACCTCGGCGTCTCCCCCTCCGCGATCAGCCAGACAGTCAAGGCGCTCGAAGCGCGCGTCGGCGCGCCCTTGTTCATGCGCACGACGCGCAGCGTCGGGCTGACCCAGGCGGGCGAGATGTTCCTCGAGCGCGCGGCGCCCGCCTATACCGGGCTCGCCGACGCCTATGAAGCGGCGCGCAACCTCGGCAACCGGCCCGCGGGGCGGCTGCGGATCAATCTGATGCGGGGCGCGGTCCAGCCGCTGTTCGAACCGATCATCGCGGGCTTTTGCGAAACCTATCCCGACATCGAGCTCGAAATCTACGCCGACGATGCGCTGGCCGACCTCAGCGCCGGCGGTTTCGACGCCGGGGTGCGGATGGGCGAATCGCTCGACGCCGACGTGATCGCCGTCCGCCTGACCGGACCCTTCCGTTTCGTCGTCGCGGCGGCGCCCGCCTATCTGGCGAAGCACGGCCGCCCCCAAACCCCCGAGGAATTGCGCGACCATCGCTGCGTCCGCTTTCGCCTCGCGACGGGCGCGCTGATGCCGTGGACGTTCGAGAAGGGAAACCGCGAATATGACGTCAGCGTCACCGGACCGGTGATCGTCAACGACTGGATCGCCGCGCTCGTCGCAATCCGCGCCGGGGTCGCGATGGGCATGATGGCCGAACCGATGGCAAAGGCGATGGTCGCGAGCGGCGAGCTCGAACTGGTGCTCACCGACTATGCCTCGGCGACCTCGGGGCTCTTTCTCTACTATCCGGGGCGCAAGCAGGTGATGCCCAAGCTGCGCGCCTTCATCGATTATGTGCGCGAAAATCTGCCCGACGAGATCACCGCCTAGGACCGGCCGACATTCAGCCCCCGGCGGCCTGCAAATGGCGGCCTTCCGCGCTTCCGGTGCTCACGTGCAAAAAGCACGCTGCGCTCCGGGTCACGGAAAACCACCATTTTCGACTCACCGGGAGCTGAATCTCAACCGGTCCTGAAGGCTGTCCCCTCGATAATCGGCCCGGCGCGGAAACAAATCCCTTTGCCGACAGCAGAAAAATTGGGCTGGCGCATTGCCCCAAATCGCGGCAGCAAGTTGTCAACTAAATGAGTTGGGATGAATCATGATCGATCTTGCGGCCATCGACTTTACCGCGCTCCTGCCGTTCATCCTGATCGGTTTCGCGGCGCAGCTCGTCGACGGCGCGCTCGGCATGGCGTTCGGGGTGATCTGTAACACCTTGCTCGTCGCGGTGCTCGGCGTCCCGCCCGCGACCGCGTCGGCACGCATCCATGTCGTCGAGATTTTCACCACCGGCGTGTCGGGGCTGAGCCATGTGTTCCACCGCAACATCGACTGGCCGCTGTTCTTTCGCCTGCTCGTCCCCGGGGTGATCGGCGGGGTGCTCGGCGCCTATGTGCTGTCGTCGCTGCACGCCGAGGTCGTGAAGCCCTTCGTACTCGGCTATCTCGTGCTGATCGGTATCTGGTTGCTGATCCGCGGCGTGCTCTATCCGCCCAAATTTTCGAAGCCCAAGGTCGTCGGCCCGCTCGCGGTGGTCGGCGGCTTTCTCGACGCCGCGGGCGGCGGCGGCTGGGGCCCGGTCGTGACCTCGAACCTGCTCGTCCAGGGCGGCGAACCGCGCAAGGTTGTCGGCACGGTCAACAGCGTCGAATTCTTCCTCGCGGTCGCGGTCTCGCTCGCCTTTATCTGGCATTTGGGCATCGACGATATCCTCGGCCCGACGCTCGGCCTGATCATCGGCGGCGTCGTCGCCGCGCCGATCGGCGCGATGATGGCCAAACGTTTCTCGCCCAAGGTCATGCTGATGCTGGTCGGCACCGTGCTGACCGCGACGAGCGCGTTCGGGCTGTACAAGGCGCTGGTGGGCTAGCAGCCATTAAATCCTCCCTGTGGCGAAGCCATGGGGAGGTGGCAGCGCCCTTCGACTGCCTTGCAGGCGCTCAGGATAAACTGCGGCTTCGGCGCAGCGCTGACGGAGGGGCCATGGCGCGAGGTCGCTGCCCCTCCACCACTCGCTTCGCGAGCGGCCCCCCTTCCCCATCGCTTCGCGACAGGGAGGATCTTGCCATCGTCGTCACCCTGGACTTGATCGCCATTGCCGTCTCCCCTCCCGCTTGCGGGAGGGGATGACTGAAACCCACCCAAAGCCGCCGATCAGTTCGCCGGTCGGGTCTCGTCGATCTTGTCGACCCATTCGGGGAAGAAGCTCGGCTCGCGCGCCGACCAGCCGGGGGCGGTGGCGGCGGCTTCGCTGATCGACTGGAGCAGGATCTTGCGCTTGTCGGGGTGAAGATGCGGCAGCGACGCGGCGGCGCAGAAGGCGCCGGGCAGCCACGGCCGCGCATGCGCGCCGAGCAGGCGTTCGTAGAGGAAGCGGTAGGAAGCGAAGCCCGGCAGGCGGTCCTGCCCGAGGTCGAAGGCCGACACCGCGATCAGCGGCGCCATGAAATGTTCGAGCGCGTCGAGCCCGCTGTCGTCGGGAATATGCGCGCGAATTTCGACGAGCCGGTGATAGACGCGCGCCTGGACGCGGATCGCGGTTTCCTCGACCATGTCGCGCGACCAGCGCGCGATCGCATCGTCGCGTTCGAGCCCGATGTCGAGCGAACGGCGGATGTAACGCTGGGTCGCCGCGGGAAAGCCCGCAAATTCCTTGATCTCGGAAAGGGACAGGTCGCCTGCGGCCGGTCCTGAACGCGTCGCCATGGTCATGCTCCCGCTCGGCGCCCGGGGAGCCATCCCCCCGGAGGCCTGCATCACACAGTCTGCCACCAGATTGGTTAGTGGCAGGTTAACCATAGTGTCGGGACTCGTTCAGCAAATCACGGGGCGTTGCGCGATGCCGCGACGGGGCCTAATCAGCGTGTCTTGAAACCATAAGACACACGCAGGTCCACCATGTCCAACGCACCGCAGCCGGTCATTTCCGCAACCGGCCTTTTCACCCCCGCCGAAGCGATCTCCAACGAAGAACTTGTCGCCAGTTTTAACGCGTATGTTGCGCTGCACAATAGAGAAAATGCAGCGGCGATCGCGGCGGGCGAGGCACCCGAACTGACTGAATCGAGCGTCGAATTCATCGAGAAGGCGAGCGGGATCGGATCGCGTTTCGTCGTCGACAAGGCGGGCATTCTCGATCCGGCGCACATGGCGCCGCGCATCGCCGAACGTGGCAACGACGAGCTGTCGATCCTCGCCGAAATCGGGGTCGCGGCGGCGAAGGATGCGCTGACGCGCGCGGGGCGCGACGCGGGCGACGTCGACGCCGTGCTGTGCGCCGCGTCGAACATGCAGCGCCCCTATCCGGCGATGGCGGTCGAGATTCAGGACGCGCTCGGCATCGACGGCTTCGGTTTCGACATGAATGTCGCCTGTTCGTCGGCGACCTTCGGCATCCAGACCGCCGCCGACTATATCCGCGCGGGCCATGCGAAGAGCGTGCTCGTCGTGAACCCCGAAATCTGTTCGGGGCATCTGAACTGGCGCGACCGCGACAGCCATTTCATCTTCGGCGACGTCGCGACCGTGATTCTGGTCGAGGACAAGGACATCGCGGCGGCGGGGCATTGGGACATTCTCGGCACCAAGCTCAAGACCGTCTTTTCGAACAATATCCGCAACAATTTCGGCTTTTTGAACCGCGGGCACGGCGGGATCGACCAGTCGGGGCCGAAGTCGGACAAGCTTTTCGTCCAGGAAGGCCGCAAGGTGTTCAAGGAAGTCGTGCCGATGGTCGCGAACATGATCGTCGAGCAGATGGAAGTGCTGGGCCTTGAGGGCGCCGACATGCGCCGGCTGTGGCTGCACCAGGCGAACACCAATATGAACCGGCTGATCGCGCAGCGCGTGCTGGGCCATGAGGCGAGCGAGGACGAGAGCCCGACGGTGCTCGACACCTATGGCAACACGTCGAGCGCGGGGTCGATCATCGCCTTTCACCTGAACCATGCGGATATGGTGGCGGGCGATACCGGGCTGATCTGTTCGTTCGGCGCGGGGTATAGCGCGGGGACGGTGTTCGTGCGGAGGACGTGATGCAGTAATCGTCGTCCCCGCGAAGGCGGGGACCGCTAGCAACCTTACGCTACGCCGACAGCGGCCCCCGCCTGCGCGGGGGCGACGTTCATGGCACAAATGTCGTGAACAGGTAGATCGCGAAGAGCATCAGGTGGATCACCCCCTGCAACACGGTCGTCCGGCCGTTCGCCAGCGTCTGCACCGAAACGATCAGCGAGAGGAAGAGCAGCACGGTCGACTTGGCGTCGAGGCCGAGGCCGATCGGCATGTCGGCGACGATCGACAGGATCGCGACCGCCGGAATGGTGAGGCCGATAGTCGCGAGCGCCGAGCCGAGCGCGAGGTTGAGGCTGGTCTGGAGGCGATCGGCCTTCGCCGCGCGCACCGCCGCGAGCCCTTCGGGCGCGAGGATCAGCGCGGCGATCAGCACGCCGAGCACCGCGGGCGGCGCGCCCCAGTCGGCAAGCAGCGCGCCCATCACCGGCGACAGATTCTTCGCGAGCAGCACGACCGCGACGAGGCTGGCGAGGAGCAGCGCGCCCGAAATGGCGGTGCGCTGCATGCTCGGCGGCGGGGCGTGCGCGTCGGGTACGCCGTCACCGTCAGCATCGCCGTCGGGAAGGAAATAATCGCGGTGGCGGACCGTCTGGACGAGCGCGAAGGTCGCGTAGAGGATCAGCGACACCACGGCGACGAAACCGAGCTGGGTTGCCGAATAGAAGGGGCCCGGCACGCTCGAGGTAAAATTGGGCAGCACCAGCGTGACGACCGTCAGCACCGTCAGCGTCGCAAGCGCGGCGCCGATGCCGGTGCGCTGGAAACGCTGTTCGTGATGGCGGATCGCCCCGCTCAAAAGGCAGAGGCCCATCAGGAGGTTGAGGATCACCATGACCGCGGCGAACACCGTGTCGCGCGCGAGCGTCAGCGCCTTTTCGGGTTCGGCCTGCATCAGGGTGAGGATCAGCCCGACCTCGATCACCGTCACCGCGAGCGCGAGGATCAGCGTGCCGAAGGGTTCGCCGACGCGGTGCGCGATCACCTCGGCATGGTGAACCGCCGCGACGACCGCGCCCGCGAGGATGATCGCGACGAGCCAGGCGCCCAGCGGCGTCGCGAGGCTCGCCATCGCGGCGAGGAAGCCGAGGATGGGGAAAATGTCGTTGGTGCGGTCGGCGAGGCGGAGTTTGGCGGTCATCGGGCTTCTATTGCAGCCGCTTTCGCGCCTGAACACCCCGACGGCGCAATTTAATGCGCGCGCACCGGCAGCCCCGCGGCGGCGAGCCGCGCGTGCGCTTCGGCGATCGTCGCCTCGCCGAAGTGGAAGATGCTGGCGGCGAGCACCGCGCTGGCGCCGCCCTCGATCACGCCGGCGGCGAGATGGTCGAGGTTGCCGACGCCGCCCGATGCGATCACGGGTACGCTGACCGCGTCGGCGATCGCGCGGGTGAGCGCGAGGTCGTAGCCGTCCTTGGTGCCGTCGCGGTCCATGCTGGTCACGAGCAGCTCTCCCGCGCCGAGGGTGGCGAGGCGGACGGCGTGTTCGAGCGCGTCGATGCCGGTCGGCTTGCGGCCGCCGTGGGTGAAGATTTCCCAGCGACCATCCGCAACGCGCCGCGCGTCGATGCTGCCGACCGCGCACTGGCTGCCGAAGCGATCGGCGATGTCGGCGACGAGTTCGGGGCGCGCGACCGCGGCGCTGTTCACCGCGACCTTGTCGGCGCCGGCGAGAAGCAGCGCGCGCGCGTCGTCGGCGCTGCGCACCCCGCCGCCGACGGTGAGCGGCATGAAACAGACCTCGGCGGTGCGGGCGACCATGTCGAGCAGAGTGCCGCGCCCCTGATGGCTCGCCGAAATGTCGAGGAAGCACAGCTCGTCGGCGCCCGCGGCGTCATAGGCGCGTGCCGCCTCGACCGGATCGCCCGCATCGCGCAGGTCGACGAAGTTGACCCCCTTGACGACGCGGCCGTCGGCGACGTCGAGGCAGGGGATGACGCGGACGCGGACGGTCACGCCGCCCCCGCCGCGATCGCCTCGGCGAGGTCGAGGCGGCCGTCGTAGAGCGCGCGGCCGGTGATGACGCCCTCGATCCCCTCGGCGACATGGCGGCGGAGCGCGTGGATGTCGCCGATGCCGGCGACGCCGCCGCTGGCGATCACCGGGATGCTCACCGATTTGGCGAGCGCGACGGTCGCCTCGACATTGCAGCCCTTGAGGAGCCCGTCGCGGCCGACGTCGGTGAAGAGCAAGGCCGCGACGCCTGCATCCTCGAAGCGGCGGGCGAGATCCTCGACGCGGACGTCGGAGACGTCGGCCCAGCCCTCGGTCGCGACCATGCCGTCGCGGGCGTCGACGCCGACGACGATGCGGCCCGGCAGGTCGCGCGCGGCGGACTTCACGAACTCCGGGTCCTTGAGCGCCGCGGTGCCGATGATCACGCGATCGACGCCGAGCGCGAGCCAGCGGTCGACGCCGGCACGATCGCGGATGCCGCCGCCGACCTGCACCTTGCCCGGAAAGGCGGCAATGATGCTCTCGACCGCTGCGCCGTTGACGCTTGTCCCCGCAAAGGCGCCGTCGAGATCGACGACGTGGAGGTGCGACGCGCCCGCATCGGCGAAGAGGCGCGCCTGCGCCGCGGGATCGTCGCCATAGACGGTCGCGCGCGACATATCGCCCTCGGCGAGCCGCACCACCTGCCCGCCCTTGAGGTCGATCGCGGGGAAAATGGTCAGGCCAGAATCTACGGGCGCCATGCCAGGAATCTCTCTAGTGTCGCGAGGCCATAGGCCTGGCTTTTTTCGGGGTGGAACTGGACGCCGACGATATTGTCCTTCGCCACGGCGGCGGTGAAGGTCGCGCCGTGGCTGCTCGTCGCGGCGACATGCGCGGCATCGGCGAAATGATAGCCGTGGAGATAATAGGCCTCGCCCGCCGCGATCACCGGATGCGCGAAACTCGGCACGACGTCGTTCCAACCCATGTGCGGGATGCGGAGGCCGGGCGCGGGGTCGAGGGCGCGCACGGTGCCGCCGATCCAGCCGAGCCCCTTGTGCGTCCCATGCTCCTCGCCCGCGTCGGCGAGCAATTGCATGCCGACGCAGATGCCGAGGAAAGGCGCGCCCTCGCCGCGCACGCGTCGCTCCATCGCCGCGATCAACCCGTCGATCGCCGAAAGCCCGTTCATGCACGCGGCGAAGGCGCCGACGCCGGGCAGCACGATGCGGTCGGCCCTGGCTACGACATCGGGATCGGCGGTGACCGCGACATTGTCGGCGCCCGCCGCGACGAGCGCATTGTGCACCGAGCGAAGATTGCCCGCGCCATAGTCGATCAGGGCAACAACGCTCATGGATGGCCCCTAGAGAACGCCCTTGGTCGAGGGAATCGCGTCGCCCTTGCGCGGGTCGATTTCGACCGCCTGGCGCAGCGCGCGCGCGAGCGCCTTGTACATGCTTTCGGCGATGTGATGGTTATTCTCGCCGTAGAGCGTCTCGATGTGCAGCGTGATCCCCGCGGTCTGCGCGAAACTGTGAAACCAGTGCGGGAACATCTCGGTGTCCATCTCGCCGAGCCGCGGCTGCGAGAAGCTGGATTTATAGACGCAGTGCGGGCGTCCCGAAATGTCGAGCACGCAGCGCGTCAGCGTCTCGTCCATCGGCGCGTGCGCCTCGCCGTAACGCGCGATGCCGCGCTTGTCGCCGAGCGCCTTGGCTACCGCTTCGCCGAGCGCCAATGCGCTGTCCTCGACCGTGTGGTGCTGGTCGATGTGGAGGTCGCCCTTCACGGCCATCGAGATGTCGATCAGCGAGTGGCGCGACAATTGTTCGACCATATGGTCGAGGAAACCGATGCCGGTGGACACCGAATATTCGCCCGTCCCGTCGAGATTGACGGTGATCGCGATATCCGTTTCCTTGGTCGTGCGCTGGACGGTGGCGGTTCGCATGGGCGACCCCTTAGAGCGTCTGTTTCGCGTTGCAAGGCGATTCTCCCCCCTTGACCCCCCTTGACCCGCACGCGGCGCGCGTTCATCCCCCTTCGCCATGAGTGATGACGTTCGCGACAGCCTGATTCCCTATGACGAAATCGTGCAGGACGCGCTGCGCGCCGTGGTCGGCCGCGTGCTGAGCCAGATCGAAGGTTACGACAGCCTGCCCGGCGAACATCATTTCTATATCACCTTCAAGACGCAGGCCCCCGGGGTCGACATCCCCGCGCATCTGATCGCCAAATTCCCCGACGAAATGACGATCGTGCTGCAGAACCGTTTCTGGGACCTGAGCGTCGAGGAGGATCATTTCCGCGTCGGCCTGTCGTTCAACCAGACGCCGTCGATGCTGACGATCCCCTATGCCGCGATCACCGCCTTCGTCGATCCGTCGGTCGATTTCGGGCTGCAATTCCAGGTCAGCGACGACGAGGCCGCGCAGCCCGAGCCGCACGACGAAGCCGACAACGACCGTCCCGACGTCACGAGCGAGGACGGGTCGAACGTCGTGACGGTGGATTTCGGCAAGAAGAGATAGCGTCGTGGGCCCACTCTGGCCCCCGAGCCGCTTCTGGCAATATTGGGCGCTTGCGGGAATGCTCGTGCTGACCGGCGCCTTCTGGTGGGGCGTCGAGGGCTATGCGCTGTTCGAGGGCAACCATGCGCGCGGCCAGATTGCCGACGGGCTGCTGCGCTTCAGCCTGCTGGTGCTGACACCGGCGCTGGTCATCGTCTGGCTTGCCGCCGCATGGCTGCGCCGCCGCGTCGGCGAGGGCGGCTATTGGCAGTTGCTCGGCCTCGTCGCGATGATCTGGGCGGGCGCGGTGCTGGTGACGAGGATGCTGGTGGCATGAGCACACGAACCGAAAGCGATTCGATCGGCGAGATCGAGGTTTCGGCCGAGGCCTATTGGGGCGCGCAGACCGAACGCAGCCGCCATAATTTCGCTTTTCCCGCGCATGAGCGCATGCCGTTGCCGATCGTCCATGCGCTCGCGCGGATCAAGGGCGCCGCGGCGCGGGTCAACCGCAACCACGGGCTCGACGCGGGGATTGCCGATGCGATCGCCGCAGCGGCCGACGCGGTCGTGGCAGGCGATTACGACGACCAGTTCCCGCTCGCGATCTGGCAGACGGGCAGCGGCACCCAGTCGAACATGAACGCAAACGAGGTGATCGCCGGGATCGCGAACGAAAAGCTCGCGGGCACGCGCGGCGGCAAGACGCCCGTCCATCCCAACGACCATGTCAACATGGGCCAGTCGTCGAACGACAGTTTCCCGACCGCTCTGCACGTCGCGGTCGCGGTCGAGACGACGGCGCGGCTGTTGCCGTCGCTGATCGCGCTGACCGACGCGCTCGCCGCGAAGGCCGAAGCGTGGCGCGATATCGTCAAGATCGGACGCACCCACTTGCAGGATGCGACCCCGCTGACGCTGGGGCAGGAGTTTTCGGGCTATGCCCAGCAGCTCGCCGCCTGCCGCGCGCGCATCGAGGGCGCGCTGGCGCATGATATCTGCAAGCTCGCGCAAGGCGGCACCGCCGTCGGCACCGGGCTCAACGCCCCCGCGGGCTTCGACGTCGCCATCGCGGCCGAGCTGTCGAAAAACACCGGCATCGCGTTCGAGACCGCGGCGAACAAGTTCGAGGCGCTGGCATCGAACGACGCGCTCGTCTTCTTCTCGGGCGCGTTGAACACGCTTGGCGTCGCGCTCACGAAGATCGCGAACGACATTCGCCTTCTGGGCTCGGGCCCGCGCGCGGGGCTCGGCGAACTCGACCTGCCCGCGAACGAGCCCGGCAGCTCGATCATGCCGGGCAAGGTCAACCCGACCCAGTGCGAGATGCTGACGATGGTCGCGGCGCAGGTCATCGGCAACCATCAGGCGGTGACCGTCGGCGGCTTGCAGGGGCATCTCGAGCTCAATGTGTTCAAGCCGCTGATCGGAGCGAATGTGCTGCGTTCGATCGAGCTGCTGAGCGTCGGCATGGCGGGCTTTACCGAACATTGCGTCGTCGGCATCGAACCCAATCGCGCGCGCATCGACGAGTTGATGAACCGCTCGCTGATGCTCGTCACTGCGCTGGCGCCCGAAATCGGTTACGACAAGGCGGCGAAAATCGCGAAACATGCGCATGAGACGGGCAGCACGCTCAAGGAAGTGGCGCTCGGCCTCGGCTATGTCGATGCCGCGACCTTCGACCGGGTGGTCGATCCGCGCACGATGCTGGGCCCCGACGGCTGACGGAACCCGCGGCGCCTTCCGGGGATTGATGAGGGGAAGGAGAGATGAGCATGATCGGTCGGATCGTAGGCGGCGTTCTGGGCAGCGCCATCGGACGCCGCAAGGGCAATCATCCCGTCGCGGGCGCGGTGATCGGCGCGGGCACATTGTTCGCGGCGCGGCGCCTGTTCCCGCAGCGTTACGCGGTGCTCGCGGCGACGGTCGCGGGGGCCTATCTCACCAAGAAATGGGCCGAACGCGCCGAGGCGCGCAAGGCGGCGGCGGAAGCGCATGCGGTCGATCCCGAACTGGCGCGCGCAGGCGTCGTCGACACCTATGCGGGCACCGCGAAGGCGCCGACCGATGGCGAGACGATGGGCGACGCGTTGCCGCCGGCGATTCCGGTGGATGCAAACGGGAAACGGCCGGCGATTCATTGAACGTCCTACATTCGTCGCCCCTGCGAAGGGCGACGGAATAGGACGCCGATCGTGCATTGAATGACGGACATTCCCTCCGTCATTCCGGCGAAGGGTGTTCAGAGGCACGTGACTCTGAAACACGATCTCGCCGTTTCGGTCTGACGCACCGGGTGAGATCCCGGCCTTCGCCGGGATGACGATTCAAGAATACTCGCACTTCAGCCATCCGCCTGCCACTCCTTCACCGCCTCGACCGGCGAGACCAGCATCAGCACATTGAGCGTCAGATTGTCGCGAATCGTCCACAGCGTGAACAGTTCGAACATGATCGCGATCGCCACCGTCACCCACCACCGCATCCGGCTCGCCGCGAGGAAGCCGAGGATCATGAAGAGCGCGTCGCTGACCGAATTGAGGATCGAATCGCCCGAATAGCCATAGGCCATCGTGACTTCGCGATAGCGGTCGATGATGACGGGCGAATTTTCGAGGATTTCCCACGCCGCCTCGATCCCGATCGCGAGCGCGAGCGCTACCCACAAGGGCTGGCGCGGGATCAGCCAGCGCGACAGGCCGAAGAAGAGGAAGCCGTGGATGACATGGCTGAAGCTGTACCAGTCCGAAATCTGTTGGCTGTTCTGGTTCGACTGGACGGTGCCATGCCACAGGCTGATGGTCCCGCACGGGCAGATCGGCGGGCGTCCCATCGCGAACAGGATCGCGGCGAAAAGGACCATCAGCGCCGCGGCGACCAGCCAGCCCCGTCGTGAAACCCCCAATATCATCGCCGCCCTTCCCGCTTGACCGCGCCCGTCTCTCGCGCAATTAGCGCCCATGGCTGAAAGCGTCCACCTGAACCGCCGCGGCGTGTTGTTCGTCCTCTCCTCGCCCTCGGGCGCGGGCAAGACCACCATCTCGCGCATGATGCTCGAGGCCGACAAGGATATCGCGCTGTCGATCTCGGCGACGACGCGCCCGCCGCGCCCCGGCGAGATCGACGGGGTCCATTATCATTTCGTCGATGTCGAAAGCTTCAAGAAGATGGCCGCCGACGGCGAATTCCTCGAATGGGCGCATGTCTTCGGCCATCGTTACGGGACCCCGCGCGCACCCGTTGACGCGATGCTCGAGGCGGGCAAGGATGTGCTGTTCGACATCGACTGGCAGGGTGCGCAGCAGCTGTATCAGGAGGCGGGCCCCGATGTGGTGCGCGTGTTCGTGCTGCCGCCGACGATGGAGGAGCTCGAACGGCGGCTGCGCGCACGCAACACCGACAGCGACGAGGTGATCGCGGCGCGGATGGAGCGCGCGGCGAACGAGATCAGCCACTGGGACGGTTATGACTATGTGCTGATCAACGACAATGTCGAAGGCTGTTTCGACGAGGTTCGCGCGATCCTGCGCGCCGAGCGGTTGAAGCGGCGGCGGCAGATCGGGCTGATCGGCTTTGCGCGCGATTTGATCCGGTCGGTGCCCGATGCGGACAAGAAGCTTTAATCATTATCCCCCCTTGATGGGGGAGGCAGCGAGACTTGCGAACTTGTTCGCCAGTCGCAGCGGTGGGGGTGAGCTCTCGGCCTGAAACGGCGGCGCAAGGACGCACGATCACCCTCATCCAACTGGGCCTAATCGCTTCGCGATAAGGCTTCGTATCCTTTCTCCCATCGAGGGAGAAGGAGATCAGACCGCCCGCGCCAGCTTCTCTTCGAGCTCCGCCACCGTCTCCGCGCGCAGCGGTTTGGCCTGCCCGTCGGTGCGGCATACCACCACCGTGTCGCACGTCGCGATGCAGCGGCCGTTCTGGAACATCGCCTGGACGATCGTCCAGCTCGAGGTGCCGAGCCGGCCGATGCCGGTCGCGATCTGCACCGGATCGGGGAAATTGCCCTCGGCCAGATAGTTGATCTCGACCGCGGCGACCATCGTGCGCTCGTTCGCGGGGCGCTCGTCCAGCGGACGCACGTCGCGGTTGAGGAGGACGCGGCCGCTTTCGAACAAGGCGGCGAAAGCCACATTGTTGAGGTGGCCGTTGATGTCCATGTCCTGAAAGCGCGTCTGCAGTTCGATTGCGACGGGGTAGCTGGCGGGGTTCAGCCGCCAGCTTTCCGGTTTGGGCATATCAGCGCGGGCCCATGCGGATGCCGCCGTCGAGGCGCACGTCCTCGCCGTTGAAATAGCCGTTCTCGATCATGCAGAGCGCGAGATTGGCATATTCGTCGGGGTTGCCGAGCCGCTTCGGGTTGAGCACCGAGGCGCCCAATGCGTCGCGGACATTCTGCGGCGCGCCCGCGAGCAGCGGGGTGTCGAAGATGCCGGGCAGGATCGTGTTGACGCGGATATTCTCGTTACCCAAGTCGCGCGCGATCGGGAGGGTCATGCCGACGACGCCGCCCTTCGATGCCGAGTAAGCGGCCTGGCCGATCTGGCCGTCCTCGGCCGCTACGCTCGCGGTGTTGACGATCGCGCCGCGTTCGCCGTCTTCCATCGGGTCGAGCGTCAGCATGCCCGCCGCCGACTTGGCGATGCAGCGGAAGGTGCCGACGAGGTTGATCTGGATGATCCAGTTGAACGCATCGAGCGGGAAATGCTTGATGCTGCCGTCTTCCTTCGAGCGGCTCGCGGTCTTGATCGCGTTGCCGGTGCCCGCGCAGTTGACGAGGATGCGTTCCTGGCCGTGCGCGGCGCGTGCCTTTTCAAAAGCCGCGTCGACCGAAGCGTCGTCGGTGACGTTGCATTCGCAGAAGACGCCGCCGAGTTCGGCGGCGATGGCCTTGCCCTTTTCTTCCTGCAAGTCGAAGATCGCGACCTTGACGCCCTTTGCGGCAAGCGCGCGCGCGGTCGCCGCGCCGAGGCCCGAAGCGCCGCCGGTGACGACGGCGGATATGGTGGAATCGAGTTTCATTATATTCTCCCTTGAAACGTCGCCCCCGCGCAGGCGGGGGCCGTTGGCAGCCTTGCGCTACCCCGATAGCGGCCCCCGCCTTCGCGGGGGCGACGCCAGATTTCTTACAGCCGCTCGACGATGGTGACGTTGGCCTGACCGCCGCCTTCGCACATGGTCTGGAGGCCGTATTTGCCGCCGGTCGCGTCGAGCACGCCGAGCAGCGTCGCCATCAGCTTGGCGCCGCTGGCGCCGAGCGGGTGGCCGAGCGCGATCGCGCCGCCGTGCTGGTTGATCCGCGCCGGATCGGCGCCGAGATATTTGAGCCAGGCGAGCGGCACGGGCGCGAAGGCTTCGTTGACCTCATAAGCGTCGATGTCGCCGATCTTCATGCCCGCCTTTTTGAGCGCGCGTTCGGTCGCGAACAGCGGCTCTTCGAGCATGATCACCGGGTCGCCCGCGGTCACCGAGATGTGGTGGATGCGCGCGCGGGGGGTGAGATTGTGATCCTTCAGCGCCTGTTCGGACACGACGAGCGCGGCGCTCGCGCCGTCGCAGATCTGGCTCGCCGAGGCCGCGGTGATCGCGCCGCCTTCCTGAAGCAGCTTGACGCCCGCAATGCCTTCGAGCGTCGCGTCGAAACGGATGCCTTCGTCGATGAGGTGCATTTCGCGGCCTTCGGGGGTGTCGATCTCGACCCCGACGATCTCGCGCTTGAAATGGCCCGCCTCGGTCGCGGCCTTGCCGCGGCGATGGCTTTCGAGCGCATAGGCGTCGAGGTCCGCCTTGGTGAGGCCGTGCTTTTTGACGATCATCTCGGCGCCCATGAACTGGCTGAACATGATGCCGGGATATTTTTCCTCGAGCCGCTCGGACTTATAATGGCCGAGGCCTTCCTTCATGAACAGGGTCGCGACGCTGCCCATGGGCACGCGCGTCATGCTTTCGATGCCGCTCGCGAGGACGATGTCCTGCGTTCCCGACATCACCGCCTGCGCGGCGAACTGGATCGCCTGCTGCGACGAGCCGCACTGGCGGTCGATCGTCACCGCGGGGATCGAGTCGGGGAGCTTCGAGGCGAGCACCGCGTTGCGGCCGACGTCCATCGTCTGCTGGCCGCCTTGGCTGACGCAGCCGGTGATGACGTCGTCGATCGCCTTGGTGTCGAAATCGTTGCGGTCGGCGATCGCGTCGAACACCGCGGCGCCGAGGTCGACGGGGTGGACGCCGGCGAGCTTGCCGCCGCGCTTGCCGCCCGCGGTGCGGACGGCGTCGACGATATAGGCTGTGGCCATGGGAGAATTCCTTTCTTCCTAAAGCCCCTCCCCTTCAGGGGAGGGGTTGGGGTGGGGTTTCGCGGCGTCGAGCAAGGCCGATGGACCCCACCCCGCTGCGACTAGCCAGCAAGCTGGCAAGTCTCACTGCCCCTCCCCTGAAGAGGAGGGGTTTGGAAATTACAGTTTCCGCCCAATCAGTTCCTTCATGATTTCGTTCGTGCCGCCGAAGATGCGCGTCACGCGCGCGGCGCGCCAGGCGCGGGCGATCGGATATTCGTTCATATAGCCCGACCCGCCGAACAGCTGGAGGCATTTGTCCATCACCTCCCACTGCAGGTCGGTGTGCCAGAGCTTCGCCGCGGCGCCCTCTTCGGGGGTCAGTTCCTTCTTCATGTGACGCGCGAGCGCCCAGTCGAGATGCGCCCAGCCGACCTGCAGCTTGGCCTTCAGATCGGCGAGCACGAAGCGGCTGTTCTGGAAATCGAGGATCGGCTTGCCGAACGCCTTGCGCTCGCGCGTATATTCGACCGTGTCGTCGAAGGCGCGCTGCGCCGAGGCTTGCGCGCTCACCGCGATCGACAGCCGTTCCTGCGGCAGCTCGCTCATCAGATAGATGAAGCCCTGCCCTTCCTCGCCGAGGCAGTTGGTGATCGGCACGCGGACGTCGTTGAAGAAGAGCTCCGACGTGTCGGCTTCGTCCTGCCCGATCTTGTCGAGGTTGCGCCCGCGCTGGAAACCCTCGCGGTCGGCCTCGACGAGGACGATCGACACGCCCTTCCACGCCGGCTCGACCTCGGTATCGGTCTTGACGCAGACGAGGATCAGGTCGGCGTTCTGGCCGTTGGTGATGAAGGTTTTCGACCCGTTGATGACATAATGATTGCCATCCTTCTTCGCGGTCGTGCGCATCCCCTGAAGGTCCGAGCCGGTGCCCGGTTCGGTCATCGCGATCGCGGTGATCGTCTCGCCCGATACCATCCTGGGCAGCCAGTGCTTCTTCTGCTCCTCGCTGCCATATTTGACGATGTAGCTGGTGACGATGTCCGACTGGAGCGAGAAGCCGGTGGTGGCGCGGCCGTAATAGGCGCTTTCCTCGTCGACGATTGCATTATAGCCGAAGTCGAGGCCGAGCCCGCCATATTCCTCGGGAACCGTCGGGCACAGCATGCCGAGCTCGCCCGCTTTCGGCCAGATCGACTTGGGGACGATCTTGTCCTCGGCCCATTGCGCCGCGTTCGGGGCGACTTCCTTTTCGAGGAACTGGCGCACCGTCGCGCGGAACGCCTCATGATCCTCGGTATAGGCGGAGCGCGAGAGACTATCGAGCGACATTGGTTTTCCTTTCCCTGAGGACGGCCGAACGCGAGCGGGGAGTCGGCCGCATCTTCCCGGCCAAGAGACCTTACGTTTACGTCCACGTCAAGTGGAAAGACGCTACGGCATGAAGTTCTCCGTCGCTCCCGCGAAGGCGGGGGCCGCTGGCGGCTAGAGTGCGATCTGATTGCAGGGAACACACCCCTCCTGTTTCGTCATCCCGGCGAAGGCCGGGATCTCATCGCCCCGACCTGACGCACCGGCGAGATCCCGGCCTTCGCCGGGATGACGTTTCTATCAAAATATCAAGCTTCAGGCGGATAACGGCCCCCGCCTTCGCGGGGGCGACGAATAGCTTTTCAGGCGGCCGAACCGCTGGGCAGCTTTGGCCCGCCGCGCTAAGACGCAGCGCATGGTAGAATTACTCCTCGACGCCGGCGCTTTGCTCGGCGAATCACCCGTCTGGCACGCTGCCGAGGCTCGCCTCTATTGGGTCGATATCGACGGCCGCAAAATCCATCGCACCGATCCCGCGAGCGGCGCCGACGAGGTCATGGAACTGGCCGAGCAGGTCGGGTGCATCGCGCCGCGCGCCGGGGGCGGGCTGGTCGCGGCGCTCGAAAACGGCTGCGCGCTGATCGACGGCTGGGGCGCGACGCCACGCGCTTTCGGCGCGGCAGTGCTCGCGGACAAGCCCGAGCAGCGTTTCAACGACGGGCGCGTCGATGCGCTCGGCCGCCTGTGGGTCGGCAGCCTGACGAGCGACAAGGCGAACCCCGCCGCGACGCTCTATCGGCTCGACCCCGACGGGTCGCTGACCGAAATCCTGCATGGGCTGACGACGAGCAACGGCGCGGCGTTCAGCCCCGACGGACAGATATTCTATCACGCCGACACGCCGACGCACGCGATCCGCGCCTATGACGTCGATGCGGCGGCGGGCACGCTGTCGGGCGGCCGCGTCTTTCATCAATTCGAGTTCGGCAACGGCCGCCCCGACGGCGCCGCGGTCGATGCCGAGGGCTGTTACTGGTCGGCGCTGTGGGACGGCTGGCGCGTCGTGCGCTTCTCGCCCGCGGGCGAGCTGATCCGGACGGTCGAGCTGCCGGTGCAGCGCCCGACGATGATCGCATTCGGCGGGCCCGATTTGAAGACCGCCTTCGTCACCAGCGCGGGCAAGAATCTGACCGACGCGGAGCGCAAGGCGCAGCCGCATGCGGGCGGGGTGTTTGCTTTCCGCGTGGATGTGCCGGGGCTGGCGCAGAAGATGTTTGGGGGTTGAATATCCTCCCTGTGGCCGCAGGCCAAGGGGAGGGGGACCGCCGCGAAGCGGTGGTGGAGGGACGACGACGTCGCGTCATGGCCCCTCTGTCAGCGGCTCCGCCGCTGCCACCTCCCCACGGCCTGCGGCCACAGGGAGGATCGATCAAGCCTCCCACCCTTGCACCCCCCTGTCATATCCGGTTAAGACGGCCCCAGACATGGTTTCGTCCGAAACCTTATCCTCCGGGGAGATTTATCGATGTCGCGCCCAGCGCAGCCTTTTGCCCGCCGTTTGTCGATCCTGCTTGCATCCACCGCGATGATGACGGGTTATAGCCAGATGAGCACCGCAACCGCCGCCGAACCCACCGCCGCCGCGCAGCCGGCTGCCGCCCCCGCGGGCGCGAACCCGCTGCTTGCACCCTGGACCGGCCCCTTCGAGGGGGTGCCGCCGTGGGACAAGCTCGATCCCGAGCTGTTCCCCGACGCCTTCGCCAAGGGCATGGCCGAAACCAAGGCCGAGGTGCAGGCGGTGATCGACAATCCCGAAGCGCCGACCTTCGAGAACACGCATGTTCCGATGATGCTCGCGGGCGACACGATGGAGCGCCTTTTTGCGCTATGGGGCGTCCAGACGTCGAACAAGTCGAGCGACCGCGTCGAGGATATCGACGCCGAATGGAGCCCCAAGCTCACCAAATTCTACACCGAGCTGTTCCTCGCTCCGAAGCTCTTCGCGCGCTACAAGGCGGTGTATGAGAAGCGCAATTCGAGCGGGCTTAACGCGCAGCAGATCCGCATCGTCGAGCGCAGCTATGACGAGATGGTCCGCGACGGCGCGAACCTGTCGCCCGCCGACAAGGTGAAGCTGGTCGAGATGAACTCGAAGCTCGAGGGGCTGTTCTCGGCCTTCTCGTCGAAGCTGCTCGGCGACGAGAAGCTCTATACCTTCGTCACCGACAAGGCCGAACTCGCCGGGCTCGAACCCGGCTTCGTCGCCTCGCTGGCGGCCGCCGCCGAAGCCAATGGCAAGCCCGGCCAGTGGGCGATCAAGAACACGCGATCGTCGGCGCAGCCGGTGCTGCAGAATGCGACCAACCGCGCGCTTCGCGAAAAGGTCTACAAGGCGTTCGTGAACCGCGGCGACAATGGCGACGCGAACGACACCAATGCGACGATTGCCGAGATATTGAAGCTGCGCCAGCAGCGCGCCGAACTGCTCGGTTTCCCGACCCACGCGCATTACCGCATGGCCGACACGATGGCGAAGACCCCCGAGGCCGCGATGGGGCTGATGATGAAGGTCTGGCCCGCCGCGGTCGCGCGGGTCAAGGAAGAGGTCGCCGACATGCAGGCGATCGCCGATGCCGAGGCGAAGGCGAACAAGACGCCGAAGATCACCATCGAGCCGTGGGATTACCGCTTTTACGCCGAGAAGGTCCGCAAGGCGAAATACGACCTCGATGAAAGCGAGGTGAAGCCCTATCTCCAGCTCGACAAGCTGACCCAGGGCATGTTCTGGGCGGCGGGGCAGCTTTACGATCTCGGCTTCAAGGAAAATACCGGCACGATCCCGGTGTTCGATCCGAAGGTGCGGACGTTCGAAGTCTATAACCTCAAGACGAACGAGAATGTCGGGGTCTTCTACCTCGACAATTTCGCGCGCGACGGCAAACGCTCGGGCGCGTGGATGACGACCTATCGCAGCCAGCAGACGCTGGGCGGCGAGCGCAATGTCCTTGCCTCGAACAACAATAATTTCACCGAAGCCGCGAAGGGCGAGCCGACGCTGATCAGCCTCGACGATGCGCAGACCTTGTTCCACGAATTCGGCCACGGCATCCATTATCTGCTGCAGCAGGTCACCTATCCGGCGCTCGCCGGCGTGCCGCGCGACTTCGTCGAATATCCGAGCCAGGTGAACGAGAATTGGCTGATGACCCCCGAGGTGCTGTCGAAATATGCGACGCACTACAAGACGGGCGAGCCGATGCCGCAGGCGCTGGTCGACAAAATCCTCGCCTCCGACAAGTTCAACCAGGGGTTCACCACGGTCGAATATCTGGCGAGCGCGATCGTCGAC
The DNA here is from genome assembly GCF_000756385.1 of Sphingopyxis sp. LC363. Classification (GTDB taxonomy): domain Bacteria; phylum Pseudomonadota; class Alphaproteobacteria; order Sphingomonadales; family Sphingomonadaceae; genus Sphingopyxis. Next base: position 44,521 of record NZ_JNFC01000030.1, read on the forward strand.
ATGAAGCTGCACGACCGTGGGGACCCGCCGACCGATGTCGACAAATTCGAGCGCGAGACACTCGCCGAGATCGGCATGCCCAAGGAAATCGTGATGCGGCACCGCCTGCCGCAGTTCGGCCATCTGTTCAGCAGCGATGCCTATTCGGCGGGATATTATAGCTATCTGTGGTCGGAGACGATGGACGCCGACACCTGGGCCGCGTTCACCGAAGCCGGCGGACCGTGGGACCGCACGGTAGCCGACAAGTTCCGCACCATCCTGCTGATGACGGGCAACGAAACCGACCGCGCCGAAGCCTATCGCGCCTTCCGCGGCCGCGATCCCGATGTGAAGGCGCTGCTCGCGAAGCGCGGTTTTCCGACCGAGTGAGGCGAACGACACTGATGCGGCAAAGGGGGCGATTTCGCCCCCTTTGTTTTTGGCGGTTGCCGAGCGGGAGTTGCCGGTCCTCCCCGGCACGGGGAGGGGGACCACCGAAGGTGG
>NZ_JNFC01000031.1 GCF_000756385.1 Sphingopyxis sp. LC363
GCCTTCGGTGATCGTCAGTTCGATCCATGAATCGGGCACGCTCTTGCGGTAGCGGACCGGGGGGTCGCGGTCCCACAGCTTCGGCGGGCCGATGCGGCGGACGGTCGCGGGGCGCGTCGGGCCGTCGTTCAGCGTGACGCCGCGACGCAGCGCCGCCAGCGCGGCGTCGTCGGGCTCGCCCTCGACCTGCGCGAGATAGGTTTTGGGCATCTTGTGCTTCGGCGACGAAATCCGCGCCTGCAGCGCGCCGTCGTCGGTCAGGATCAGCAGGCCCTCGCTGTCCCGGTCGAGCCGCCCGGCGGGATAGACGCCGGGGATGTCGATATAGTCGGACAGCGTTGCGCGCGCCTCGGGCGTCCCGCGATCAGTGAATTGCGACAGCACGCCCCAGGGCTTGTTGAACAGGATCAGCCGGGCCAACACTCAGGCTCCCACGGGGTGAAGACGCGCCAACCGATGCGGAGGACAGGCGTGCATCGGACCGAAGCGGCGGACGACTCCCCGCCGCTGGCGCGGCATCTTGATGCGCTCCCGGCCGCGAAGTTTCAAGCACGTCGCCCCCGCGCAGGCGGGGGCCGTCATCGGCCTTGTTCTTCGCTGCTGCGTAAACCTCGAGCGGCCCCCGCCTTCGCGGGGGCGACGATCGGGATTCGCCGCCGGCGTTACGCCGCTTCCTTCTTGCGCGACGCCTTCTTCCGCTCGTGCGGGTCGAGGATCGCCTTGCGGATGCGGATATTCTTCGGGGTCACCTCGACCATCTCGTCGTCGTCGATATAGGCGATCGCCTGTTCGAGCGTCATGCGCTTCGGCGGGGTCAGGCGGATCGCGTCGTCCTTGCCCGTCGAACGGAAGTTCGTGAGCTGCTTCGACTTCATCGGGTTGACCTCGAGGTCGTCGGGCTTGGCATTCTCGCCGATGATCATGCCCTCGTACAGCGCCTCGCCGGGCGAGACGAAGAGGATGCCGCGCTCTTCGAGCGGGCCGAGCGCGTAAGCGACGGCTTCGCCATTGCCGTTCGAGATCAGGACGCCGTTCTTGCGGCCCTCGATCACGCCCTTGTAGGGGCCATATTTCTCGAACAGGCGGTTCATGATGCCGGTGCCGCGCGTGTCCGACAGGAATTCGCCGTGATAGCCGATCAGGCCGCGCGACGGGCCGCTGAAGGTGATGCGCGTCTTGCCGCCGCCCGACGGGCGCATGTCGGTGAGGTCGGCCTTGCGGATCTGCATCTTCTCGACGACCGTGCCCGAATGTTCGTCGTCGACGTCGATGACGACGGTTTCATAGGGTTCGGTGCGCTTGCCGTCCTCATCCTCGCCATAGAGAACCTTGGGGCGGCTGATGCCGAGTTCGAAGCCTTCGCGGCGCATCGTTTCGATGAGCACGCCGAGCTGGAGCTCGCCGCGGCCCGCGACGTCGAAGCTGTCCTTGTCGGCGCTTTCGGTGATGCGGATCGCGACATTGGTTTCGGCTTCGCGCAGCAGGCGGTCGCGGATCATGCGGCTCGTGACCTTGCTGCCCTCGCGGCCCGCCATGGGCGAGTCGTTGACCGCAAAGCGCATCGACAGCGTCGGCGGGTCGATCGGCTGCGCGGCGATCGGTTCGCTGACGCTGGTGTCGGCGATCGTGTTCGCGACGGTCGCGTTGGTCAGCCCCGCGATCGCGACGATGTCGCCCGCCTTCGCTTCCTCGACCGGCACGCGATCGAGCCCGCGGAATGCCAGCAGCTTCGATGCGCGGCCAGCCTCGATCACCTTGCCGTCCATGTCGAGCGCGTGGATCGGCTGGTTGACCTTGACCGTGCCCGACTGGACGCGGCCGGTCAGGATGCGACCGATGAAATTGTCGCGGTCGAGCAGGGTCGCGAGGAAGGTGAAGGGCGCATCGACGGGCAGGCCCGGCTCGGGCACATGGCGGACGATGGTCTCGAACAGCGGCTCGAGCGTGCCCTCGCGCGCGGCGGGGCTGTCCGAGGCGAAGCCGCCGCGGCCCGAGGCGTAGAGGATCGGGAAGTCGAGCTGTTCGTCATTGGCTTCGAGCGTCAGGAACAGTTCGAACACCTCGTCGAGCACTTCGGCGGCGCGCGCGTCGCTGCGGTCGATCTTGTTGACGACGACGATCGGTTTCAGGCCCAGCGCGAGCGCCTTGCCGGTGACGAACTTGGTCTGCGGCATCGGGCCCTCGGCCGCGTCGACGAGCAGGATGACGCCGTCGACCATCGACAGGATACGCTCGACCTCACCGCCGAAGTCGGCGTGGCCCGGCGTGTCGACGATGTTGATGCGCGTCGCGTCGGCGCCTTCGCCCCACTCGACGCTGGTGCATTTCGCCAGAATCGTGATCCCGCGCTCTTTCTCCAAGTCATTGGAATCCATGGCCCTTTCCTCAACGCGCTGGTTATCGCGGAAGGTACCCGACTGGCGGAAAAGCTGGTCGACGAGCGTGGTCTTGCCATGATCGACGTGGGCAATAATGGCGATATTGCGCAGAGACATGCGGATTTGAGCCTTGATGGAAGGGGGCAGCGCCCGGAGCGCCGCGAAACGCCGCGCCCCTAACAGAAGTGGTGCTGCGGCGCAACATGATTGCCGACGGCGCCCGAACTAGCGAAGCGCGCGGTCGAGACGCTTTCTGTCGTAAAGCGATCGCGCTTCGGCGCCGCGGAGGCGCCGCGCCAGCCCGGCGTCGAAATCGCGCTTCCACCGTTCGAGGGCCAGCCGAAGGTCGCGGGCGTCGGGGATCTCGCCGATCGCCTGCAATTGACGCGACGCCGCGAGCAAAGCGGTGCGGTCGCGGGCGAAACCCGGCCCCGCGTAACGCTCGGCGACGAGCCCCAGCTGATGCCGCATCGAGGCGATTGCCAGTTGCATCCCGTGCCGGTCGCCGTGATCGATCATCAGTAGCGCAACCGCGGCGCCGTCGGCAATCGCCGCCAGCTGATCGTCCAGCCGCCGCGCGACCCGCGGCTCGCCCCGGCAAGGCCGGATCGCGCGGACATAGGCGGCGAGCGCATCGAGCATCGCGGGCGTCGGTTCCTGCCCGCCGAATTCCTCGACGATCAGGTTGCGGATGAAGGTTTCGAGCGCGCGCGTGCCGGGATCGCGCGAGACCTTCCCCGCCTTCGCCAGATCGGGAATCGCGACCGGATCGAAGCGGCCGTTGCCGCGCGCCGCGCTGAAGAAGCTGTTCGTCACATCGGCGGTCCCCGGCCCCGCCGAGACGCCCGCGAGCAGGAAATGCGGATTGTCGCGCCCGTTGATATGGCAGCTCGCGCAGCTGAGCCCCGCCTTCGCCGCCTGCCCGCCGAGCAAGGTCGGCGTCGCGAACAGCGCCCGGCCGCCGCGGATCATATCCCCGTCGCCCGCCATGCAGGTCGCGGGCTGTTCCGACAGCAGGGCAAGCTCGGCCCCCGGTGCGGTCCAGCGCAACTGCTCGAAGGCCGGCGGCGCGGTGCCCGGCGCCGCGGCAGCGCCGAGGAGCAGCGCGGCGAGCGCGATCAGCTTGCGGATGCGCGCCCCGCGGCGATCCAGCGCCGAAGCTCGTCGACCTCGTGGCAGCCGAAGCCGCAGATCGCCTCGAGCTTCGCAAGATGCGCCTTCGCCCCTGCGACGTCGCCGCGTTCGAGCTTCAGCTCGCCATAATATTCGAGCGCGCCGCGATGCGCCGGCGCGATGGCGAGCGCCTCGCGATAATAGCTTTCGGCGGCGGCGTAATTTTTGAGCTTGCGGTTCGCGAAGCCGAGATAGGTGAGCACATCGGGATGCGGCCCCGCCGCCCACAACGCCTGGTCGAGCTTGGCGATCGCCGCTTCGTAGCGATGCTCGTTGATCAGCCCGACCGCGGCGACATAAGTCGCGTCGAGCGTTTCGGCCGACGCCAGCCGCACCTCGGGCTCGACCGCGCTCTGCGCCTGCGGCCCCGATGCGATCGCCGCTTCGAGCTTGGCGATCGCATCGGTCAGCTTCGCCGAATCGGCACACGCCCCCGCGCAGGCTTCCTGCATCGCCTTCAGCGCGCCCAATTGCGCGTCGGCCTTGTCGGCCTTGCCGAGCTTCGCGTGCGCGATGCCGAGGTCGCGCCGCGCGTCGACCATCTTTTCGTCATAGCGCACCGCGGCTTCGAGCGGTTTCACCGCGCGCGAAAACTCGCCCTCAGCCATATAGCTCGCGCCGAGCAGATAATTGGCCTGCGGATTCTTCGGGACCGCCGATACGACCTTTTTGAACGCTTTCGCCGCTTCCGCATATTTGCCCGAGGCAAAGGCATCGGCGCCCTTCTTGTAGTCGACCGTGGGGTCGTAACTGCTCTGGCTGGGCGGCGCGCTGCTCCCGCTCCCGCCGCTTCCCGCGGCGAAGGCGATCGGCGCAGCGAAGACCGCACAGGCGGCGAGCATGGCTAGTGAAGACCGGTATCGCATCGCGAGTCTCTCCCTCGGTCGTTGTGGCACAAGCTTACCACAGCCGGGGGCCGCGCGGAACGGCTCAGATCATCGCGATCAGCCGCTCGACCTCGTCCGCCGCGGAGCACGCCGCGCGGACGAGATTGGCATGAAAATCGCCCGCGCTGTCGTCGTTCGCGTCATCGGTCACCGCTTTGATCGCGGCCCACGGAAGCCCGAGCTTTGCCGCAACCTGCGCGACCGCGCCGACCTCCATATCGACGAGCGTCGCGCCGAGCGCCGCCAAATCGGCCGCGGCTTGGGGGCAGGCGACGAAGCTGTCGCCGCTCGCGATCCGCGCATGCGGCAGGCCGAGTCCCGGATCGGCCATCGCCGAGAAATGCGCTTCCCCCGCTTCGCCGATCGGCCATTCGCCGGCGCGGTACCGGCGAAAAAGGCCGGGCTGATTGGCGCCATAATCATGCTGCAGCGCCTCGGCGATCCAGTAAGCGCCGGGCGCGGCGCCGAGCGAGCCGCAGGTGCCGGTCATCAGCAGCATATCGGCATCGCCCGCGAGCGCCCCGGCACAAAGCGCAGCATTGACCTTGCCGAGACCACAGGTCGCGATAGTAAGATCGTGACCGCCCACGCCGATGCGCCGCTCGGCGAACGGTCCCGCCGCGCGCGCACCGGTGCCGGGAAAGAGCGCGTCGGCCTCTTCGGGCAAAGCGGCGAGGGTAAGGATATGGGCCATGCGGCTGTTTAGCCGAGTTCGCGCCACATCCAATCCTCCCTGTGGCGAAGCCATGGGGAGGTGGCAGCGCGAAGCGCTGACGGAGGGGCTTGGGGCGCGACGTCGCGGCCCCTCCACCACTCGCTTCGCGAGCGGTCCCCTCCCCACCGCTTCGCGGCAGGGAGGATCGTTCGCCTTGCCAACGTTGCGCAAGACCGCCATCGCTCATCCCAATGCTGTCCCGCATCTTCCCCGACCGTTTCGTCCCCGTGCTGCTCGCGACGATTCTGCTCGCCAGCCTGCTTCCGGTGCGCGGCGCCGCGGTGCCGATTGCGGGAGGGCTGTCGACCGCGGCGATCGTCTTTCTCTTCTTCCTCAACGGCGTGCGTCTGCCGCGCGAGGAAGTGATCCACGGCATCCGCAACTGGAAATTGCAGGGAGGCGCGCTCGCCTTCTGCTTCGGCGGCATGGCGCTGCTCGGCCTAGCAGCGCAGGCGGCGACCGCCTCCGTCCTGCCCGCAACGCTCGCGCTCGGTTTCCTTTTCCTCGGCATCCTGCCCTCGACCGTCCAGTCTGCCACCGCGGCGTCGAGCCTGGCCGGCGGCAATGTCGCCGCGAGCGTGGTTGCCGCGGCGCTGCTCAACCTCAGCGGCGTCGCGCTTTCACCCCTTCTTTTCGCGCTGCTCGCGGGAAGCGCGGGCGAAATACATGGGCAAGCGGTGCTCCGCATCGTCTCGATCCTGCTCCTGCCCTTCGTCGCCGGGCAGCTCGTCCAGCGCTGGCTGCGCCCGTGGGTACTTGCGCACCGCGGCCTCGCGACCTTCATGGACCGCGCCGCGATCGCGATCGCCGTCTATGTCGCCTTTTCCGCGGCGGTGGTTGCCGGCATCTGGGGCCTGCTCGACGCGCGCGAGATCGCGATCGTGCTCGCCGCCGTGGCTGCGCTGCTCGCGCTGTCCTTCGGTGGCGCCTGGGCGCTCGGCGGGCTGCTGAAGCTCGCGCACCCGGACCGCATCACGCTGCTCTTTTCAGGGGCTCAGAAAAGCATCGCGGTCGGCGCGCCGCTCGCGGCGACGCTGTTCCCGCCGGCCATCGCCGGCATGGTGCTCGTCCCGATCCTCGTCTATCATATGGCGCAGCTGATCCTGTCCGCGTGGATCGCCCCAGTTCTGAAGGCGGAATAGGTGTAGTGCTTGAATAATACAGGACCGCGTGCCATATAGGCGGACGGTAAGGGGCTGGAAGGAAGACGAATGAGCGAAGTGACCGCGACGGCGACCGCAACCGACGAGCTGAAGCTGACCCCGCCCGACCCCGTACCGTCGGTTTCGCCCGAAAAGGCCGCGGGCCTCGTCCCCCTGTCGACCGAACAGAAATCGAAGCTCGGCGAGCGCGTCGACGGGTTCATCGACGACCTCGTCGCGCAGGACGTCAATTCGCCCGCCTTCGGGCAAAAGGTCGACCAGATCACCAATATGGGCCGCAAGGAGATGCTGGAGGCGGCGAGCCATTCGAACCGCTTCCTCGATCGCCCGATCCGCGCGATGGACCGCGACACCGACATCGGCCAGAACCTCATCGAACTGCGCACCACTGTCGAGCGGCTCGACCCGTCGGCGAACGGCAAGCTGATCTCGAAGCGCGGTTTTCTCGACAAGATTTTCGGCGGCAAGATCAACAATTATTTCGCGCAATATCGGAGCGCGCAGACGCATATCGGCGGCATCCTGACCGCGCTCGCCAACGGCAAGGACGAGCTCTTGATGGATAATGCGGCGATCGACGTCGAACGCCGCAAGATGTGGGAATCGATGGGCAAGCTCGAGCAGATGGTCCACATCGCCCAGACGCTCGACGAGAAACTCGAAGCGAAAGCCAACGAACTCGACGGCGTCGATCCGGCAAAGGCGAAAATCCTTCGCGAGAACGCACTTTTCTACGCGCGCCAGCGGACGCAGGACCTGCTCACCCAGATGGCGGTGACGGTGCAGGGCTATCTCGCGCTCGACCTCGTCAAAAAGAACAATGTCGAGCTGGTGAAGGGCGTCGACCGCGCGAGCACGACCACCGTCGGCGCGCTCAAGACCGCGATCACCGTCGCACAGGCGATGACGAACCAGAAGCTGGTGCTCGAACAGATCACCGCGCTCAACACCACCACGGCGAACATCATCGACGGCACGTCGAAGATGCTGAAGGACAATACCGCACGTATCCACGAGCAGGCGGCGTCGAGTACGATCCCGATGGAAACGCTCCAGCGCGCGTTCCAGAATATCTACGACACGATGGACGCGATCGACACCTTCAAGCTGAAGGCGCTCGACAGCATGAAGACGACGGTGGGCACGCTCGAAAGCGAGGTCGCGAAGTCGAAGGGCTATATCGCGCGCGCCGAGGGGGCGAGCCAGGCGCAGGCCAGCGTCGGCGGCGCCGATAGCCCGCTCGCCGCGCTCGAAGGCTAAGGCGCACGATGACGATGAGCGAAGTCGACAAGATCCGGCTTTCGGCCGAATCGGCGATCGAACGGTCGCGCGAGCGCCGCCGGCCGATCGGGACGAAGAGCGTCGCGCTGCGCCGCCAGCATCTCTACAAAAAGCTCGGCCGGATGCTCATCGCGGGCGGGATTGTGCTGATCGGGGCTGCGGTGTTCGGCGCGCTGATCCAGCCGCTCGGCTTCGTCGGGCTGCTCGCGCTGTTCGTGCTGCTCGTCGGCGTCGCGGTACTGTTCGGCAAATGGCCGCCCTTTCCCGAGCCGCGTCAGCAGGATTTGCCCAAGGCCGATCTCAAACAGCTCGCGGGCCGCACTGAAATCTGGCTCGAAGCGCAGCGGCCGATGCTGCCCGCGCCGGCGCGCCAGCTCGTCGACGGCATCGGCGTCCAGCTCGACCTGCTCGCGCCGCAGCTCCAGACGCTCGACGCATCGAGCCCGGCGGCGGCGAATATCCGCAAGCTGGTCGGCGAGGATCTGCCCGAACTCGTCGCGGGCTACCAGCGCATTCCCGCGGGTCTCCGCAAGGAAGCCCACGCCGGCCGTACCCCCGACGAGACGCTCGTCGGCGGCCTCAAGATGCTCGAAGGCGAAATCGGCAACGCCGCGCGCAGCCTCGCCGCCGGCGAGCTCGACAAGCTCGCGACGCGCGAACGCTATCTCCAGCTCAAATATCAGGGGCTCGAGGGCGAGGACGCGGCCGCCGGCTAGCCGCGCGGTGCCCTAGGCCTGGCGCCAGCGCTGCGTCCCGAACCACAGCAGCAGGATGAGCAATAAGGGCGGCGCGAGGCCCCAATGCGCGGCTCCGGCAAGCGGAGCGAGCGACGGCGCCGACGACAAAAGCCACAGCGCCGCGAGCAGCGCGGCCACGGCGAGCGCCTCGAACGCGAAGCTGCGCCAGAAGCGCCGCCGCGCGTGCGCATAGGCCGCCCGCGCATCGATCGCGCGCTCGACCCCGATCGCAAAGCCGCGGTCGCCCGGCCGCTCGGGCGGCGCCAGCAGCGCGGCGAGCAGCGTGTCCATCGCCTGATCGGCCGGCTGGGTCATCGGTCCGCTCCTTCGCCCATCATCTTCTGCGCCTTGGCGCGGCCGCGCAAGGCCAGCGATTTGAGCGTGCCGAGCGGCACCCCCATGATCGCGGCCGCCTCGCCATGCGACCAGCCATGGCCGAAACAGAGCGTAAGCGCGGCGCGTTCCTGCGGCGACAGCGCGGCGAGCAGGCGGTCGGCATCGATCGCGGCATCGCTCGCGGGCCGCGGATCGGTCGCGCTCGCTGCCTCCTCGCCCGCCGCCAGCCCCTCGCGCCGGCGCGCGGTGCGCCGCTGGTCGAGAAACAGCCGCCAGCCGATTCCCATGAGCCAGGCCGCGTAACTTCCTTGCCCCCGAAACTCGCCCGCGCGCTGCCACGCGCGAACGAAGGCTTCCTGCGCCAGATCGTCGGCATCGCACCCGGCGGCGCGGGACAGGAAGGCGCGCAATCGCCCTTCGTGCCGCAGCACGAGGAGCTGAAAAGCGGCGCGATCGCCCCCCGCGACACGCTGGCTGAGAGCCCAATCCTCATCGGCGCGTACCCCATCACGCAGCGGCGCGCTCCTCCGCAGCCGCCGCGCGCGCGAGGCGGCGGCGGACGAGGAGGGCGATACCGACGAATATGGGAAAGAGCGCGGCGCCCGCCGAAGTGCGGATCAATTGCTCATGTCCCTGAATCAGCCCGAAACCCGCCATCGCGAGGCCGATCGCGAGCAGCACCAGCGCGTTGCGGTCGTCGCCCGGCGTGTCGGGGCTCTGGCCGCCAAGATGCTCATAGGGCTTGTTGAGCTTGTCGATCAGCGGGCTGACCGCATCCGATTTCGCATCGAGCGCGCGGCGGATCGAGCGGTGGAGCATCCACGCGTGGAGCAATCGCGCGAGCAGGAAAAAGCCGACAACGAACAGCGCGACCATCGTCATATTTTCAAGCCAGCCGAAGAAGCGGTCACTCACCGCGACAAGCTCGGTGGTCGGTGCGGGCGGGGGCAGGAACGAGGCGACGTCGCGCGGATCGATATAGGCCGCAACGTCGGCGGGACTGATCGACTGCGCGCCCGGGAGGGGCACGCTGACCGCGGCGGGCGGAACCGCGGCGGGTGCGGCGGGGACGGCGGCTGCCGCAGCGGTTATCAGCTGATCCAACTTCTCTCTCCTTCATGCCGCTCGGCATGGTGAAACCACAGGCGGCGGCCTCCGGCAAGGCGGGGACGATCCGAACCGGGGAGCCAGATCGGCCGCCGCGCGAAGCCGCCGCCCGGACCGGCGCAGCCGCCGATCATCGACTGGACGGCGCGGCGCGCATAGATGGATGCAGATTCGCGATTTTTTTCGTAGCGCCGGATGGGCGAAACCGCCTTTTGACGGAAGGTCAGCCGACCGCGGGAAGCGAGCGGAGCAATTTTTTGGCGTAGACTCGCCCCGCGCCGACGTCGGTGCCGTTTCGCAGGATCACCCGCACGCCCTTTCCGGCCGAGCGCCGCACGCTTGCGATCGCGCTTCGCCGCAGCAGCGCGCGGCGATGCACGCGGACGAACTCCTCTTCGGGAAGGTCGAGGTCGGCCTGCGCCGCCCTGATCGACCCGCGCAGCAGATAGGATGCCGACGCCGTGTGCAGCCGGACATAGTCGTCCTCGGCGGTGATCATGTCGATATCGGCGCGCTGGATGCAGGTCAGCGCACCCGCGGTCCCACGCAGCCACAGCTCGTCGTCGCGCTGCCGTATCCCCTGCTCGTGATATCCCGCGCGCAGATCGTCGATCACCGCGCGCATCTGGGCGATTTGTTCGCGCGCATCGGCCGCCGCGAGCCGGTCGCGCGACCGGTCGATCGCTGCACGCAGCCGCGAAATTTCGATCGGCTTGAGGATATAATCGATGGCATGCGCTTCGAAGGCGCGAACGGCGAAATGGTCGAACGCTGTCGTGAAAATCACCCCCGGGACGCCATCCTCGGGGAGCCGGCTGAGGACGTCGAAACCCGTTCCGTCGCGCATCTTGATGTCGAGCAGTACGGTATCGGGTTTCAGCTCGGCGATCTTCGCGATCGCCTCGCGGCAACCGCTCGCCGACCCGACATGCTCCACGTCGGGCAGCTTCGCTAGGATCAACTCGAGCCGCCGGAGCGCGAGCGGCTCATCGTCGACGGTCAGCACCCGCATCGTCATTCGGCATATCCCAGCGGCAATTTGAGCGTCGCGCGAAAGCGGGATGCGGGCAGCCGCTCGATCGACAATTTCGCGTCCGCGCCAAAGCGATTGGAGAGCCGGTCGCGGACATTGCGAAGGCCGGTATGCGTGCCGCAAACCCCTGCGCGCCCGGAGGCCGACGAACAGCTGTTTTCGACCACGACCTCCAGCCGGCCCTGTTCTTGCCGCGCCGAGATCGCAATCCACGCGTCGCCGGCGCCGACCGTTCCGGCGCCATGCTTGACCGCGTTCTCGACCAGCGGCTGCAACAGGAAAGCCGGCACCGCCGCGCGCCCGAGCGCCGGCGGCAGGTCGATGCGGACTGCCAGATCGGGATAACGCGTCTGCTCGATTTCAAGATAGGTCGCCTGCAGCGCGACCTCCTCCGCCAGCGAAATGTCGACGTCGGGATTGGTGGCAAGGTTGACGCGGAAAAAGCCCGCGAGCCGCTCGACCATCGCATTGGCGTCGTCGGCCCGCCCGTCGAGGATCAGCGCCGATACCGCGTTGAAACTGTTGAACAGGAAATGCGGATTGATCTGGTAATGGAGCGCCTGCAGCTTGGCCGCTTGCGCCATCGTGCGAAGCTGCGCCGAGCGCCGTTCCTCCGCGCGCGCCTCGAAACCATATTGAACGGCCAGATAGAGCCCGACCCACGCCAGAAAAAACCAGGTCCAGGGAACGAGGGTGCGGATCACAGCGCTGCCGTCGATCGCGAGTTGGACCGGCTCTCCCTTCGCATAAACCAGGGCGAAATAGGTGCACCAGGCGAAGAATTCGGCCGCGACGAGCGAAGCGAAAAAGACGATCGGCGCCTTTTGGCGCCAGGCCCGCCGGCTCAGCTTCTGCAATATCATGTGGATGCCGAAGCAAAGCGCGAGGCCGATCGCCATGAGCATCAACCGCACCGCAGTCGCGCGGAGGAGATGCGGGTGGTGGTCGAGCAGATCGGCGATCCATAGCGCCAGCGTGTGCACGCCCCAGAAGGCGCCGGTAAGCCACAGGATCGCTTGCCGCCGCTGGCGTTCGAGGCTGCCCGGCCGGCCGGCCGTAGCCACTTCGTAAACGCCGGTGGATGGAAAGGCCGCGACCTGGTTCATCGCGCGGTTATCGCAGGAAGGCGGGAAGCTGTCGACCGACGTTCGGCCGCAGATATCGTGCGTTCACCCGCGCCGGAAGAGGCGCGGGTGAGAGCGTAGGTGATGCGCGGACGAAGGCACCACCCTTCGTCCGCACACCGGGCCGGCACCGAGGGGGACTGGTCCCCGCGCCGGAAGCGCGACCCTTAAAAGCGCATGCTCGCGGTCAGGCTGTAACGCCGTCCCAGCACGTCGTAGGTGGTCGGATAGGTGTTCCCCGAGTTGAGCGCCGTGGTGCCGACATAGTTGCTGACGAGCGGCGGGTCCTTGTCAAGCAGGTTCTGGACCGCCAGCGTGAGCGTGAAGATGTCGGCGACCTTGGCGCGATAGGTCAGGTCGAAATAGCTATAGCTCGGGATATGCAGATAATCGGGTTCGATCCCGTCGGCGTCCAGAATTCGCTCATAATCGGAACCGTCGAGCCAGCGCCACAGCAGCGAGATGTCCCCGAAATCGTCGATCTGCGCCGTCGCACGCATGTTGAAGCTGTATTTGGGGGTGATTTCGCCGGCGAAGAAACCGCAGTTCGAACTATATTGGCCGACGCACTCGCGGTTGATGCTGGTCGGCGAGGCCTTGAACTTCGACTGCTCGGTCCAGTTGCCCGAAAGGTCGAAGTTGAGCCGCCCGAAACCGGTGGGCAAGCCATAGTTGATCCGCAGATCGACGCCCGATGTCGTTATCGTGCCCTGATTGGTGAGCAGCGCGATCTGCCCCGGCGTATCCCCCCCGCCATTCAGCGACCCGTTGAGCGGGTTGCGGCGGATCAGCGCGCACGCCTCCGCATCGCCCTCGTCGAAACAGGGGCCGAAGACGTCGTTGGGCGTCGGCAGCGTGATCGCGTCGGTGATCTTGATATGATAATAATCCGCGGTGATCGCGAGCCCGGGCACCTGCGGCGGCGTCACGACCAGTCCCAGCGTATAGGAATCGGCGGTCTCGACGTCGAGGTCCGGATTGCCGCCCGCCGTCTGGTTGATCTGGCCCGACGAAGGTGCCGGAATATTCCCGATCGAACCCGCGGGCGCGCCCTGCGCGATGCAGATCGCGGTGAGCGCGGCGTTGCCGACCGGGTTGGAGCCCTGGCACGGATCCTCGGCAAGGTTCGCGAGGCCCGTGGTGATCGGCGTGAAGAGCTCCGAAATATTCGGCGAGCGCACCGAATGCTGATAGATGCCGCGGATCTTGTACCCGCGGAACGGCTCCCAGGTGCCGCCGGCCTTCCACGTCGTGCTCGTGCCCGTGTTCGAATAGTCCGACAGGCGGATGCCCGCTTCGGCGGTCAGGCTGTAGATGCCGGGTACATCCTCGACGATCGGCACGATCAGCTCGCCGAAGACTTCCTTGACGTCATAGGTGCCCGCAAAGGACGGCGACGGCGCCCCGGTGCCCAGCACTTCGTCCTGCGTCCCGAAGGCGACGTCGGACACCTGCTCGGCGCCATATTTGCGATATTCGGCGCCCAGCGCGAAGCCGATCGGCGTTTCCCCGGCCAGGAAATTGCCCAGCTCGCCCGAAATGCTGCCGCTGACGACCGACAGGCGCGTGCTCACCGTCGATCCGGCCGGCTGGTTGAAAAAGGCGATCGCCTCGTCCGTGATGTCGGTGCCATCGCCGAAAAGGTTGATCGGCACGCACCCGTTCGACGGATCGGCACATTCGGTCGTGCTGTTGGCGCGCAGCGCCTGCTGCACGCGCGATTTCAGTCCCCAGTTGATATTGCTGTTCTTGCGGTCCGATTCGCCATGCAGACCATAGACGTCGAAATCGATCGCATCGGTGATCGACCCGCGGACGCCGGCCCAGACCTGAAACTGATTGGTCGTCAGGTTGCGGATGCGCGGCCCGGCCTCGATGAAGCGGCGGTTGATGACCGTCGCGACCTCGCGGTACGCGGGATCGTTCGGACTGGTCGCGGCGCCCGCGGCGGCGCAGTCGGCGGCCGAGATCGCGTTCGACGCACAAACCTCCGAGCGCACGGCATCGGGCAGGAACGGGTTGTTGAGCGGCAGCTGCCATGTGTCGCCGAACATCCCCGACGAGGCGAGGCTGAGCTGCACCTTCGACCGGGTGAACATGCCCTTGGCATAGACTTCGATGCCGTCGGCGACTTCATATTGGGCGGCCCCGAACAGATTATAGCGCTCGAGCGGGGTCTGGAAATAATTGGCGGGCGCGAAATTATAGGCGTCGCGCGACCCGACATAGTCGCGCAGCGCACCATCGGCGGGGTTGTAGATGCGGTTGTTGATGCGCGTCGGGGTCGTCGTTCCCGAACCGACGAGGCTGCCGTCGAGGAAATAGGTGTCGCGCGAAACGGCGCGGCCGCCCTGCAGCACCGGCTCGACCTTCTGATAGCCGACATTCAGCACCGCATTGCCGCGGCCGTCGTCGAAATTGGCGCCAACCGTCACGTCGAAGCGATAGCGCGCGCCGTCGCCGCGCTCGGTGATGCCGACCGTGCTGGCGAGCTCGACGCCGGCGAAGTCGCGCTTGGTGATGAAGTTTGCGACCCCGGCGATCGCGTCGGCGCCATAGACCGACGAAGCGCCGCCGGTCACGATCTCGGCGCGCTCGATCAGCGCGACGGGAATGATGTTGAGGTCGGTCTCGCTGAGCAGCGACGACGGTACGAGCCGCGTCCCGTCGAGCAGCACGAGATTGCGGTTGGTGCCGACGCCGCGCAGGTTGAGCGAAGCGAAGCCCGCGCCGCCGTTGTTGACCGCGCTGTTGGCGCCCGGCGACACGCCGGGCAGATCGCCGATCAGCTCCTCGGCATTGGTCGCCTGGCGCAGCCCGATTTCGGTCGAGCCCACCACCTGGACGGGGCTCGATTGCTCGAGATTGGGGTTCTGGATGCGCGATCCGGTGACGACGATCGGCGCCGAATCCTCGATCGCCGTCTCGCCCCCCGTCGCGTCCTGCGCATAGGCCGGCGTAATGCAGGCGACGCTCCCGAGCAATGTCGTCGAAAGCAGATAGTGACGCGGTCGAAATTTGCCCAACATATTGATACTCCCTGTTATTATCGGTTATTATGAAACGACCCGCACCCAACGATGCGCTGCCAGCGCGATCGGCAGGCCGAAGAGGAACATGTGCGATGCGAGGTCCGCAAAGCTGAGCGACATCCCGCCAGCCGGAACGGCGAAGTTCGAGAGCGGGAGCACGATGCGGTTCATCACGAAATAGACGGCGACGCCGTAGAGCGGACCGGCGAGCCAGGGCGATTGGCGCCCCAACGGCGCGATCCGCGCGGCGATGAGGACGAATGCCGCGGCAAACAGGAACGAGAGCAGGAAATGGCTCACCAATCCCAAGGGCACCGGCGCAAAGCCGCTCCGGGCCGCGGGGCCCAGCAGCCCCGACGCGATGCTCCGCAATATATCGGCCGGGCCGACGCCCCTCAGCGCCCAGGCGGTGAAGGCGAAACCCAGATCGAGAACGCCGCCCACCAGACCGCCGATCAGGATCGCCTTCACAGGCGCCGTCGGGCCGGTTTCCGCGACAACATGCGTAGCCTCGATCATCTTCGTCCCCTCTTCTTTCAAGGGGGGGCGCTAGCGCGGGCCGTTCATCGCTTGGAGCGAATCGCCGCCGATCGGCGTGGCGGTGCAGCCCAACGCATGCCGGCAACGGCGAACGTCACGCCCCGCGGGGTGAACGCAAAGCATGCGCGTGCCAATGCGGGGCCTTGTGGCGCAACAAGCGGCCGGGGCGCCATCAATGTTCGGGAGTTTCCGCACCGCCCTTGCGATCGCGGCGATAGAAAATGGATGCCCCGTGAGGATTCGAACCTCAATAGACGGAATCAGAATCCGTAGTCTTACCATTAGACGACGGGGCAAAGAGGGGCGCGCAATATGATTGCGGGGGCCGCCTGTCAAGGCCGGAGCGGCGGCCCGTACAAGCGCGCTTGCCCTGACGCATTTCGCCGCTAGCATCACCCGATAACAAAAGAGGGGCCGCGCGCCCGCGCGGATGCCCGAAGGAGTGGGTTGATGCGTCATGTCGCGATCGTCGGGTCGGGCCCGGCGGGCTATTACACCGCCGAAACATTGCAGAAAGCCGACGATATCGCGGTCGACGTCATCGACCGGCTGCCCGTGCCCTACGGCCTGATCCGCACCGGCGTCGCGCCCGACCATCAATCGATCAAGGCGGTGTCGCGCCGCTACGAGGGCACCGCGCTGACTGACAATGTCCGCTTCGTCGGCCATGTCTCGGTCGGCAGCGACGTGACGATCGACGAGCTTGTCGGCCTCTACGACGCCGTGGTGCTCGCGACCGGCGCGCCGAACGACCGGCCGCTCGACATAGCCGGCGCCGACCTTCCCGGCGTAATCGGCAGCGCGGCTTTCGTCGGCTGGTACAACGGCCACCCCGACTTCGCCGATCTCGATCCACCGCTCGACGCGCCGGGTGTGGCGGTGATCGGCAACGGCAATGTCGCCCTCGACGTCGCGCGCATCCTCGCCAAGACCCCCCGGGAGTTCGCGGGCAGCGACATCGTCGCGCACGCGCGCGATATGTTGGCGGCGAGCGCGGTGCGCCATATCCAGATCCTCGGCCGCCGCGGCCCGCACCAGATCGCGATGACGCCGAAGGAGCTTGGCGAACTCGGCCATCTCGAGCGCGCGAGCCCGCGCGTCGACCCCGCCGACCTTCCCGACGAGGGCGACGACGCGATGCTCGAGCCCGGGATGCGCAAGTCGGTGACGCACCTTCGGCAGTTCGCGGCCAACCCGGTCGCCAAGCCGGTGACGATCGATTTCGACTTCTTCGCGATGCCAGTGGCGATCGAGGGCGACGGGCGAGTCCAGCGCATCATCGTCGAGAAGACCGTTCTCGACGCCGACCTCCGCAGCCATGGCACCGGCGAAACCTATGCCGTCGACGCCGGTCTCGTGATCAGTTGCATCGGCTATCAGACCCCGCCGATCCCCGGCGTTCCCTACGAACATGGCCGCGGCCGCTTCGCGAGCGACGAAGGGCGGATTCTGCCCGGCCTCTATGCGGTCGGCTGGGCGCGGCGCGGGCCTTCGGGAACGATCGGCACGAACAAGCCCGACGGTGCGCGCATCGGCGAGATGGTGCTGGAGGATATCGGCCGCGGCGCGGGCAAGGCCGGGCGCGCGGGGCTCGACGCGCTGCTTGCGAGCCGCGGCATCACTCCCGTCACCTTCCGCGACTGGCGCCGGATCGAGGAGGCCGAGGTCAAGGCGGCGCTCGACGGCAACCCGCGCGAGAAATTCACCAGCATAGAGGCGATGCTCGGCGCGATCGGGCGGTGAAGGACCCCGTTCGTACCGCGCTGCGCTGGCTGCTCGCGCTCGCTTATGGCTATGCGGGTTGGGCGCATCTGGCGCGGCCCGCGCCCTTCCTCGCGATCGTGCCACTGTGGGTGCCGCAGCCCGAATTGGTCGTCTCCGCGACCGGTATTGCCGAGATCGCGGGCGCGGTCGGATTGATGAT
Organism: Sphingopyxis sp. LC363; assembly: GCF_000756385.1. GTDB lineage: Bacteria > Pseudomonadota > Alphaproteobacteria > Sphingomonadales > Sphingomonadaceae > Sphingopyxis. Next base: position 17,431 of record NZ_JNFC01000031.1, read on the forward strand.
CCCGGCGACGCGCAAGGCGGCCGGCTGGGGCCTTGCGCTCTATGCCCTCTGCGTCTGGCCCGCGAACTTCCACCACGCGCTCGCCAATGTCGCGATCGGCGGCGAGACACTAAGCTGGTGGTATCACGGCCCACGCCTCGCCGCACAGCCGCTGATCATCTGGTGGGCGCTGTGGGCGAGCGGCGCGACCGACTGGCCGTTTCGCCGCCGCCCCTAGCCCCCTATTTCGCGACCGGCGTCTCGATTGGCGGCTGGCCTTTCTGGCTCGCCGCATAGGCCTCGACCGCCTTCAGCACGCGCAGCATATTGCCGCTCGAAATCTTCTCGAGTTCGGCCTGCGTATAACCACGCCGCGCGAGTTCGGCGAACAGCCGCGGATAGCCTGTGACATCCTCCAGCCCGACCGGGGTCGCGTCCATGCCGTCATAGTCGCCGCCGATCCCGATATGATCGACACCGATCGTCTTCTTGAGATGATCGATATGGTCCGCCGCGATCCCGATCGGCACCTGCGGCGCCGGGTTCGCGGCGTCCCACGCTTTCAGCGCCGGGGCGACAGCATCGGGATTGCCTACGTACAGCGCGTCGAGCCGCGCCTTTTCCGCCGTGCGCGACAGGCCGTGCGCGCGCAGCTTGGGATCGAGGAACGCTGCGTAGAGCACGACCATCACGACACCGCCGTTCGCCTTGACCGCGGGCAGCACGCTGTCGGGCACGTTGCGCGGATGGTCGTTGACCGCGCGCACCCCCGAGTGGCTGAACATCACCGGCGCCTTCGACGCCTCCAGCGCGTCCTTCATAGTCGCTTCGCTGACGTGACTCAGATCGACGATCATTCCGATCCGGTTCATTTCGCGAACGACCTGTTTGCCGAAATCGGTGAGCCCGTCATGCTGCGGCGCATCGGTCGCACTGTCGGCCCACGGCGTCGTTTTGCCATGGGTCAGCGTCATGTAGCGCACGCCCATGCCATAAAGCTCGCGCAGCACAGCGAGCGACGAGCCGATCGACTGACCGCCTTCGGCGCCGAGCATGCCCGCCACCTTGCCCGCCTTCATCTGCTGTTCGAGTTCGGTCGAGGTCGACGCGAAGCCGAGGTCGTTCGGGTAGCGCGCGATCAGCCGCTTCGCGACGTCGATCTGCTCGATCGTCTGCTGCACCGCCTGCTGCTCGTTCGTGTTGCTGGGCACATAGACCGACCAGAATTGCGCCCCGACATGCCCCTTGCGCAGGCGCTGGATATCGGTGTGCATCACGCTGCCGTCGGGCTTGGGCTTGGTGGTGTCACGAAAATCGAAATCGTTGATCACATTGCCGACACTGCCCCGCAGCTCCCACGGCACGTCATTATGCCCGTCGAACACCGGTGCTTTCTTGAGCGCGGCTTCGGCAGCCGCCTCGGGGGACTTTTGCGCCATGGCGGGGGTGGAGATCAGGGCGAGAGCGGCGAGGCCGGCGAGCAGGGTGGGCTTGTTCATGGCGCGCGACCTTAAGTCGTTGTCGTCGCGGCGCAAGCCTCGCTTGACGCCTCCTACTTGACGTGCCCGTCAACCCGGCCCAGCATCGCACCATGACAGCCTTCGACGACTGGCGCGCGCGCTCGCCCTATTATGACGAAACCCACGAAGCGCTGGCGCAGAGCGTCCGCCGTTTCGTCGCGCGCGAGATCGCGCCGCATATCGACCGCTGGGAGGCCGAAGGCGAATTGCCGCGCGAACTCCACAAAAAAGCGTCCGACGCGGGCATCCTTGGCCTGCGCTATCCCGAGCAATATGGCGGCCATTCGGAAGGCTTCGACAATTTCCACGGCCTCGTCCTCACCGAAGAACTCGCCGCGGTCGGCGCGGGGGGTTTAAGCGCGTCGCTGATGACGCACGGTATCGGGCTGCCCCCGATCCTCGCGCTCGGCTCGGACGAGCTGAAACAGCGCGTCGCGCCGCCCGTGCTCGCGGGCGAAAAGATCATCGCGCTCGGCATCACCGAGGCGGGTGGCGGCAGCGACGTCGCGAACCTCAAGACCACCGCGGTGCAGGACGGCGACAGCTATATCGTCAACGGCGGCAAGATGTTCATCACCAGCGGCATGCGCGCCGACTGGCTGACCTGCGCGGTGCGCACCGGCGGGCCGGGCGCGGCAGGCATCTCGTTGCTGCTGATCGACATGGACGCGCCCGGCGTCGAGCGCACGCGGCTCGACAAGATGGGCTGGCGCTGCAGCGACACCGCCGCGATCCATTTCAGCGACGTTCGCGTCCCCGCCGCGAATCTGATCGGCCAGGAGAATGCCGGCTTCATCGGCATCATGCGCAACTTCAACAGCGAGCGGCTCGGCATGGCGATGGGCTGCTGCGCATACGCCCGCGTCGCGATGGCCGAGGCGGCCGAATGGGCGCAGAACCGCGAGACCTTCGGCAAGCCTCTCGTCGGCCATCAGTCGATCCGCATCAAGCTCGCCGACATGGAACGCCAGATCGAGGCGACGCAGGCGTGGGTCGACCTTTGCGCCTGGCAGGTCAAAAACGGCAAGGACCGCCCCGCCGACTTCGCAATGCTCAAGGTGCAGGCGACGCGCATGCTCGAGGCCGTCGCGCGCGAGGCCGCACAGATACTCGGCGGTGCGAGCTATATCACTGGCAGCAAGGTCGAACGCATCTACCGCGAGGTGCGCGTCAATGCGATTGGCGGCGGCAGCGAGGAAATCATGCTCGACCTCGCGGGACGGCAATTGTTTGGAGGAACGCGCTAACCCTCATCGCGCCGCTTCTCGGCCAGCGCGCGCGATTCGGCCTTGAGCGGGCGCGACACCGGGCAGACTTCCTGCACATAGCCGTTGAGCACGTTGGTCAGCGCGTCGGGGATCAGGCGATAGAAGACGAATTGCCCGCGCTTCTCGCTCGCAATCAGCCCGGCATTTTCGAGCACCGACAGATGCTGCGAGACGGCGGGCTTGCTCATCTCGAATCGCGCCGCAATGTCGCCCGCGCTGAGCTCCGCATGCGCAAGATAGGCGAGAATCCGCCGTCGCGGCGTCGACGCCAATGCCTGAAAGACCCGTTCCATAGGTCCCTAAATGGGCGCCCTTGCGCCTCTTGACAAGGAATTAGATATTTAAGTAATTTCTTATTTCATTGCAGGAGTCGAGTGATGCGCAGCGATGATCCCCATGCCGTCAATTTCCTGATCGACGAAGACGGCCCCGATCCCGTTACGGGGCAAGTCCGTGCCGACATGCCGAGCATTGTCTGGAATGGCGGGATGGCCGTGATCGCCCTAGCCGCCGGTCCATCCTTCCTGACGCCGGGCGCTATCACCCTCTTTTTCGTCACGACCGGCGCGGCGCTGCTGCTTGGGCATAGCGTCGGCTATCACCGGATGATGATCCACGGCGCCTTCAAGGCGCCGCGCTGGCTCACCCGCACGCTCGTCTGGTTCGGCGCTTTCGTCGGCATGGCCGGGCCATATGGCATCATTCGCGCGCACGATACGCGCGATTGGGCGCAGCGGCAGGTCGACTGCCATCCCTTCCTGCGCCACGGCACGGGGATGCTCCGCGACGCATGGTGGCAGATTTATTGCCGCCTCGACCTCGACCGTCCGCCACGCTTCGATTTCGCCGAACTCGACCACGACCCCTTCCATCGCTGGCTTGAGGCGACATGGCGCTGGCAGCAACTGCCCGTCGCGCTCCTATTCTTCGCGATCGGCGGTTGGGGCTGGGCCGTCTGGGGCGTCGCCGCGCGCATTGCGGTCGCGAACCACGGGCACTGGCTCGTCGGCCACCTCGCGCACAATCGCGGGCCGCAGCACTGGACCATCGATGCGCACGGCGTGCAGGCGTTCGACGTGCCATGGGCCGCGATCCCGACGATGGGCGAGGCGTGGCACAATAACCACCACGCCCATCCGGGCTCGGCGCGCATCGGCCTGCACCCCGGCCAGAGCGATTGGGGCTATACCTTCATCCGGCTCTGCGAGCGGTTCGGGCTGATGTGGGACGTTCGGACGCCCGACACGATGGGTCTCCGTCCAGGCCTGTCCGAGGTCCCTCGACATGACGATGGCTTCGCGGCACATTCGCTGGATGGAACTGTCTCACAGCTGGCCCGCCGAGGCCGAAACCCTCTTGGGCGATCTCGTCGACCTCCGCCGCGCGATCCATCGCGAACCCGAACTCGGGCTGCAGAACCCGAAGACGCTCGCCAAGATCAAGGACGCGCTCGCGGGGCTGCCACTCGAATTCCGCGAAGGGCCTTCGACGACCGGGTTGATCGCGATCCTTCGCGGCCCGGCGAACGGACGCACCGTGCTGCTGCGCGGCGACATGGATGCGCTGCCTTTGCTCGAGGAGACCGGGCTCGATTTCTCGTCGGAGATCAGCGGCGCGATGCACGCGTGCGGGCACGACACGCATGTCGCGATGCTCGTCGGCGCGGCGAAGCTGCTCTGCGCGGCGCGCGACCGGTTGCCGGGCACGGTGATATTCATGTTCCAGCCGGGCGAGGAGGGCCATCATGGTGCGCGCTTCATGCTCGAGGACGGGATCATCGATCCGCTGCCCGACGCAGCCTTCGCACTCCACATCATGCCCAACGCGCCGCACGGCATCTTCGCGGGGCGCGCGGGGCCGCTGCTGGCCTCGTCGGACGTGCTTTCGATTACGGTCAAGGGCGCGGGCGGGCACGCGTCGATGCCGCAGGACGCGATCGACCCGATCCCCGTCGCCTGTTCGATCGTCACCGCGATCCAGACGATGGTCACGCGCCGCATCTCGGTCTTCGACCCCGCGGTCGTCACTATCGCGAAGATCGCGGCGGGGACGACGAACAATATCATTCCCGAGACGGCCGAAATGCTCGGCACGATCCGCACCCTGTCGCCGGAAAGGCGCGCGATGGTCGCGCGCGAGTTGAAGCGCCTCGCCCCCGCGATCGCCGAAGCGCACGGCTGCACCGCCGAGGTACATATCGAGGAGGGCTTCCCCGTGACCATCTGCGACGCGCGCGCGGTCGGCTTCGGCCAAGCGGTCGTCGAGGACACCTTCGGCGAGCAGGCGTGGCTGACGATGGAAAATCCGGTGATGGGCGCCGAGGATTTCTCCTATGTGCTCGAAAAAGTCCCCGGCGCGATGTTCTGGCTCGGCGCGAGCGAAGCGGGCAGCGACTGGCGCCAATGCTGCGGGCTGCATTCGAACCATATGGTACTTGACGAAAGCGTGATGGCGCGTGGCGCGGCATTGCACGCGGCGCTCGCCGAGCGGTTCCTCAATGAAGGGTTCAACGTATGATCAATATCATCGGCGCGATCATCTCGGGCCTCATCATCGGCGCGCTCGCGCGCTTCTTCTATCCCGGCGCGGTCGAGATGGGGTGGATCGCGACGATCCTGCTCGGCATCGGCGGTTCGTTGCTCGCGGGGCTGGCGACCTCGCGCGGTCGCGGCGATTTCAGCCGCGCGGGCTGCTTTGCCTCGGTGATCGGCGCGATCGTGTTGATTCTGGCGGGCCGTCTGCTCGGGATCGGGGGCTAGGGCACCAGCACCGTATCGACCGCCTGCGCCAGCATGTCGGGATAATCGAGCGTATAGTGCAGCCCGCGGCTTTCCTTGCGGTGGAGCGCGCTCTTCACGATCAGCTCGGCGCATTGAAGCAGATTGCGGAGCTCGATCAGGTCGGTCGTGACGCGGAAGTGGCCGTAATAGTCGCCGACCTCGCCCGCCAGCATCTTGATCCGGTGCTGCGCGCGTTCGAGCCTTTTGGTCGTGCGGACGATGCCGACGTAGTTCCACATGAAGCGGCGGATCTCGGTCCAGTTCTGCTTGATCACCACCTCTTCGTCCGAATCGGTGACGCGGCTTTCGTCCCACGGCCGGATCGCGGGCGGCGGTTCGAGCTGGTCCCAGCGCGCGATGATGTCCTTCGCCGCCGCCTCGCCGAAGACGAAGCATTCGAGGAGGCTGTTCGACGCGAGGCGATTGGCGCCGTGCAGACCGCTCTCGGTGCATTCACCCGCCGCATAGAGCCCGGGAAGGTCGGTGCGCCCGTCGAGGTCGATCAGGATGCCGCCGCACGTATAATGCTGCGCGGGCACGACGGGGATCGGCTGCTTCGTCATGTCGATGCCGAGCGTCAGCAGCTTTTCATAGATGTTCGGGAAATGCCCCGCGACGAAATCCGGGTCCTGATGACTGATATCGAGATGGACATAGTCGAGCCCCGAGCGCTTGATCTGGTCGTCGTTGGCGCGCGCGACGACATCGCGCGGCGCGAGTTCGGCACGCGCGTCATAATCGGGCATATAACGATGCCCCGTGACGGGGTGCTTCAATATGCCGCCTTCGCCGCGCACCGCCTCGGTGATCAGGAAATTCTTGACGTCGAGATTGTAGAGGCAGGTCGGGTGGAACTGCATCATCTCCATGTTCGAGACGCGGCAGCCCGCGCGCCAGGCCATCGCGATGCCGTCGCCGGTCGCGCCGCGCGGCGCCGTGGAGAACTGGTACACGCGCCCCGCCCCGCCGCTCGCGAGGATCGTCGCGCGGCCGACATGCGCGTGGACCTTGCCGCTCTTTTCGTCGAGCGCATAGACGCCCCACACGCGCCCCGAGCCCGAATAGCGCTCCTCGTGGCGGCCGGTGATCAGGTCGATGCACGCCTGCCCCGGTAGGAGCGTGATGTTCGGATGCGCTTCGGCGGTCTTCAATAAAGCCGCCTGCACCGCCCAGCCGGTCGCGTCGTCGACATGGACGATACGGCGGTGCGAATGCCCACCCTCGCGCGTCAGGTGCAGCGCCTCGGCTTGCTTGTTGAAGGGGACGCCCATTTCGACGAGCCGTTCGATCGCGTGCGGCGCATTCTCGATCACGAACTCGACCGTGTCGCGGCGGTTCAGGCCCGCTCCGGCGACCATCGTGTCCTCGATGTGATTCTCGAACGTATCGCCCGCGTCGAGCACCGCCGCGATGCCGCCCTGCGCCCAGGCGGTCGATCCGCCGGTCAGATCACCCTTCGCCAGCACGAGCACGCGGCAATGATCGGCGAGCGCGATCGCGGCGGTCAGCCCCGCGGCGCCCGAGCCGATGATGATGACGTCATGCTGTATTTCGGTGGACAAGGCAGGCTCCTCTCGGCCGTCGGTGCGCGCACCTATACGCGAAAGCGGCGGCGGTTCAATTCGATGCGCGCCCTTGCCGCAACCGCCCTCGCCGCCTAGCAAAGCCACGAAGGAGAAGCCCCCCTGTCCCTGTTTCGCATCCTCGCCGTCGCCCTGATCGCGGTTCTCGGTTTCGGCACGCCCGCACTGGCCGCGCCCGGCTGCACCCTCGGCGCACCGGGAACGACGCAGCGCGTCGCGGTCGGGGACACCAGGCGTTCGATGCTGATTCATATTCCCGCCGGGGTGCGTCGCATCCGCGATCTGCCGCTCGTCTTCCTTCTCCACGGCAGCACCGGAAATGGGCAGGAAATGCTACGTCATTCGGGGCTCGCCGCGACCTCCGACCATCACGGCTTCCTGCTCGCGGCGCCCGACGCCGGCATTCCCGCCGGCAAGGGCTTCGTCTGGAACATCCCCGGCGTGCCGACCGTCACCGGTGCGGTGCCGACCGCCGACGATCCCGACGACGTCGCCTATCTGACCGCCGCGATCGACTGGCTTGCCGCGCAGACTTGCATCGATGAAGAGCGTGTCTACGCGACGGGTCTGTCGGGCGGCGGGCGCATGACCTCCTGGCTCGGCTGCGTAGCGTCGGATCGCTTCGCGGCGATCGCACCCGTCGTCGGGCTTCGCGCCGGCAATCCTTCACCCGGCGATCCGCAGCGCCCCGACCCCGCAACCTGTCAGCCGAAGAAGGCGATTCCGGTCTATGCCTTTGCGGGCAGCGACGACACGACCAACCCGGTCGCGGGCGGCGGTGCGGGCTATTGGCAATATTCGATGGCGACCGCGCTCGCGCGCTGGGCCGAACTCGATCGCTGCAGCACCGGCCCCGAAACCGTCCCCGTGTCCGAGACCGCCGAAGAGCAAATCTATTCGAACTGCCTCGGCAACGCGCGCGTCGCAGGGCGTATCGTCCAGGGTCGCGGCCACGAATGGGTCGCCGACAATGAGGCGATGTGGGCCTTTTTCGCGCGCTACCGGCGCTGAGCCTCAGGCCGCGCTGCGCGTCAGGTTGAGGAAGACGTCCTCAAGGTCGGCCTCGCGCGTCGAAACATCGACGATGCCGTGCCCCATCGCGTTCACCGCCGCGAGCACTTCGCCCGCGTTCATCCGGTCCTTGTTATAGCTGATAGCGAGCCCGCGCTCGCCCTCGCGCTCAACCTTGTCGAAGGCGGGATGCGACGGCAGCTGGGCGATGTCCTGGTCGAGGGTCACGACGACGATCTTTTCGCGCGCCATGTCGACCAGCTCGCGCGTCGGCTTGTTCGCGATCAGCTTGCCATGGTTGATGATCGCGATGCGGTCGCAGAGCTCCTCGGCTTCCTCCAGATAGTGCGTCGTGAGCACCACGGTCACGCCGCGATCGTTGAGGCTCTGCACATATTCCCAGAGTTGCTGACGAAGCTCGATATCGACCCCCGCGGTCGGTTCGTCGAGCACGATGATCGGCGGCGAATGCACCATCGCCTTCGCGACGAGCAGGCGGCGCTTCATGCCGCCCGACAGGGTGCGCGCATAGGCGTCGCGCTTGTCGCTGAGGTGCACCGCGGCGAGCAACTGGTCGGAAATGCGCCTGTCTTTTGCCACGCCGTACAGCCCCGCCTGATTCTCCAGCGTCTCGAACGGCGTGAAGAAAGGATCGAAGACGATTTCCTGCGGCACGATGCCGATCGAATATTTGGCGTTGCGCGGGTCGGCGTCGATGTCGAAGCCCCAGATGCTCGCTTTGCCACCCGTTTTGTTGACCAGCCCCGCAAGGATGTTGATCAGCGTCGATTTGCCCGCACCGTTCGGCCCGAGCAGCCCGAAAATCTGGCCACGCGGTACATCGAAACTGACATTGTCGAGCGCCTGCTTGCCGCCGGCATAGAGTTTGGAGACGGCGTCGATGCGGATGGCGGCTTCACTCATGGCGGCCTCCATAGCCGCGCGCCAGCCCACGCGAAAGCCATGATCGCCGATAGATTTTCTGCTGACCGGTGCGTTAACGCTAAATTGGAAACTCGCGGCTAGAACGAGGCCCGTGGGGACCAGTCACATCTTTCGCCCGCTGCGTGTGCAGCGCGGTCTCATCGCATTCGCGCTTTTCATCGCGCCCGGCGTCAACTCGCCGGCACAGGCGCAGGCGGCCGCGCAGGGCGAGGCTGACGCCATCGTGCTTCGGCCGCTGTCCTTCTTCAAGGTGAATGACCTCGACTTCGGCGACATTATCCCGTCGAACACCGCGGGGACCGTAACGATCGAACCCGACGGATCGCGGAACCGCACCGGCGGCGTGACGCTCGCGGGCGACGGCGGCGAGCCCGCGCGCTTCGCCGGGCTCGGTAGCTTCAATCGCCAGGTCAATATCTCGCTGGGATCGAACAGCATCTGGCTCACCGGACCGGGCACGCGGATGCGCGTCCGCAATTTCGAGATCGGCAGCACGCCGACCGCGATATTGTCGACGTCGCCGACGCGCTTCCGCATCACCTCGCCGCTCGGCAATTACAACTTCCCGGTCGGGGCGACGCTCGAGGTCGGCGCGAACCAGGCGCCGGGCGATTACAGCGGCACCTTCACGATCACCTTGAACTATCTTTAGGCTTTCCCGTGGGGGGAGGCGGCACCGGGGGACCACTGGCACCCAGACGGGGGCTTGCACCGGTGCCGTCATGGCCCTGCCGCCGCGTGCGCAGACCCGATTGCCGAGTCTTCGCCTGCTTGCTATGGGCGCGGTCGATGACCCAGAACGCCCCTGAAACCATCCGCACGCCCAAGACCCGCATCGCCTGCGACGGCACCGGCGACGGCCTCGCCGATGCGGCGCTCGGCCACCCGCGCGTGTGGCTCGAAATCGATACAGACGAAGGCTTCGTCGATTGCGGCTATTGCGACCGGCGCTTCATTTTGATCGGCGGAGTCGCCGACAAAGGTTGAGCCAGCGCGAGCGCAGAGCGCACATAGCCCGCCGCGACCGGTAAATCGACGATTTACCAACCCCGTGCACCCGTAATGAAGGTCCCGACGGCATGACCTGTGCCAGACAGGAGCAGAATCTGTGGGAATTCGAGGGACCAGCCACTGTCGGGGCGCGGCTCGCGCCCTGACTATCGCCGCGGCCGCCGCGAGCGCGGCGCCATACGCGATCGCGCACGCCGCCGACATGAGCAGCACCGCCAATGCGGCGGTCGTTCGGCCGAACACGCTGATCAAAACCGACGATCTCGACTTCGGCACGCTGCTGAGCGGACCGGCGGGCGGCACGGTCACGATCAACCCCGTCACCAACGGACGCAGTGCGGCGGGCGGCGCGACGCTCGTCGGCAATGACGGTCGCCGCGCGGTCTTCCAGGGCACCGGCGGCATATTTCTGATCACCGTGTCGGGCAGCACCTCGGTCACGCTCGCGCGCGCCGGCGGTGGCGCACCGCCGATGACCGCAAGCCTCGTCCGCGCCGCAACCACGAGCGGCGGCGGCATCGCCTTGCTCGGCGCGACATTGCTGCCGAGCGGGGTGCAGACCTATTATATCGGCGGCACGCTCACCGTCCCCGCGAATCAGCCCGCGGGGGACTACAGCGGCACCTTCACGCTCACCGTCAATTATTTGTAGATCGGCGGCCGGCTGCGGCCGGAAGCGACCAATCCTCCCGGCACTACTCCGTTTCTGCATTGTGACCGTCGTCTTGACGTCGCACGCCGGCCGCAGCATCTTCGTCAATATGTCGCGCCTCTATAACAGCTTCGCCGAATTCTGGCCCTTTTACCTGCGTGAGCACAGCAAGACATCGACGCGCGCGCTGCATTATGTCGGGACCAGCCTCGTCGTGTTGATTGCGGTTGCGGCGGTGCTGAGCGGCCGCTGGGGCTGGCTCGTCGCGCTGCCGGTCGCGGGCTATTTCTTTGCGTGGGTCGCGCATTTCGGGGTCGAGAAGAACCGTCCCGCGACCTTCACCTATCCGCTGTGGAGCCTCGCCGCGGACTTCAAGATGTGGGCGATGTGGCTCGGCGGGCGGCTCGGGCCCGAACTCGACCGCGCGGGCGTGGCGCGGGATAATCGATCAGACTGAACGAAAGCTCCAACTGGCAGTCTTTGCGAATCATTCTTAACTTGGCCGGGTTCGCCGCTGCTGGAGACGGGCCATGCCCACCGACCTGATCAAGACCCTCACCTATCTTTCGATCCATCTGACGATCGGGTTCAGCGTCGCCTATGCGATGACCGGATCGGTCGCGCTCGCGGGCGGTATCGCGATTATCGAGCCGTGCATCAATGCGGTCGCCTTCTTCTTTCACGAAAAGGCGTGGAAGCGGCTGGGCACGAGGCGTAAGCTGCTCGCCGTCTGAGGCTTCCCGAGTCCCGGGCGCCTATTCCGTTTCGTACTTTCGATCGAACGCCCCGATCCAACCCTGGAGAAATCGCATGACCGTCAATCGCGCATCGGCCCGTTACGAAGGTTTCGGCAAGGAGGGCAAGGGATCGATCACGACCAAGTCGGGGGTGCTCGACAAGCAGCCCTATGGTTTCGGGACGCGCTTCGAGGGGCAGCCCGGGACCAATCCCGAGGAATTGATCGCCGCGGCGCATGCGGCCTGCTTCACCATGGCGCTGTCCTTCGGGCTCGCACGTGCGGGCTATAGCGGCGACACGCTCGAGACGAGCGCCGCGGTGACGCTCGAACAGCAGGACGGCGGCTTCACGATCACCAAGTCGGCGCTGACGCTGATCGGCAAGGTACCGGGAATCGCGGCCGACGAATTCGCGAAGATCGCCGAAGAAGCCGAAAAGAATTGCCCGGTGTCGAAGCTGCTCGACTGCGAGATCACGCTCGAGCACAGCCTGGAAGGCTAGGCCGCATAGCGAAGCGGCGGCGGCAGCGCGTCGTCCATGAAGTCGAAGACGCCCTGCGCGGGCGCGGGCAGTCGCCAGCGCTGGAGGACGCGGTGGCGGCTGTGGCCGACATGGCTTTCGATCAGGACGAGCTCGCGCGGGGTCCAGTTCCACGCAACCGGCACCGGATCGAACGCATGTCTGCCATAGCCGAGCGTGATGTGCGGGCGGAGTCCCGACTGGCGATACCAGGGCGCGATACCGTGCGGTGCAAGCCGCGCGACAAGGTCGTCGTAAAGCTGACGAATGGGGGCGATGCTTCCGACCGTGACCAGTTCGGCGCCGGCATCCCGGCTGACGATCCGGCCAAAGGGAATCGAAGCGGTGGCGGGCAGGCCATCTTCGAACGCGCTGGCGACGCGTTGCCGCAGGAAGGGATGCGGAACCGACGTCTCGTCGATCGTGCACAGGGTAAGGTGATAATTTTGCGGCTTCAGCCCCGCGAACAGATCGCCCGAAACGGGCGGCAATTGACGCGCCAGCCAGCCGGCGCGGTCGGCGGCAAGCTGAAAGCCAACGAAGTATCGGAACATCGGGTCCATCGTCCATTCCTCCGAATCGGATCAATGTTCCCATTATGTTCTTACTCGCCGGGGGAGTCGAATCCTTCCGCTAATCGCCTTCGACGGGCATGCGCGTGACATGGATGTAGCTCGCCTGCCAGCTGTCGCCATGGCGCCGGAAGATATCGGTGAAGCGGATGCCGACGCGGAAGGGCTTGCCCGCCGAGCGGCCCGACAGGATCGTCTCGGCGCTCGCGAGGCCCGCATCCTTGCCGAGGGGCAGGATGACCCGGTCCTTCAGCGTCACCGGATCATAATCGTCGTCGGGCCCCGTCCAGCCATCGATGAAGAAGGCCTTGCCGTAGCGCTTGCCGCTGCCGTCGATGAAGACGAGGTCGTCGGCGACCATGCGGTCGAGCGCGGCGCGATCCTGCGCGATCTGCGCCGCATCGAAGGCGTCGGCGAAGGCGGTGAGGTCGGCGAGGTCGCCTTGCGGCGCTTCGGCGGCGAGAGCGGGCGGCCCCATGCCGACAAGCAGCAACATGACCGTCATCGCTCGCATATATTCCTCCCCGGACGTGCCGCCGCCAACATTGTGGCATGGTGTGCGCCGGCATATGCGCTGCCGCAAGGGCCAAGTTGCGAACAGGACTGTGTTTTTCAGGGAATTGATCATTCGGACCGGATTCGCGCTTGATCTCAACCGCGGTTGAGCTTTCATAAAGCGGGCAGACGATTTGCGAACGGAGCTCTTGTCCATGTTGCACTACCCCGCTGCCCCCACCGACCCGGCCGATGGCGACGATGCGTCCCCCGACGCGGCCGGCACGTTCCTGCCGCGCTATTTCGCGCGCATCGGCTATACCGGTCCCGTCGCGCCCACGCTGGGGGTGCTCGCCGCGCTTCAGGCCGCGCATATCGCCACCATCCCCTTCGAGGCGATCGACGCACTGACCGGCGCCGGGATCGATATCGGCGCCGACGCGATCGACGCGAAGCTGATCGGCCAGCGGCGCGGCGGATATTGCTTCGAGCAGAACGGCCTGTTTCTCCGTGTCCTGCAGACGATCGGCTTTGCGGCGGAGGGGCTGATCGGGCGGGTGCGCTGGATGCTGCCCGACGATGCGCCGGCGACGCCGCGCTCGCATATGGTCGTGCGCGTGGCGATCGACGGACGACCGTGGCTCGCCGATGTCGGCTTCGGCGCGGCGGTGCCGCCGCAGCCGCTGGCGATGGACCGCGAGGAGGCGCAGCCGACGCGGCACGAAAGCTATCGCGTCGTCCGGCAAGGCGACGAATGGCAGGTCGCGGCGCTGATCGAGGACCAATGGCGGACGCTCTACCGGATCGAGAATGCGGCGCCGCCGGCGATCGATTACGAGCTTGGCAATTGGTACACCTCGGCGCATCCCGAATCGCATTTCCGCCATCAATTGATCGCGGCGCGGACGACGACCGAGGCGCGTTACGGGCTGCGCGACAACCGGCTGACGACGCGGCTCGTCGACGGGCGATCCGACCGGCGCTACCTGACGGCCGACGAGATCGAGCGCGCTTTGTCGGAGATTTTCCTGCTGCCGGTGCGGCCGCACTGGCGCGGCGCGATCGAGCGCGCGGCGACGGCGGAGATCGTCGGCTAGTCGCCGCGGCTTGACTCGCCGCCGCCGTGGCTTTCTCATGCTCCGACACCGAACGGCAGGAGCAAAACCATGACCCTCGCGACATCTGAGCGGGTTTTCGAGCGGCTGAAGGTCGCGCCTCTGACGCCGTCGATCGGCGCCGAAATCTCGGGCATCGACCTCGGCCGCGAACAGGATGATGCGACGATCGCCGAAATCCGCGCCGCGCTGCTCGCGTACAAGGTCGTCTTCTTTCGCGACCAGTCGATGACGCCCGAGCAGCATATCGCCTTTGCGCGGCGCTTCGGCCCGCTCGAAATCCACCCCGCGACGCCGCAGGATCAGCCGAATCGCGAGGTTCTGCACATCGCGCACGGGCCCGATTCGCGCGGGCGCGAGAATTTCTGGCATTCGGATGTCACCTGGCGCGCCGAACCGTCGCTGGGGTCGATCCTGCGCGCGATCGAGGTGCCCGAGGTCGGCGGCGACACGCTGTTCGCCGACATGGCGGCGGCGTTTCGCGGGCTGTCGCCCGCGATGCAGGACTGGTGCCGCTCGCTGACAGCGGTGCACGACATCGCGCGCGTCTTCGCCAAAAGGCTGGGCAAGAGCGCGCACGAACTGCACGAACAATATCCGCCGCAGCTTCACCCGGTGGTGCGCACCCATCCCGAAACGGGCGAACAGGCGCTCTACGTCAACACCGCCTTCACGAGCCATATCGAGGGATTGTCGGCAAAGGAGAGCGAGTGGCTGCTCGCGCACCTCTATGCTCAGGCTGCGGTTCCCGAAATCCAGTGCCGGTTCCGCTGGCGCGCGGGCTCGGTCGTCTTTTGGGACAATCGCGCCGCGCAGCATTATGCGGCGTCCGACTATTTCCCGGCGGTGCGGCGGATGGAGCGGGTGACGATCGCGGGCGACCGGCCCTTCTATCGCGACGAACGCTGAAGAACCCAGCGATGAGCGACAAAAAGGTCGTGCTGCTGTCGGGCGGCAATCCGCAGATCGCCAAAGCCTATGGCGACGCGCCGGTGCAGGCCTATATCGCCGCGATGCCGGGGTGGAAGTCGGCCGCCTGGGCACGGCTCGACAAGCTCATTGAAAGGACGGTTCCGGGGGTCGCGAAGGCGGTCAAATGGAACTCGCCCTTCTATGGTCCGCCGGGGCAGGGCGACGCGCCGACCCACTGGTTCCTGAGCATCCATTGCTTCGACCGCTATATCAAGGTCGCCTTCTTTCGCGGCCAGTCGCTCGATCCGGTGCCGCCGGTCGCGTCGAAAAGCGGCGACACGCGCTATTTCCATATCCATGAGGACGACAAGGTCGACGAAGCGGCGTTCGCCGGCTGGGTGAAACAGGCCGCGGCGCTGCCCGGCGAGAAGATGTGAGGAAGAGGCGATGGCGGCGGACCTGATCGATGCGAAGATTGCGGGGCTCGGTGACTGGCGCGGCGACACGCTGGCGAAGCTGCGCGCGCTGATCCACGCTGCCGACGCGCAAGTCGAAGAGACGGTGAAGTGGCAGAAACCCTCGAATCCGGCGGGCGTGCCGGTGTGGGAACATGCGGGCATCCTGTGCACGGGCGAGACGTATAAGGACAAGGTCAAGCTGACCTTTGCAAAGGGCGCGGCGCTCGCCGATCCGAAGAAACTGTTCAATTCGAGCCTCGACGGCAATACGCGGCGCGCGATCGACCTGTTCGAGGGCGACAGCATCGACGAAGCGGCCTTCAAGGCGCTGATCCGCGCCGCGGTCGAGGCGAACCTCGAAAAGCCGGCGCGGGTCAAAAAGGCTTAGTCGCAGCCCGTTCCTTCGGCGCGCGCGGCCCAGCCGATCGCGCCGTCGATCATTCGGAGATGCGCGGCGTCGCTCCACGCTTCGGCCTTGTGCCCGAGCGCCGAATAGAAGATGCGCGCGCGGCCCTCGCAGCGCCACCAGATCAGCGCGTGGCCCGCGCCCATGCGATATCTGGCGTCGAGGCGCAGCGTGCTTTCGTCGAGCGATGCGAGGATGTGCGCGTCGGTGGCGGGCGGGGCGTCCCAGCTGTAATATTCGTCGGTCCAGCGCCAGCGCGCGGGCAGGTGGCGCGTCGCGGGATGGCTAGGGCCGGTCACCGCGAGGTCGGCCGCCTGGAACTGGTCGGCGCCGCCCGGATGGCCGGTGAAACGGCCATTGCCGCGCAGCTTCACGAACCAGCCGGGGTGGCTGCCGTCGCCCGCGCTGTGGAGGCCAACGAAACCGCCGCCGCGGGCGATCCACGCGCGGAAGGCGTCGCGTTGGTCGGGGGTGTAGATGTCGCCGCTGGCATTGGCGAAGACGATGACGTCGAATCTGGCGAGGTCGCGGGGGTTGAAGACGGCGGCATTTTCGGTCGCGAAGCTGCTCCAGCCGCGCGCCTTCGCTAATGCCTCGATCGCGGGCACGGCTTCCGCGATGCTGTCGTGGCGATAGCCATTGGTCTTGCTGACGATCAGCAGCGCCGGGCGGGTGAGCACGGGCAGTTCGGGCGGCACGCGGTCAAAGGTCGGTGCCGGGCGGCGCGGGTCGGGCGCCGCCTGCGCGGCGCCGAGCATCAGCAGCAGCGCGGCGGCGGCGAGCTTGGCGGCGGTGATCATAGGGCCTCTCCCGACAGCATCGGGCGGAGGCTAATGACACCGGTGAACCTTCGCAAGCCACCGTCGCGGCGCGATGCTCAGCGGCAGCGCACCTCGTCGTTACCGCTGCGTTCGATCGCGCGTCCGGCGACCGCGCCGCCGACCGCGCCGAGCACGGTGCCGAGCGTCTTCGAATCGCCCGGCGCGATGACATTGCCCGCGATGCCGCCGATCACGCCGCCGACGATCAGCCCGGTCGAGCCGTCGTTGCGGCGGCAATAATATTTGCCGTCGCGCCCGCGATAGATGCGGTCGTTGTTCGACAGGCGCCGCTCGCGGTAACGGCGGTCGTTGCGGTAATAATTATCGGCATAATAGCCGTCGTGGCGCGGATCGGGGCGGTCCCAGTCGTAGCGGCCGTATTGGTCGTAATAGCTGCGGTCGTAATAGCCGTAACCGCCATCGTCATAGCCGCCGCCGTAGCCGCCGGTCGAGGCGCAGGCGCCGAGCATCGCGGTCGCGGCGGCGAGGGGCAGGATCATGAGCTTGTTCATCGGCTTCACTCCATTTGTCGCGTGCCGGGCCAAGCGGGCGGGGCATGCGGATGGCCCCTCTGCAGGATAGACCCGCGAAAGCGTGCCCCGGTTCCGTCCGCGCCGCCTCCGCCTTGCCTTCCCTAGCCGCCTCCGCCCGCTCGGTCGGGCGAGTAAGGCGCGGGTTCGAGCGTGCGATCCGAAATCGCGTCGACGAAGCGCCCGTGGCGCGCGCCCGTTTCCTTCTTGATCGCGGCCCATTCCTCGTCGGCCATGAAAGCGGCCCACGCCGCCTTCATCGTGGCGGTGTCGGGCCAGTCGAGCAGATAGACGAATTCGACCTTTCCCTCATGCTCGCTACGCCAGATCGAGCGCACCGCGAAACCGTGGCGTGCCATGATGCGCAGCGCATGATCGCGGAAACGGTCGTGGAAGACGCCTTCGTTGGTCCGCGGGATTTCGTAGATGCGCAGCTGTTGGAGCGGCGCGGGGGTGGTCGCGGGCGCAGCGATAGCGGCGGCGGGCGCAAGCGCGAGCAGCGCGGCGAGGGTGAGGGTGCGGACGGGGGAGGGCATGGGTGTTTTCTCTCCGTTTCTGTTTTCCGGGCTCACGAAGATATGGGTCGAAGGATGGCTCAGTCGATGATCACGTCCCTTCCTTCGGCCTTCAGCTTCGCGAGGCCGTCCTTCATCGCCTGGAGCACTTCGGGCGCGTGCGGGGTCCAGCTTTCGACCTCGCCGATGACGCGCAGCGGCGACCGGCTGCGGTAGCTGCGCGTCGGGTTGCCGGGGAATTTCTTGTCGGTGAGATTGGGATCGTCGAACCAGTCGCCGGTGGGCTCGACGATATAGATGCGCTCGCGCCCCTCGCCGGCCGCGAGCTCGCAGCCCCAGATCGCCGATTCGAGCGCGGCGGAGAAATAGATCCACGACAGCGGCTTGCGGTCGGAATAGTTGGAGGACCAGCCCGCGGCGAGCAGGTCGCCGACGGCGAGGTCGGCGCGCGTGCCGTGATAGAAGGTCGCGCCTATATCGGGCCCGGTGGGAGCCGCGCCGGTCATCAATATTCGTTCCGCTCGGTGCGCAGCACCGCCTTGCCATCCTTCCAGTTCACCTCGGCGGCGGGCTCGTCGGCCTTGCCGGGGGCGAAGAGTTCGTAGACGATCGTGCCGTCATTCTGGGTGCTTTCGATGACGCGCGCGGGGGTGAAGGCGTCGGCGGGGGCGGCTGCGGCGGCGCGCACCGGTGCGGGGGCGTCGGCCCAGGCGATGTCGCGCTGCATCTCGACGACGCGAAATGCCCCCGCCTCCTCGATCAGGTCGAGCTCGACCGGGCTGCCGTCGGGGCGCGTCCCCTCGACGTCGTAGAAGATCTTGCCGTCGCGTTCCTTGCGCTCGGCCTCGGCGATCTTCATGCCGGGCACCTTGGCGAGCACGGCGTCGCGCACCGCGGGGGGCAGGTCGGCGGCGGCGACGTCGTCGATTGTGGCCGCGGGGCCATCGGCCAGCACCGATTTTTCGGGCGCCGCGGGGGCATCGGCCTCTCCGCACGCCGCGAGCAGCAGCATCGCCGCGCCTAATGCCTGTCCACGCATCGTCCGTCTCCTGTCCTGGGCCAAGGCGGGCATCCTATCGGCAAGCGGCGTCGGGGTCGAGCCGTGGGGAGCGTGTTTTTTGCCCTAAACTTGTCAAACTTGCCACCTCCGGGTCCATGAAATCAGTCACTTGGGTCCGGGCCGTCGCAGTCGTCGGCAGTCGGGCCGGGCAGGCG
>NZ_JNFC01000032.1 GCF_000756385.1 Sphingopyxis sp. LC363
CCCCCCCCGCAGGGGGGGGGGGGGAGATTGAGGAGGGCCCTGAAGTTCGACCCCGTCACCCCCGCCCGCCTCGAGCGGACCGCCGACGTCCATATGGTCACCGTGCCGGGGGCCGAGGGCGATTTCTCGGTGCTCGAAGGCCACGCGCCCTTCATGGCGACACTGCGCAACGGCCCGCTGACCATCTATGCCACCGCGGGCGCGGAGCCCGAGGTGATCGAGGTCGAAGGCGGCTTCGCCGAGGTCAATGAAGTGGGCCTCACCGTGCTGGCCGAACATATCGCCGGCTGAACTCACGCCCCGCCGCACAAAAGGCCCGCTTCCGAAGGGAGGCGGGCCTTTTGCGTTTGGGAAGGATGTCGTGTTTTGGTCGGAAGTGGACATAAGGGGGAGACAGCCCCTCCCCTTCAGGGGAGGGGCAACGTAGACTTGGCAGCTCGCTGCCTAGTCGTAGTGGGGCGGGGTTTATCGGAGTTGCGCAAGTCCGAGGGAGCCCACCCCAACCCCTCCCCTGAAGGGGAGGGGCTTAAATTGCCGCAACGACAGCTCTCCACCCCAAAGCCGAAATAGGCGCGGCGCCGCATCTCCGCCCCGCCGCATTAGGACAATGTCAAAGTTTCCGATTTATTCACCGTGTCGGATGGGGGTTTCGCCGAATATGCGGCGCGCTCCACGACGGTTGATTTGAGGCAGGACAAAGACATGAGTGCATTCGGACGCCGCCCCGGAACCGCTGGCCGCCCCGCCTTTGGCGTGGCGAAGCCGATGCAGACTGGCCCCGGCGTGCCCGGCGGCGCGCAATTTCCCGCGATCGACACCGCGCCCGCCGAAGCCCCGCCGCCGATCCCGTCGAACCTGACGCCCGAAGAAGAGGCGATGGAGCGGCTGAACCAGCGGTCGACCGCCGAAATGGCCGAGCCCGAAAAGGTTCAAGGGTTCGAGGCGAGCGTCCACAAGATCAAGGAACAGGTGCTGCCGCGCCTGCTCGAACGCGTCGACCCCGAAGCCGCGGCGACGCTGAGCAAGGACGAGCTGACCGAGGAATTCCGCCCGATCATCCTTGAGGTGCTCGCCGAGCTGCGAATCACGCTCAATCGCCGCGAACAGTTCGCGCTCGAAAAGGTGCTCGTCGACGAGCTGCTCGGCTTCGGCCCGCTCGAGGAATTGCTCGCCGACCCCGACATCAGCGACATCATGGTCAACGGTCCGTACCAGACCTATGTCGAGCGCAAGGGTCAGTTGGTCATCGCGCCGATCCAGTTCCGCGACGAACAGCATCTGTTCCAGATCGCGCAGCGCATCTGCAACATGGTCGGCCGCCGCGTCGACCAGACCACCCCGCTCGCCGACGCCCGCCTCAAGGACGGCAGCCGCGTCAACGTGATCGTCCCGCCGCTGAGCCTCCGCGGTACCGCGATCTCGATCCGTAAATTCTCGGCCAAGCCGATCACGCTCGACATGCTCTGCCAATGGGGCGCGATGAGCCAGAAGATGTGCACCGCGCTCAAGATCGCGGGCGCCAGCCGCTTCAACATCGTCATCTCGGGCGGTACGGGCTCGGGTAAGACGACGATGCTCAACGCGCTGTCGAAGATGATCGACCCCGGCGAGCGCGTGCTGACGATCGAGGACGCCGCCGAACTTCGCCTGCAGCAGCCGCACTGGCTGCCGCTCGAAACGCGCCCCGCGAACCTCGAGGGCAATGGCGCGATCCACATGGGCGACCTCGTCAAGAACGCGCTGCGTATGCGCCCCGACCGCATCATCATGGGCGAGGTTCGCGGCGCCGAATGTTTCGACCTTCTCGCTGCGATGAACACGGGTCACGATGGCTCGATGTGTACGCTCCACTCGAACAGCCCGCGCGAATGCCTCGGCCGCATGGAAAATATGGTGCTGATGGGCGACATCAAGATTCCGAAGGAAGCGATCTCGAAACAGATCGCCGATTCGGTCGACCTGATCGTCCAGATCAAGCGCCTGCGCGATGGTTCGCGCCGCGTCACCAACGTCACCGAGGTCATCGGCATGGAAGGCGACGTCATCGTCACGCAGGAACTGTTCAAGTTCGAATATCTCGACGAGGACAAGGACGGCAAGATCGTCGGCGAATATCGCGCGATGGGCCTGCGCCCCTATACGCTGGAAAAGGCGCGCCAGTACGGCTTCGATCAGCCTTATCTCGAGGCGTGCCTGTAACCTCCAACCCTCTCCCCTTGGGGGAGAGGGATGCGAAGACTTGGCAGTTTGCTGCCTAGTCGAAGCTGGGTGAGGGGTTGAGCGTAGCGCGCGAAAGCGGCGTTTGAGGCCCTCATCCAACTCCGCCTAGTCGCTTCGCGATAAGGCTCCATATCCTTCTCCCGATGGGAGAAGAAATCACGGCTTGAGCGCAAACGCCGTCGCGAACAGCGCCACCGCCGCCGCCGCCAGCGCGATCCCGCGCCAGGGCATGAAGCCGACCTCTTCGACGTCGCGCCGGTTGTTGCGGCGCCAGTTGGCGATCTCGGCAACGCCGAACAGCACCGCGGCCGCAATCGCCACCGACAGCATCGACACTTGCATTGCCGCGCATCCCTTCGCAAACAGGGGCAATCCCAGTCTCCGCAAGGAGACGAAATCCCCCTGGAGAGAGGTGCCCATATGCGTGTCCTGTCGTTGCTTGCAAGTGCCGCCGCCCTGATCGCCGCCCCCGCCGCAGCGATGCAGCATGACGGCCACGCCGGTCATGCGACCGCCGCGAAGGGCGATGCGATCGCCGCCGCGGTCGCCGCGCCCACCCGCACCCCCGCGAACGTCGCGCGCGACCCCTATCGCCATCCCGCCGAAACGCTCGCCTTCTTCGGCGTGAAGCCCGGCGACACGGTGGTCGAGCTGTGGCCCGGCGGCGGCTGGTACACCGAAATCCTCGCCCCGCTGACCAAGGCCGGCGGCGGCACGCTTTATGTCGCGGCGCCGTGGGAACGCGGCCTCAATCGCGTCAAGACCAAGCAGGCTGAAAATGCCGATGTCTATGGCGCGATGAAGCTTGCCGAATTCCCCCATGCCGGCACCAACCCGAAAGTCCCCGACGGCAGCGCCGACGTCGTGCTGACCTTCCGCAACGTCCACAACTGGCGTTTCGACGGCGCCGACAACACCGCGAACGCGTTCAAGCAGATCTTCGCGATGCTCAAACCCGGCGGCACGCTTGGCGTCGTCGAGCACCGGCTGAACGAAAGCGACGACAGCGCGAAGGAGGAAAAGTCGGGCTATATGAAGAAAAGCTCGATCGTCGCCTTTGCCGAGGCTGCGGGCTTCAAGCTCGCCGGCGAAAGCGAGATCAACGCCAACCCGAAAGACACCAAGGATTATCCCAAGGGCGTCTGGACGCTGCCGCCGAACCTGACCGAGGGCGAGACCGACCGCGCCAAATATGTCGCGATCGGCGAATCGGACCGCATGACGCTCAAATTCGTGAAGCCCGCAAGCTAACGGGTCACAGTCCGCTCTTCACGCGGCTGAGGTTTGAAGCGATTTTGTTCAGGGCAAGGAAGCGAGACGCAGGCATATGTCGATATTCCAAGACTCGCTGACGCAGCCATGGACAAAATCGGTCAAATCCCGAAGGGACGTCAAAATGGCTTCGATCTCGAGCGGAAATGCCCTTGGAAACAGAACCACTGTTCCCGGCGGGCATTTCCGCCCGATATCTTCGCCATTTTGACGCCTCAGCCGCGTGAAGAGCGGACTGTGACCCGCCATTTCGAATCCATCGACCCGGCGCTGCTTTTGAGCGCCTATGCGCAGGGCATTTTCCCGATGGCCGACGGGGCGGACGACCCGTCGGTCCATTGGGTCGAACCGCGGCTGCGCGCGATTCTCCCGCTCGATGGCTTCCACCTGTCGCACAGCCTGAAAAAAGTCATCGTGTCGGATCGTTTTCGTGTCACCACCGACACCGCCTTCGCCGATATGGTCGCGCTGTGCGCCGAGCCCGCCGACGACCGGCCGACGACATGGATCAACCCGGTGATCAAGGCTAGCTACGACCGGCTGTTCCAGCTCGGCCACGCGCACAGCGTCGAATGCTGGCAGAACGGCGAGCTCGTCGGCGGCCTCTATGGCGTAACGCTCGGCCGCGCCTTTTTCGGCGAATCGATGGTCAGCCGCGTGCGCGACGCGTCGAAGGTCGCGCTCGCGCATCTCGTCGCGCGGCTGATCGCCGGCGGCTGGAAATTGCTCGACTGCCAGTTCCTCACCCCGCACCTCGCGAGCCTCGGCGCGATCGAGATCCGCCAGGCCGACTATCTTGCGCGGCTCTATTCGGTGTTGGCGGGGGGCGAAGGCGCCGCGACCTTGGGCGGCGCGACCGGAGCGGGCGTCGCGGGCGCGGAAGGTGCCGCCGGGGTCGCGGTGCCCTCGCCGCCGTTCGTCGCGGGCGATTGGGGCGCGCTCGATGCCTTGGGCGCCGAGCGATCGACGGGCTCGCCGCCCGGATATGTCATCGCGCAGCTTTTGACGAAGACGTCATAGATCGGATGCTCGATCACGTTGCGGTCGGGCCGCTCGCGGAAAATCCAGCCCGAAAAGACGCGGCGCCATTTGTCGTCGCGCTGGTCCTGCACGGTCAGCTGGACGAAAGCCCCCGTTTCGGGCGGATCCTCCCACGGCGCGGTCATCTCGCACGCGCGCATCCGCACGATCGCGCGGCCGACGCGCACCGATTCGCCGGGCTTCATCTCGAGTTCGCGAACCAGCCCGTTGCGCTTGTTGAGCAGGCCGACCACGGCGACGCGTTCGGCCATCGGGGTCGCGCCCTCGATGCCGCCGACTTCCTGCGGCACGCGTTCGGATTTTGCGGTGGTCGATACGGTCGCGTTGCCGCCCGTCTTCGACGGCGTCCGGTCGCATGCCGTCAGCGTGGTCGCGGCGACAAGCGTCAGGAGCGCGATACGGAGGGGTTGCGGCCGCACTGAAGCTCAGTCGGCGCCGGGCCGCCAGGCCTCATAGTCGCCGGTCGCGGCGGCGCGGCGGCCGCCGCGTTCGAGCGCGCCGGCGGGACGATAGGCGCCGGTGCTGCCAGTCAGGTTCGCGCTCGGCTCCTTCTCCCACGCGCGCGGCGCGGGCAGGGCGTCGGTCGGCAATTCGTCGAAGGTGCCGTGCAGCCAGCCGTGCCATTCGGGCGGCACGCGGCTCGCATCGTTCGAACCCTTATAAATCACCCAGCGGCGGCCGCCCTTCTTGGCGCGGAAATAGCGGTTGCCGAGGCTGTCCTCGCCGACCTTCTCGCCCGTGCTCCAGCTGTTCAGCAGCGTGCCGACGGTCGCGCCGTCCCACCAGGTGAAAATCTTGCCCAAAATGCTCATGGCTGCGGCGTTTACAGCCAAGCATGCGCGGTCCGCAAGCCGCAAACCACGCGCCGCACCGCTATTTCGTGTCTTTCCATGTCACCTTGGCGGTCTCGTCGATCCCGAGCTTCGCGGCGGTGCCGCCCGCGAGTTCGAGCACCGCCGAAACCTCACCGCCGCTGACCACGGGTTCGAGCGATTCGGGGATGGTGTTTTCGGCGATCCGGTCGATGCTGCCGTCGGCGCGGATGAAGATCATATCGAGCGGGATCGGCGTGTTCTTCATCCAGAACGTGCCGATTCGCGGTTTTGCGAATGGAAAGAGCATGCCGCCATTGTCGGGCAGGCTGGTGCGGAACATCAGCCCGCGATCCTGCTCGGCGTCGGTGCGCGCGACCTCGACGTCGAACCGGTGCGCCTTGCCCGCCATCGCGATCGTCACGGGGATCGTCGCGGCGCGCTCCGCCTCGCTGGCATCGCGGCTGCACGCCGCCATCGGCAGCGCGAACGACAGGGCAAGGGCGGTCAATATGGCACGCATCGGCAGTTCCTTCATCGGGGGTGTCCCGGCCTAATCGAGCCCCGCTTCGTCGTCCAGCGCCGCCAGCGCGGCGTCGTCCCCCGGCGGGACGGCGAGGATACGGCGCGCGATCGTCATGCTGTGCCCCGCGCGCAAAAAGGCGGCGAGCTGCCGCTCGCGCTGCTTGGGATCGCCCGTTTCGCGCACGGTAAAGGGTCCGAACCGCCGCCGCCGCGCGAAACCGACCGCCGCCGCGACCGCGGCATTCTCCGCCGCCGCGATCGCTTCGCCGCTGTCGTCCTCGGCGATGCCATCGACGTAAAGCTGCGCCTTGACGCGCCGCACACCCAGCCCGCGCCGCGTCATCGCACCGGCGCGCATCGCGGCATATTGGCGGTCGTCGAGATAGCGAAGGCGCTCCATCCGGTCGGCGATCGCCTCGCACGCCGCCATGGCGTCACTTTCGTCCATCCATTCGGATTCGCGGACTTTTCGGGACAGATAGCGCGTCAACTTGGCGCGGCTCGTCGCGAATCGCGCGACATAGGCAAGCGCCAGTTCGTCGAGTTTTGCCGCGCCGAGGGGCCTTTTCGATCGGTCGGAGGAAGCGCGGCGTTTGGCCATATGCCATGTTTGTGCCACAGTCGGGCCCGATTGAGAACGATCAACACCGCCATATCGGGTGCTAAAGCCCGGAAATGGGCGATTTGTTCAAACAACACAGGGTTCGCGCACCGACACATGGCACAGAAAGATGACATGCTTGTTGCCGCGCGGCCCGTATCGCGGGATGTCGCAGCCCCTATGACCGATACCGACATGATTTCGGCCGATGCGCTCGTGCCGACGCCGACCGAATGTGCGCAGCCGCGCCGTTTTTCCGACTTCGCCACCGTGGGCGATGCGCTCGACTATGCCGCCGCGGGTTCGCGCGGGCTCAATTTCCACGATCCGCGCGGCAAGCTGGTGCGCCCCTATCCCTATAGCGAGCTCAAGGCCGACGCGCTGGCCGCCGCTTACCGGCTGATCGCCGCGGGCGTGCAGCCGGGCGACCGCATCGCGCTGATCGCCGAAACCGGCGCCGAATTCGCCGCGCTTTTCTTCGGCACCATCTATGCCGGCGCCTGGCCGGTTCCGCTGCCGCTGCCGACGAGCTTCGGCGGGCGCGATAGCTATGTCGGCCAGCTCGTCGTCCAGCTTACGAGCTGCGATCCCAAAATGCTGTTTTTCCCGCCCGAAATCGCCGCGATGGCGATCGAGGCGGCCGAGCAGCGCAAGGTGCAGCCGATCGACTGGAGCGAGTTCGAAAAACGCGCCGCCCCCGTCGCGGCGCTGCCTGAACAAAAGACCGACGAGACCTGCTATCTCCAGTATAGCAGCGGCTCGACGCGTTTCCCCCACGGCGTTGCGGTGACGCACGGCGCGCTGCTCAACAATCTGTCGGCGCATTCGCACGGCATGGAATTGCAGGACAGCGACCGCTGCATTTCGTGGCTGCCCTGGTATCACGACATGGGCCTCGTCGGCTGCCTGCTCTCGCCCGTCGCCAACCAGGTGTCGGTCGATTATCTGAAGACCGAGGATTTCGCGCGCCGCCCGCTCGCCTGGCTCGACCTGATCAGCCGCAACCAGGGCACGACGCTCAGCTATTCGCCGACCTTCGGCTATGACATTTGCGCGCGCCGCATCTCGAGCCAGAGCCATGTCGCCGACCGTTTCGACCTGTCGCGCTGGCGCGTCGCGGGCAACGGCGCCGACATGATCCGCCCCGACGTGATGCAGAGCTTCGTCGACGCCTTTGCCGACGCGGGTTTCAAGGCGAGCGCCTTCCTGCCGAGCTATGGCCTTGCCGAAGCGACGCTCGCGGTGAGCATCATGCCGCCGGGCGAGGGCATCGTCGTCGAGCTGGTCGAGGAAACCGAATTGTCGGGCGCCGCGAACGACAGCGGCCGTCCGACGCGCTACCGCGCGATCGTCAACTGCGGCAAGGCGGTCAAGGACATGACCATCGAAGTCCGCGACGAGGCGGGCAATCCGCTCGCCGACCAGACCGTCGGCAAGGTGTGGTGCACCGGCCCGTCGCTGATGACCGGCTATTACCGCGACCCCGAATCGACCGCCGCCTGCATGACGGACGGCTGGCTCGATACCGGCGATATGGGTTATATGTCGGACGGTTACATCTATATCGTCGGCCGCGCCAAGGACATGATCATCATCAACGGCAAGAATCACTGGCCGCAGGATATCGAATGGGCGGTCGAACAGCTGCCGGGCTTCAAGTCGGGCGACATCGCGGCCTTTGCGATCACCACGCCGGGGGGCGAGGAAACCCCCGCCGTGCTCGTCCAGTGCCGCACCAGCGACGAAGCCGAACGCCTTGCGCTGCGCGAGACGATCCGCGACCGCGTCCGCGCGATTACCGGCATGAACTGCCTGATCGAGTTGATCCCGCCGCGCACCCTGCCGCGCACGAGCTCAGGCAAATTGAGCCGCTCGAAGGCGCGCGCGCAATATCTCGCCGGCGAAATCCAGCCCTTCGCGATGGCGGCGTAAGGCGGTAGTCGACATAAATTCCTCCCTGTCGCGCAGCGATGGGGAGGTGGCAGCGCCCTTCGACTGCCTTGCAGGCGCTCAGGATAAACTGCGCCTTCGGCGCAGCGCTGACGGAGGGGCTATGGCGCAGCGTAGCTGCCCCTCCACCACTCGCTTTCAGCGAGCGGTCCCCCTCCTCACGGCTTCGCCGCAGGGAGGATAGCAACGTCCGCTCCCCACCCCAAAACGACACCCGCAGCCGCCGCCTGTCCTGTCCCCGCCCGGCACGGAAATTCGTCCCCGAACAGCGCGATGGTTACCTTCGGGTAACCCCCGCGCGCTAAACCGGCCGACGTGAAAAGCCTGCTGACCGACCCTATTGCTGCCGAAGAGATACCTGTGCGGGCCCTGTTGGGGCTGGGGCCGCGAAATCAGGACGTCGGCAACCTCCGCCAGCTCCAGCTCGCGCCGCTCCGCGGCCGCGGCTCGCTGCGCCTGTTGATGGGCATCGGCATGGCGTTCGTCGCCGCCTTCACAATGGTTCACAGCGTGCCGCTGCCCGTCGCGGGCGGCTGGCTGGTCTGCGCGCTCGTCTTCGCACTCTGGTCGTACAGCAGGTTCAACGGTTTGCCGCTTGGCGACCCCAAATCGTCGGGAATCGCCGAATATCGGCTGTGCAATCGCCACGCGCTCTGTTCGGCGCTGCTCTGGGGCGCGCCTTTCTGGTTGCAGGGGCTTGCTCCGACGCTCGATCATGTCCTGTCGATGTGGATGATCGCGGTCCTGATGATGGTCACCCTGTCGATCGTCGCGCACAGCGTCCCGCTCGCCTGCATGCTGTTCATCGCCCCCGTCTCACTGTCGGCCGCAGCGGCGTTGACCCGTGCCGGCGCGCCCCAACTCGCGGGCGTGGCGCTCGTCGCGGGCTTTCTGCTCTGCGCTTTCTGCGTCCGCTTCGCGCAGGGCCACGTCCGCTTCCGCCGCGCCGAAGAGACGCTGCGCGAAAAGACCGAGACGGTCAGCCTCTTGCTGCGCGAGTTCGAGGAAACCTCGGCCGACTGGCTGTGGCAGACCGACAACAGCCGCCGCCTGATCCACGTCTCGCCGCGCCTCGCCTATGCGCTCGGCGGCACCGCCGAGGGGCTCGAGGGCGTGCCGCTGCTGCAGGCGCTTTCGGGGGATGCGTGGGAAACCGGCCTCTTTCCCAAGAGCCTGCACGACATGGCCGAACGGATGAAGCGGCGCGAGAGCTTCTCGAACCTGATCGTTCCGGTGACGATCGGCGGCGCGCCGCGCTGGTGGGAACTCTCCGCTTCGCCGCGCCTCGACGAAGCGGGCAAGTTCCTGGGTTTCCGCGGCGTCGGTTCGGACGTCACCGAAAAGCGCGCGACCGCCGAACAGATCGCCAAGATGGCGCGCTTCGACAATCTGACCGGCCTGCCCAATCGCCTCAGCCTCAACGAGGATCTGGCGCGCGCGCTGGCGCAGGCGGTCGAAGCCAAGTCGCGCTGCGCGCTGCTGATGATCGACCTCGACCGTTTCAAGGCGGTCAACGATACGCTGGGTCACCCCGTCGGCGACAAATTGCTCGCGCAGGTCGCGGCGCGGCTCAAGGGGCTGATGGAGCGCGGGATGACGTGCGGCCGCCTCGGCGGCGACGAATTTGCCGTGGTGCTCCACAATGTGCCCTCGCCCGACGCCGCCGAGGAGCTGGCGCAGCGGATCATCGCCGCGATCAGCCGCCCCTATGTGGTCGACAACCACCAGCTTTTCGTCGGCGCGAGCGTCGGCTTCGCGATCGGCCCGACCGACGGCGCGACGGTCGAGACGCTGACGCGCAACGCCGACCTTGCGCTCTACAAATCGAAGGACAAGGGCGGCAATATCGTCGCCGCCTATGTCGCCTCGTTGCACGCACAGGCCGAGGAGCGGCGGGTGATGGAGCAGGAACTGCGCGGCGCGCTCGAACGCGGCGAGTTCGAACTTTATTACCAGCCGGTGGTGACCGCCGCCGACGGCACATTGAACGGCTTCGAGGCGCTGATCCGGTGGAACAACAAGAAGCTCGGCAATGTGTCGCCGGGCCGCTTCATCCCGCTCGCCGAGGATGCGCGCCTGATCTCGCCGATCGGCGAATGGGTGCTGCGCACCGCATGTCACGAAGCGATGAAATGGCCGTCGAACCTGAAGGTTGCGATCAACGTCTCGGCCGACCAGCTCACCGACCCCAGCTTCGCCTCGGTCGTCGTCTCGGCGCTCGCGCAGAGCGGGCTTCCGCCGCAAAGGCTCGAGATAGAGGTCACCGAGAGCGTCTTCCTGCGCGACGGCGGCGGCGCGGCGCAATTGCTCGACCAGCTGATCGCGCTCGGGATCCGCCTGTCGCTCGACGACTTCGGCACCGGCTATTCGTCGCTCGGTTATCTTCGGAAAACGCAATTCTCGACGATCAAGGTCGACCGCAGCTTCGTCGTCGGCGCGGCGAAGGGCAGCATCGAATCGATCGCGATCATCCGCGCCGTCGTCGCGCTCGCCGACAGCCTCGGCATGTCGACGACCGCCGAGGGCGCCGAAACCGAGCTCGAGGTCGAAACGCTGCGCAGCTTCGGCTGCAGCAATATCCAGGGCTATTATTACGGGCGTCCGATGCCCGCGAGCGACGTGCTGACCCTGTTCCGCCGCCCCGGCGACGTCGCGACCGCCGCGGCATGACGGCGGC
Organism: Sphingopyxis sp. LC363; assembly: GCF_000756385.1. GTDB lineage: Bacteria > Pseudomonadota > Alphaproteobacteria > Sphingomonadales > Sphingomonadaceae > Sphingopyxis. The sequence goes on from NZ_JNFC01000032.1 coordinate 11,099, forward strand.
CAGCCGAACGGCCTGCACGACGAATTGAACGGCTTAACAAAAGGTTCCCCCGTCCACCGCATCCCCCGCGCGATTCGTCGCTAGACGGGTGGTGGATGCCGCGCGGCGTGGCAAAGACGCTCCAACGCTTGAAGACAAGCATCGGGGGGTCGCGTTCCATGCTCCATCGTCGTTACCTGGCAGCCGCCATCGCGTCCGTGATGACCGTCACGGGGCTTTTCGCGAGCGTTCCCGCCGCGGCGAAATCCTATCTGCAATGCGTCCCCTTCGCCCGCGCCGAATCGGGTGTCGAAATCCGCGGCAATGCCAAGACCTGGTGGTCGCAGGCCGCCGGCACCTATGCGCGCGGCGACGAGCCGCGCAAGGGCGCGGTCATGGCCTTCGCCGGCACGCGCGGCATGCCGATGGGCCATGTCGCGGTGGTCAAGAAGATCGTCAGCGACCGCGAAATCCTGATCGACCATGCCAATTGGTCGCCGATCAACGGCCGCCGCGGCCAGATCGAGCGGGGCGTCCGCGTCGTCGACGTCAGCGACGCCGGCGACTGGAGCATGGTCCGCGTCTGGTACGCTCCGATCGGCGACCTCGGCCTGCGCGCCAACCCGGTGCAGGGCTTTATCTACGCCGACGGTGCGCCCGAAGAAGCGCCCAGCTTCAAGGCGCCCGTCTGGACGCAAAACGACTGGAAACCCGGCAACGGCCTCGAAGTCGTTGCCGCCTCGCTCGGCAACTGAGCCTTCCCCCCCCCACCCTCGGGCTCGGCGAGCGATGAAGCCACTCGGGGCGGTCCGCCGCTCCGGGTGGTTTCTCCTTTGGGGGCAAGGCGCGAACCCGAATCATCCGCATCCCCGAGCTCTTCGACTGCCCTGGCGGGCGCTCAGGATAAACTTCGGCCTTTGGCCGAAGACGAGGGGCTTTGCCGAGCAACGCCGCTGCCTCGACGTCGCTCGGCAGAGCCCCTCGTCTTCCGCCCGGTGATGCGGATCAGATTAGGGTCCCGACCTTAATAGCTGCCTCTCCAAACCTGGAGTTCGGTCCGCAGGATCACGCGCCGTCGGTCGCATCGCCTTCGCCGGCGATATCCTCGAACCAGGCTTCGACCGGGCCCGACAGCTTGATCGTCATCGGCTGACCGAACCGGTCTTTCGACTTGCCCGCGGCGATGCGGATCCAGCCCTCGGAAATCGAATATTCCTCGACGTCGGTGCGCTCGACGCCCTTGAAGCGGATGCCGATGCCGCGCTGCAGCACTTCCATGTCGAAATGCGGCGAACGGGGGTTGGTCGACATGCGGTCGGGCGGTGTATCGGTCATTTGGCTGTTTCCCAAGAAATGATGGCGCGGCCCTAGCGGGACCGCGCCGTCATCGTCAATGGAGAGGTGGTCCCGCAAGTCCGCCTCGATCGTTCGGAACCGCTGCGGCGCACCGGCGCGCGGACCCCGCTGAAGCGCGGAACTTTATAACTCAAATAAATTTAATAAATTCTGTCCCGTATTGGATCTATTTTTGCGAGTACAGACGGGCTTGGTAGAACTGTCAGCAAGAAAATTGATAGCTAACTTTCCTGCCAATGGCGAATGAATTTTCCGCCAAACTCCTAATTTATTAGTTAATGCAGGTAATTTTACCCAAGTAATTCGAACAAGGAGCGGAACCTTGTCGATATTTCGAGAATATCGCGATCAGGGACCAGATTATGTACGAAGGGGATATCTCATGTCTTTGTCCTGTCTTGAATTCCGCCCGGCCCACCTCATTCTCATCCCGGCGTGCCTCGCGCTCGCGGCGTGCGAATCGTCCGGCAGCTATCGCGTCGGCAGCGTCGGCGCGACCGGGCCCACCGGCGCTACGGGCCCCGCCGGACCCACTGGCGCGACCGGCCCCGCGGGCCCCGCCGGTCCGGCCGGCCCCGCCGGCAGTGGCCTCGGCCTCGGCGATGCCGGCGCGCTCGCGGTCGGCGGTCTCGTCGGCCCCGGCGGCGTCGCGGGCACCGGCCTGCTCGCGAACACCGGCGATCCCGCCAGCGTCAATCCGGTGATCGGCGGCGTGCTCGTCAAGTCGGGCGGCCTCGTCAACGTCATCGCCGACAAGGGCCTGCTGCTCGCGAGCGCGGTCGACAGCAAGCTGCCCGGCGACACCGAGCTCGTCGGCACCGTTGTCGGCGTCGTCAAAAGCACCGGCGTCGCGCTCGTCCAGACGGGCAATGGCCAGCAATATCTGGTCGACGGCCTGACCGCCGCGCCCGGACAGCTGGTCACCGCGACGATCGGCCAGGCGACGGCGCTCGGCAGCCCCGGTGCGTCGCCGTTGATCGGCGCGAGCATCCTGTCGCCCGGACAGCAGAACGGCAGCCTGCTCACCGTCGGCGTCGGGTCGGGCGGCCAGCTCGTCACGCTCCAGCCCGGCACGGGCGGCAATCTGCTCGGCGGCGCGGCCGGCGGGCTGACCGGCGGCGGCACCGCCGGCACACCGGTCACGCTCGTCAGCAATGTCGTCACGACGGCAACCGGCGCGCTGTCGCAGGTGACCAGTGGCGCGACGGGGGGAGCCGCCGATGGCGACGGCAACGCCGTGACCGGCCTCGTCACCGGGGTCACCGATACCGTCGGGGGTGTCCTCGGCGGCCTGAAGCCGAAGGGCGGCAACTGAGGCCGCACCCGATGCGCCGACTGCGCTTCGCCTGTGCCGCGGCGGTGGCGGGAGCTTCGCTCCTCCCCGCCGCGGCGCTCGCGGCCCAACCGGCGGCGACGCCGCTCGACGGCCGCCCGCCCCTTGCCCCCGACCGCACCCGCGACCCGTTGCCCGATCCGGAGGCGAAGCCGCTCTCGCTCGGCAAGGTCGAACTCGGCGCGCGGCCCGATGTCACCATCCGCGAAATCCGATTCGTCGGCGCGGGCGTGCCCGCCAATGTCGGCCGCGCGGCGCAGCGCTTCGTCGGCAAGCCCGCTTCGGCCGACAATCTCGCGAAGCTCGCCGCCGCGATGACGCGCGCCTACAACCGCTCGAGCGTGGCGCTTTTCACGCTCGTCATTCCCGAACAGGATTTGTCGGAGGGCGTCGTCACCGTCGCGTCGGCGGAAGGTTATGTCGGATCGGTGACGCTGAGCGGCGAGCGCGAGAGCGGCCCCGCGCCGCTCGTCGCGAAGATGGCGGGTGGCCTCGTCGGCCGGCGCCCGTTGCCGCGCGCGCGTTTCGAACGCGCACTCGGCAATATCGCCGACATTCCGGGTGTGACGGTGACGCCGACGCTCGCGCTCGGCAGCGAGCAGGGCGCGGTCGCGCTCGACCTCGCGCTCGATGCCAAAAAGCCGACGCTCGGGCTCGGCTTCACGACGCGCACCAGCCGTTTCGTCGATGACGGCATCGTCGAGGCGAACGCGCGCGGCTCCAGCCTGCTCCGCAGCGGCGACGAGACGCGGCTGACCGGCGCCGCCGCGATCAACTTCAAATCTTTGCTCTATCTCGCCGCGAGCCATTCGACGCCGATTGGCGCCGGCGGCACGCGCGCCGAACTGTCGGGCGCGGCGCTGCGCACGCGCCCCAAGGGCCTGGCGATCGACGGCGAGGCGTGGAGCGCGGGCTTCGCGATCACCCATCCGCTGATCCGCGCGACGCGGCGCAATCTGATCGCATCGGCGCGGATCGACTATCTCGATTCGAAGAACGCGCTCTTCGGCTCGACGATCGCCGCCGAAAAGACGTGGACCGCCAGCGGCAGCCTCGCCTTTCGTTTGAGCGAAGACCGCACCGTCCTCGGCGCGCGCGTCGGCGGCGCCAAGGGGCTCGACTTCGCCGGCGCGCGCGTCGATCCCGGGGTCGGCGAGGTCGGCTTCGCTTACGCCGACGCCAGCATCGAGGCGAATCAGGCGGTCGGCAAGGCCTTCGTCGTCCGCGCCGCCGCGACCGGCCGCTGGACACGCGACCGCCTGCCCGCCGCGCAGCGGTTCAGCGTCGGCGGCGCGACCTTCGGCCGGGCGTTCGAGGATGGGCTGGTCAATGGCGATCGCGGCTATGCGGCGTTCGGCGAACTCGCGCTCCGCCCCTTGCGCAGCGGCGGTTTTTCGAAGAGCGAACTCTATGGCTTCGTCGACTATGCCGACGTGACCCTGCTCGATCGCGCCGCGATCCCGCGCACCGGTTTCACCCTCGGCAGCTGGGGCGGCGGCGTGCGCCTCTCCTATGCCGAAAACGCCACCATCGGCGTCGAAGTCGCCGACGCGTGGAACCAGCCGGTCCCCGGCTATGATCAGGACTGGCGCGTCGCGCTCAGCTGGAAATTGTCGATCCGTCCATGACCGGCGGGCCGAGCACGGCGGCTGATGCGTACAGCGTGTCGGCGAGCGGATAGAGTTCGCGTTCCTCGCGCTCGATGCGCATCGCGAGCAGGTCGAAGACGATCTTCGTCTCGCGCCGGAAACCCGCCCAGTCGGCCGCGACACGGTCGCGCGTCCATTTCTCGTCATAGGCGGCGAAATCGGCCGCGAGGCTGCCCATTTCGATTTCGAATTCGCGCGTGATCCGCATCAGTTCGGCATCGCCCGTCGCCATCAGCCGCGGGTACAGGATCCAGTCTTCGCACTTCAGGTGCCGGACCAGCGCTTCGCGCAGCTGGCCCCGGGCGCTGGCCAGATCGTCCGGACCGGGAGGAGAGGGCGAGGCGGTCATGCCGAGGATGATCCGCGATAAGGTGACGAGCGCCGCATGTTCGGCGCGCAGTCGCTGCATCTCGCGGCTCAAGGGCATCATTGCTCCATCGATGCGAGCGGTCCCTCAAGCGCCATCATAGGCAATCCGCCATGAAAGAAAAGTGAATCGACAAAGGGGGGAGGGGAGGGGGCACCCTAGGGTCCTGACCCTAACCGACCGACTGGCCCGATCGATGGCATGGCTGGCCCGAACGATGGTGTTTGCGGCGCAAATCCGGTTGTCAATTCGGGCGGCAAGCCATAGGGCGCTATTGATTTTCCTTCGCAATAGCAGCAGCCTTCGCCCATGCAACGCACGACCATCCGGACATGGTTCCTCATCCACAAATGGACGAGCATCGTCTGCACCGCCTTTCTGATGATGCTGTGCGTCACCGGCCTGCCGCTGATCTTTCACGACGAGATCGACGAGCTGACCGAAGAAACCCCGCATTATGGCCTGCCGGGCGTGGGTTCGTCGGGCGAAGCGCCCGGCCTCAAACCCCTCGACGAAATGCTGGCGAAGGCGCTCGCCGCGCGGCCGGGCGAAGTCCCCGTCTTCATGGCGTTCGACAATGCGCAGCCGTCGATGACGGTCACCACCGCGCCGCGCGCGGACTCGCCCGCCGCCGACATGACGATCCAGATCCTCGACCGCTCGACCGGCGAAGCGACCTCGACCGTCGACGAAAGCGGCGTGATGCACTTCCTGCTCCAGCTCCACACCGACATGTTCCTCGGGCTTCCCGGCATGCTCTTCCTCGGGCTGATGGGGCTGTTCTTCGTGATCGCGATCGTCTCGGGGGTCGTGCTCTACGCGCCCTTCATGAAAAAGCTCGACTTCGGCACGCTGCGCACCTCGCGCAGCCGCCGCCTCAAATGGCTCGACTATCACAACCTGCTCGGCATCGTCGCGCTCGCGTGGATGACGGTCGTGGGCGCGACCGGCGTGATCAATGCGCTCGCGACCCCGATCTTCGAATATTGGCAGCGGACCGACCTTGCCGAAATGACGAAGGCCTATGATGGCAAGGGCGCGGTGCCGCCCGAGCGTTACGGTTCGATCGACAAGGCGATGGCGGCGGCGCGCAAGGAAATTCCCGGCAACAATCCGCAGTTCGTCGCCTTCCCCGGCGGCGCCTTTTCGAGCAAGCATCATTATGCCGTCTTCTTCCAGGGCGACACGCCGCTCACCGAAGGGCTGCTCACCGCGGCGCTGATCGACGCCGAGACGGGCGAATTCACCGATGCGCGCGCGATGCCCTGGTATGCCAAGGCGCTCGCCCTGTCGCAGCCGCTGCACTTCGGCGATTATGGCGCGCTGCCGCTCAAGCTGCTCTGGGCGATCCTCACCCTGTTCACGATGATCGTCCTCGGCTCGGGCCTCTATCTCTGGCTCGGCAAGCGCCGCTTCGGCACCGACGCGCTGGTGCGCGAGGTCGAGAGCGGCGGCACTTTGGTGCCCGCCGAATGAAGAAGACAGGCAGCCTCCGCGCGATCTTCGCCGTCCCGCTGCTGCTCGCGGCCGCCAGCCTCATCGGCCTTATCGTCGCGCTGACCGGCGACGGCTGGCGCGACGCGATCTCGTGGGCGCTGCTCGCCATACCCGTGCTTGCCGTCGGCTGGGCGATGCGCGTGCGCCGCACCTGAAACTATGACGCGCGCGCTAGGGCCGCGCCTGAAAAAGGGGAATATCCATGACCAGATCGACCTTGCACACCGCGCTCGGCCTCTCCGCCGCGACCGCCGCGCTCATCCTCGCCGCGCCCGCCTTGGCGCAGGAGGCCAGCGCCGGCGAAGATATCGTCGTCACCGCGCAGCGGAGCAACGAGACGCAGGTCATCCGCGGCGGCTCGCTCGGCGCACTGGGCGACAAGGACGCGATGGACACGCCGTTCGCGGTCAAGAGCTACAACGAAGCGTTGATTCTCAATCAACAGCCGCTGACGCTCGGCGCGGTGCTCGAGAATGACCCGTCGGTCCGCACCACGCTCGGCTTCGGCAACATGTCCGAGCAGTTCGTGGTTCGCGGCTTCAACCTCTTCGGCGAAGATATCGCGATCGACGGCCTGTTCGGCGTGACTCCGCGCCAGCTCGTCTCGCCCGAACTCTATGACAATGTTCAGATACTGAACGGCGCCAGCGCCTTCCTGTTCGGCGCCGCACCCGGCGGTTCGGCGCTGGGCGGCACCGTCAACCTGACGCCCAAGCGCGCGAAGGACCGGGACACCAGTCGCGTCACGCTCAACTATCTCTCCGACGCGCATTTCGGCGGGGCGGCCGATTTCGGCCGCCGCTTCGGGACCGACGGCGCATTCGGCGCGCGTATCAACGGAGCATTCCGATCGGGCGACATCGCGATCGACGACGAGTTCCGCCGTTCGGCCGTAGTCGGCGGGAGCTTCGACTGGCGCACCGACAATCTGCGCCTCAGCCTCGACCTCGCCTATCAGAACGTCAAGGCGCGGCACATGCGCCCGATGGTTCAGCTCAACAACAAATATGGCACGGTCACCGCAGTGCCGCGCCCGCCGCGCGCGGACCTCAACTATGGGCAGCCATGGTATAATCAGACGATCCGCGACATCTTCGGTATCTTCAAGCTCGAATATGACGTGACCGACAATCTGATGCTCTACGCGTCGGCGGGCGCACGCGACACCGCCGAGCGCGGCATCTATCAGGGCTTCCAGCTTCTCGATTCGACCACCGGCGATGCGTTCGTGACCGGCTCGAACATCCCGCGCAACGACAATAACGAAGCGGCGCAGGCGGGGCTACGGTTCAGCGGTGAAAGCCTCGGCATCACCCATCAGCTCAACCTGGGCTATTCGCACAGCCGCTACGTCAACCGGAACGCCTTTGAATTCGGGCGGTTCGACGACGATGCGCTGGGCGGCACCAACCTCAATAATCTCTATGCGCCGCGCACCGTCGCCCTGCCGACGTTCGACGCCTTTGTTTCAGGCGACCTCGCCGACCCTCTCCCCGCGAACCGCACGCGCCTCGACAGCATCTTCGTGTCCGACACGCTCGGCTTTGCCGAGGACATGGTCCAGCTGACGCTCGGCCTGCGGCATCAGAACATCCACTTTCGCACCTATAATATCACCACCGGCGCGCAGAACACCGAATATAACCGGGGAACGACCACCCCCGTCGTCGGCGTCGTCATTCGTCCCAGCGAGAAAATCTCGCTCTACGCCAATCGCATCGAAGCGCTGATCCAGGGTCCGGTCGCCGGCGCCGGCACGATCAACGTCGGCCAGGTGTTCCCGCCCTTTCAGGCGGTGCAGTATGAGATCGGCGGCAAACTCGCGCTCGGCCGCTTCAACGCCTCGCTCGCGGCCTTCCAGACCGATCGCCCGCAAACGCTGAACGAAGTGACTCCGGACGGCACGGTCTTCACGCTTAACGGCCAGCAGCGCAACAAGGGTATCGAACTCAGCGTCGATGGCGAGCCTGTCGACGGTCTGCGCATCATCGCGGGCGTCTCGGTCACCGATGCCAAGCAGCGCCGTACCGCCGGCGGGGCCACCGACGGGCTCGATGCGATCGGCGTGCCCGACTATACCGCCAACGCCAATGTCGAGTGGGATGTCTATGGCGGTCTCACGCTAACCGGTCGCATCATCCAGACCGGCAAGCAGGCGGTGAACCTCACCAATACGCTCGAGCTGCCCGAATGGACGCGTTTCGATCTCGGCGCGCGTTATGTCGTCGCGGCGGGCGACACGCCGATCACCTTCCGCTTCAACGTCGATAACGTCGCCAACAAGCGATACTGGTCGTCGTCGCTCGGCGGCTATCTGGTTCAGGGGCTGCCGCGCACCTTCAAGACCTCGGTCACGGCGGAGTTCTGACAGGGGAGGGCATATGAGCGACATCGACAGCATCGCGGGCCTCGAAGCGATCCTCGGGAAGACGCCGCCTGCGGTGAATCTCAAGGTGATCGACCATGTCGATGAAAGCGCGATGCGCTGGCTCGCCGCCGCGCTGCTGATCCCCGGCTCGGCGCAGGTCGCGATCCTGCGCGGCACCGCGATGCTCACCGACGACGACACCGCGCGCGCGAGCTTCGAGGTGCAGGGCAAGGTGCCGCTGCTCGCGACGCGGGTCGACGACGTCGAGGTCGACCTGCGCGCGAGCCCCGCGCTCGCCCGCGCCGCGCTCTGGCCCGCCGCCGCCGCGCCCGCCGACATCAAGCCCGCGAAGATGTTCGCCGACCATGTGAAGCTCAACAAGGACAAAGGGCTCGGTGCACGTATCGCCGGCGCCTTCGTCTCGGTTCCGGGGCTGATGCAGCGCGGGCTCGACAAGGATTACAAGGACAATCTCTACTAGCGCATCCTGCACTAGAAACCGTTCGCCCTGAGCTTGTCGAAGGGCCGTTCTTTCTTTTCGGGCGTCGGAAAAAAGGACGGTGCTTCGACAAGCTCAGCACAAACGGATTTGGGGTCGCCCCCTGCGACGGAACCCCTCGCCGCGCCGAACATTTGGAGTCGGGACAGCGAAAGGGAGTGGCATGGCCGCACGCGCCTATTGGAAGGGACAAATCCGGCTCGCGCTGGTGTCGATCCCGGTCGAAATCTACGCCGCGACCAAATCGGGCGCCGCGATCAGCTTCCGCCAGATCCACGAACCGAGCGGCAAGCCGGTCAAATATGAAAAGGTCGTGCCCGGCATCGGGCCGATCGACACCGACGACATCGTCAAGGGGTACGAGACGTCGAAGGGCAATTATGTCCTGCTCGACGAGGAGGAGATCGAGGCGGTCAAGCTCGAGAGCAAGCGCACCCTCGAACTGCTCCAGTTCGTCGACGCGGGCGAGATCGACATCCTCTATTATGCCAAGCCCTATTATGTCGTCCCCGCCGACGAGCTGGCCGAGGAAGCCTATATCGTCCTGCGCGAGGCGCTGAAGCGCACGAAGAAGGTCGGGCTCGGCCAGCTGTCGGTGCGCGGGCAGGAGCAGCTCGTCGGGCTGCGTCCGTGCGGCAAGGGCCTCGTGCTCGAAGTGCTGCGCTACGCCGACGAGGTGAACAAGGCGGCGAATTATTTCCGCGATGTCGGCAACGCCAAGCCCGATGCCGACCTGCTCGACCTCGCCGAAACGCTGATCGACAAGAAAAGCGGCAAGTTCGACGCGTCGGACTATCATAATCATTATGTCGACGCGCTGAAGCGCGTGATCGCGAAAAAGGCGAAGGCCAAGGGCAAACGCGTGCTCGAGGATGTCGAGGAACCCGGCCCGCTGAGCGGTGGATCGAACGTCATCGATCTGATGGCGGCGCTGAAAGCGTCGGTCGAGGGCAAGAAGAAAGCGGCGGCGGGCAGGGCGAAGACGGCGCCCGCGAAAAAGGCGCCGGCGAAAAAGACCGCCGAACGAAAGCGCGCCTGATGGACCTCAACGAGGCGCTTTGGTGGGAGACGATCGATACGCAGGTGCTGCTGCGCCTCGGCGTCGCGACGCTCGTCGGGTTGCTGCTCGGGCTCGACCGCGAGCTCAAGGGCTATGACGCCGGGCTGCGCACGCACGGGATGGTCGCGCTCAGCTCCTCCTTGATGACTGTCGTCGCGATCGCGCTCTACAACCAGCTCGGCGGCGCCGATTCGTCGATCGACCCGCTACGCGTGATCGAGGGCATGGCGGCGGCGATCGGCATCATCGCCGCAGGGCTGATCATCGTCAAAGGCGGCGAGGTGCGCAACCTCACCACCGCGGCGCATATCTGGCTGACCGCGGCGATCGGTATCGCGAGCGGCGCGGGCTATTTCGCGGTGGTGATCATCGCCGCCGGGCTCGCGCTCATGCTGCTCACCCTGCTCCGCTTCGTCGAGCGCCGCCTGCCCGAAGTCGAGGACGGGCCCAACGAGGACGGGGCCGAAAAGAATGGACCAAAAGTGGAGAATGGGGATGTCCCGCGCTGACCCGCTCGCCCAGTATAACGCCAAGCGCGATTTCAAGCTGACCCCCGAGCCCGCGGGCAAGGTCGCAAAGGGCCAAAAACGTCAAGCGCGCAACCGTTTCATCGTCCAGAAGCACGACGCGACGCGGCTCCATTACGACTTCCGCCTCGAAGTCGACGGCGTGCTCAAAAGCTGGGCGGTGACCAAAGGCCCGAGCGCCGACCCCGCCGACAAGCGCCTCGCGGTGCGTACCGAAGATCATCCGATGTCCTACGCCGATTTCGAAGGCGTGATCCCCAAGGGCGAATATGGCGGCGGCAGCGTGATGCTGTGGGACAAGGGCACATGGGCGCCGATCGAAGGCAAGAGCGCCAAGGACATCGAGAAAGGCCATCTCCATTTCACCCTCGACGGCGAGCGGATGAAGGGCGAATGGCTGCTCGTCCGCATGAAGCCGCGTCCCGGCGAAAAGCGCGAGAACTGGCTGCTGCGGAAAGTGAACGACGCCTACGCCGGCGGCGCCGACGATCTTGTCGGCCGCCAGCTCACGAGCGTCCTCACCGGCCGCACCATGGCCGAGATCGCGGGCGACGAACGCGGCGAACAATCGCTGAAGGGCGCGAAGGGCGCGGCGTTCGCGAAGAAGATGGCCGCCGCCGCCGCGCACAACAAAAAGGTCGCCAAAACCAAACCGAAAGCCAAGCCCCCCAAATTCCGCCCGCTCCAGCTCGCGACGCTCGTCGACGCGGTGCCGGCGGGCAACGGCTGGTTTCACGAGATCAAATATGACGGCTACCGCGCCCAGATCGCCGCCTCGGGCGGCGAGGTGCGCGTCTACACAAGAAACGGCCTCGACTGGACCGACAAGTTCGCGCCGCTCGTCCGCCACATCGCGGCGCTCGACCTGCCGCCGTGCCTGATCGACGGCGAGATCGTCGCCTATGGCAAGGACGGAAATCCCGACTTCTCCTCGCTCCAGGCGGTGCTCAAGCGCGGCCACGGCGCGCAGGACGAGGGCACCGCGCTCCACTTCTTCGCCTTCGACCTGCTCGAAGAGAACGGCAAGTCGCTCGCCAAACTCGGCAATCTCGAACGCAAGGAAAGGCTCGAAGCCTTGCTCCGCGACGCCAAGGCGCCCGTTGCCGTCGCCGACCATGTCATCGGTGCGGGCGAAACGCTCTACGGCGCGATGTGCGGCGCGGGGCAGGAAGGCATCATCTCGAAACGCGCCGACGCCGCTTACGTCGGCCGCCGCACCAAAAACTGGGTGAAGGTCAAATGCACGCGGCGGCAGGAATTCATCATCGTCGGCTGGAAGCCCTCCTCGACCAGGGCGCGCCCCTTCTCGTCGCTGCTCCTCGCGCAGCATGAGGGCGGCAGCCTCGTCTATAAGGGCAATGTCGGCACCGGCTTCGATGCCGGCACCATGGCCGGCCTCGCCAAGGCGTTCGCGAAACTCGAACGCAAGACCGCGCCGCTCGAGGTCGACAAAGTCGCCGCACGCAAGGTTCACTGGCTGAAACCCGAACTCGTCGCCGAAATCGCCTTCGCCGAATTTACCGCGAGCGGATCGGTGCGTCACGCGAGCTTTCTGGGCCTGCGCAGCGACAAGGAGGCAAAGGATGTGATCCCCGAGAAGGAACAGGCGGCGCCCGAAGCGGCGAGCGACGTGAAGATCAGCAGCCGCGACCGCGTCATCTTTCCCGAAGCGAAGGCGACCAAGGGCGACCTTGCCGATTATTATGCCGCGATTTCGCCGCTGATGCTGTCTCACATGGCGCGCCGCCCGATCAGCCTCGTCCGCTGTCCGCAGGGGCGCGCGAAGAAATGCTTTTTCCAGAAGCATGATTCGGGCAGCTTCGGCGATCATGTCCACCATGTTCCGATCCGCGAGAAGGACGGGGGGCACGAGGATTATCTCTATGTCGAGGACGCCGACGGCATCCTCGCCTGCGTCCAGATGGGGACGATCGAGTTCCACGGCTGGGGCAGCCATGTGGGCGCGCTCGAAAAGCCCGACCGCATGGTGTTCGACCTCGACCCCGACGAAGGGCTCGATTTCGCCGACGTCAAAAAGTCCGCACTCGACATCCGCCGCCAGCTCGCCGACATCGGGCTCGTCAGCTTCGCGATGCTGTCGGGCGGCAAGGGGGTGCATGTCGTCGTGCCGCTCGATCCGAAGCACGGCTGGGACGCGCACAAGGATTTTTCGAAACGCTTCGCCGAGGCTCTGAGCCTCGCCGAACCCGACCGCTATGTCGCGACGATGAGCAAGGCGAAGCGCAAGGGAAAGATTTTCATCGATTACCTCCGCAACCAGCGCGGCAGCACCGCGATCATGCCCTATTCGGCGCGCGCGCGCGAAGGCGCCCCGGTCGCAGTGCCGATCGGCTGGGACGCGCTTGCCGATGTCGAAAAAGCGGGGCAGTGGACGATCGGGAACGCCGACGCGCTGCTCGAACGCGCCGCGGGCGCCGACCTAGAGGGCTGGGGTTTCGCCAGCCAGTCGCTACCCGATTTCTGACCGCCGCGCGCCGCATTGCGCCGCTCTCGCGAGTCGCCCGGCACGAAATTGGTTAGTATTCTAATAGACATTAGAATGATACCAATAAAATACCAAAACACGCAAATATGGCCATGAACCGGTGGACGTTCGCGCCATAAGGGACTTGACGTCTAGATTGGTATGTATAAGTTTCCCCGGAAATCGGAAAGATATTCGATCTACGATCCAAAAGAGGGAGACTCGACATGACCAATGCAAGATATCTGCTTGCATCCGCCAGCGCCGGTACGCTGCTTTTCGCCGCTGGCGCAGCCCACGCGCAGGCAACCCCTGCCGCCGATACCGCGGCCGAAAGCGAAATCGTCGTCACCGGCATCCGCGGCTCGCTCCGCGAAGCGATCGATGCCAAGCGCGACCTGTCGGTGATCGCCGACGTCGTCACCGCCGAGGATGTCGGCAAATTTCCCGACAAGAATGTCGCCGAGGCGCTCCAGCGCGTTCCCGGTATCGTCGTCAACCGCGAGTTCGGCGAGGGCGAGCGCGTTTCGCTGCGCGGCACCGCGCCGAACCTCACCAAAACTTTGCTCAACGGCCACAGCGTCGCGACCGCCGACTGGTTCATCCTCGATCAGGTCGCCTCGACGCGCAGCTTCAACTATCTGACTCTGCCCGCCGAAATCATCGGCCGCCTCGAAGTGTACAAGAGCCCGCAGGCCGACGTCGAGGAAGGCGGGGTCGGCGGCACGATCAACGTCATCACGCGCAACCCGCTCGACCTCGACCCGCTCACCCTCTCGGCGTCGGTGCAGGCCGCCTATTCGGACCTGTCGGGCAAGGTCGACCCGCAGGTGTCGGGGCTCGTCAGCTGGAAGAATGCCGACGAGAGTTTCGGCGTGCTGGTCGGCGCGATCTACCAGAAGCGCCGCACGCGCCGCGACGGGCTCGAAATCTTCGGCTACCGTTCCTTCCCCGTCGGCGGCGGACAGAGCGCGCTCGTCCCGACGCTGATCGGCTCGACGATGTTCGAACAGAATCGCGAACGCTATGGCGCCAATGTCGGCATCCAGTTCCGCCCGTCGGACGCGCTCGAGATCAACATCACCGGGCTTTATTCGCGCTTCAACGCCGACAATTTCAACCAGAATTACATCGCGTGGGGCGAACAGGCGCTCGCCGGCGGCGGCACGATCAGCAACGCCGTGGTGCAGGACGGCGTCGCGGTGTCGGGCGACATAGCCTCGGCGAATGGCGGCACGACGGGCTTCGGCGTCGTTTATGATGCGATCGACCGGCAAGCGGTCGCCAAGACCGTCTCGGCCGATTTCGACCTGACCTACCGTCCGACCGACAGCCTTTCGGTCCATTTCAAGGCCGGCTGGACCAAGGCGAACGGCGACACGAGCAACGAGAATTTCATCGAATTCGCCGGTCCCGGCGCCTTCAGCTACGACCTCACCAGCGGCCGGCCGGAGGTGAGCTTCGCGAACCCCGACCCGCTCAATCCCGCGGGGATCCGCCCCGATTTCGGGCGCATCCAGTCGGTCACTAACGACGATGAGGAGAAATATTTCTACCTCGACATCGAAAAACAGGTTGAATGGGGCCCGCTCACCGCGCTCAAATTCGGGGTCAAATATACCGATCACGACCGCGTCGCCGAGCGCTTCGCGACCAACGGCGGCGTCTTCACGCCCGGACTGCGCTGCGACGGCGCGCCGTGCACCTCGGCCGATTTCGCGACCGGCGGCGGCATGCCCGGCGATTTCTTGGACAATATCGCCTCGCCCGGCACGCTCCGCGACTATTGGCGCGTCGATCCCGCCAAGCTGCGCGCCATCTATGGCGCGTCGACGTCGCCCTCGAACGACCGCTTCCTCGTTCCCGGCAACACTTACTCGATCAACGAAAAGGCGTGGGGCGGCTACGGCCTCGCCAAATTCGGCGGCGACGGCTGGCGCGGCAATGTCGGCGTGCGCGTGATCGAAACCAAGCAGACGTCGGACGGCTTCATCATCGGCGGTGCGAACCCCGAATTCACCAACCCGTTCGGCGGCTTCACCCCGTCGCGCGCGAAACGCTCCTACACCGACATCTTGCCGAGCGCGAACCTGTCGGTCGACCTCTCCGATCAGGTCGTGCTGCGCTTCGCCGCGGGCAAGACGGTGACGCGCCCCGATTTCGTCGACATCACCCCCGGCGTCGACCTCAACGGCACGCTGCTCACAGGGCGCGGCGGCGATCCGAACCTCGATCCCTATCGCGCGAACCAGTACGACCTGTCGATCGAATGGTATCCCGACCGCGAGACGATCGTCGCGCTCGCCGCCTTCTACAAGGATATCGAATCCTACATCGTCAACACGACCTCGACCGAAATATTGCCGAGCGTCTTCGTGCCGGGGTCCGAGCCCGCGGGCTGCGTCGCGGCGCCGGGCGGCAACCCGAACCTGTTCAACTGCCCCTATCAGATCAACCGGCGCAGCAACGGCGACGGCGGGCGCAACCAGGGCTTCGAATTCCAGGTGTCGCGCCCGATCTGGGGCGGCTTCGGCGCGGTGGTCAACTACACCTATTCGGACGCCAAGGCCGACAATGGCGACCCGATCCCGGGCAATTCGAAACATTCGCTCAACCTGACGGGCTATTATGAGAATGACCTCGTCAGCGCGCGGCTCTCGTATAACTACCGGTCGAAATTCTTCATCGACATCGACCGCGCCGCGCCGCTCAATCAGGCCGCGCTCTCGTCGCTCGACGCGTCGGTCAGCGTCAACATCACCGACAATATCGCGCTCACCGCCGACGCGGTGAACCTGACCAACGAGAAGATCGAGCAATATTCGGGCACGCGCGACCGCCCGCGCGCGATCTACGACAATGGCCGTCAATTCTATGTCGGGGCGCGGCTGAAATTCTGATCCCCCCGCGACCGGTATCGGGTGCCTCGGGCGCCCGATACCGGTTCGGACCCCCACGCCGGCCTATCCGCGCGCACGCAGCCCGCTCATCGACCAGTTCCGCAGGACAGCCTCAGCCGCCTCCAAATTGACAAATTTATTTGTCAATTGTAATCACGCAGCATGTCCGACTCGCTCGCCCTCGTCGACGACGCCGCCACCGCGCGCGCGGCGCTGTCGCCGCTGCGGCGCGAATTGCTCGCGCGGCTCCATGTGCCCGCCTCGGCGGCGGCGCTCAGCGAGGCGCTCGGCCTGCCGCGGCAAAAGATCGGCTATCACCTCGGCATCCTCGAAAAGGCGGGGCTGATCGCGAGAGCCGAAACGCGCAAACGCCGCGGCTTCACCGAGATAGTGTTCGAACGCGCGAGCGACGCGCTCGTCATCGACCCGATGCTCCTCGCCCCGCCCGATCCGGGCGCCGTCGACAAGCAGGACCGTTTCGCCGCCGACCATCTCGTGCGCACCGCCGCGGGCATCGTGCGCGAGGTGTCGCGGATGCGCGCCGTCGCCGCCGATGAAGGCAGCCGGCTTTTGACCTTCACGATCGAGGCCGACGTCGGCTTCACCAAGCCCGCCGACATCGACGATTTCGCAGCGCGATTGTCGGAAGCGGTATCGACGATCGCGGCCGATTACGCCCCGCCCGGAAAGGGCCGCCGTTACCGCGTCACCATCGCCGGTCATCCCGCCGCCGGCACCTTGAGCACCCCTGCGATCAATTAGGGAGACCAGCGATGACCGAAACATCCGACCAGCCCACCGTCGACCGCATCCTCGTCGAAATGACGATCTCCGCGCCCGCCGATCAGGTGTGGGACGCGCTGCAGGACCGTGACAAACTCTACAACTGGTTCGGCTGGGAAGCTGACAGCCTGCGCGACGAGATCGACTATATCTTTTTCCAATATGCCCGGCCCGACAAGGAGGCGGGCATCCTGTGGTTCGAGGGTGTTCCCGACCGCTTCGAGATCGAGCCGCGCGGGCAGGAAACCATCTTTCGCGTCGTGCGCGCCGAACCCGCGGGCAAGGACTGGGACGGCATTTACGAGGATATGGTCGAAGGCTGGATCAGCTTCGTCCAGCAGTTGCGCCTCGCGATCGAGCGGCATGGTATCGCGCCGCGCCGCACGCTTTATTTCTCGGGCCATGCGAAACGCGGCGGGTCGGGGCCGACCGCCGCGCTCGGGCTCGCCGACTTCCGCGACATCCCCGACGGCCAGCCGCACGCCGCGACGCTGCCCACCGGCGACACGGTGGTGGGGCAGGCGTGGCACCGCACGCCATGGCAGATCGGGCTCACCGTCCCGCAATGGGGGAACGGCCTGCTGATCGTCACCGACAAGTCGGTGAAGGACAGCGCGCCGCACGGCCGCGGCATGGCGATCCTCACCACCTACGACCTCTCCGCCGACGATTTCGCGGCGCTCGAGGACCGATGGAAGACCTGGTGGGATAAACATTACGACCCGGTGCCCGCCTCGGAAGAAGCGTGCAGCTGATTGATCAGGAAGCACTGGCTCCCCCAACCCCGTCATCCCGGCGAAGGCCGGGATCCCGCCGGTGCGTATGACCGGGACGGTGAGATCCCGGCCTTCGCCGGGATGACGATTTCAGCGTGAACGACGCGCCTCAGAAGCGCCCCTCGAAGGTCAGCCCGATCATCCGCGGTTCGCCGAACAGCGCCTGCATCCGGCCGCCATTTTCATATTGATAGTCGTAATATTCGTCGTCGAAGATGTTCGTCGCGACCAGATAGGCGCCGAAATAATCATTGCCATAGCCGATCTTGGCGTTGACCAAAGTGCGCGAAGGCACGTCGCGGCCGCCGCTCTGGTCGCGGATGTCCTGGAACTGCGCGCCGCGGTAATTGACGTTGACGTTGGCGCTGAACCCCGACGGATGGCGCCAGTCGAAACCCGCGGCCCAGGTCCAGCGCGGCGCGTTGGCGAATTCGAAGCCCGACAGATCGAGCACCTGACCGCCCGTCGTCTCGAAATCGAGGAACTTGCTGTTCGCATAGCCGACCGAGCCATAGACGTTCAGCCGCTCGGTAACGTCGAAATCGCTCTCGACCTCGAAACCCCAGACGCGCGAGCTGCCCGCGTTCTGCGTCTCGTAATCATAGACATTGTCGGAAAGCTGGACGTAAACCTGCTGGTCCTTCCAGTCGATGTAGAAGGCGTTGGCGTTGAGGGTCAGCCGCCGGTCGAGCCATTGCGTGCGCAGCGACAGCTCGTAATTCCACGTATATTCGGGGTCATAGACATGCGTCGTCGCGCGCCCGGGGTTCACCCCGCTGCCCCCCGAACGATAGCCTCGCTGGACGATCGCGCTCAATGTCTTGTCGGGTGCGACCTCCCACGACACGCCGCCCTTGGGCAGGAACGCCTTGTAGGTCGTCGTCGACTGGGGGCCGCTGCTGTTCGCATTGTCGACCTGCTGCTGCAGCACGCCGTTCACCGTCTGGATAATCCCCGCGAGCAGCGGATCGGACGCATAGTCGGCGGGGTCGGGCAGTAGGGTGTTGAGTATGACGACATTGTCGTTCGCGACCTTCTGCCGCTCATGATCGTAGCGGAAACCCGCGAGCAGCTTCAGCCCCGGCGCGACCTCGAAGCTCGCGTCGCCGAACAGCGCCATCGTCTCGACGTCGATCGCATAGCGCTGGTCCGACGCGATGAAGATGCGCGGCGGGTAGAGCTGGCGCGCCTGCTGCGCGAGGAAGAGCGCCTGATCGGCGGGCAGTCCGAACTGGCTCTGAAGGATCGCCGCGACCTGCGGCGTCAGCCCGAGGTCGGCGTCGGGGTCGAGGCTGAAAATGCTGTTCGAATCCGACCGCGGGTTCTTCAGCCGCGAATAATAGCCGCCGATCAGCCCCTGCAGCGGACCGGTGTCGAAGTTCAGCCGCACCTCCTGGCTGTAGCTTTTCTGGTTGGTCGCGAAATCGCCATAGGCCTCATCCTCGGGGCGCAATTCGCCGTCATAGGTCGAAAAGGTCTTGAGGTGGTTGTACGTGCTCACCGACGACAGGGTGAAGATATTGCCGAGCGGCAGCGACAGATCGGCGGTGAACAGGTCGGTGCTCGTCCGCGTGAAGGTCGGCCGGTTCGCTTCGACGAAACGCTTGTCGAAGGCGTCGGGCACGTCGCTGAACACATAGCCGCGCCCCTTGTTGCCGAAATGCCGGTCGTAAAGATAGGAGAGTTTGACCTGCAGCCCGTCGGCGCCCGCCGGGGTGAAGAGCAGCTTGGTCCGCAGAACCTCGCTATTCGTCTTGTCGTAATTGCCGCCGTTCAGCCGGTTGGTGACCAGCCCGTCGCCGCGCGCGATCTCGCCCGCGACGCGAAAGGCGAGCACATCGCCCGCGATCGGCCCGCCGACCGCCGCGGCGAGGCGATATTCGCCGTTCGCGTCGGTGATCATCGCGCGCGCCTTGCCGCGCCAGTCGAAGCTCGGGTCGGCGGTCTTGAGGATGATCGCGCCCGCGAGCGCGTTGCGTCCCTGCAAGGTCGACTGCGGCCCGCGCAGGATTTCGACCTGTTCGAGGTCCCACAGGTCGAGCGGCCCGCCGCCCGCCGCCTCGCCCGGCAGCGGCGATCCGTCGAGATAGATGGTCGCGAGGTCGCCGAAGCCATAGCCCGAGACATTATTGTTCGAAATGCCGCGGATGTTGAAACCCGATTCGGCGAAGGAGGAGGAGAGGTTCGCGGTGCGGTCGATCAGGTCATAGACATTGACCAGATTCTGCCGGTCGATCTCTTCGGCGGTGAACACTTTCACGCTTTCGGGCGTGTCCTGCAACGTGCGGTCGAACTTCATGCCCGTGACGACGATCTCGCCCGCCGCGCCCGCATCGGCACCCGCCGCCGCCATTGCAGCCTCTTCGGCATGGACGGGCATCGCCGCGCCCGCGAGCATCAGGGCCAGCACCGGCCGCGCATAGTTGATCATTGTCTTTAGCTCCCCGCTTCGCTATCGACGGGCGCGCTATTGCTATTGCGAATGCGAGTCAATAGTGAGGCCACGAGAATAGGGGGACATATGCAAGACACGCCGGCGCTTTTGCCGTCGCTGCTGATCGCCGTCGCGGCGGGCGCGGGCGCGTGGCTGCTCCGCCGTTCGTGGCAGGGCAAGACGCAGCAGAGCGGGCTCGTCGCCGCCGGCTGGCTGCTGATCGCCGCCGCGATCGTCTTCCCCGCCTGGCTCCTCGGCCCCGCGCGCGGGCCCTTCATCGCGCTCGCGATCGTCTCCACCGCCGCGCTCGCCGTCGTCGCGGCGAACTACAGCATCCGGCAGGCGAAGGCGCGCGCCGCGCGCGAAAGCCTCGCCCCCGAACCCTCCGACCGCGCGACCACAAAGGGGCGCGAGACGCTGCGCTGGCTGCTCGCGGGCCCGATCGGGATGATCGCCGCGATGGGCGTCGGCATCGCTTGGGCCGCGCTCGTCCCCGGCGAGCAGCAGACGCGGCTCGTCGTCGGCGGGCTCCTCGTCCCCCTCATCTGGGGCGGCTGCATGGCGTGGACGCTCGCCGACAACCGCATCCTCCGCGCGACCGCGGTGCTCACCGGCGTCGCCATTATCAGCTTCACCGCCGCCATCGTGAAGGGCTTCGCATGACCGCCGCCTCCAAGCCCCCGAAACCCGCGAAGAAAAAGGATCTGATGTCGCGCATCCCCGCGGGCTTCGTCCGCGCGGTGCTCCGCGGCCACAGCAGCCTCGGCCTCGCCTTCGCCGCCCTCATCTACCTCATCTGCCTGTCGGGCAGCCTCGCGGTCTTCGCGCACGAATTCCAGCGCTGGGAAAGCGCCGCCGGCCCGCACCTCGCCACCGCCAGCCCCGACGCGGTGCAGACCGCCTTCGCGGGCGCGATCGCCGCGGGCGGGCCGGGGGTCGAGCATGTCTATATCACGCTCCCCTCGGCCGATTTCCCGCGCCTCCTCCTCCACGTCGACGCCGATACCGACCGCGAATTCCTCGCCGACGCCAGCGGCAAGATCGTCCCCGGACAAGAATTTGCGTGGACCGAGTTCATCACGCGCCTGCACATCAACCTCCACCTCCCCGTCACCTGGGGCATCTTCCTCGTCGGGCTGATCGGGGTCGCTTTGCTGTCCTCGCTCATCTCGGGCATCCTCGCGCACCCGCGCATCTTCCGCGACGCCTTCCACCTCCGGCTCGGCGGGTCGAAGCGGCTGCAGGAGGCCGATCTCCACAACCGGCTCGGCGTCTGGGCGCTGCCCTTCCACATCATCATCTCGCTGACCGGCGCCTTCCTCGGGCTCACGACGATCATCGTCGGGGTGCTCGGCATGGCGATGTTCAACGGCGACGCGAACAAGGTCTATGCGCTCTTCTTCCCGCCGCCGCCGGTCGACGATCCGCGCCCCGCGCCGGTGCTCGACTTGAGGCCCATGTTCGCCAAGCTGCCGCGGGACGGCGGCCGTATCACCTATATCTTCACCGAACATCCGACCGAGCGGGGCGGCGCCGCGCTGTTCAACGTCAAGCAGCCCGATCGCATGGCGGGCACCGACAGCTATGCCTTCCGCCGCGACGCGAGCCTCTACAATGTGCAAAAGGCCGCCGACAATAATCTCGGCGAGGATCTGCTCGGCGGCATGGGCCAGCTCCATTTCGGCTGGTTCGGCGGGGGAATTGTAAAGGTCGTCTATTTCGCGCTCGGCCTCGCGCTGACCTATCTGGCCGCGAGCGGGGTCAACATCTGGCTCGCGCGCCGCCGCGACAAGGGCCGCCCCGCGCCGCGCTGGGAACGCGCCTGGGCCGCGACCGTGTGGGGCCAGCCCGCGGGGATGGCCGCCGCCGCCGTCACGGGGCTCGCCACCATCAGCGCCGCGATCGCGATCGGCGCCTGGCTCGCCGTCAACCTGCTCTTCCTCGCCGCCGCGATCCGCCTCGCCGCGCCGAGCCTCTCGCGCATCGGCCGCCTCGCCACCGGCGCGCTGACCCTGCTCGCGGTCGCGGTCCACCTCAGCTTGCGCGGCGGCCTCGCCGCCGCCGACCCGATGGCATGGATCGTCAACCTCGTGCTGGTCGCGGGCGGCGCCCTGCTGCTGATCCCGCGCCTCGGCACACGCAAAAGCCCGAGCGAGGCGGCCACCGCCGCCGCCTGACGCACCCTTCACCCCTCCCGCTTGCGGGAGGGGCAGCAAGACTTGGGAGCTTGCTCCCTTAGTCGCCGCGGGGAGGGCCCGCCGCCTTTATCTTCCGCCGCTGCCGCCACGACGGCACCTTCTTCACCTCGGCCACCCCGTCCGCCATCGCGGGCGTCAAAGGCCCCGCCGGCGTCCTTTCGCCGCGCGCCTCGGCCGCCTCGATCCATTCGCGATAGCCCTCGGGAATCTCGTCCCCCGCCGACACCCAATCGGCCTCGCCCGCAAAACGCTGCACCGGCTCGGCATCGGCCAGCCCCTCGAACGCCTGCAGCGGCCCGTAATAGGGCAGCCCCCGCTCGTCCATCCGCACCAGCTCCACTCCCGGATCGTCCAGCTGCGCCTCGATCGCCTCGGGCCCGCCTTCGTCGGCTGCGGCGATCAGCGCGCGCTGCCGTGCGGCGAGCGCGTGCAGCGCCGCCCCGATCTCGGC
>NZ_JNFC01000033.1 GCF_000756385.1 Sphingopyxis sp. LC363
CCCCGACACCGACGCCGAAGGGCAATTTCAACACCGCCGAAACGCGGATGTCCGACGGCGTCAATTTCCACCGCGCGATCACCGCCTATCAGGCGGGGGCCACCGGGCAGGGCATATTGGCGGGCGTCATCGACGACGGCATCGATCAGGACAGCCCCGAATTCGCCGGGCGCATTTCGCCGCAATCCGCCGACCTTGCGGGATCGCGCGGGATCGACGGCGAAGGGACGCACGGCACCAATGTCGCGCAGCTCCTGCTCGGCGCAAAGAATGACGCGGGCACCTTCGGCATCGCCTTCGACGCCAGCCTGCTCGTGCTGCGCGCCGACCGGCCGGGCAGCTGCGCGACCGAGGATCCGTCGAACGATGAAAGCGGCTGCCGCTATCCCGAAACGGCGATCGCCGCGGGGCTCGACCGCGCGGTCAGCGCGGGCGCGCGTGTCGTCAACCTCTCGCTCGGCGGCGCGGATCCGCCCGGCGCGACGCTGCGCGCCGCCGTCTCGCGCGCGACCGCGGCGGGAATCATCGTCATCGTCGCGGCGGGCAACGACGGCGACACGAGCGCGAACGGCAACGATCCGAACAACCCCGATCGCTTCGCACAGGGGCTGCGCGATGCCGGCGGCGGGCTCGTCGTGATCGCCGGGTCGGTCGACGACAGCGGCGCGATCTCGGCGTTCAGCAATCGCGCGGGCGGCTATGCGGGGTCCTACCTCGCCGCGCTGGGCGAGGGGGTGTGCTGCGCCTATGAAAATGGCGCGCTCAAGACCGAGGGCAATTTCGTCTTCATACTCAACGGCACCAGCTTCGCCGCGCCGCAGGTCGCGGGCGCGGTCGCGCTGATCGCAGAGGCCTTCCCCAATCTTTCGAGCCAACAGATCGTCTCGCTTCTTTACCAGTCGGCGCGCGATGCCGGTGCCGCGGGCGCCGACGGCGTCTATGGTCAGGGTATCCTCGACATCGCGCGCGCCTTTCAGCCGATGGGGGCGACGGCGCTGACTGGGACTTCGACCGCCGTCGCGCTCGACGCGCCGCTCGGCGTCCTCGGCGGTCCGATGGGCGACGCGGGCGGCGCGGGCACGGTCGGGCTCGTCACCGACGGCTTCGGGCGTGCCTTTACCGTCGACTTCGGCGGATCGCTTGGCCTCCGCCGCCCCGATTTCAAGCTGTCGGGCGCGATCGGCGGCCTCGTCCGCCAGCAAAGCGCCGCAAGCCCGTCGCTTGCGCTCTCGCTTGTTACCGCGCCCGGCGCGGGCGGCACCGACGCGCTCGCCGGGCTGTCTTTCCACGATGCGCAGCGCGCGCGCACCCTCGCCGCCTCGGTGATGACGCGCCTCGACGCGCGGACGCGCCTCGGCTTCGCGGCGGGGCGCGGCACCGGCGGCCTGCTCGCGGGCGAGCGCGGCGAAAGCGGCCATGCGATGCTGATCGGCGACGCCGCGCACGAAGGGCTGGGCTTTGCCGCAAGCCCCGGCATCGGCACGATAGTCCGGCATAATATATTTGATAATCAATATGTTAATGTCATGCTGGAAAATGGCTGGGTCTCCGGCTCGCGCTGGCAGGACGACCCCCTCCTCCGCTACCGCTCGGGCCGCGACAGCCGCTACCGGCGCCTCGGTGCCGCGTGGGACGGCCGCTTCGGCCCCGTCCGCGCCGCGCTCGGCGCCAGCTGGCTCCGCGAATCGGACAGCCTCCTCGGCGCCCGTCTCGGCCCCGTCTTCGGCGCGGGCGGCGCGACCAGCCTCGTCGGCGACGCCAGCTTCACTCTCGATATGCGCGATGATTGGCAAATTGCCGCCGCTTGGCGCCAGATGCGCACGCGCCCCGACCAGCATGGCCTCGTCGCGGGCGGCGCGCTTTGGTCGACCGCCTTCTCCTTCGACATTGCCAAGGCGGGTCTGCTGCAAACCGGCGACCGCGCCGCGCTCCGCTTCGCCCAGCCGCTGCGCGTCGCGCACGGCGGCATCGACCTGATGCTCCCTGTCGTGCACGACTATGCCAGCGGCCACACCGATTTCGGCCGCCGCACCTATAATCTCGCGCCGACCGGGCGCGAACTGGTGGTCGAGGCGAGCTATGCGCTGTCGCTGTTCGGCGGCGACCTCATCGCCAACACATGGTGGCGCCGCGATCCCGGCCACATCGCCGCGATGCCCGACGACCGCGGCGCGGCGCTCCGCTTTACGAAGGGCTTCTGATCGGCTTTAACGCTCCCCAATTCAAAACAGGGGATGCAAAAATGAAGCCGCTTTATGTCCTTCCGTTCGCGCTGTTCGGCGCGGCGATCGCAACGCCGCTCGCCGCGCAGGCGCCCGCGCGCACCGTCATCCACGCCGGGCAGTTGCTCGCCGAACCCGGCAAGCCCGCGCGCGGCGCCTCGACGATCGTCGTCGAGGGTGGCAAGATCCTGAGTATCGCCGACGGCCATCTACCCGCCGAACCCGGCGCGACGCTGATCGACCTCAAGGACAAATATGTCCTCCCCGGCCTTATCGACAGCCATGTCCACCTGACGAGCGACGCGGGCGGCATCGCCGGCCAGCTCGAGGAAATCACGCTCAGCCCCGCCGCGCAGGCCTTCAATGCCGAGGTCAACGGCATGAAGACGCTGCGCGCGGGTTTCACCACGGTGCGCAACCTCGGCGACGGCGATGGGGCGACGCTGGCGCTCCGCGACGCGATCCTCGCGGGCAAGGTGCAGGGGCCGCGCATCGTCGATGCCGGCGCCAGCATCTCGGGCAGCGCGGGGCATATGGACGGCTCACTCGGCTATCGCGACGAACTTCGCCCTTTTTTCGCCGGCGCGGGAAACACTTGTAACGGCGCCGACGATTGCCGCCGCGCGGTGCGGCTCCAGATCGGGCGCGGCGCCGACGTGATCAAATTCGCCTCGACCGGCGGCGTGAACAGCCGCATCGGCGCGGGGCTCGGCAAGCAGATGTTCGACGACGAGGCGCGGGCGATCGTCGAAACCGCGCATCTGTTCGGCAAGAAGGTCGCGGTTCATGCGCACGGCGCCGACGGCATCCGCCTCGCGATCGACGCCGGCGCCGACTCGATCGAACATGGCACGATCCTCGACGACGCGACGATCGCGGCGTGGGCGAAGTCGAAGACCTATTATGTCCCGACGCTCTCGACCGTAAACGGGTACAAGGAACGCCTCGCCGCCAATCCCGACGCCTATGAACCCGACGTGCTGGCGAAGATCAAATGGCGCATCTCGATCACCGGCAAAAGCCTCGAAACGCTCGTGCCCAGAGGCGTGCGCATCGCCTTCGGCACCGACGCCGGCGTCTCGAAGCACGGCCGCAACGGCGACGAATTCGAGCTGATGGTCCAGCACGGCATGACGCCGGTCGAAGCGCTCAAGGCGGCGACGGTCAACGCCGCCGACCTGCTCGGCCTGTCGGACCAGATCGGCACGATCGCGCCGGGCAAGAGCGCCGACATCATCGCGGTGGCCAGCGACCCCGTCGCCGACGTGCGCGTCCTCAAGAAGGTCGATTTCGTGATGGCGCGGGGAACCGTCGTCGATTGATCAGAGCGCGCCGCGCAGGAATTGCCATCGTTCCAGCTTGGCATCGAATCCGATCGTATGCGCGGCGCTGCTCGACGGCAGGTCGACGAGCGCGATGTCCTCGAGCGGCGGCAGTTGCTTTCGTCCGATCGCCGCGGCCTTGCCGCCGTTGAAGGCGATCATGCGCAGATCGGGCAGCCCGGCGATCAGCGCGGCGAGGTCGTGCGCTTCGACCTCGCGGATATGCGAGTCGCTGCTCGCGTGCCGTTCGGCGGACCGGATCACGTCCCACAAGCCGATCTTCGCCCGGCGCAAGGCGGCCAGCCTGTCCTCATAGGCCAGAGGCGCGAGCGGCCGGCTCACTACCTCGCCGAGCAGGCGCCAGAACTGGTTCGTCGGATGGGCGTAATATTGCCGCTCGGCAAGCGAACGGGCGCCGGGCAGGCTTCCCAATATCAGCAGTCTTGTATCGGGCGCGACATGCGGGGCGAAGCTGGCGTGGCGGACGGCGGACATGGACTCGCGATAGCCCGCTCCGTCCGGCGCAACAATATTGCCAGCCCCTTGACCCGGAAGGGAATCGGGTCTAGGGGCGCGCTCGACCGAAAAGGGCGGTTTGCCGCCTCTTTCAGTTGCAACAGCGCTTGAACATTGCTGGCGCGGATGGAGCCTCCGGACGATCTTGTAGGTCTGCCGGGGTCTTTTGCTGTTATCAGGTCGGCCGTTTTCCGCCATTTTCGGTGGGTTATCGGCCGGAGCTTCATCCACCGCGGTACAGTAACCGTTCGCTTTGATGGGCGGACACAAAAAGGTGAAGCATTCATGCCCACGATCAACCAGCTGGTCCGCAAGGGCCGGACTCTCCAGAAGGTGAAGTCCAAGGTCCCGGCGATGGAAGCAAACCCGCAAAAGCGCGGCGTTTGCACCCGTGTCTATACGACGACCCCGAAAAAGCCGAACTCGGCGCTCCGCAAGGTTGCAAAGGTCCGCCTGACCAATGCCCGCGAAGTCATCACCTACATCCCCGGCGAAGGCCACAACCTCCAGGAACACAGCGTCGTGCTGATCCGCGGCGGCCGTGTGCGCGACCTTCCCGGTGTGCGTTACCACGTCCTGCGCGGCGTGCTCGATACGCAGGGTGTGAAGGACCGCAAGCAGAGCCGTTCGAAATACGGCGCGAAGCGTCCGAAGTAAGGACCGCTTTTTCGGCTATCTGATCATCCCGGGACGCCAGCGCGCCGGGATGCTGTTGTAAAAGGAATTACCTATGGCTCGTCGTCGTCGTCCTGAACGCCGCGAAATCCTGCCCGATCCCCGTTTCGGGGATGTCGTGCTGTCGAAATTCATGAACAGCGTCATGCTGGACGGGAAAAAGTCCGTCGCCGAAAGCATCGTTTACGGTGCGCTCGAGTCGGTCGAAGCCCGCGCCAAGAAGGAACCGATCGGCGTGTTCCACGAAGCGCTGGCGAACATTCGCCCGAACATCGAAGTCCGCAGCCGCCGCGTCGGCGGTGCGACCTATCAGGTTCCGGTCGAAGTCCGCCCCGACCGCGCGCAGGCGCTCGCGATCCGCTGGCTGATCACCGCCGCGCGCAACCGCAGCGAAACCACGATGGCCGCGCGCCTGTCGGGCGAACTGCTCGACGCGTCGAACAACCGCGGCAACGCGGTCAAGAAGCGCGAAGACACGCACCGCATGGCGGAAGCGAACCGCGCTTTCAGCCACTACCGCTGGTAATTTGCCGGACGCTCTCCGTGTTACGGGGGCGTCTCGCAATCGCAACAAAACTTCCTATATCGGGGGCGGCTCCCAAGGCCTCCCCCCAAATCCAAGGAAAAGATCATGGCACGTAGCCATCCGCTCGAACGCTATCGCAATTTCGGTATCATGGCGCACATCGACGCCGGCAAGACCACGACGACCGAGCGCATCCTCTATTACACCGGCAAGTCCTACAAGATCGGCGAAGTCCATGACGGCGCCGCGACGATGGACTGGATGGAGCAGGAGCAGGAACGCGGCATCACGATCACGTCGGCCGCCACCACCTGCCTGTGGAAAGCCGAAGAAGGTCAGGGTCCCGAGCATCGCCTGAACATCATCGATACCCCCGGACACGTCGACTTCACGATCGAAGTCGAGCGCAGCTTGCGCGTGCTCGACGGCGCGATCACCGCGTTCGACGGCGTTGCCGGCGTCGAGCCGCAGTCGGAGACCGTGTGGCGTCAGGCGGACAAGTACAAGGTTCCGCGGATGTGCTTCATCAACAAGCTCGACCGCACCGGCGCCGATTTCTATTATTGCGTCCAGACGATCATCGATCGCCTCGGCGCGACCCCGGCCGTCCTCTATCTGCCCATCGGCGCCGAAGGCGACTTCAAGGGCCTCGTCGACCTCGTCAACGAGCGTGCGATCATCTGGAAGGACGAAAGCCTCGGCGCCGAATTCTTCTATGAGGAAATCCCCGCCGACCTCGCCGACAAGGCGGCCGAATATCGCGAAAAGCTCGTCGAGCTCGCCGTCGAACAGGACGACGACGCGATGGAAGCCTATCTCGAAGGCACCGTCCCCGACGTCGCCCAGCTCAAGGCGCTGATCCGCAAGGGCACGCTGGCGCAGGCGTTCGTCCCGGTCCTTTGCGGCTCGGCGTTCAAGAACAAGGGCGTGCAGACGCTGCTCGACGCCGTCGTCGATTATCTGCCGTCGCCGCTCGACATTCCCGACGTTCAGGGCATCAATCCCGACAACGACCAGCCCGACTCGCGCGAGACGTCGGACGCGGCGCCGCTGTCGCTGCTCGCCTTCAAGATCATGAACGACCCGTTCGTCGGTTCGCTCACCTTCGCCCGCATCTATTCGGGGACCCTGAACAAGGGCACCTATCTGAACTCGGTGAAGGACAAGAAGGAAAAGGTTGGCCGCATGCTGCTGATGCACGCGAACAGCCGCGAAGATATCGAAGAAGCCTATGCGGGCGACATCGTCGCGCTCGCCGGCCTCAAGGAAACCACCACCGGGGACACGCTCTGCGCCACCAGCGCGCCGATCATCCTCGAGCGGATGGAATTCCCCGAGCCGGTCATCGAGCTGTCGGTGGAACCGAAGACCAAGGCCGACCAGGAACGTATGGGCATCGCGCTCAACCGCCTGGCCGCCGAGGATCCCTCGTTCCGCGTGTCGACCGACCATGAATCGGGCCAGACGATCATCAAGGGCATGGGCGAGCTTCACCTCGACATCCTCGTCGATCGCATGAAGCGCGAGTTCAAGGTCGAAGCGAACGTCGGCGCGCCGCAGGTGGCGTACCGCGAATCGCTCGCGAAGGCCGTCGACGTCGACTATACCCACAAGAAGCAGTCGGGCGGCTCGGGCCAGTTCGGCCGCGTCAAGGTCAGCGTCGCTCCCGGCGAACGCGGCGCGGGCATCACCTTCATCGATGAGATCAAGGGCGGCAACATTCCGCGCGAATATATCCCGTCGGTCGAAAAGGGCATGCGCGAGTCGGCCGAAAACGGTCACATGATCGGCTTCCCGATCATCGACTTCGAAATCAAGCTCACGGACGGCGCGTATCACGACGTCGACTCGTCGGCACTGGCGTTCGAAATCGCGGGCCGTGCGGCGATGCGCGAAGTGGCGGCAAAGGCCGGCATCAAGCTGCTCGAACCGGTGATGAAGGTCGAGGTTGTCACCCCTGAGGAATTCATGGGCGACGTGATCGGCGATCTCAACAGCCGTCGCGGGCAGATTCAGGGCACCGACAGCCGGGGCATCGCCCAGGTCGTCGAGGCGATCGTCCCGCTGGCGAACATGTTCGGCTACGTCAATCAGCTGCGCAGCTTCAGCCAGGGTCGCGCCAGCTACTCGATGCAATTCTCGCATTATGAGGAAGTGCCGACCAACGTCGCCGAAGAAGTGAAGGCCAAGATGGCCTGATGGGTCAAAGCCGCGCGGGCTTGCACCGCGCGGCAAGACCCTCTAAGGGCGGCGCCTGATTCAGCAGGCCCGTCCGGACTGATCAAACGAAACACCTAAGAAGAAGGTTCTTAAATCATGGCCAAGGCTAAATTTGAGCGGACGAAGCCGCACTGCAACATCGGCACCATCGGTCACGTCGACCATGGCAAAACCTCGCTGACCGCAGCGATCACCAAGGTGCTCGCCGAAAACGTCGCCGGCAACGCCGCCGTCGACTTCGCGAACATCGACAAGGCCCCCGAAGAGCGCGAGCGCGGCATCACCATTTCGACCGCGCACGTCGAATATGAAACCGACGGCCGCCACTATGCGCACGTCGATTGCCCGGGTCACGCCGACTATGTGAAGAACATGATCACCGGTGCCGCCCAGATGGACGGCGCGATCCTGGTCGTGTCGGCCGCCGACGGCCCGATGCCGCAGACCAAGGAGCACATCCTGCTCGCGAAGCAGGTCGGCGTTCCGACCATGGTCGTCTTCCTCAACAAGGTCGATCAGCTCGACGATCCCGAACTGCTCGAACTCGTCGAACTCGAAATCCGCGAAGAACTTTCGAAGCGCGACTTCGACGGCGACAATATTCCGATCATCGCCGGTTCGGCGCTCGCCGCGCTGGAAAGCCGCGACGACAACATCGGTAAGGACGCGATCCTGAAGCTGATGGCCGCCGTCGACGAATGGATCCCGCAGCCGGAACGTCCGCTCGACAAGCCCTTCCTGATGCCGATCGAAGACGTGTTCTCGATCTCGGGCCGTGGTACGGTTGTCACCGGCCGCGTCGAAACCGGCATCGTCAAGGTTGGTGAAGAAGTCGAAATCGTCGGCATCAAGGACACCAAGAAGACCGTCGTCACCGGCGTCGAAATGTTCCGCAAGCTGCTCGACCAGGGCCAGGCCGGCGACAACATCGGTGCGCTGATCCGCGGCGTCGGCCGTGAAGAAGTCGAGCGCGGCCAGGTTCTGGCCAAGCCCGGCTCGATCACGCCGCACACCGAGTTCACCTCGGAAGTCTATGTCCTGTCGAAGGACGAAGGCGGCCGTCACACGCCGTTCTTCGCGAACTATCGTCCGCAGTTCTACTTCCGCACCACCGACGTCACCGGCGAGGTCATCCTCCCCGAGGGCACCGAGATGGTCATGCCGGGCGACAACGTCCAGCTGTCGGTCAAGCTGATCGCCCCGATCGCCATGGACCCGGGTCTGCGCTTCGCAATTCGCGAAGGCGGCCGCACGGTCGGCGCAGGGGTTGTGGCGACGATCACAAAGTAATATAGGGCCGCGAGCCGCGCGATTCGGACCGATTCGCGCGGCTCGTAGCTTAAAGGTTTTTGATGGCCGATCCGGCTTCCTGAGCGGAAGTCGGAGCAGGCCATTTCGGCTCTTTCGCATCGTTAGACGGGATTCGACTGGAACAGTCATGGAAACGCAGAATATTCGCATTCGCCTGAAGGCCTTTGATCACCGCGTGCTCGATCAGGCCACCACCGACATTGCCGACACGGCACGTCGTACCGGAGCGCTTATTCGCGGCCCGATCCCGCTTCCGACGCGTATTGAAAAATTCACCGTGAACCGCGGTCCGCATGTCGACAAAAAGTCGCGCGAGCAGTTCGAGGTGCGCACCCACAAGCGGCTGCTCGACATCGTGCAGCCCACCCCGCAGACGGTCGACGCGCTCATGAAGCTCGACCTCGCCGCGGGCGTGAACGTCGAAATCAAGCTGGCCTAAGGTCAGCGAAGCCCCGGTGAAAACCGGGGTCTCTATCGGCCAGCCGCTTCGGCGCTGGCACAAGTCCGGAGCGATCCGGACCGACGATAGGGTGGATACCGCCGGTCGTTTCCTCGGAAACATCCAGACCGGGCTGCGTCCCCCGTCTCGCCGCTTCTCCTTCGGGATGGCGGCACCTCAGCCCGGACGGGGCGAAGCATCGAAATTTTGGGCTGGGAGGGTAGCCGTCGGGCATTTGTCTGATGGCTTCCCACACGCCGTGCGGAATGGTCCGCCCGGCCTCTGTTGAGGAGTATGATCATGCGTACTGGCGTGATCGCGAAGAAAATGGGGATGACCCGCCTGTTTCAGGACGACGGCCGCCATGTGCCCGTCACCGTCCTGAGCCTCGAAGGCTGCCAGGTCGTCTCCGTGCGCGATAAAGACCGCGACGGCTATGTGGCCGTTCAACTCGGTGCCGGTTCGGCCAAGGCGAAGAACGTCGCCAAGCCGCAGCGCGGCGCCTATGGCAAGGCCGAAGTCGAGCCCAAGGCGAAGCTCGTCGAATTCCGCGTCGCCGACGACGCGACGCTCGACGTCGGCGCCGAACTGTCGGCCGACCACTTCGTCGCCGGCCAGATCGTCGACATCCAGGGCGTGACCCAGGGTAAGGGCTTTGCCGGTGCGATGAAGCGCTGGGGTTTCGGCGGTATGCGCGCGACCCACGGTGTTTCGATCAGCCACCGTGCGCATGGTTCGACCGGTAACCGCCAGGATCCGGGCCGCGTCTTCAAGAACAAGAAGATGGCCGGCCACATGGGCGCGCGCAACCGCACCCAGCAGAATCTCGAAATCGTCCGCACCGACGTCGAGCGCGGCCTTCTCTTCGTCAAGGGCTCGGTCCCTGGCTCGAAGGGCGGCTGGCTGCTCGTCCGCGATGCGGTGAAGCTGCCGCGTCACCCCGAAGCCCCCTACCCGGCGGGCATCAAGAGCGCGGCCAACAGCAACGAAGCCCCGGCTGACGCGCCGGTCGAAACGCCGGTCGAAGAAACCGTCGTCGACACCGCGGCGACCGACGGCGCACAGGAGTCCTGATCATGAAGGTCAAGGTTCAGACCCTCGACGGCAAGGCCGGCACCGACATCGATCTTAACGACGACGTCTTTGGTGTCGACGCCCGCGCCGACATCCTGCACCGCGTCGTCGCCTGGCAGCTCGAAAAGCGCCGTGGTCCGGCTCGCGCCGCCCGCGAACGCAGCGATGTGTCGCGCACCGGCAAGAAGTTCGGTCGCCAGAAGGGCGGCGGTACCGCACGTCACGGCGATCGCAAGGCGCCGATCTTCATCGGCGGTGGCAAGGCGCACGGCCCGCGGGCTCGCACCTTCGGCCACTCGCTCAACAAGAAGATCCGCACCCTCGGCCTGAAGATGGCGCTCAGCGACAAGGCGAAGGGCGGCAAGCTCGTCGTTCTCGACACGCTCGAGCTCAAGGACGCGAAGACCAAGGCGCTCGCCGGCAAGCTCGGCAAGATGGACCTCGGCAATCGCGCCCTCTTCATCGACGGTGACGCGGTGCACGAAAGCTTCGCCATGGCTTCGGCCAACCTCATCGGTGTCGACGCGCTGCCCGCCATCGGTGCCAATGTCTATGACATCATCCGTGCCGACACGCTGGTCCTGACCCGCGCGGCGGTCGAAAAGCTGGAGGCCCGCTGCGCCCTCCCGGGAGGGACCAAGTAATGGCTAAGGCAAAAACCATCGACGCGCGTCACTATGACGTGATCCTCGCTCCGGTGATCACCGAAAAGTCGACGCTGCTCAGCGAAAATGACGCGGTGGTGTTCAAGGTCGCGAACGACGCGACGAAGCCCGCCATCAAGGCCGCCGTCGAGGCGCTGTTCGATGTCAAGGTGCTCAGCGTGAACACGCTCGTCACCAAGGGCAAGACCAAGCGCTGGAAAGGCAAGCCCTACACCCGCAGCGACGTGAAGAAGGCGATCGTCCGCCTGGCCGAAGGCCAGTCGATCGACGTCACCACGGGCGTCTGATTGTAGGAAGAGGCAGAGAAAATGGCACTTAAATCCTATAATCCAACCAGCCCCGCGCAGCGCGGCCTGATCCTCGTCGACAAATCGTCGCTGTGGAAGGGCAAGCCCGTCAAGGCGCTGACCGAAGGCAAGCGCAAGACCGGTGGCCGCAACAACAAGGGCCATGTGACCTCGCGCGGTATCGCCGGCGGCCACAAGCAGAAGTACCGCTTCATCGACTTCAAGCGTCGCAAGTGGGACATGCCGGCCACCGTCGAGCGTCTGGAATATGACCCGAACCGCACGGCGTTCATCGCGCTCGTGAAATATGAAGACGGCGAGCTCGCCTACATCCTCGCGCCGCAGCGCCTGGGTGTCGGCGACACCGTCGTCGCGGGCAAGAAGACCGACGTGAAGCCGGGCAATGCGATGGAATTGTCGCAGATGCCGGTCGGCACGATCGTCCACAATATCGAGATGAAGCCGGGCAAGGGTGGCCAGATCGCCCGTTCGGCTGGCACCTATGCGCAGGTCGTCGGTCGTGACCGCGGCCTCGTCATCGTGCGTCTCGGTTCGGGCGAACAGCGTTACATCCGCGGCGAGTGCATGGGCACGGTCGGTGCGGTGTCGAACCCCGACAACCAGAACACCAACCTGGGCAAGGCCGGCCGCAACCGCTGGCTCGGCAAGCGTCCGCTGACTCGCGGTGTCGCGAAGAACCCGGTCGACCACCCGCACGGCGGTGGTGAAGGCCGCACCTCGGGTGGCCGTCATCCGGTGACCCCGTGGGGCAAGCCGACCAAGGGTGCTCGTACCCGTCACAACAAGTCGACCGACAAGATGATCATCCGGTCGCGTCACGCGAAGAAGAAGAGGTAAGCCATGGCTCGCTCGGTCTGGAAGGGTCCGTTCGTGGACCTCCATCTCCTCAAGAAAGCCGAAACGGCCCAGGACGGCGGCAGCTCTGCCCCGATCAAGACCTGGTCGCGCCGGTCCACCATCCTGCCGCAGTTCGTCGGGCTGACCTTCAATGTCTACAACGGCCGCAAGTTCGTGCCGGTGTCGGTCAATGAAGACATGGTCGGCATGAAGCTGGGTGAATTCGCGCCGACGCGCTTCTTCCCCGGCCACGCGGCTGACAAGAAGGGCAAACGCTAATGGGCAAGGAAAAGTCCCCCCGCCGCGTTGCGGACAATGAGGCGCTCTCGGTCGGCACGCAGATTCGCGGCTCGGCGCAGAAGCTGAACCTCGTTGCCGCGCTGATCCGCGGCCGCAAGGTCGAAGACGCGATGAACGTCCTCGCTTTCTCGAAGAAGGCGATGGCCGTCGACGTGCGCAAGGTTCTCGCCAGCGCCGTCGCCAACGCGGAAAACAACCACAACCTCGACGTCGACGCGCTCGTCGTCAAGGAAGCGAGCGTCGGCAAGTCGCTCTCGATGAAGCGCTGGCATGCGCGTGGCCGCGGCAAGTCGACCCGGATCGTCAAGCCGTTCAGCCGCATCCGCATCGTCGTGCGCGAACAGGAAGAAGAGGCGTAAGATGGGCCAGAAGAGCAATCCGATCGGCCTGCGCCTGCAGGTCAACCGCACCTGGGACAGCCGCTGGTTCGCCGAAGGCCAGGACTATGGCCGCATGCTTGTCGAGGATCTGAAGATCCGCAAGTTCGTGTTCAAGCACCTGCCGCAGGCCGCGATCTCGAAGGTCGTGATCGAGCGTCCGGCGAAGCTGTGCCGCGTGTCGATCTATGCCGCCCGCCCGGGCGTCATCATCGGCAAGAAGGGCGCGGACATCGAAAAGCTGCGCAAGAAGCTGGGTGAGATGACGGGCAGCGACGTGTCGCTGAACATCGTCGAAATCCGCAAGCCCGAAGTCGACGCCAAGCTCGTCGGCCAGGGCATTGCCGACCAGCTCGAACGCCGCGTCGCGTTCCGCCGCGCCATGAAGCGCGCCGTTCAGTCGGCGATGCGTCTCGGCGCCGAGGGCATCCGCATCAACTGCGCCGGCCGTCTCGGCGGCGCGGAAATCGCGCGCACCGAATGGTATCGCGAAGGCCGGGTGCCGCTGCACACGCTGCGCGCCAATGTCGACTATGCCGAGGCCGAAGCGCACACCGCTTACGGTGTCTGCGGCATCAAGGTCTGGATTTTCAAGGGCGAGATCCTTGGTCACGACCCGATGGCGACCGACCGTCTGATGCTCGATGCGCAGACGACCGGTGTCCGTCCGGCCCGTGAAGATCGCCGCTAAGGACTGCTGACATGCTGCAACCGAAAAAAACCAAGTTCCGCAAGGCCTTCAAGGGCCGCATCCATGGCAATGCCAAGGGCGGTACCAGCCTGAACTTCGGCTCCTACGGGCTGAAGGCGATGGAACCCGAGCGCATCACCGCGCGCCAGATCGAGGCGGCTCGCCGCGCGATCAGCCGCGCGATCAAGCGTCAGGGCCGTTTGTGGATCCGCATCTTCCCCGACGTCCCTGTGTCGTCGAAGCCTGCCGAAGTCCGTATGGGTAAGGGCAAGGGTTCGCCGGAATTCTGGGCCGCGCGCGTGAAGCCGGGCCGCATCCTGTTCGAACTCGACGGCGTTCCCGGCCCCGTGGCCGCGCTGGCGTTCGAACGCGCCGCGATGAAGCTGCCGATCAAGACGAAGGTGATCGCCCGCCTCGGCGACACCTCGCACCTGGAGGGTTAAGGACATGGCCAAGACCGAAGATTTCAAGGCCAAGACCGACGACCAGCTCGCCGAACAGCTTGGCGAACTGAAGCGCGAGGCGTTCAACCTCCGCTTCCAGGCGGCCACCGGCCAGCTTGAAAAGGCCTCGCGCGTCAAGGAAGTGCGGCGCTCGATCGCCCGCATCAAGACGCAGCAGACCGAGCGCGCGCGCTCGGCCGCGAAGTAAGGAGACTATCGATGCCGAAGCGCATTCTGACCGGCACGGTGGTGTCCGACAAGGGCGACAAGACCGTCGTGGTGAAGGTCGAACGGAAGGTGAAGCACCCTCTGTACGGCAAGATCATCCGCCGCTCGAAAAAGTATCACGCCCACGATGAAGACAACGCCATCAAGGCTGGCGAAACCGTCCGCATCGAGGAAACGAAGCCGATTTCGAAGCTGAAGACCTGGAAAGTGCTCGACAAGGTCGACACCCACAGCAAGCCCAAGGGCGCCGCTCCGGCTGCTCCCGCCGCGGCCGAAGGCTAAAGAGTTTCACGGAACCGCCGGGGCATCCCGGTAGGCCAAGGAAGAAGGAAGTGCATCGATGATTCAGATGCAGTCACAATTGGAAGTCGCCGACAACAGCGGCGCGAAGCGCGTCCAGTGCATCAAGGTGCTCGGCGGCTCGAAGCGTCGCACCGCCGGCGTCGGCGACGTGATCGTCGTGTCGATCAAGGAAGCGCAGCCGCGCGGCAAGGTGAAGAAGGGCGACGTGCATCGCGCCGTCATCGTCCGCACCGCGAAGGATGTGCGCCGCGCCGATGGCTCGGTGATCCGTTTCGACAGCAACGCCGCCGTGCTCGTCAACAAGAATGAAGAGCCGATCGGCACGCGTATCTTCGGCCCCGTCGTCCGCGAACTGCGCGGCCGCGGCTATATGAAGATCATCAGCCTGGCGCCGGAGGTGCTCTGACCATGGCGAACAAGATCAAGAAGGGCGACACGGTCGTCATCCTGTCCGGCAAGGACAAGGGCAAGACCGGCGAAGTGACGCAGAGCCTGCCGAAGGACGGCAAGGTCGTCGTCGCGGGCGTCAACGTCATCACGCGCCACCGCAAGCCGAGCCAGACCAACCCGCAGGGCGGTCTCGAGCGCAAGGAAGCGCCGCTGTTCGCAAGCAAGGTTGCGCTCGCCGATCCCAAGACCGGCAAGCCGACGCGCGTTCGTTTTGAAACCAAGGACGGCAAGAAGGTCCGCGTGGCCGTGAAGTCCGGGGAGACGATCAATGGCTGACAATTACACCCCGCGCATGCGCAAGCGCTACGACGATGTGATCGTCAAGGCGATGACCGAGAAGTTCGGTTACAAGAATGCGATGGAAGTGCCGAAGATCGAAAAGATCACGCTCAACATGGGCGTCGGCGAAGCCACGCAGGACAAGAAGAAGGTCGAAGCGGCCGCTGCCGAGATGGAACTCATCGCCGGCCAGAAGCCCGTCGTGACCAAGGCGAAGAAGTCGATCGCGCAGTTCAAGCTGCGCGAAGGCATGCCGATCGGCTGCAAGGTCACCCTGCGCCGCGAACGCATGTATGAATTCCTCGATCGCCTGATCACGATCGCCATGCCGCGCATCCGCGACTTCCGCGGCGTGTCGGCGACCAGCTTCGACGGCCGTGGCAACTATGCCATGGGCCTGAAAGAGCAGATCATCTTCCCCGAGATCAACTATGACCGCATCGACCAGGTGCGCGGCATGGACGTGATCGTCACCACCACCGCCCGTACGGACGAAGAAGCCCGCGAACTGCTCAAGCTGTTCGGCTTCCCCTTCCCGATCGAAGCGCAGGAAAAGGAAGCCGCCTGATCCTTCGGGACCAGGCAGGCTCTTTCAAGAAGGAAAGAGAACTTAAGTCATGGCGAAACTGAGTTCGGTAAACAAGAACGAGCGTCGCAAGCAGCTGGTGAAGAAATATGCCGGCCGTTACGCGAAGCTGAAGGCGATTGCGGCGGACACGTCGCTCGACGATGGCGAGCGTCTGATCGCGCGCCTCAAGATGGCGGAAATCCCGCGCAATGGTAACCCGACCCGCATCCGCAACCGGTGCGAGCTGACGGGCCGCCCGCGCGCCTATTATCGCAAATTCCGGCTGTGCCGTATCCAGCTCCGCGATCTGGCCAACAAGGGCCTGATCCCCGGTGTTGTGAAGTCGAGCTGGTAAGGGACTGACAAGATGGCAATGACCGATCCCCTGGGTGATATGCTCACCCGCATCCGCAACGGCCAGCAGGCGAAGAAGGACAGCGTCCTGACTCCCGCCTCGACCCTGCGCGTCCGCGTTCTCGATGTTCTCCAGCGCGAAGGCTATATCCGCGGTTACAGCGAAGAAGCACTGGGTGCCAAGGGCCAGCACAAGGGCATCCGCATCGAGCTCAAATATTTCGAAGGCCAGCCGGCGATCCGCCACGTGGCCCGCGTCTCGAAGCCGGGCCGCCGCATCTATTCGGGCTCGAAAGAGCTGCCGATCGTGCGCAACGGCCTTGGCATCACCATCGTGTCGACCCCGCGCGGCGTTCTCTCGGACGCCGAAGCCCGCGAGCATAATGTCGGCGGCGAAGTGCTGGCGGAGGTGTTCTGATGTCGCGCATTGGTAAAAAGGCAGTAGCGATCCCCGGCGGCGTCACCGCCGCGATCGACGGCGGTCAGCTGTCGGTCAAGGGTCCGAAGGGCACGCTCGCGATGCCGCTGTCCGACCTCATCAAATATGAAGTCGGCGAAGGCAGCATCTCGGTGCAGCCCGCGAACGACACCCGCGAAGCCCGCGCCTTCTGGGGCATGCAGCGCACGCTGGTCCAGAACCTGATCACGGGCGTGACCGAAGGCTTCACCAAGGTGCTCGAAATCACCGGTGTCGGCTATCGTGCCAACGCACAGGGCAAGAATCTGAAGCTGCAGCTCGGCTACAGCCACGATGTCGATTTCGCGGTGCCCGAGGGTATCGAGATCAAGACGCCGGACAATACGACGATCGAGATCAACGGTATCGACAAGCAGAAGGTCGGCCAGGTCGCGGCGGAAATCCGCCGTTGGCGCAAGCCCGAACCCTATAAGGGCAAGGGCATCAAATATCGCGGCGAGTACATCTTCCGCAAAGAAGGCAAGAAGAAGTAAGCCATGGCACATCTTACCCCTTTCCAGAAACGCCGTCAGCGCGTTCGTACCGCCCTCCGTCAGCGCGCCGCTGGCCGTGCCCGCCTGTCGGTGCACCGTTCGGGCCGTCACATCTATGCGCAGCTCATCGATGACGCTGCCGGGCAGACGCTGGCTTCGGCCTCGACGCTCGACAAGGATGTCCGCGGCAAGACCGGCGCGACCACCGCGGCGGCTGCCGACGTCGGCAAGCGCCTCGCCGCTGCCGCCAAGAAGGCGGGCGTGACGCAGGTCGTGTTCGACCGTGGCGGCTTCCTGTTCCACGGGCGCATCAAGGCGCTGGCCGACGCGGCTCGCGAAGGCGGATTGGAGTTCTAATCATGGCAGACGAAATTCAGAACGCCGAAGGCGCTCCCGAAGCAGCCCCGACCGAAGGCCAGGCTCCGCGCCGCGGCCGTGGCGGCGGCCGCGATGGCGGTCGTGGTGGACGTGACGGTGGCCGTGGCCGCCGCGACGACCGCCGCCCGCGCGACGAGGATGGCGGCGAAGAGCTGATTGAAAAGCTCGTCCACATCAACCGCGTTTCGAAGACCGTGAAGGGCGGCAAGCGCTTCGGTTTCGCCGCGCTCGTCGTCGTCGGCGACGGCAAGGGCCGCGCCGGTTTCGGTCATGGCAAGGCGCGCGAAGTGCCCGAAGCCATTTCGAAAGCGACCGCTGCCGCGAAGAAGGCGATGATCCGCGTTCCGCTGCGCGACGGCCGCACGCTCCACCACGATGGCCGCGGTGTGTTCGGCGCGGGCAATGTGACGCTGCGTTCGGCGCCCGCCGGTACCGGCATCATCGCCGGTGGCCCGATGCGCGCCGTGTTCGAATCGCTGGGCGTCGCCGATGTGGTGACCAAGTCGGTCGGCACCTCGAACCCCTATAACATGATCCGCGCGACCTTCGAGGCGCTCGGCGAACAGACCAGCCCGAAGTCGGTCGCGCAGCGTCGCGGCAAGAAGGTTTCGGACCTGATCAAGCGTGGCGGCGCGTCCGACCGCGCAGCCGAGGCGGAAGCCGCGGCGGTGACGGAGTAAGACCATGGCCGACAAGAAGATCAAGATCCGCCAGATCGGTTCGCCGATCCGTCGTCCCAAGAGCCAGCGTGCGATTCTGACCGGCCTCGGCCTGGGCAAGATGCACCGCGAGGTCGAACTGGTCGACACCCCGGAAGTGCGCGGCATGATCCGCAAGCTTCCGCACATGGTGGAAGTCGTCGAGGGCTGAAGCCGGTGAAACTCTATCGCCTGTTGACCGGTCCCGACGACAGCGCCTTTTGCGCGCGGGTCGAGGGACTGCTCAACCGGGGATGGCAGCTTCACGGCAGCCCCTCGATCACCAGTGTCGATGGCCGCGGCTATGTCGCCCAGGCCATCGTGATGGAAAAGGCCGGGCCCTATCCCGGCTTTCAGCCGTCGAGTGAAATCGAACCGGACTGAAGCGTTTCGGTCCATAGCGCGAACACAGCGAAAGCGAGTGCAACATGACTATCAAGCTTAACGAACTTCGTGACAACAACGGCGCCCGCAAGGGCCGCATGCGCGTCGGACGCGGCATCGGCTCGGGCAAGGGCAAGACCGCCGGCCGCGGCCAGAAGGGCCAGAAGGCGCGCAGCGGCGTCGCGATCAACGGCTTCGAGGGCGGCCAGATGCCGCTCCACATGCGCATCCCGAAGCGCGGTTTCAACAACATCTTCGCGAAGGACTTCGCGATCGTGAATCTGGGCCAGATCCAGAAGCTGATCGACGAAAAGAAGCTCGACGCCAAGAAGACCGTCGATCACGCCGCGCTCAAGGCCGCTGGCGTCGCGCGCGGCGGCAAGGACGGCGTCCGCCTCCTCGCCAAGGGCGAACTGACCGCGAAGGTCAGCTTCGCGGTCGCCGGCGCGTCGAAGGGCGCGATCGAAGCGGTCGAAAAGGCCGGCGGCAAGGTCGAGCTGCCCGCAGCTCCGGCCGAAGAAGCCAAGGCTGAATGACTTTGGCGAGGGCGGCTCCTCGGGAGCCGTCCTTCGTCATTTGACCAGATCTACTTCCCGTTCGTGTCGAGCGAAGTCGAGACACCCCTCGGGACAGCGCAAGTTCGAGGAGCATCTCGACTTCGCTCGATGCGAACGGATATTGAAAGCGGGATCGGAGCGTCGGCTCACCGCTAAATAGGCCTTTCCCCTTGCGCTTCGCGACCGCCGAACGCACATAGGCGCCGGGTCGCGGGGGGCGCGGTCCGGACTATCCGAGGAAAACACCCATGGCCTCTCGCGCCGACCAGCTTGCATCCAACCTCAACTTCTCGAAGTTCGGTCAGGCGACCGAGCTCAAGAACCGCATCTGGTTCACGATCGGCGCGCTGATCGTCTTCCGCTTCCTGTCGTTCGTGCCGCTTCCCGGCGTCGATCCGGTCGCGCTGTCGAACCTCTATTCGCAGGCGGCCTCGGGCGGCGTTCTCGACATCTTCAACACCTTCTCGGGCGGCAGCCTCGAGCGCATGAGCATCATCGCGCTCGGCGTCATGCCCTATATCACCGCCTCGATCGTCGTGCAGCTCGCGGCCGCGCTGTCGCCGAGCCTCGCCGCGCTCAAGAAAGAGGGCGAGAGCGGGCGCAAGAAGCTCAACCAATATACGCGCTACGGCACCGTCGCGCTGACCGCGATCCAGGGCTATTTCATCGCCGTCGGGCTCGAAACGCTCGGCGCATCGCAGGGCATCGCCGCGGTCGTCGATCCCGGTATGATGTTCCGCATCGGCGCCGTCATCTCGATCGTCGGCGGCACGCTCTTCCTGATGTGGCTCGGCGAACAGATCACGAGCCGCGGCATCGGCAATGGCGTCTCGCTGATCATCATGGCGGGCATTCTCGCCCAGCTGCCGCGCAGTTTCGCGCAGATGTTCACGCAGGTCCGCGAAGGCTCGATGGGCGGCGGCACGATTTTCGCCGTGATCGGCGGCGCGATCGTGATCATCGCCTTCATCAGCTTCATGGAACGTGCGCAGCGCCGCGTGCTGGTCCAATATCCGAAGCGCGCGACCCAGCGCGGCGTGATGCAGGCCGACCGCAGCCACTTGCCGCTCAAGGTCAATACCGCCGGTGTCATCCCGCCGATCTTCGCCTCGTCGCTGCTGCTGATGCCGCTGACGGTGACGCAGATGATGGGCCAGAATGTCCAGGGCGACACCGCGACCGGCGATTTCCTGATCACGCTCAACCAATATCTCGCGCACGGCCAGCCGCTCTATATGGCGCTCTATGCCGCGGGCATCATCTTCTTCTGCTTCTTCTACGTCGCGGTCGTCTTCAATCCCGAGGAAACCGCCGACAATCTGAAGCGCCAGAACGGCTTCATCCCCGGCATCCGCCCGGGCAAGAATACCGCGACCTATCTCGACTTCGTGCTGACGCGCATCACCGTGCTCGGTGCGGCCTATCTGGCGGCGATCTGTCTGATCCCCGAATATTTCATCGCCGGATCGGGCCTCCCCTTCCAGCTCGGCGGCACCAGCCTGCTGATCATCGTGAACGTCACGATCGATACGATCAGCCAGATCCAGAGCCACATGCTCGCGCATCAATATGGCGACCTGATCAAGAAGGCCAAATTGAAAGGCGGCGTTGCGCGGCGCTAAGGCGCCCGCTACGGCACTCGCGACACGGTAGGGCAAACAGGGGTCCCCATGACGCTGAATATCATTCTGCTTGGTCCGCCGGGAGCGGGTAAGGGTACGCAGGCTTCGCGGCTCGAGGACGAGCATGGCATGGTCCAGCTCTCGACGGGCGACATGCTGCGCGCCGCGGTCAAGGCGGGAACGCCGATCGGCCTCCAGGCCAAGGCGGTGATGGACGCGGGCGAGCTCGTCTCCGACGCTATCGTCTCGGGCCTCATCGGCGAGCGGCTCGACGCGCTCGGCCCCGACGTCTCGGTGATCTTCGACGGCTATCCGCGCACCGCGGCGCAGGCCGCCGCGCTCGACACGATCCTCTCGGACCGCGGCCGCAAGCTCGACCATGTGATCGAGCTGCGGGTCGAGGAAGACGCGCTCGTCGACCGCATCACCGGCCGCTTCAGCTGCGCGAAGTGCGGCGCGGGCTATCACGATCGTTACAAGCTCCCCAAGGTGGAGAATGTTTGCGACGTTTGCGGGTCGGACGAATTCAAGCGCCGTCCCGACGACAATGAGGAAACGGTGCGCACGCGGATGGCCGAATATCGCGCCAAGACCGCGCCGATCCTGCCGATCTACGAAACGCGCGGCATCGTCACCCACGTCGACGGCATGGCGCCGATTGACCAAGTCAACGACGCGATCGAAACGATCCTCGCGACGGCTGGCTAGCAACTTTCCCCTGCGCCGGTTATTGAGGCGCCAAGGGGGAACGGGCTGATGGCATTTTACAGATATTTTGCGAGCGCGGCGGTGGTCGGTGCGCTCGCCCTTGCGCCCGCGCACGCCAAGGTCATCGATCAGGGCGAGATCGGCTTTACCGTCGCGCACACCGCACAGGTCGCCGCGCCCCCCGCCGATGTGTGGAAAATGCTCCGCATGCCGCAAAGCTGGTGGTCGAAGGAGCATAGCTGGTCGGGCGATGCCGCCAATTTCTGGCTCGATTCGCAGGCCGGCGGCTGCTTCTGCGAAAAATTACCCGACGCGGGATCGGGCGTCGGCAGCGTCCAGCATGCGCGCGTCCTCTTCTCGAAGCCGAACGAGCTGCTCCGCCTGTCGGGCGCGTTCGGGCCGTTGCAGGGTGAGGCGCTCGACGCCACGCTGACGATCCAGATCAA
Source organism: Sphingopyxis sp. LC363 (assembly GCF_000756385.1). Classification (GTDB taxonomy): domain Bacteria; phylum Pseudomonadota; class Alphaproteobacteria; order Sphingomonadales; family Sphingomonadaceae; genus Sphingopyxis. The sequence goes on from NZ_JNFC01000033.1 coordinate 21,853, forward strand.
GGAAACCCCGACGGGCAGCGCGCTGCGCTTCGACTATGTCGTCGGCGGCTATATGCGCTTCAAGGTCGCCGACATCGCGCCCGCGGTCGACAAGGTGATCGGCGAGCAATTGCTCGGCCTTGCCAATGCGCTCGGCGGCGCGCTGCCCCCGACGCGTGGCGAAAAGGCGGCCGAAACGCCCAAGGAAGAAACGCCCGCCACCAAGGATGAGCCGGGGCTCGACGCCGCGGTCGCCGATCTGGTCGAGGAAGAAGCGAAAACCGCGCCCGACGAAAGCCGCTAGCAGGCTCTAGGCGCCGGGCTTGCCGCGCAGCTTCGCCAGCGCGGCGAACGGCCCCGCGGCCTCTTCGCTGAGCACGCCCTTTTCGGCGAGGATACGGTCGGCGTCGGGGTGGCGCGGAAAGGGATCGAGCGCGAGCGACAGCGTCTGCACCGCCGCTTCGCCCAAATCGATCCGGTCGCCCTCGAGCGGCAGCAGGTCGAGATCTTCGCTGCCGATCTCGATCTCTTCCTCCTCGCTTGCCGGGGCATCGACGTCGCGCAGGAAGCGCAGGTCGAACGGCTCGGCGATCGTTGCGGAGACGGGCAGGTCGGTCGCGGCGCACGCCTGCACGACGTCGGCGTTCACCTCACCCTTGGCGGCGATCCCGCCCGCGATCGCACGGACGTCGGCGGTGAGGCCAAAGCGATCGAGCGCGACGAGGCCGAGCCGCCGGGCGATCGCCGCGCGCGCGCCGGCGTCGGCTTCGACCGAAATGGCGCGGCCGTGCGCGGCATCGGCAAGCGTCACGATAAGCGAGAATTCGGGCGCGGTCACGCGCGTGCTCCGCCCAGCCGGTCGGCGACGACCAGCTCGGACACCGGCGTCGCCGCGAGCGCCGCGCGGAGCGCCGCGACCTCGGCCACCACATGCGCCAGTCCCGCTTCGGGGGGGGCGTTGCCGCGCCACAGGTTGCGGACCAGCGCCTCGCGCAATTCGGCCGAGCCGTCGGCCGCGCGATAGGCGCCAAGCCGCCCGCCGAGCGCGCTCATCATTCGCCCGACCTGCTTGCCGACGACCATGTCGCCGAACCCGATCTGGCGCATCTGCCCGTCCATGTCGTTCACGAACAATTCGGTAAGCTGGACGCCGGCGAGCCCCTGCCCGGGATCTTCGTCGATCCGGTGGAGGACGAGTGCGAGCACCAGATTGATCATGTCGAAGCGGCCGTCGAGCGTGTCGGGAACGCCTCCTTGCGCATACCAGTGCGGCGCGCGCGCGGTGGCGACGACGGCGTTCCACAGCGGGCGCCGCGCCTCGCGCGGATCGGGTTCGGATTTGAAGAGTTTGCGGAGCGAAGAAAACATGGCGCAACGCTTAGGCCGAATCATGTCGGCAGAAAAGGGGCCTGAGTCAGCTTGGCGCAAGCTTTGCCGCGGCATAAGCCGCTTGTGCGCGCCGACCGCTTGCGGTTAAGAGGCGCGATTGCCAGCGCCCGACACGAGCGGCGCAACGGAGATATGTTGATGCCGACCCATGACCCGAAGCTTCCCGTCCGTCCCGCGCGTCTGATCGTCGCCGGGCTGGCGCTCGCGCTGACCGTTGGCGGCTGCGCGCAGCTCAAGGGGCGGCAGGGCTATGTCGCCGATCCGGCGCTGACCCAGGCGATCACCCCCGGCGTCGACAACCGCGAGTCGGTCGAAAAGACGCTCGGCCGTCCGACCTTCGTCGGCCAGTTCGGCACGAACGAATATTATTATGTCTCGCGCGAAACGCGTCAGCTCGCCTTCGCAAGGCCGCGCCCGATCGACCAGCAGGTGCTGCGCGTCCGTTTTGACGAGGCGGGTAATGTCGCCGCGGTCGATCGCACCGGGCTCGAGCTGGTCAGCAAGATCAGCCCCGAAGGCGACAAAACCCCGACGCTGGGCCGCGAACGCAGCTTCTTCGAAGACATCTTCGGCAATATCGGCGCGGTCGGCGCGCCGGGTGCGGGCGCGCCCGGCGGGCGGTAAAGCCCAGAATCCTCCCTGCGGCGAAGCCGTGGGGAGGGGGGCCACCGCGAAGCGGTGGTGGAGGGGCGGCAACATCGCGCTATTGGCCCCTCCGTCAGCGGCTTCGCCGCTGCCGCCTCCCCATGCCTGCGGCACAGGGAGAATCTACAACTGCCAAATTATTGCGCAATCCCGCCCGCCGCGAGCACGGCGAGCGTCACGAGGTCCGACGCGGTCGACGCCATCGTCGCGACCTGCACCGGATGTTCCATGCCCACGAGCATCGGACCGATCACAGCGCCGCCGCCGAGTTCGCGCAGCAGCTTCGCCGACAGATTCGCCGACTGCAGCCCCGGCATGATCAGCACATTCGCCGGGCCCGACAGGCGGCAGAAGGGATAATTTTTCATCACCTTCGCGTTCAATGCGACGTCGGGCGCCATCTCGCCTTCATATTCGAAAGCCGGTTTCCGCCGGTCGAGGATCGCCACCGCCTCGCGGATGCTCTCGAGCCAGCTCCCCTCGGGATTGCCGAAGGTCGAATAGGACAGGAAAGCGACGCGCGGCTCGTGCCCCATGCGCCGCGCGACTTGCGCGGTGCGTTCGGCGATGTCGGCGAGCATCTCGGCCGTCGGCCGCTCGTTGACCGTGGTGTCGGCCATGAAGATGGTGTGATGCTGGTCGACCAGGACGTGGATGCCGAACGGCGTCTTGCCCTCGGCATGGTCGATCACGCGCCGGATTTCGCGCATCGACTGCGAGTAAGTGCGTGTCGTGCCGGTGATCATCGCGTCGCCCAGCCCCATTTTGAGCAGCAGCGAGCCGAAGATATTGCGGTCGCGGTTGACCATGCGCTCGACGTCGCGGCGGAGGTAGCCGCGCCGCTGCAGCCGCTCGTAGAGCATGTCGACCATTTGCGGCACATGCGGCGAATTGACGCTGTTGTGGACCTCGAAGCTTTCGGCGTCGGCGACGCCCATCGCGCGCAATTTGTCGTGCAGCCCCTCGCGCCCGACCAGCACTGGAATGCCGTAACCGCCGTCGCGGAACTGGATCGCGGCGCGCAGCACGACTTCCTCTTCGCCTTCGGCAAAGACGACGCGCTTGGGATTGTTGCGCGCGGCTTCATAGGCGAGCGTGAGGACCGACGTCGTCGGATTGAGCCGGGCGCGCAGCCGGGTGCGATAATCGTCGAGATTCGCGATCGGCCGCTGCGCGACGCCGGTATCCATCGCCGCCTTGGCGACCGCGGCGGGAACGATTTCCATCAAACGCGGGTCGAAGGGCGAGGGGATGATATATTCGGGGCCGAAGCTCGACGCGCGACCGCCATAGGCCGCCGCGACCTCTTCGGGCACCTGCTGCCGCGCAAGGTCGGCGATCGCATAAGCCGCGGCGATCTTCATCTCCTCGTTGATCGCGGTCGCATGAACGTCGAGCGCGCCGCGGAAGATGAAGGGGAAACAGAGGACGTTGTTGACCTGATTCGGATAATCCGAGCGCCCCGTCGCGATGATCGCGTCGGGCCTTGCCGCGCGCGCATCGGGCGGCGAGATTTCGGGATCGGGGTTCGCCATCGCAAAGATGATCGGCGCCGGCGCCATGTCCTTCACCATCTCGGGCTTGAGCGCGCCTGCGGCCGAAAGCCCCAGGAACACGTCGGCGCCCACCAGCGCTTCGGTCAGGTCGCGTGCTTCGGTCGGCACAGCATGCGCCGACTTCCACTGGTCCATGCCGTCGGTGCGGCCCTGATAGATCGTGCCCTTGCGGTCGCACATGATCACATTTTCATGTTTGACGCCCATCGCCTTGATCAGTTCGGTGCACGCGATCGCGGCGGCGCCCGCGCCGTTGACGACGACCTTCACCGCCCCCAGCTCGCGCCCGGTCAGGTAACAGGCGTTGATCAGCCCGGCGGCGGTGATGATCGCGGTGCCATGCTGGTCGTCATGGAACACCGGGATGTTCATGCGTTCCTTCAGCGCGGCTTCGATGATGAAACAATTGGGGGCGGCGATGTCTTCGAGGTTGATGCCGCCAAAGCTCGGCGCGAGCAGTTCGACCGCTTCGATGAAACGCTGCGGATCTTCGGTATCGACTTCGAGGTCGATCGAATCGACGTCGGCGAAACGCTTGAACAGCACCGCCTTGCCTTCCATCACCGGCTTCGATGCCAGCGCGCCGAGATTGCCGAGCCCGAGGATCGCGGTGCCGTTCGAAATCACGGCGACCAGATTGCCCTTGATCGTATAGTCATAGGCCTTGGCGGGATCTTCGGCGATCGCGTTGACCGGAACCGCGACACCCGGCGAATAGGCGAGGCTGAGGTCGCGCTGCGTCGCCATCGGTTTCGACGCGACGATCTCGATTTTGCCGGGCCGGCCATATTCGTGATAAAGCAGGGCCTCGCGGTCGGAAAATTGCACCTTGCTGCCGCTGTCCATTCTGTATCCTCTCGAAATTTCCACAAGATGCGCGCCCGAATATTTCCCCTAGCGCCGCCTCGCGAAAATGTAACCGGCAATGTTGGGTGTCGTTGACGAGGATCGCGAAGCCGCGCCTCTCATTACTCGTTACCCTGAACTTGTCTCACCACGACCAAATCATGCGGCAGCGGGCGATCTGGTCCCGACGGTAGCTGACGGCCGATAGTTGTCATAAGATCCTCCCTGTGCCGCAGGCGTGGGGAGGTGGCAGCGCGAAGCGCTGACGGAGGGGCCAATGGCGCGACGTTACGGCCCCTCCACCACGCCCTGCGGGCGCGGTCCCCCTCCCCATCGCTACGCGACAGGGAGGATTTTTAACGTCCGCTCTCCACCCATACCCGCCATCCGTCCCCTGCATCCCCTCCGACCTTGCCATGCCGCCCCCAATCACTAAGCAGGGGGCGATGGCCGCCACCGCTCCCCGACCCGCGAACAGCAACGCCCCCGCGCCCGCCGCGACGCCGATGATGGCGCAATATTGGTCGCTGAAGGACAAGGCCGGCGATTGCCTGCTTTTCTATCGCATGGGCGATTTCTTCGAGCTGTTCTTCGACGATGCGAAGGCGGCCGCCTCGACGCTCGACATCGCGCTGACCTCGCGCGGCGAGCATGGCGGTGCGCCGGTGCCGATGTGCGGCGTCCCCGTCCATTCGGCCGAATCCTATCTCGCGCGGCTGATCCGCGCCGGGCACCGCGTCGCGATCGCCGAGCAGGTCGAAACCCCGGCGGAGGCGAAAGCGCGGGGCGGGTCGAAGGCGCTCGTCGCGCGCGACATCGTGCGTTTCGTGACGGCGGGCACGCTCACCGAGGAAAGCCTGCTTGAGGGACGCAGCGCGAACCGGCTCGCCGCGCTCGCGCAAGTCGGCAGCGAGGGCGAGGTCGCGATCGCCGCCGCCGATATTTCGACCGGTCGGTTCGAGGTCGTCGCGGTGCCCGCGGCGGCGGCCGACGCCGAGCTTGCACGGCTCGCGCCGTCGGAGCTGCTGCTGAGCGAGAGCGCCGACGAGCTGCCGATCACCTCGGCCCGGCAGGTCGTGCGCCGGCCTGCGTCGGACTTTTCGAGCACGGGCGCGCAAAAGCGGCTCGAAGCCTTTTTCGGCGTCCAGACGATCGACGGTTTCGGCCAGTTTTCGCGCGGCGAGATCGCCGCGATGGGCGCGCTCGTCGCCTATCTCGATCATGTCGGCACCGGCGGGCCGACCTTCCTTCAGCCGCCGCTGCGGCATCTCGCATCGGGGCGGATGGCGATCGACGCGGCGACGCGCGAAAGCCTCGAACTCGTCCGGACGATGGCGGGTGCGCGCGACGGAAGCCTGCTCGGCACGATCGACCGGACGGTGACGGCGGCGGGTGCGCGGCTCCTCGCCGACGATCTGGCGAGCCCGCTGACCGACAAGGCGGCGATCCTCGACCGGCTCGACCTCGTCGACGCACTCGCGCGCGACGCGCTGTGGCGCGGCGAGCTGCGCGCGGCGCTGCGCGCGTTGCCCGACGCCGGGCGCGCCTTGGGCCGCCTCGTCGCGGGACGCGGCGGGCCGCGCGATCTCGCGCAGCTGCGCGACGCGCTCGGCGGCGCGCGGTTGCTGCGCGAACGTCTCGCGCGGCGCGCCGATCTGCCGCCTTTGCTCGCGCGGCTGCTTCCCGGGCTCGACGGTCATGGCGCGCTCGTCGACGAGCTGACGCGCGCATTGATCGAAACGCCGCCGGTCGACGCGGCGCAGGGCGGCTATGTCGCCGAAGGCTACGACCATGCGCTCGACGCGCTGCGCGAAACCGCGCGCGACGGGCGCAAGGCGATCGCATCGCTCGAGGCGCAATATCGCGACCGTACCGGCATCGCCTCCCTCAAGATCCGCCACAATGGCGTGCTCGGCTATCATGTCGAGGTGCCCGCGAAGCACGCCGACGCGCTGATGGCGCCCGAATCGGGCTTCACCCATCGCCAGACGCTCGCCGGCGTCGTGCGCTTCAATTCGTCCGACCTCCATGAGGCCGCGAGCCGGGTGACGCAGGCGGGCGTCCACGCGGTCGCTGCCGAGGCCGCGCATCTCGAAACGCTTACCGACGCCGCGATCGGCCGCCGCGAAGCGATTGCCGCATCGTGCGACGTGCTCGCGCGCCTTGACGTCGCCGCCGCGCTCGCCGATCATGCGATGAGCCACAATTGGTGCCGCCCCGACCTTGCCGACGCGCCTTGCCTCGATGTCAGCGGCGGGCGCCACCCGGTGGTCGAGGCGGCGCTCGCGAAGTCGGGCGAGCGCTTCGTCCCCAACGATGTGTCGCTGTCGGAAGCCGACCGGCTCTGGCTCGTCACCGGCCCCAACATGGGCGGTAAATCGACTTTCCTCCGGCAAAACGCGCTGATCGTCGTGCTCGCGCAGGCGGGCGGCTTCGTCCCCGCGGCATCGGCGAAGCTCGGGCTCGTCGACCGCCTCTTCAGCCGCGTCGGCGCGAGCGACAATCTGGCGCGCGGGCGCTCGACCTTCATGGTCGAGATGGTCGAAACCGCCGCGATCCTCGCACAGGCGACCCCGAACAGCTTCGTGATCCTCGACGAGGTCGGGCGCGGCACTTCGACCTATGACGGGCTCGCGCTCGCCTGGTCGGTGGTCGAGGCGGTGCACGAGGTCAACAAATGCCGCTGCCTCTTCGCGACGCACTATCACGAGCTGACGCGGCTCGCCGAAACGCTCGATGCGCTGTCGCTCCACCACGTCCGCGCGCGCGAATGGCAGGGCGATCTGGTGCTGCTGCATGAGGTCGCAGAAGGCCCCGCCGACCGCAGCTACGGCCTCGCGGTCGCGCGCCTCGCGGGCGTCCCCGCGCCCGTCGTCAAGCGCGCCGAAGCGGTGCTCGCGAAGCTCGAAGCGGGACGCGAAGCGACCGGCGGGCTCGCCGCCGGGCTCGACGACCTGCCGCTCTTCGCCGCGACGCTCGCCGCTGCGCCCGAAGCGGCGAAGGACGCGCTGCGCGAAGCGCTCGGCGCGATCGACCCCGACGCGCTCGCGCCGCGCGAGGCGCTCGATGCGCTCTACGCGCTCAAACGCCTGCTGGCGGACGAGACATGAGCAATCTCTTCGACAATCTCGACCAGCGCCGCGCGATCATCGATCGCCGCGATCTGGCGGCGCGGCTCGACGCGATCGCCGCCGAAAGCAGCGATTCGGGCACGCGCCGCCGCGCGATGGTCGACCTGCTCAAGGGCGCGCTCGACGCCGGACGCGCCGAGATCGAGCGCCGGCTGCTCGAACGCCCCTCTTCGGGGCGCGTCGCGGCGAATGCGATGGCGTTCCTGATCGACCAGATCGTCCGGCTCAGCCATGATTTCACTACCGGTTATCTCTATCCCTCGGCGAACCGCTCGGCGGGCGAGCGCATCACGCTGATCGCGGTCGGCGGCTATGGCCGCGGCGAGATGGCGCCGCACAGCGACATCGACATCGGCTTTTTGACCCCGTTCAAGCAGACGAGCTGGACCGAACAGGTGATCGAAGCGCAGCTTTACACGCTGTGGGACCTCGGGCTGAAGGTCGGTCATTCGTCGCGTTCATTGGACGAGATGGTGCGCGCGGCGAAGGAGGATCTCACCGTCCGCACCGCGCTGCTCGAAGGGCGCTTCATCTGGGGCGACCGCGACCTTTACGACCAGGCGTCGGCGCGCTTCGATGCCGAGGTCGTCGCGGGCAATGCGCGAGCCTTCGTCGCCGACAAGCTCGCCGAACGCGACGAGCGGCACAAGCGCATGGGCGATTCGCGCTATGTCGTCGAACCCAATGTGAAGGAAGGGAAGGGGGGGCTTCGCGATCTCCACACGCTTTTCTGGATCGGCAAGTTCATCCACCGCGTGCGCACCGTGCCCGAACTCGTCGATGCGGGGCTGATGTCGGCGCGCGAGCTGCGCCAGTTCGAGCGCGCCGAAAATTTCCTGCTCGCGGTGCGCTGCCACCTCCATATCCTCGCGGCGCGCGCCGAGGACCGGCTGACCTTCGATTTCCAGCGCGAAATCGCGAACCGCATGAAATTCGCCGACCGCCCCGGCAAGAGCGCGGTCGAGCGCTTCATGCAGCTCTATTTCCTCCATGCGAAAAGCGTCGGCGACGTCACCGGCACTTTCCTCGCGCATCTCGACGATCAGATGGCGGCGCGCGGGCGGCGCTTCCTGCCGACGATCCGGCGGCGGCCCGGCAAGCTCCACGGCTTCGTCCTCGACCGCGGGCGGCTCGCGCTGCCGGCGGAAGATTTCTTCGCGAAGGACCCGGTGCGGCTGGTCGAGATTTTCGCGCTCGCCGACAAGCATGGCCTCGAAATCCATCCGCAGGCGATGCGGCAGGCGCGCCACGACGCCAAGCTGATCGAGACGCAGAGCGTGCGCCGCGACCCCCGCGCCAACGAGCTGTTCCTCGACGTGCTGACCAGCCCCCGCGATCCCGAAACGGTGCTGCGCTGGATGAACGAGGCGGGGGTGTTCGGCCGCTTCGTTCCCGACTTCGGCCGCGTCGTCGCCCAGATGCAGTTCGACATGTATCACCATTATACCGTCGACGAGCATACGATCCGCGCGATCGGCCTCCTCGCCGACATCGAGCAGAACCGGCTCAAGGACGATCATCCGCTGTCGACCGCGATCATGGACCAGATCCACTCGCGCCGCGTCATCTATGTCGCGGTGCTGCTGCACGACATCGCCAAGGGCCGCGGCGGCGATCATAGCGTGCTCGGCGCCGAACTCGCGCTGCGCGTCTGCCCGCGGCTGGGGTTGAGCGATGCCGAGACCGAGACCGTCTCATGGCTCGTGCGCTATCACCTCCTGATGTCGGCCACCGCGTTCAAGCGCGACCTTGCCGATTTCAAGACGATCCTCGACTTTGCGCAGATCGTGCAAAGCGCCGAACGCCTGCGTCTGCTCCTCGTGCTCACCGTCGTCGATATTCGCGCGGTCGGGCCGGGCGTGTGGAACGGCTGGAAGCGCCAGCTGCTGACCGAACTCTTCGACGCCGCCGAAGAAGTGCTGCGCCTCGGCCACAAGCAGAAAGGGCGCGAGGCGCGGATCGAAAGCAAGAAGGAGGCCGTGGCCGCCCAATTCGGCTTCGATGCCGGGACATTCGAAAAGCTCGCGAAGCGGCTCCCGGAAAGCTACTGGATTGCCGAGCCGGTCGAGGTGATCGCGGCGAATATGCTCCATATCCGCCAGGCGGGCGACGCGCCGCTCCATATCGCCGCGGTGCCCGACGACGATCGCGGGGCGACGCTGGTGATGGTGCTCGCCGCCGACCACCCCGGCCTCTTCTATCGCATCGCCGGCGGCATCCACCTCGCCGGCGGCAACATCATCGACGCGCGCATCCACACGACGCGCGACGGGCTCGCGCTCGACAATTTCCTCGTTCAGGACCCGCTCGGCCGGCCGTTCGACGAGGCGGGCCAGATCGGCCGGCTGACGCGCGCGATCGAGGATGCGCTCGCCAATCGCCAGAAACTGCTCCCCAAACTCGAAGCGCGCGCGCTGCCGCGCACGCGGGCCGAGGCATTCCGCATCGCTCCCAGCGTCTTCGTCGACAATAAGGCGTCGAACCGCTTCACCGTGATCGAGGTCAATGCGCAGGACCGCCCGGCGCTGCTCAACCAGCTCGCCTATGCGCTGTTCCAGTCGAAGGTCACGGTGCACAGCGCGCATGTCGCGACCTATGGCGAACGCGCGGTCGACACTTTTTACGTCACCGACCTCATCGGCGACAAGATCGACAGCGCGGCGCGCGTGAAGAGCCTCGAAAAGCGCCTGCTCGAAGCCGCCGGCAGCCGCAGCGAGGAAGCCGTCGCGGCTTGATCGAGGCGCCGATCACCCCAAAACGTTCGTTTCGGCCAGGCGATCGAACATCGGATGGTCCGAATGAATGTGGTTTTCGACCACAAAGCCGTCCTTCAGGATCAGGCGATCGACGCCCGTCATTTCATTGGGGCCGACCGGAAAGTCTCCGCGGATCACCCATCGCACAAAAGCTGTGTCGCCGCTTACCGCATGGTCGGTGACCTCGACCTCGAATGCGTCCAGCGCCGACAGGAAATTGGCGATGGCTGCAATATAGGCCTCGCGCCCCGCGACCGGCTCCGCCGCCCGCGGCCAGCGCCCGACAACTTCGGGCCAGACGACCGGCGCCACCATCTGCGGGTCGCGTCCGCGCGACCAGAAATATTCGAAACCCTCGACCGTCCAGCGGGCCGATGGGGCGGTGTCGTTCAATGCTTCGGTCATGCGGGCCTCCTTGCTTCTCGAAGGCTGGCATAGCGTATCAGGTAATGCGATCAATTACGCCACAGGTAATGGCTGGCGCGCTAGAAATCGAACCCTTGCTGGACCGGCGTAAGCGCCACGCCTTCGAGTGCGAGCATGCGCGCCTTCGACAGCGCGCCGCCCGGGGCCGAAAACCCCCCGATCGCGCCGCCTGCCGCCAGCACGCGGTGGCACGGAATGATCAGCGGCACCGGATTCGCCGCCATCGCCTGCCCGACCGCTCGGGCATGTTCGGGACCGGCATCGAGTGCCCGCGCGACCGCGCCATAGGTGGTCGTCTCGCCCCAGCCGAGCGTGCGGACATGGTCATAGACGCGTGCGAAAAAGGGCGGCTGCTCGCCCGGATCGACCGCCACCGCAAAAAATTCGGTGCGCTCGCCCGCAAAATAGCCGATTGCCGCGTCGATGACCGCCGCGATCCCGGCGGGCGGTGCGGTGCGGATCGCGCCGGGCAGGCGGCGCGACATCGCGCGCTCGGTTTCGGCGGCGGTCGGCGCAGGCAGCCGCAGCGCAGTGACGCCCGCACCCGCCCAGCCGATCGCCGCGACCCCGGCGGCGGTTTCGAAAAGCTGATATTGGCTTTGCCCGGCCATGCCCGCGCCTCCGTCCTTGCCCGAAATATAGGAGCCGATGGCGCCGGCGCCATAGCGAACGGAATATGGCCCCGGCGGTTGGGCGGCTTTGGGGTGGGGAGCTGTCGTTGCGGCAATTTAGCCCCTCCCCTTCAGGGGAGGGGCAACGCAGACTTGGCAGCTTGCTGCCTAGTCGTAGTGGGGTGGGGTCTATCGGCCTTGCGCAAGGCCGATGGCCCCCACCCCAAC
>NZ_JNFC01000034.1 GCF_000756385.1 Sphingopyxis sp. LC363
CCCCTAACCCCTCCCGCAAGCTGGAGGGGGACTTGGCGGCTTAAAACTTCAAACCCTTCACCGTCTTCACACCGGGCAACTGGCACAGCTGCCACAGCAAAGGCTCGGGCATCGGCGAGTCGAGGCTGAGCAGCAGCACGGCTTCACCGCCCGCGGCGCGGCGGCCGAGATGGAAGGTGCCGATGTTGAGTCCCGCTTCGCCGAGCGCGGTGCCGATGCGGCCGATGAAGCCCGGGGCATCCTCGTTGACGATATAGAGCATATGGCCGTCGAGGTCGGCCTCGACCTTGATGCCGAACATTTCGACGAGGCGCGGGTCGCCGTTGCTGAACAAGGTGCCCGCGACCGAGCGGTCGCCGGCCTCGGTCGCGACGGTGACGCGGACGAGCGTGTGATAGTCGCCGTCGCGGTCGTGGCGGACCTCGCGCACATCGAGACCGCGTTCGCGGGCGAGGTGCGGGGCGTTGACCATGTTCACGCTGTCCGAATAACGGCGCATCAGGCCGGTGAGCACCGCGGCGGTGATCGGCTTGAGGTTCAGTTCGGCGGCGGCGCCCTCAACCTCGATCGAGATTGTGGTGAGATTGTCGTGCGCGAGCTGGCCGACCAGGCTGCCGAGCTTTTCGGCGAGGCTCATATAGGGGCGCAGCTTCGGCGCTTCCTCGGCCGAGAGGCTGGGGACGTTGAGCGCGTTGGTGATGCCGCCGGTGAGCAGATAATCGCTGATCTGCTCGGCAACCTGGATCGCGACATTGACCTGCGCTTCGTCGGTCGAGGCGCCAAGGTGCGGGGTGCAGATGAAGTTCGGCGTACCGAACAGCGGATGGTCGGCCGCGGGCGGCTCGGTCTGGAACACGTCGAGCGCGGCGCCCGCGACATGGCCCGATTCGAGCGCTTCCTTCAGCGCCGCTTCGTCGATCAGCCCGCCGCGCGCGCAGTTGATGATGCGCACGCCCTTCTTCGCCTTGGCGATATTCTCGGCCGACAGGATGTTGCGCGTCTGGTCGGTCAGCGGCGTGTGCAGCGTGATGAAATCTGCCTTGGCGAGCAGGGTATCGAGATCGGCCTTTTCGACGCCGAGCTCGATCGCGCGCTCGGGGGTCAGGAAGGGGTCGAAGGCGACGACCTTCATGCGCAGCCCCAGCGCGCGCTCGGCGACGATGCTGCCGATATTGCCGCACCCGATCAGGCCGAGCGTCTTCGAAGTGAGCTCGACGCCCATGAAGTCGTTCTTCGGCCATTTGCCCGCCTGCGTTCCCGTGTTGGCTTCGGGAATCTGGCGCGCGAGGGCGAACATCATCGCGATCGCATGTTCGGCGGTGGTGATGCTGTTGCCGAAGGGGGTGTTCATCACGATGACGCCCTTCTTCGACGCCTCCGGAATGTCGACATTGTCGACGCCGATCCCGGCGCGGCCGACCACCTTCAGGTTCGTCGCGGCGGCGAGGACGTCGGCGGTGACCTTGGTGGCCGAGCGGATCGCGAGGCCGTCATAATCGCCGATCATCGCGATCAGCTCGTCCTTGGTCTTGCCGGTGATGACGTCGACATCGATGCCGCGTTCCTTGAAGATCGCTTCGGCTTTGGGGTCCATTTTGTCGGAAATCAGAACTTTGGGAGTGGTCATTTTGATGATCCTTCAACTTCGTCATCCCCGCGAAAGCGGGGACCCAGTTCCAGCGTAGGTGGTGACAGCACTGGGTTCCCGCTTTCGCGGGAATGACGATGGAAATTATTTGCGAAGTTCGGCGTAGGCCCAGTCGAGCCACGGGCCGAGGGCTTCCACATCGGCGGTGTCAACGGTCGCGCCGCACCAGATGCGAAGGCCCGGAGGTGCATCGCGATAACCCGCGATGTCATAGGCCGCGCCTTCCTTTTCGAGCAGGCCAGCGAATTTCTTGATGAAATCCGCATCGGCACCGGTGACCGACAGGCAGACCGAGGTCTTCGACCGGCTGGCGGGATCGGCGGCGAGGTGGCTCAGCCACTCGCGTTCCTCGACGATCTTGTCGAGCGCGGCGGCGTTGGCGTCGCTGCGCGCTTTCAGTCCGTCGAGACCACCCAAGGACTTCGCCCATTCGAGCGCGAAGATCGCGTCCTCGACCGCGAGCATCGACGGGGTGTTGATCGTTTCGCCCTTGAACACGCCCTCGGCGAGCGCGCCCTTCGACATGAGGCGGAACACCTTCGGCAGCGGCCAGGCGGGGGTGTGGGTTTCGAGCCGTTCGACCGCGCGGGGACCGAGGATCAGCACGCCATGGCCGCCTTCGCCGCCGAGCACTTTCTGCCAGCTGAAGGTCGCGACGTCGATCTTGTCCCACGGCAGGTCGTAGGCGAACACGGCGCTGGTCGCGTCGGCGAAGCTCAGGCCCTGCCGATCATCAGCGATCCAGTCGCCGTTCGGGACGCGGACGCCCGAGGTCGTGCCGTTCCAGGTGAAGAGAACGTCGTTCGACCAGTCGACCTGCGTCAGATCGGGAAGCTCGCCGTAATCGGCGCGAATGATCGTCGGGTCGAGCTTGAGCTGCTTCGCAGCATCGGTGACCCAGCCTTCGCCGAAGCTCTCCCATGCGAGCGTCGTGACGGGTTTGGCGCCGAGCATCGTCCACATCGCCATTTCGAAGGCGCCGGTGTCGGAGCCTGGAACGATGCCGATGCGGTGCGTGTCGGGAAGCTGGAGCATCTCGCGCATCAGGTCGATGCAATATTGGAGACGCGTCTTGCCGATCTTCGCACGATGCGAGCGGCCGAGCGATTCGGTAGCTAGTTTTTCGGGGGACCAGACCGGCGGCTTGGCGCAGGGTCCGGAAGAAAAATAGGGGCGCGTCGGGCGCACCTGTGGCGTCGTCACTTCACTCATCATAGTCTCTCCTTGCAGAGAGCTCGCGCGGCGTTGGGACCGCGTGGCCCGGCGCCGCGTTTAGGGTCGGGGACGCAACTGTCAAACAAATTGCACGGACCGCGCGAAATTTTCGACGAGTGGAGAAAAAGGTATACAGCTTGTTAACCATTTCGTCGGTATTTTGACGGCCATGCCGATCCCGACGTTCCTGAAGCCCCGGATCCTGATCGCCGCTACCGCGGCACTCGCGCTTTCCGCCTGTTTCGGAACGCCCGAGGCGATGAAGAACAGCGGCGGGAAACGGACGTCGGCGAGCAAGCCGAGCCGACCGCAGCCCGTCGGCACACCCTCTTTCACCAGCGCCGAAGCGCAGCAATGCGCCTTCGACCTCAAGCAGGCCGGCGTGCGCTTCACGCCGCTCCCCAACCAGGATCACGGCGGGGGATGTACCTCGATCGATTCGGTGAAACTGCTCGACGTCGGCGTACCGGTGTCGGGGCTCGGCGCGATGACCTGTCCGCTCGCAAAGAATTTCGCCGCCTGGGCGCAATATGCGGTGAAGCCCGCGGCGCGGAAATTTTTCGGCACCGAGGTTGTGAAGATCGAGACCTTTGGCACCTATAGTTGCCGCAACATCTATGGCGGGCGTTCGGGCCGGCTGTCGCAGCACGCCTATTCGAACGCGATCGACGTGTCGGGTTTCATCCTCGCCGACGGACGCCGCATCATGCTCGACGGCGGCTGGGACGGCGACAAGCCGTCGCAAGACTTCCTCCGCGCGCTCCATAAATCGGGCTGCCGCCGTTTCGGCACCGTGCTCGGTCCCGATTACAATGCGGCGCACTATAATCATTTCCACTTCGATATGAGCGGCAACGGCTACTGCCGCTGAAGCCCGTCTGTCTTGGCAAAGTCACGCGGACCGGCTAGCCGTCCGCCAATGGCAGAAGATAAACAACCCCATCGTTCGCGTTTTCACAAAGCCAAGGACGACGCGCAGTTCGCCGAACAGGCGACCACCACCCCGCAGACGGCGCACCCCGCCTATAAACTGGCGTTTCAGGACACGGATTTCCTGCTGCGCGAAGATTTGCGCCCCGTCCGCTTTCAACTCGAACTGCTCAAGCCCGAATTGCTGCTCGACGAGGCCGGGATCGAATCGACGCTCGTCGTCTATGGTTCGGCGCGCATCCCCGAACCGTCGCAGGCCGACGGGCTCGAAGCTGCGGCGACCGATGACGCGCAGCGCAACATCGCGCGCCGGTTGAAGGCGAAAGCCAAATATTATGACGAGGCGCGCGCGCTCGCGCGGCTGGCCAGCCAATATCCGTGCGACGACAAGGGCTGCCGCCATTTCGTCGTCTGCTCGGGCGGCGGGCCGTCGATCATGGAAGCCGCGAACCGCGGCGCCGACGATGAGGGTCGCGATTCGATCGGGCTCAATATCGTGCTGCCGCACGAACAGGCGCCGAACCGCTTCGTGACGCCATCGCTCAGTTTTCAGTTCCACTATTTCGCGCTCAGGAAGATGCACTTCCTGCTTCGCGCGCGCGCGGTCTGCGTCTTTCCCGGCGGCTTTGGCACGTTCGACGAGATGTTCGAATTGTTGACGCTGATCCAGACGGGCAAGATCAAGCCGATCCCGATCGTGCTGTTCGGCAAGGAGTTCTGGCAGCGCGTCGTCAATTTCGACGCGCTGGTCGAAGAGGGCGTGGTCAGCGCGCGCGACCTCGACCTCTTCCAGTTCGTCGAGACGGCGGACGAGGCGTGGAAGATCATCACGGATTTCTACGCGAACATCGAGGAGCGTTGATCGGAAAATCCTCACTGTCGCGAAGCGATGGGGAGGGGGACCGCCCCGCGAAGCGGATGGTGGAGGGGCCGCAACGTCGCGCCAAAACCCCTCCGTCAGCGCTTCGCGCTGCCACCTCCCCATCGCTGCGCGACAGGGAGGAGATGGGTTATTTCTGTTCTTCCAGAAACAGGATCAGCGCCTTGCGATCTGCGGGGTCGATCACCCCGGCGAAGGCCATGCGCGTGCCCGGGACGTCCTTCATCGGCGCCTTCAGATAGGCGTCAAGCGCGGCTTCGTCCCAGACGCCGCCCTTCGCCTTCATCGCGCCCGAATAGGAAAAATCGGGCTTCGCCGCGACGGGGGCGCCGACGATGCCGTGCAGATTGGGGCCGATGCCGTTGGCCCCGCCCTTTTCGACTGTGTGGCACGCGACGCAGCGCCGGAAGACCTGTTCACCCATCGCTGCGGTCGGCGCGACGGCAGGGACCTCGACCGCCGCTTCGCCGCTCGCGGCTGCGTCGTCGGCAGGGGGTTCGCTCTTGCCGCAGCCGGCGAGCGCGAGTGCGCCCGCCAGCAGCACGGGCGCGAGCCGCATTATTTCTTGGCTTCGGACGGGGCGGGGGCTGCGGCGTCCGCAGCCGGAGCAGCGGCGCCTTCCTCGGCCGTGGGGGCCGCGGCAGCGGTCGCTTCGCCTTCCGCCGGAGCGGCGCCCGCTTCTTCCGCCGCGGGTGCGGCTTCGGCGGCGGGCAGCGGCAGGTTCGAACCCTGGCTGTTCAAATAGACGATCAGGTTCGCGCGATCTTCGGGGCTGCTGAGCCCCGCGAACGACATCTTGGTGCCCGGCGCATATTTGCGGGGGCTCTTGAGCCATTCGTCCATGCCGGCGAAGTCCCAGTTACCCGGCACGCCCTTCAGCGCCGCCGAATAGTCGAAGCCCGGAACATGGCCGTGCGGCTTGCCGAGCGCGCCCCACAGGTTGGGGCCGATGCCATTGGCGCCGCCCTGGTTGATCGTGTGGCACGCGGCGCACTTTGCGAAGACGGCCTCGCCCTTGGCCGGGTCGGCAGCGGCGAGCAGGTTAGGAAGCGGCACGGCCGATTCGCCGCCACCGGCGCCGGCTTCGGCGTCTTCGATCGGATAACCGGGCTTTTCGGGGGCGTGGTTGGCGAACAGCATCTGCGACCCGATCGTCAGGCCCAGTGCGCAAATGCCGGCGAACAGCACCCAGCCGGCAATAGTATTGTTGCGATCGTCCATGCTCTAGCAGCCCCGTTAGCTGGCGCCCGCTAGCCGGGCGCATCTTTGATTTTGAGGCTCCCTTAAAGGGGCGGCGACGGCGGCGCAAGGGGATGAAATCGCCCGACGAGCCGAAGGCCGAAGGTCCGGTTGCGCGCGGCGGGCGGGACGGCTATGCGCCGCGGCTCCACCCTGGGAAGGCAATCGATGGGCAGCTATTCGGCTTCGGCGCAGCATCTGGTCGACGAAATGCGGGCGGTGGCGCTCGCCGAGCCCGGACGCGGACTGGCTTTCCAGGGCGCGCCCGGCGCGAACAGCGACCTCGCCGCGCGCGAATATGACCCGAATTCGCTGCCGATGCCCTGCTATGCGTTCGAGGACGCGATCGACGCCGTGCGCGAAGGCCGCGTCGACCGCGCGATCATTCCGATCGAGAACAGCCTGCACGGCCGCGTCGCCGACATCCATTTCCTGCTCCCCGAATCGGGCCTGTCGATCGTCGGCGAGCATTTCCTGCCGATCCGTTATGGCCTGATGAGCCGCGACCTGGGGCCGGTGACGCGCGCGATGAGCCACGAACAGGCGCTCGGGCAATGCCGCCACTGGCTGCGCGCCAACAATATCGCGCCCGTCGCGCACAGCGACACCGCGGGGGCGGCGGCGTGGGTCGCCGACAGCGACGAGGTCGGCCTCGCGGCGCTGGCGCCGCCGCACGCGGCCGAACTTTATGGTCTGACGCTGCATGGAACGGGCATGGAGGATGCCGACCACAACACGACGCGCTTCGTCGTGCTCGCGCGCGAACCGCTCGCCGATTTCGCGGCGATTGCCGGGCCGCTGATGACGACCTTCATGTTCGAGGTGAAGAATATCCCCGCGGCGCTCTACAAGGCGCTCGGCGGCTTTGCGACCAACGGCGTCAACATGACCAAGCTCGAAAGCTATCAAACCGGCGACAGTTTCGCGGCGACCAAATTCTATGCCGACATCGTCGGCGCTCCCGGCGACGAGCGGATCGACCGCGCGCTCGAGGAGCTCGATTTCCAGACCAAGTCGCTACGCCTGCTCGGCACCTATGCGCAGGCGCGGACGCGTCCATGATGTGGGCGGCACCGGCCCGCTCTCCCTCCCGGCCTCCCCGACGATAGTAACCTGGGGAGGGCGGGAGGGAGAGCGGGCCGGTGCCGCTTCTTCGACGTCAGCTCAGTTGCCCCGGCGGCGGAGCATTCGCGCCGTTGCCGAGGTCTGGACGATGAACAGCGTGACGAGGATGCTCGAGACGACGATCGCGAACAGGTCGAAGGCGGAGAAATTGGTGCCTTTTATGTCGGCCCCGCCGATGATCGGCATCGAAATGGTCATCGCCATCAGCATCAGCCGCAGCTCGGTCGGCCCGCCCGCCATGTAGGACAGGCGGAATTCCCCGAGGATCTTCGCCGAAATGAAGGTGTGGATCGAGAGCAGGAAATAGCCGATTACCCCCATCAAGGCGACGTCGAGCCGCATATAGGGGCTCATGCCGATCGCGCTGATCATCAGCAGCGTTGCGATCGCGTCGACGCTGTGATCGACGAAATAGCCGTAATTGGGGCGTTCGATGCCGCGCCAGCGAGCAAGGCTGCCGTCGAGCGAATCGCCGAACCAGTTGACGATATAGCCGGCGAGCGACAGGCCGAGCCATTCGCTGTCGAACCAGCTGAGCAGATAGCCCGCCGCGACGAGCACCGCGCCGGCGAACCCAAGCGTGGTCAGCTGGTCGGGCGTGACCCAAGCGGGCAGGCGCGCGCACAGCCAATTGAGAAGGCGGCGCTCACTGCGCGCGAGGATATTCTGCTGGATGCGGACCGGCGCCTTGGCGACGGGTTCGAACTTGCTCATGGGGACCCTTTGTTCCGGCCGTCACAAAAGTGCCGGTCGTATGTCATCGATCCGTCATAGAGACAAAGTTGTGCGGGCGAAAGGGTGGCGCGGTCGGTGCGACGTGCCTTCGCGCCGGTCAGTCGCGCCAGGGGCCGATTTCGCCGACCTCGCCGATCGTGCGGTAACGGACCGCATCATCGACCCACGCCACCTCCCACATCGGCGCGGGTCGCGCCCATTCGCCGATCACGAACAGCGGCAGCCGGTTTGCCTTCACGAAGGCGAGGTCGTCGGTGGTCGGGCCGGGAACGACCGTTTCGGACCGCTGATGCAAGCGGACGACGGCAAGCGTGCCGGCGGGCGGCGCGGGGGGCGACTGGCGCACCGGAAACCCCATGCCCCCCGCCACGACCGGATAGCCCTTGTCGTCGCGGCGGATCAGCAGCACCTTGTCGGCGTTCGCATAGGGCCCCTCGACCGGCCGCCCGGCGACCTTGCGTCCCGCGATTGCGGCGAATTCGCGCAGGTCGGTGTCGGCGATGGGTGACGGCGCTGAGACGGCGGTCTCCGGCGGCACGGCCGCGGGCTCGGCAGCGAGCGCCGCGACGAACAGCAGCGCGGCGATCAATGCGCTTCGCCCCAGCTCTTGCCCGTGCCGACCTCGACCTCCAGCGGGACCGACAGCTTGATCGCCGGTTCGGCGGCGCCCGACATCACCGCACGGATGACCTCGCTCGCCGCCGCGGCCTTGTCTTCGGGCGCTTCGAACACGAGTTCGTCGTGAACCTGGAGGAGCATCTTGACGTCGGAAAGCCCGGCGTCCGCCAATGCTTTCGGCATCCGCGCCATCGCGCGCTTGATCAGGTCGGCGCTCGTGCCCTGGATCGGCGCGTTGATCGCGGCGCGTTCGCTGCCCGCGCGCTCGTTCTGGTTCGCCGCCTTGATGCGCGGGAACCAGGTTTTGCGCCCGAATAAAGTCTCGGTATAGCCCTTGGCGCGCGCATTCTCGAGCGTGTCGGTGATATAGTCCGAAATGCCTGGGAAACGCTCGAAATAGCGCGCGATCAGCGCCTGCGCCTCGTCGGGCGTCACTTCGAGCCGGCCCGCAAGGCCCCAGCGCGAAATGCCGTAGAGGATCGAGAAATTGACCGTCTTCGCCTTGCCGCGCGTGTCGCGATTCACCTCTCCGAACAATTCGATCGCGGTCGCGGCGTGGATGTCCTGCCCCTGCGCAAAGGCGGTCTTGAGCTCGGGCACGTCGGCCATATGCGCGGCGAGACGCAGTTCGATCTGGCTATAGTCGGCGGCGATCAGCACATGACCCGGCGCCGCGATGAAGGCGTCGCGGATCTGGCGGCCGGTTTCGGTGCGGATCGGGATGTTCTGGAGGTTGGGGTCGGTCGACGACAGGCGCCCGGTCTGCGCGCCGACGAGGCTGTAGCTGGTGTGGACGCGGCCGGTCGTCGCGTTGATCTGCTGCTGCAGCGCGTCGGTGTAGGTCGACTTGAGCTTCGCAAGCTGGCGCCACTCCAATATCTTGCGCGCGATCGGCACGCCGTCGCGTTCGAGCCGTTCGAGCTCGCTCTGGTCGGTCGACCAGTCGCCCGACTTGCCCTTGCGTCCGCCTTTCAGGCCCATCTTGTCGAACAATATTTCGCCGAGCTGCTTGGGGCTGCCGATCGCAAAGGGCTGTCCGGCGAGTCCGTGAATCTCGCCCTCCATGCGCAGCATGTCGTTCGCGAACTCGCCCGACAGGCGCGCGAGATAGTCGCGGTCGACCATGATGCCGGCGCGTTCCATGCCCTCGACGACGGCGGCCAATGGCCGATCGACCATTTCATAGACGCGCGTGCCGCCCTCGACCGGCAGGCGGAGCTTGAGCAGCTTCCACAGCCGCCACGCGACCTCGGCATCCTCAGCCGCATATTGCGTTGCGCGGTCGAGCGGCACTTCGGCGAAGCTGATCTGCGACTTACCGGTCCCGCACACGTCCTTGAACGACAGGCAGACGTGATCGAGATGCAGCTTCGACAATTCGTCGAGCCCGTGCTGATGCTTGCCCGCGTCGAGCGCGAAGCTCATCACCAGCGTGTCGTCATAGGGCGCGACGGTGATGCCGTGCTGGGCGAGCACGCCGATGTCATATTTCAGGTTATGGCCGACCTTCAGCACCGCTTCATCGGAAAAAAGCGCATGCAGCCGGCCGATCGCATCGGCGAGCGGTACCTGCTCGGGGCGTTCGGCGAACATGTCGGTTCCGCCATGGCCGAGCGGGATGTAGCAGGCGCGCCCGGGACCGGTCGACAGGCTGACCCCGACGAGATCGCCCGTCACGCTGTCGAGCGTCGCGGTTTCGGTATCGATCGCAACGACATGCGCGGCGCGCGCTGCCTCGATCCAGCGGTCTAGCGCCTCGATCGTCGTTACCGTTTCGTACAGCGCGCGGTCGATCGGCGGCATGGCGGGAAGGGTAGGGGTCGAGGGGGCCGCGGCGGGCGCCGCCGTCGCGGCGCTCGCGCGCGGCAGGGTCGGCGGACCGCCCGGCGTGCCACCGAGGTCGAGCTTGGCCGAAAGCGAGCGGAAGCCATGCTCGTCGAGGAAGCTTTTGAGCGGCAGCGGCGGGATCGCGCCGAGCTTCAGTGCGTCGAGCGGGTCGGGCAGCGGGCAATCGCGCTTCAGGTCGACGAGGATGCGCGACAATTCGGCCATGGCGCGATGCTCGATCAGATTGTCGCGCAGCTTCGACGCCTTCATGCCCACGGCACCGTCGAGCGCGGCGGTCAAATTGCCATATTCCTGAATCAGCTTGGTCGCGGTCTTCGGGCCGACGCCGCGCACGCCGGGGACATTGTCGACGCTGTCGCCCATCAGCGCGAGCACGTCGCCGACAAGATCGGGAGTGACGCCGAACTTCTCGTTCACCGCTTCCATGCCCATGCGGACGTTCTTCATCGTGTCGAGCATGTCGACATGCGGGCCGCCCTCGGGCTCGCGGATCAGCTGCATCAGATCCTTGTCGCTGCTGACGATGGTGACGTCCCACCCTTCGCGCACCGCCGCCTCGGCATAGGAGGCGATCAGGTCGTCGGCCTCGAAGCCCTCCATCTCGATGCACGGCAGCGAAAAGGCGCGCGTCGCGTCGCGGATCAGCGGGAATTGCGGGCGCAGATCCTCGGGCGGCTCGGGACGGTTCGCCTTATACTGGTCGTAAATCTCGTTGCGGAACGACTGGCTGCTATGGTCGAGGATGACCGCGAGGTGCGTCGGCCCGTCGGCGTCGTGCAGATCCTTCGCGAGCTTCCACAGCATCGTCGTATAGCCATAGACCGCGCCGACGGGCACGCCCTTGGGGTTCGTAAGCGGCGGCAGGCGGTGATAGGCGCGGAAGATGTAGCTGGAGCCATCGACCAGATAGAGATGATTCTTCTCGGACATGGCGCGGGGTGTAGCAGCGGCGGCGCGGACGGCCTAGCGCGATGTTCCCGCTTTCTTCTTCTCAATCGCGCGGGCGCGGCGGCAGGTCGAAATGCAGGACCTCTTCGCGGGTGCCGAGCTTGGTGTAGAGCGCGATCGCGGGCGGATCGACATAATCGGCCTGGACGAAGACCGCCCACGCGCCGGTCTCGGCGGCGATATGCTGGAGTTCGGCGATCAGCGCGGTGGCTATGCCGCGGCGGCGGTGCGCTTCGTCGACCGCGAGATCGTAAAGATAGATTTCGCTGCGCGCCGCCTCGAGCTTGGGAAGATCATAGGCTGTAAGGCCACCGACGATGATGCCGTCGTGCTCGGCCACCAGCACGATGACGCCATCGCGGCCGAGCTGGCGTGCGAGCCAGGCGTCGTCGGGCCGGTCGGCGCGGTAGGTCACGGGATCCTCGAAGGCGGCGGCATAGACGGTGTTGAGCGCGCGCACCGCGGCGATGTCGCCCGCTCCCAGCCGGCGGACGATCATTGGGCGATGGCCTCCGCGACGGCCGGTGCAGGCGCGACCGAATCCCACCAGTCGCCGAGCGCGTCGATCAGCGGGACGAGCCGCTCGCCGTCCACCGTCAGATCATATTCGACGCGCCGCGGATAGCCTTCGAATTCGGTGCGCCGGACGATCCCCGCATCCTCGAGCTTGCGAAGCTCGAGGGTCAGCATCTTGTGCGAAATCGTGGGATTGTCGCGGCGCAAGTCGCTGAACCGTTTCGTCCCGTCGCTGAGATAGTAGATCAGCAGCGTCGGCCAGCGGCCGCTCAATAACTGCATCACTTCCTCGATCGGACAACGCGAAACCAGATCCTTCATCATCGTCCCCATGGTTACAAAAAGGTGCGTAATTTACGCGGGCTCCCGGCGCACTATATCTCGAACCGCTGCGCAGCTCCCCCTTCAAGAAGACGATGGAGCAATATATTGGAACCGATCCTTATCTATGGCTTCCCGCTGGGAAGTTCCATGGGGCTTGTCGCGGCCCTCGAATGGCTGGGCAAACCTTATCGCCTGTGCCGCGTCGACATGCTCGGCGAAATGCGCGAGCCCGCCTATGCCCGCATCAACGCGCGGCACGAAACGCCCGCGCTGATCACCGATCAGGGCCGGGTGCTGACCGAAACGATGGCGATCGCGCATTGGCTCGCCGCGCGCGACGACGAACGGCGGATCAGCCCCGACCCGCTGTCGCCCGAGGGCGACCGGATGCGGCAGACCATGGCGTTCATCAACACCGGCTTCACCGGCGCCTTCACCCCGCTGTGGGTCGCGCTCGAAATGGACCCCCCGCGCCCGGCGCTGCAGGCATCATTGCGCGAATTTGGCAAGGAGGCCGTGATCGAACGCCACGACAAGCTCGAAGCAATGGTCGGCGAGGGCCCTTATCTGGTCGGTGACCGGCCGACGCTCGCCGACGCGCTGTTCGTCGGGATCGCGCGCTGGCTCGAGTTCCACGAGGTGGCAGAGCCCGTGCGTTGGCCGAAGCTGGCGGCGCTGCGCGCGCGATTGGAGGCCGATCCGGCGGTCCTCTATGCGACCGCGCTCGAAACCGGCGAAAGCGCGGTCGGCAGCGGCGTCTGTCTCGGCCATGTGCCGCTCGCCGAGGTCATCGAGCGTTACGGTGCCTGATCGGGCGGGTGTGCGGCGCATCGCCGCCGCGCACCGTTTCCCCGCGCGCGCCATTGTGAGCGCGCGTCGGCTTTGGTAGCCTGCGGTCATGGACAGGATCGAAACCCAGGCCTCGGGCGGCTGCCAGTGCGGCACGGTGCGCTATCATGTCACCGCCGTGCTCGACACGTCGCATATCTGCCATTGCCGCATGTGCCAGAAGGCGGCGGGCAATTTCTTCATCGCGCTGATCGGTGTGCCGCGCGATGCGATCACATGGACGCGCGGCGCGCCGACATGGTTCAAAAGCTCCGACAAGGCCGCGCGCGGATTCTGCCGGACATGCGGGACGCCGCTTGCCTATGATTATTTCGACAGCAAGCACATCAACCTGACGACCGGATCGTTCGATGATCCGTCGCAATTCCCGCCGCGCGTGCAGTTCGGCCTCGAAGGCCAGCTATCGCTGTTCGAAAGCCTGCCGATCAAGGGGGAGGGGACGACCGAAGAGACAATGAGCGACCTCGTCGGCGCGATCAAGGCGAGCAACCACCAGCACCCCGACCATGACACCGAGGCCTGGCCGGACAGGTAAAGCCGGTTCCAACACTGATCCGTCATCCCGGCGAAGGCCGGGATCTCACCGTCGCTTGGCATGGCGAGGTCGAGATCCCGGCCTTCGCCGGGATGACGAGATAGTGAGGTAGGTGCTTCGCCCTCTACGACGCTAGGCGCCCGCGCGGATCAGGTGGTCGAAGGCCGAGAGCGATGCCTTCGAGCCTTCGCCCATTGCGATGACGATCTGCTTGTAGGGCACGGTCGTCACATCGCCCGCGGCGAAGATGCCGGGCTGGCTCGTCGCGCCGCGCGCGTCGACCTCGATCTCGCCGCGGTCGCTCAATGCCACCGCATCGCCGAGCCATTCGGTGTTCGGGATCAGGCCGATCTGGACGAAAATGCCTTCAAGCTCGACGAGATGCTCCTCGTCCCTGTTGCGGTCGCGATAGCGCAGGCCGACGACCTTCTCGCCGTTGCCGAGCACTTCGGTGGTGAGCGCCGAGGTGATGACCGTGACATTGGGCAGGCTGCGCAGCTTGGTCTGCAGCACCGCATCGGCGCGAAGCTGGCTGTCGAACTCGATCAGCGTCACATGCGCGACGAGCCCCGCAAGGTCGATCGCCGCCTCGACGCCCGAATTGCCGCCGCCGATCACCGCGACGCGCTTGCCCTTGAACAGCGGCCCGTCGCAGTGCGGACAATAGGCGACGCCTTTGTTACGATATTCGGCCTCGCCGGGGACGCCCATCTGGCGCCAGCGCGCGCCGGTCGACAGGATTACCGTCTTGCCCTTGACGCTCGCGCCGCTCTTGAGCTTCACTTCGTGCAGGCCGTTCGCGCCGCCAGGGATCAGCTCGGCCGCCTCCTGCACGTTCATGACATCGACCTCATAATCTTTCACATGCGCTTCCAGTTGCGCCGCGAGCTTCGGGCCCTCGGTGTGCTGGACCGAGACGAAATTCTCGATCCCCAGCGTGTCGAGCACCTGCCCGCCGAAGCGTTCGGCGACGATGCCGGTGCGGATGCCCTTGCGCGCCGCATAAATCGCCGCCGCGGCGCCGCCGGGGCCGCCGCCGACGACGAGCACGTCGAACGGCTCCTTCGCGGCGATCTTTTCGGCCGCGCGCGCCACCGCGCCGGTGTCGAGCTTCGCGACGATCTGCGCGAGGTCCATTCTGCCCTGCCCGAAGGGTTCGCCGTTCAAGAAGACGGCGGGCACCGCCATCACCTGACGCCGCTCGACCTCGTCCTGGAACAGCGCGCCGTCGATCGCGGTGTGGCGGATATTCGGACCCAGCGCCGCCATGATGTTCAGCGCTTGCACGACGTCGGGGCAATTCTGGCACGAAAGCGAGAAGAAGGTTTCGAAGACGAAATCGCCCTCAAGTGCGCGCACCGCGTCGAGCAGCTCGGCATCTTCTTTCGGCGGGTGCCCGCCGACGTGGAGTAGCGCGAGGATCAGCGAGGTGAATTCATGCCCCATCGGCAGCCCCGCGAACACTGCTTCGGCGCGGCCTTCGTCGCCGCGGATCGCGAAGGACGGGCGCCGCGCATCGTCGCCATCGAAACGCGCCGTGACGAGGTCCGACTGCGCCGCGACTTCCTCGACCAGCGCGCGCATCTCGGCCGACTTGGGCGAGGCGTCGAGGCTTGCGACCAGCTCGATCGGGCGGCGGAGGTTGCCGAGATAGGTTTTGAGCTGGGCGGTCGTATTGGCGTCGAGCATCGGCATGGGGAGAGCCTTTCGGACAGGAGCAAGGGTTCGCCGCGGGGGACGGCGTCAAAAATCTTGTTCTTTTTGAGCAAAGACCGGGCGAGCGCCGCCCGCCCGGTCCTCGCAAATCGGCTTAGATCTTGCCGACGAGTTCGATCGAGGGCGCGAGCGTTTCGGCGCCCTCTTCCCACTTCGCCGGGCAGACCTGGCCGGGGTTGGCGCGGACATAGACCGCGGCCTTGATCTTGCGAACGAGTTCCTCGGCGTTGCGGCCGACGCCTTCGCTGGTGATTTCCATCACCTGGATCACTCCGTCGGGGTCGACGACGAAGGTTGCGCGGTCGGCGAGGCCCGAATCTTCACGCAGCACGCCGAAATTGTTGGCGAGGACGTGGTTCTGGTCGCCCAGCATGTGATAGTTGATCTTGCCGATCGCCGGCGAGCTGTCGTGCCAGGCCTTGTGGCTGAAATGCGTGTCGGTCGACACGGCATAGACTTCGACGCCAAGGCCTTTCAGCGTTTCATACTGGTCGGCAAGGTCTTCGAGCTCGGTCGGGCAGACGAAGGTGAAGTCGGCCGGATAGAAGAAGAAAACCGCCCACTTGCCCGCGACATCGGCGTCCGACACGGGGACGAACTTGCCCTGATGGTACGAGGTGGCGTTGAACGGCTTGATCGAGCTTCCGATGATACCCATGGGAGAGTGTTTCCTTTGTTTGCTGCACTGCAAAATGATTTGCAGGGCGCCAGCTATAAGGACCGGCGCGCGCACTCAACCCCAATTTTCCGGGCACACTTATCGGTGAAATCGATCAAAGCGCATCGTTCGCGCAAAACCGCGATCAGCGGCAGATATCCTTCGCGCCGGCGAGTAAATCGATCACTTCGGCATCGAAATCGTCGGGCACGCCCGGCGTGATCTTGCGAAAACGGCGCGCGCAATAGGCGGCGCGCGGGCCGAGGTCGGGCACGTCACGAAACTTCAGCGCGGTGCCGGACGTCCCGCCGACAAGGTCGGGCATGTCGGTCCACACCGTGCGCACCGTAAAGACGGCGCCCGGGCGAACCTCGGGCGGGTAACGCTCATGCCGGCTGATGCACAGCGCCAGGTCATCCACTCGCCAATCGTCCGTCATAATCAACCTCATGGTTGTTACGCAGCGTTGGACGAAGGCTATCACATAAGCGTCGCGGTGCGAAGCGCCTGATCGCGCGCGATGATGGGCGCGACGGCGAGCCCCGCGATCCCCTCGCTTGGCGTGAGGCCGAAGACATGGCGAAACACGCGCGACAGATGCGCGGTGTCGGCAAAACCGGCATCCATCGCGGCGGTACGGACGAGCGCGCCGCCCGCCATCTGCTGCGTCGCATGTTGCAGCGCCGACCACAGCTTGAACTCGCGAAAACCCTGTCCTGTCGACCGGCGGAAGGTGCGCAGCGCCTGCGTCCGTTCCATGCCGAGCCGCTGCGCCAACTCGTCCTGCGACATCCGCCACATCGGGTCGCCGTGGATCGCGCGAACCACCGCCGCCATGTCGGGGGGCAATGCCCGCTCGCGGGGCGGTGCGAGGCGGTCGCGCAACTCGGCGACCGCCGAGGCATCGCCGTCCAGCGCCTCACGCGCGACGCGTGCCAATGCGCCTTCGAGCGGTACAGCGAGCGGTGCGTCAAAGGGAAAGGCCAGCCCATTGAGGTAAAGGACGTCGGCGCCGCGCTCCGCGAGCGCGACGCCGTGGACGATGCCCGGCCGGACGAGCAGCAAATCGCCCTCGACCCAAAGGCCGCCGCGTTCGAGCCGGAGCGGCCCCGACCGGCCGGCGAGCACCGCCGTCACCAGAGTGGCATGCGGCGCGAGCGCGCGCGTCCCCACCGGAAAACAGCTGGTGAGGAAAGGCGCCACCGGGTCAGGCATGGCGGCGATTATTCACCCGCCGGGGTCGGCGCGCAAGCATGGCGCTGACGCCATCTAGCGCACGATTCCCGCCCGCTCGAAGGCCGACTCCATCTGCGCGATATCGGGGTAGACATGCTTGCTCGCGACCTCGCCCTCGGCGTTGACCATGATCACGTCGAGCATGCCGACGTGGGCGACAAAGGCGGTGCCGCCCGGCATCGCGAGCGTCAGGACCATCGTCCAGTCGAAGGTCCAGTAATCGCGGCCGAAGATTCTTTTGCCCATCAGCATCGAGAAATCATAGGTCGCGAACAGATGCCCGCAATGTTCGCGCAGCGCCTCGCGTCCCTCGACCGGGGGCGATCCGTCGTGGAGCCGGAAAATGGTGTCGGCGGAGTGCAGCGACGCGATCAGGTCGGCGTCCTTCGTTTCCCAGCCGACATGATATCGGTCGAACAGTGCCTCGGTCGGCAGCGTGCGTTCCAGCTCGGCAATCGCGTTCATCGTCTTTCTCCTATGTCCGTCGCGATCCATTCTAATCCCGGGCCGGCCCGACTCGTTGAACAAACGTGCATTGCGCGGCGGCGCAATATCGGCTGTGGAGGCGCTTCAGATTCGGAGCTGCCCCCATGACCCCCACCGCAAAGATCCTTCTCCTCGGCTCGGGCGAACTCGGCCGCGAATTCGCGATTTCGGCGAAGCGCCTCGGTTGCCATGTCGTCGCGTGCGACAGCTACGCCGCAGCTCCCGCGATGCAGGTCGCCGACGAGTATGAGGTTTTTTCGATGCTCGACGGCGATGCGCTCCGCGCCGCGATCGAAAAGCACAAGCCCGATCATATCGTCCCCGAGGTCGAGGCGATCCGCACCGAGATTCTCGCCGAAGTCGAGGCCGAAGGCTTCCACGTCGTTCCCTCGGCGCGTGCGGCGCAGCTCACGATGAACCGCGACGCGATCCGCGATCTTGCGGCGAGCGAGCTCAAGCTCACCACCTCGACCTTCGAATATGCCGAAACGCGTGAGGAATTGCAGGCTGCGGCCGAGCGCATCGGCTTCCCGCTCGTCGTCAAACCCGTAATGTCCTCGTCGGGCAAGGGGCAGAGCATGGTGAAGGATGCCGCCGGGGTCGATGCGGCGTGGGACTATGCCGCCGCCGGGATGCGCGGCGACCGGCTGCGCGTGATCGCCGAGGCGTTCATCGATTTCGATTACGAAATCACGCTGCTCACCGTGCGGCACAAGGACGGCGTCGCCTTCTGCCCGCCGATCGGCCACCGGCAGGAACGCGGCGATTATCGCGAAAGCTGGCAGCCCGCGGCGATGTCGGACGCGGCGCTGGCGAGCGCGCAGGATATGGCGACCAAGGTGGTCGATGCGCTCGGCGGCCACGGCATCTTCGGGGTCGAATTTTTCGTGAAGGGCGACGCGGTGATCTTCTCCGAGCTCAGCCCGCGCCCGCACGACACGGGCATGGTGACGCTGATCTCGCAATCGCTCTCCGAATTCGACCTCCACGCGCGCGCGATTCTCGGCCTGCCGATCCGCGCGATCGCGGTTCCCGACGCGAGCGCCAGCGCCGTGCTCCTCGCCGACCGCGACGCGTCCGATTTCGCGATCACGGGGCTCGCCGACGCATTGACGCCACCGAATGCTGCAACCTCGGTCGATGTCCGCATCTTCGGCAAGCCGGTCACGCGACCCTGGCGCCGGATGGGCGTGGCGCTTGCCAAAGTGGCCGGCGGCACGGCCGGCGACGCGCGCGCCGCTGCCGTTGCCGCGGCGGAGAAATTGGCGATCGACTACCGCTAGCAAACGTCGGCTCGCCGTGTCCGTTGCACGGCCGGGCAATATCGCATTTGGTGTGCCGCGGCGCGATGCGGCACGGGCCATTCTTGTTCGACAGGAGTGTTTCATGCCCAAATTCTTCGGCCCTATCGCCGCGCTGTGCCTTGCGAGCGCGATCCCGATCGCCGCTCCCGCCGCGCAGGCGCAAGAGGCGGCGCCCGCCGCGTCGCTCGTCGCCGGCGCCAAAGTCTATGACCAGAATGGCGAAGAAGTCGGCCAGATCGCCAAAGTGTCGGGAGACAGGGTTGCGGTTTCGATCGACGGCAATGGACTGGTGGTCCCGAAGAAAGCCTTTGTGAAGGGCGCCAAGGGCCCGGCGCTCAAAGCACCCAAAGCGAAGATCGTCGCGGTGCTGAAGCAGGCCGAGGCCGATGCGGCGGCGGTCGACGGCGTGTTGAAGCCGGGCGCCGAAGTGCGGAGCGCCGATGGGGCCGCGGTGCTCGGCAAGGTCACGGCGATGGCGCCGCAGGGCGCGGTGCTGGCGACCAGCGAAGGCAATATCACCATGCCGCGCGCCGCCTTTTTCATGTCGAAGAAGGGATTGGCGGTGAAGGTCAATGAAGATCAGTTTCTGGCGGGGGTCAAGGCGGCGCGCGCGCAGAAGGAAGGTGGTTGATCAGCTTCCGTTTGGAAGGGGAATGCGATGGCACTCGAAGAGGAGCTTTACGACATCGAGCAAGGATTCTGGCTCGACGGGAAAGAGCATTTCCTGAACCATGTCGATGCCCGGTGTCTGCTCGCCTTTCCGCAAGCGGGAGAGATGCACGGCATGCATTCGCGCGAGGAGGTGGCGGCAACCGCCACCAACGCCAACCGTTGGCGTGACCTGAGGATGGGAAATCGCCTGTTTCTGAACAGTGGCGACGATTTTGCGATCATCAGCTACCGCGCGGATGTGACGCGTGCCGATGGTGAGCCCTATGCCGCGCTTATCAGTTCAGCCTATGTGCGGCGTCCCGATGGCTGGAAACTGGCATTGCATCAGCATTCGCCGATCTGAACCGGGAGCTCGCCAAAGCCCGGTCCCAAGCCCTGCTAAAGCAGCTCGAACACATCGTAGCGGACGGCTCCGCCGACGCTTGCACCCAGCCCGACCGCGACGATGTCGTTGAGCCAGGAATAGCGCTCATCGCCGGTTTCGAACATCGGGGTCGTGCGGAAATAAATTTCCTTGCGCTCGGCCGCCGTTTGCGGGCCGCCGCCTCGGGCATGCCGATGCGCCACCGACAGCGGCCGCAGCACGCCGCGATAGGAGACATAGATCAGCGCCCCGTCGTGCGTTTCGAAGGTGATCCGCGCGTCGAGGCGCAGCGTGTCCTTGTCGTCGATCGTCGCCCAGTCGCCGCCGCTCGGCATGACGCGGCCGCGCAGCCGTTCCCCCTCGACTTCGCCGCCGGTCAGCGCGGCGATCATGCGGCGGCCGAAATGCGCGGTCCCGATCTGCTGCTGCGGTTCGGTGAAAGCGGCGCGATAGGAGCAGAGGTAGCGGAATTCGGGCTGGTCCATCATCAATCCTTTCGTTGAACGGGGAGGGGGCGGCGGGGGAGGTCTCCCCGCCGCGCCGCGGATCAGATCTTGAATGCCATGGTGACGCCATAGGTTCGCGGCGGCGCATAGGGCGTCAGTATCTGGCGGTATGGGCCGAAATAGGTGACATAGGTCGGAACCAGCTCGTCGGTGAGGTTCTTGCCCCACAGTGAAAGCTCCCACCGTTCGTCGGGGCCCGCGATCGACAGGCGCGCGTCGAGGTTCTCGTGGCTCGGCCACAATTGTTGCGGGATGTTCGACGCTTCGAAAAAGGCGTCGTCGACCCAGCTGTAGTCGACCCGGAGCTTTGCCGACAAATCGCCGATCGGCGCCTCATATTGCCCGCCGATATTGAACTTGTTCTTCGGCGATCGGGGCAGGCGATTGCCCGTATAGGCTTGGCCGGGGATCGAATATTCGGTGAACTTCGCGTCGAGCCAGGCGTAGCTGCCGTCGAGTTGGAAGCCTTCGAACGGGCGCGCGAGCACTTCGACCTCGGCGCCCTTGATTTTCGCCTTCGCCGCGTTGCTGACGACGACGCAGCAGAGCGGGACGAGCTGCGACACCTGAAGATCCGAATAATCGGTCTGGAACAAAGCGACATTGAACCGCAGTCGCCGGTCGAACCATTCGGTCTTGGCACCGACCTCGTAACCCCAGGCGAATTCGGGGTCATAGGGGGTCGATGCGCCCTCCGCGGTGCCCGAAAGGCCCTGGAACCCCCCGCTCTTGTAACCGCGCGCCGCCGACGCATAGAGCAGCACGTCGTCGGTCGCTTTCCAGTTCAGCGCGAACCGCGGGGTGAAGGCTTTCCATTTCTGGCTCGCGGTGACGTCATAGCCGGCCGGCGTGCCGAGCGGCGGCGGCACGCCGGGACCGTCGTCGCCCTTGTAGCCCGCGAACCGGCCGCTCTTTTTCTCCCAGGTCATTCGCGCGCCCAAAGTGGCGGTCAGCGACGGGACGATCTCGTAGTCGAGCTGGCCGAAGATCGCGAAGCTGCGCGCGTTGACCGACTGCGGAAATATGCCGATGCCGCTGATCGCGGGCGTTGCGAAATCCTGGATCTGTCCCTGAATGCGGTCGGTGTCCTCCTTCAGGTAATATAGGCCCGTCTGACCGTTCAGCCGGCCGTCGAACGCATCGAACGCCAGCCGCAATTCCTGGCTGAACTGCTTGTTGTCTTCGTCGCCGAAATCGGTCGATTCGATCTGGTTCGGCGGGTTGACCGGATTGCTGAAAAAGGGCGTTTCGAACTGAAAATCGACCTTGCGGAGCGCGGTCAGCGAGGTGAGCGTGCCGAAGGGCAGGTCGAGGTTGATCTCGGCCGAATAGGACTGGATCGTCCGCTTGATCATGCCGTCGATATAGGCGTTCACCACGCGCGGATCGGGGTTGATGCCGACGCAGTGGACGCCGCCGTTGAAACTGGCGTCGCAATTATTGTGACGCGGATTGCCCTTCTGATCCTGCCGCGAGACGTCGGCGCGAAGTATGATATCGAGCGTGTCGGTCGGCACCAGCCGCAAGGCGAGGCGTCCCGTCGTCAGATTGAGGTCATTGACGTCGTTCCCCGTCGTCTCGTTAAATTCGAAACCGTCGCGCTGTTTATGCGACAGTCCCGCCGACAGATAGATTTTATCGGTGAGCGCCATATTGCCGCGCGCGACGACGCCGACACGGTCGTAATTGCCGTACGTACCCTCGAAATGGAAGCTGTTGTCGGCCGATGGCTTGCGGCTGACGAACTGGATCAGCCCGCCGATGGCGTTTTTGCCGAACAATGTGCCTTGCGGACCGCGGAGCACCTCGACGCGTTCGAGGTCGAGGGCGTCGAGGTCGGGCGTGCTGCCGCGACCCGCATAGACGCCGTCGACGAAGACGACGACCGACGGGTCGCCGCCGGCGTTCTGGCTGATGCCCGGCGCGCTGCCGATGCCGCGCATCGCGAAATTCGTGTTGATGGGATCGACCGCGCTCGCGGCCAATCCGGGCGTACGGAGCGCGATGTCGGCCACGGTCTCGATATTGTTCGCGCGAAGCTGTTCCGAACCGAAGGCGGTGACCGATACCGGGACGTCCTGCAGCTTCTGCTCCTGCCGCTGGGCGGTGACGATGATATCGCCGTCGGCGCTCTCTTCGCTATCCTGTGCCGCGGCGATGGCGGGCATCGTCAGCAGGGCAATCCCTGCCAACAGCCGTGACGACGGGTTCAGTATTTTTCTGGCCATGAATCGCTCTCCCATTTGTTCAGGTTTGTTTTTTCGTTGTCGTGTTTGTGCGTTCCTGCTTGACTGTCTGCGCAAAATACTTAGTTAGCTAAGTATCTACTTCATATCGCAGCATGCCCCGCGGTGCAAGAGGGTGGCTGCGAACGGAGCGAAAGCCGGGAGAGGATATGGCGAGCGAGCGCGCGAGCGGCGATGCGGCCGGGCAGGCGAGTGCAGGGGAACGGGAACCGCCGCCCTGGCCGCGGCCGGCCTATAGCTGGTATGTCGTCGCGATATTGCTGCTGGCCTATACGCTGTCGTTTGTCGACCGGATGATCCTCAGCCTCCTGGTCGCACCGATCCGCGCGGCGCTCGATATCTCGGACACGCAGGTCAGCCTGCTGATCGGACTGGCCTTCGCGCTTTTCTATACGCTGCTCGGCTTGCCGCTCGCATGGATCGCCGACCGCTATAACCGCCGGAACCTCATCGTTGCGGGCATCGCGGTGTGGAGCGTGATGACCGCCGGCTGCGGCTTTGCGGGAAGCTATGCGTCGCTCTTCGCCGCGCGCATGGGCGTCGGCGTGGGCGAAGCGACGCTATCGCCCGCCGCTTATTCGATGCTCAGCGACTATTTTCCGCGCGACCGGCTGGCGCGCGCGATGGCGGTCTACTCGATCGGCGTGCCGCTGGGTTCGGGCGTGGCGATGATCCTCGGCTCCTTCGTGGTTCAGGCGGTGCTGGCCGCGCCGACGGTCGATGTCCCCTTCTACGGTCCGATGGATGCGTGGCGGTTGATCTTCGTCTGGGTGGCGGCGCCGGGAATATTGGTCGCGCTGCTCATGCTGACCGTGCGCGAACCTCTTCGTCGCGGGCGAGCGGCGGCTGCAATGATGCCGGATGCGTCGGCCGCCGGCGCGCCCGGTCTTGTCGCGCACATCGGCGGACAGCGGGCGGCGCTCGGCGCGCTGTTCGGCGGCATGTCGCTGATCGGCCTCGTCATGTATGGCGCGATCGCGTGGATACCGACCTTCTTCGCGCGCAGTTACGGCATGGAGGTGGCGCAAGCGGGCCTGTGGTTCGGCGTCATCATGGCGGTCGGCGGCGCCCCCGGGTTGATTGCGGGCGGCGCGCTCGCCGACCGGTTGTTCGCCAAGGGGGTGGGTGATGCGCATTTGCGCGTGATGCGCCTGTCGATCCTGCTCGGCGGCCCGCCCCTGGCAGCGATGGCGTTGATGCCCGATCCGGCGCTCGCGTTCGCGATGCTGGCGTTGGCCTTCCCGTGTCTGACGATGCACGGCGTGGGCGGCGTCGCCCTGCAGCTGATCACGCCGAACGAATATCGCGCGCGGATGACTGCGCTCTATTTCTTCGTCGTCAATCTGGTCGGCCTCGGCTTCGGTCCGATGCTGATGGCACTGCTCACCGACAATATTTTCCGGGACGAATCCGCACTGCGCTATTCGATCGCCATCGTCACGGCGGTCGCCTTGCCGCTCGCCGCAATCATCTTGACATGGGGCTTCAAGGGCTATGCGCGCGAACTGGCCCGGAGCTGACGCCTGTTTTCGCAAAATCATATGCAAACACTATGCGAGGGCTGATTTCACTCTCTCGAATTCAAACGCGCGCCTGAACTAATTGATGCTCCGCAGACGGCCCGTCACCTTTGTGGCGGGCGCTTTGCTGGAGCAAATCATGCAGGATATTCTCTGGATCGGCATCATCCTCGCGCTTCTGGCGGCAAGCCTCGGCTATGCGCGCCTTTGCGACGACGCGTGAGGTGACGCCATGACTCTCGACCTATGGCTCGCGGGCGCCACCGCGATCGGCCTTCTCGTCTATCTCGTCGCCGTGCTCGCACGGCCCGAACGCTTTTAGAGGGGGCGTGCCATGACCTTTCAGGGATGGCTTCTCATCATCGTCTTCGTGGGCCTTTTGCTCGCGATCACCAAGCCGATGGGCCGCTGGCTCTTCGCGCTCTATGACGGCCAGCGAACCCCGCTCCACCGCCTGCTGGGGCCGGTCGAGGCGGGCTTCTACCGCCTGGCGGGCATCGACCCGAACGAGGAGCAGGGGTGGCGCCGCTACGCGGTCCATATGCTGATCTTCAATTTCGCATTGCTGCTCTTCACCTATGCGGTGCTGCGCTTGCAGGGCGTGCTGCCGCTCAATCCGCTCGGTTATGAGGCAGTCGGCGCCGATGGCGCGTTCAACACCGCGATCAGCTTTACGACCAACACCAACTGGCAATGGTATGCGGGCGAGGCGACGCTGTCGAACCTCAGTCAGATGCTCGGGCTGACGATCCAGAATTTCCTGTCGGCGGCGACGGGCATCGCGCTCGCCTTTGCCTTCTTTCGCGGGTTCGCGCGGCGCAGCGCCGCGACGCTCGGCAATTTCTGGGCCGATGTCACGCGCGTGACGCTCTACCTGCTGCTGCCGATCTGTATCGTCTATGCGATCTTCCTGGTCGCGAACGGCGTACCGCAAACGCTCGCGGGTTCGGTCGAGGTGTCGACGCTCGAGGGCGTCAAGCAGACGCTCGCGCTCGGCCCCGTTGCGTCGCAGGAAGCGATCAAGATGCTCGGCACGAACGGCGGCGGCTTCTTCAACGCCAACTCGGCGCATCCGTTCGAAAATCCGAACGCGGTCACGAACCTCGTCCAGATGCTTTCGATCTTCGCGATCGGTTTCGGCCTGACCTGGACCTTTGGCAGGGCGGTCGGCAACCAGCGTCAGGGCTGGGCGATCCTCGCCGCGATGCTCGTCATCTTCCTCGCGGGCGTCAGCGTCGTCTATTGGCAGGAAGCGGCGGGCAACCCCGTGCTCCACCAGCTCGGCGTCGCCGGCGGCAATATGGAGGGCAAGGAAGTCCGCTTCGGCATCGCCGCTTCGTCGCTGTTCGCCGCCGTCACCACCGCGGCCTCGTGCGGCGCGGTCAACGCGATGCACGACAGCTTCACCGCATTGGGCGGCATGATCCCGCTGTTCAACATGCAGCTTGGCGAAGTCGTCATCGGCGGCGTCGGCGCGGGCATCTATGGCTTCCTGCTCTTCGCGATCCTCGCGGTGTTCGTCGCGGGGCTGATGGTCGGGCGCACCCCCGAATATGTCGGCAAGAAAATCGAGGCGCGCGAGGTCAAGCTCGCGGTGCTTGCGATCGCGGTGCTGCCGCTGATCATTCTCGGCGGCACGGCGATCGCGTCGGTCACCGAGGCGGGCCTGGCGGGGCCGCTCAACAAAGGGCCACACGGCTTTTCGGAAATCCTCTATGGTTTCACGAGCGCGGTCGCGAACAACGGGTCGGCCTTTGCGGGCCTGACCGCGGGCGCGCCCTTCTACAACGGGATGCTCGGCGCCGCGATGTGGCTCGGCCGCTTCTTCATCATCATTCCCATGCTGGCGATCGCGGGCAGTCTGGCGGCGAAGAAATATACGCCGGCAACGGCGGGCAGCTTCCCGACCACCGGCCCGCTGTGGACGGGTCTGCTCGTCGGCATCGTGCTGATCGTCGGCGGCCTGACTTTCCTTCCCGGCCTCGCGCTCGGTCCGATCGCCGATCATCTCGCGATGATCCGCGGCCAGCTTTTCTAAGGATTAACGCATATGGCTCGGTCTGAAACCAGGTCGCTGTTCACGGCGGATCTGATCGTCCCGGCGATCGGCGATGCCTTTCGCAAACTCCATCCCCGGGAACTGATCCGCAACCCGGTGATGTTCACGACAGCGGTGATCGCCGCGCTGCTGACCGTCCTGCTTATGGTCGGGCAGGACGGTCTTGCGACCGGCTTCAAGCTCCAGCTCGTCATCTGGCTGTGGCTGACGGTGCTGTTCGGCACCTTTGCCGAGGCGCTCGCCGAGGGCCGCGGCAAGGCGCAGGCGGCATCGCTGCGCGCCACCAAGGCCGAACTGACCGCCAAGCGCCTGAAGGGCGAAGGCAAGGCGTATGAAAGCGTGCCGGCAAGCGCACTGCGGGTCGGCGAAATCGTGCTCGTCGAAACCGGCGACCTCATTCCGTCCGACGGTGAGGTGATCGCCGGCGTCGCGTCGGTCAACGAAGCGGCAATCACCGGCGAAAGCGCGCCGGTGATCCGCGAGGCGGGCGGTGACCGCAGCGCCGTGACGGCGGGCACGCGCGTCATCTCGGACGAAATTCGCGTGCGCGTGACCGTGGGACCGGGGCAGGGCTTTCTCGACCGCATGATCGCGCTCGTCGAAGGCGCCGAGCGGCAGAAGACGCCGAACGAAATCGCGCTGACGCTGCTGCTCGTCGGACTCACGATCATCTTCCTGATCGCGGTCGGTACCATCCCGGGCTTTGCGAGCTATGCAGGCGGCAGCATCCCCGTCGCGATCCTCGCGGCGCTGCTCATCACGCTGATCCCGACGACGATCGCGGCGCTGCTCTCGGCGATCGGCATCGCGGGCATGGACCGTCTCGTCCGCTTCAACGTCCTCGCCAAGTCGGGCCGCGCGGTCGAGGCGGCGGGCGACGTCGATGTGCTGCTGCTCGACAAGACCGGCACGATCACCGTCGGCGACCGGCAGGCGACCGAATTCCGGGCCGTCGGCGGTCACTCGGCGGCTGAGCTCGCCGAGGCGGCGCTGCTTGCGAGCCTCGCCGATGAAACGCCCGAGGGGCGCTCGATCGTCGTGCTGGCGCGCGAGAAATTTGACCGGACGGCGGACCTGCCGGCGGGCGCCGAGATCATCGCCTTCACCGCGCAGACCCGCATCTCGGGCATCCGGATCGGCGACAGCGTGATCCAGAAGGGCGCGGTCGACTCGATCCTGCGCGCCAACCCGGGCGCGGGCACGACCACCGCGGCGACCGAGCTTCGCCGCGTCACCGACGAGATCGCGCGCGCCGGCGGCACGCCGCTCGCGGTCGCGAAGGACGGCGAACTGCTCGGCGCGATCTTCCTCAAGGACATCGTCAAGGCAGGCATCCGCGAGCGTTTCGGCGAATTGCGCGCGATGGGCATCCGCACGGTGATGATCACCGGCGACAATCCGCTCACCGCTTCGGCGATCGCCGCCGAGGCGGGGGTCGACGATTTCCTCGCGCAGGCGACGCCCGAGGACAAGCTCGAACTGATCCGAAAGGAGCAGGAGGGCGGGCGGCTCGTCGCGATGTGCGGCGACGGCACCAACGACGCGCCCGCGCTCGCGCAGGCCGACGTCGGCGTTGCGATGAACACCGGCACGCAGGCGGCGCGCGAGGCGGGCAATATGGTCGACCTCGACAGCGATCCGACCAAGTTGATCGAAGTGGTCGGGCTCGGCAAGCAGCTGTTGATGACGCGCGGCGCGCTCACGACCTTCTCGGTCGCCAACGATGTCGCCAAATATTTCGCGATCATCCCGGCGATGTTCGTCGCGCTCTATCCGGGGCTCGGCGTGCTCAACATCATGGGGCTCGCGACGCCCGAAAGCGCGATTCTGTCGGCGATCATCTTCAACGCGCTGATCATCCCGCTGCTCGTGCCGCTGGCGCTCAGGGGCGTGACCTATCGTCCGATGGGTGCGGGGCCGCTGCTCGCGCGCAACCTTGCCATCTACGGGCTCGGCGGCCTCGCCGCGCCCTTCGTCGGCATCAAGCTCATCGACCTCGCCGTCGGCGGCCTGGGTCTGGTCTGAGGAGACCGAAATGAACAAGGATTTTATCAGCGCGCTGCGTCCGGCGCTTGTGATGACGCCGCTCTTCGCGGCGCTACTCGGCATCGCCTATCCGCTGGCCATCACCGGCATCGGGCAGGCGCTCTTCCCGAGCCAGGCCAACGGCAGCCTGGTGCGTGAGAATGGCAAGGTCATCGGGTCCGAACTCGCCGGACAGGCCTTTGCCTCCGAACGCTATTTCAGCACCCGCCCGTCGGCGGCGGGCGACGGCTATGACGGGCTTGCCTCGTCGGGTTCGAACCTCGGGCCGACGTCAGAATTGCTCGCCGATCGCGTGGCGGGCGATGTCGCAAGGCTTTCCGGAACCTCGCCGGGCCAACCCGTTCCTGCCGACCTGGTGACGACCTCCGCTTCGGGGCTCGACCCCCATATCAGCCCCGAAGCGGCTTTTTTCCAGGTCGACCGGGTGGCCGATGTCCGCGGCCTTGATCGGGCGGCCGTTCGAAGGCTTGTCGACCAGAGCGTGGAACAACCGCTGCTCGGCTTTCTCGGTGAACCGCGCATCAATGTGTTCAAGCTCAATCGACGACTCGATGCCTTTAAGGCTAAATCCTCCCCGTGATCGAAACCGACCGACCATCACCCGAGGCCTTTCTGCGTCAGGCGGCGCAGGAAGGCCGCGGCCGTCTCAAGGTCTTCCTCGGCGCCGCACCTGGCGTGGGCAAGACGTGGGAGATGCTGACCGGCGGCAGGCAGAAGCGCGAGGCCGGGGTCGACGTCGTGATCGGTGTGGTCGAAACGCATGGTCGCCGGGAAACCGGAGCGCTTGTCGAAGGGCAGGAAATCATTCCGCGTCGCGAGGTCGATCACCAAGGGCACAGCCTTCGCGAGATGGATATCGACGCGATCCTCGAACGGCGGCCGCAACTGGTCCTGGTCGACGAGCTTGCGCACACGAATGCTCCGGGCAGCCGGCACCCGAAACGCTATCAGGATGTCGAGGAATTGCTCGACGCCGGGATCGACGTCTATTCGACGCTCAACATCCAGCATGTCGAGAGCCTCAACGACGTCGTCGCTTCGTTCACGCGCGTCCGCGTGCGCGAGACGGTGCCCGACTCGATCCTCGAAAATGCCGAGATCGAGGTTGTCGACATCCCGCCCGACGAGCTGATCGAACGGCTGCGCGAGGGGAAAGTCTATATTCCGCAGGAAGCCACGCGCGCTCTTACGCACTTCTTTTCCAAATCGAATCTGACGGCACTGCGCGAACTCGCGCTTCGCCGCGCCGCACAAGCGGTCGATGCGCAGATGCTCGACCATGTGCGCAGCCATGCGCTGGCGGGCAGCTTCGCGGTCGGCGAGCGGATCGTCGTCGCGGTGAGCGAGCTTCCGGTCGCGACCGAACTTGTCCGCGCGGGGAAAAGGCTCGCCGATGCGCTGAAAGCGCCATGGAGCGCAGTCCATATCGAGACGCGGCGCAGCCACAGCATGTCCGACGAGGACCGCCGACAGCTCGCCGACACGCTTGCGCTCGCCTCGCGGCTCGGTGCCTCCACCGCGACCGTTCCCGCGGCCAGCGTGGTCGAAGGCCTGCATGCCTTCGCGCGCGATGCACGCGCGACCCAGATCGTCATCGGCAAATCGGCACGTTCCTGGTGGTTCGAGATGCGTCACGGCTCGGTCGTCGACCAGCTCGTGCGGACGATCGACGATGTGGCGGTGCACGTCCTGCCGGGCGAGCCCGACGCGCGCACGGCGCGACGTAGCGGAATCGGCGCGGCGGGGCGGTGGGGCGAGCCGGCGGATTATCTGTGGTCGTTGGCGATGGTCGCGGCGATAACCGCGCTCGGCCGCCTGCTCCGCGCCGCGCTCGATCTCGGCAATATCGCGCTGCTCTATCTGATCCCGGTGATGTTCGCCGCGGCGAGCTTCGGTCTGCGCGCCGGGCTGTTCGCGGGGCTCGCATCGAGCCTTGCCTATAATTTCTTCTTCCTGCCGCCGACCGGCACGCTCACCGTCAATAATCCCGAAAATGTCGTCAGCATATTGGTGTTGCTCGGCGTTGCCGTGGTCACCAGCCAGTTCGCCGCACGCGTGCGCGCCCAGGCCGATCTGGCGCAGTCGAGCGCGCGCCAGAATGCGGCGCTTGCCAGCTTTTCGCGCCAGCTCACTATCGCGCCCGATCAGGACGCGCTGATGCACGCGATCTGCGCCGAGGTCGGCCGGCTGCTCGACGTCCGTGCTGTGCTTCTCCTGCCTTCGCCCGACGGGCCGATGCTGCGCGCCGCGGTGCCGCCCGAGGACCGGCTCGAGCAGATCGAGCGCGCCGCGGCGCAATGGGCGATCGACAACGACCAGCCGGCCGGGCGCGGGTCGTCGACGCTAACCGCATCGGACTGGCTGTTCCATCCGCTTCGCACGACGCGCGGTGTGCTCGGCGTGCTCGGCCTGACCCGCGACGATGCCCGCGAACCCGTCCGCTCGGATCAGGTGCCGCTCCTGATGAGCTTGCTCGACCAGGCGTCGATCGCGCTCGACCGCATGGAACTCGAGGAAGCGTCGCTGCGAGCGCGGCAGATCGACGAGCGCGACCGGCTACGATCGGCGCTGCTCTCGTCGGTCAGCCACGACCTTCGAACGCCGCTGACGACGATCCTGTCGGCGGCGCAGGAGATGCAGCGCCAGCCCTCGCCGGGCCTCGCCGAAACGATCGAGGCTGAGGCGCGGCGGCTCAACCGCTTCGTCTCGAACCTCCTCGACATGGTGCGCGTCGAGGCGGGCGCGCTGCCGATGAAGGTCGAGGCGACCGACCTGTTCGATGCCGCCGCGAGCGCCGCGCACGACGCGCGCGCCTCGCTTGCCGGGCACGAGGTGAAGGTCGACATTCCATCCAATGTCCCGCTTGTCCGCGTCGATCCCGTGCTTCTGCACCATTGCCTTATCAATCTGCTCGACAATGCCGGGCGCTATGCCGATCCCGGCACGCCGATCCTCATCCGGGGCCAGCGGACGTCCGATGCGATCCTTCTTTCGGTCATCGACGAAGGCCCGGGCATCGCACCGGGGAACGAAAAGCGGGTGTTCGAGACCTTCACCCGGCTCGAGGGCAGCGACCGGGCGAAGCACGGCACGGGCCTCGGGCTCGCGATCGTCAAGGGCTTTGCCGAAGCGATGGGGCTCGCCGTCGAGGCGGGCAATAACGCGCAGCCGCACGGCGCCCGCTTCACGATCCAGATACCCGAGGCGCTGATCATCGCGCCGATGAGCGACAAGGAAATTCCATGAAAGTGCGTCACAAGGTCCTGGTCGTCGACGATGAGCTCCACATCCGGCGCCTCATCCACGCGGCGCTGGCTAGGAACGACTATGCGATCGTCGAGGCCGAGACCGCGCGCGGGGCACTGGAGCAGCTTCGCGCCGAGCGTCCCGACATCACCTTGCTCGATCTCGGGCTTCCCGATCGCGACGGGCTCGAACTGGTGCCGCTGTTCAAGCAGCAATCCGACACGACGCTGATCGTCGTGTCGGCGCGCGATGCGACCGATCAAAAGGTCGCCGCGCTCGATCTGGGCGCCGACGATTATCTCACCAAACCCTTCGATACCGACGAGCTGCTTGCGCGGGTCCGCGTTGCGCTGCGCAATCGCCTGACCCGCGACGGGGGCATGCTGGCGCTTGCCGTCGAGGATGTGACGATCGACCTCGTGGCGCGCACCGTGACGAAGGCGGGGAGGGAGGTTCATCTGACTCCGAAGGAATATGGCGTGCTCGCCCAGCTCGCGAAATTCCCGGGGCGGGTGATCACGCACAAACAGATCATGGCGGAGGTCTGGCCGCACGAGCATGAACATCATGTCGAATATCTGAGGGTGCTCGTGCGAACGCTGCGCCAGAAGCTCGAAACCGATCCGCAGCAACCGCGGATCATCAGCAACGAGCTTGGTATCGGGTATCGGCTGCGGCTCGGCAACGACGCGTTGGCGGAGGGTGGCGAACCGCCGCGCTGAAACATATGCAAACACTATGAGAGACGCTGCCGATCGCTCTCGAAATCAAATGTCGCGCCCACCTATCTTCGTCCGATGATGCAGGACGAGATCGAGGCGCAGCCGGGCGCGAGTG
The DNA here is from genome assembly GCF_000756385.1 of Sphingopyxis sp. LC363. Lineage (GTDB taxonomy): Bacteria > Pseudomonadota > Alphaproteobacteria > Sphingomonadales > Sphingomonadaceae > Sphingopyxis. The sequence continues at coordinate 32,307 of NZ_JNFC01000034.1, forward strand.
AACGGCGATTCCGTGACCGGGTGGTCGACTGGCTGGGCGCGCAGGGTGCGCTCTTGCTGACGGTCTATATGTGTGCGGCCGTGGCGGCGGTCGCATTCCTGCTGGACGCCGCGCGCTAGATTCTGACCGGATCGCCAATCCTATGCGATCTCAACGCCTATCCGCTTTTCCCGATCTCGATTTCCTATGCGGCCGTGCGTAATTGAGCGGCCTCCCGATGGAGGATCGAATGACGAAATGGCATGAAAGCGCCGCCGCCAATTTCGGCCTGCGCGCCGCAGGTCTCGCGCTGCTCGCCGTGGCCTGGCTGGTGGCGGTCAGACTCCACCAAATGTCCCATACGATTTCGCCGCGCGACGCGACCCCGCTGGTCATGTTGCTCTCGGCGATCCTCTTTCTCTGCGCGAGCGCGGGCGGCGCGTTGCTGTTTGTCGGACCCGGTCTTTGGGAAACCGTCGAGATTTCGGAGCGGTGGCGGCGTTTGCCCCCGCCCGGGTACAAAGCTGCCGAAGTTTTCGACGCTATCCCTCCCCGCGCTGCATCGCGCCCGGAGGACGGTGCATCGAGCCTTACAGTCGCATTTTAACCCCCGGTCGGTCCGACCCCGCTTGATGGGTCAATCCTCGTCGCCCAGCTCGCTCGGCGTCGGTGCAACATAATCGGTGCGCCGATATTCGCGGCCGCGCTTCACGGTCATCTCGATCCGTTCGATATTGTCGATGTCGGCCACCGGGTCGGCGGTCAGCACGACGAAGTTTGCGAGCTTGCCGGGCTCGATCGATCCCATATCCTCGTCCTGCCCGGCCGCCCGCGCGCCGACCAGCGTCGCCGAATGGATGGCGGCGAGCGGCGGCATGCCGACATCGTCCGTCAGATAGCGCAGCTCGGCATGCACCTCGGGCCAAGAGTTGCTCGCGGGGTTGACGAAGTCGGTGCCGGTCGCGATCGGAATGCCGGCGCGCCACGCCTGCTGCGTCAGGCGGATCGTTCGCGCGCCGCTGCACCGCAGCGGCTTCGCTTTTGGGTCGGCCTTGCGCGCCGCCTCGAACTTCACGAAGAGGCTGCCCGTCGCATCGAGGATCGTGCCCTGCTTCGCCATCGCCCTGTAAAGGCGCCCGACGACGGGGTCGTCGCCCGTCGGCGCGAGGCGCGTCTCGTCGACCGGCGTGCGATCCTCATAGGCCGCGAGCATCCGCGGCTGCGCCTCATAGCCCAGATAGCAGACATGGCTGACGACGTCGGCCCCAGCCGCGATGACCTCGGCGGGACGGGCGGGGAAGACCGCGCTGTGCGCCCAGATCATCATCTTCTGGCGGTGCGCCTCGGCGGTGATCGCCGCGACGCGCTCGGCGGGAAGGTCGGCATAGATTTTGATCGCCGTCGCCGACGTGCCGCGGGCCAGCGTCACCGCGGTGCGCAGATCGGTGTCCGCATCGATCGCCTGCATCCACGGCGCGGTTCCCGGCGCAAAGCCGCGGCTGACCGACAGGACGCGCGGGTCGGCGAAAAAGGGCGGGCCCGCCATCAGCGCGGCATAATAGATGTCGGGCGCGGCGATCTCGCCCACGAGCGAAGCGCGCGCCAGATCGCCCACCGCGCGCAGATCGTCGGCCATGTCGCGCACCGCGGTGACGCCGCCGTAAAGCTGGCGGCGCAGGATCGCCTCGGCGCGTTTCCGGTTGGGCGGCGTCGCGAGATGGACGTGGCTGTCGATCAACCCCGGAATGACGAAGCGCCCGGACAGGTCGACCCGCCGGGCCGCCCCGGCCCGCGACGCCAGCACATCATGCGCGCCGATCGCCACGATGCGCTCGCCCTCGACCAATATGTCCTGATCGGCGTGCGCCGCGTCGCCGGTGCCGTCGATGACCGTCGCGCCCGTATAGAGCGTGGCTTGCGGCGCGTCGGCGGCCGCCGCCGGGGATAGCGCGAGGCCGAGCGAGGCAAGCGCGGTGAGCAGGGTGAGGCGGCGGGAGCGGGGCATTGTCATGCGCAAGGCGCTAGCCGGGCGGTTTCGCGTCTGCAATCGCCGAAGCGAGGTCTCCCCGCCATCGACCCGGTGCCGTCGGGTAGCGATTGCGCCGACGCAAGCGGTGGGTACAAGTGGCGCATTCGACAGGAGAATTTTCATGCGTTTCGCAATTGCCCTGATGCTGATGCCGCTATTGCCGCTAGCCGTTCTTCCCGCCCCCGCGATGGCCGAGACGACGCCAGCGGCGACGCAGGACGAAGCGCTGCTCCGCTTTCTCGACGACGCTTTCGACGCGCGGATCGCGCTTCAGCCCGAAAGCCAGACGCAGCTCGGGCTCAAGAGCGATTACGACCGTCTCGACGATTATACCGACGCCGCCGCGGTGCGCGAACAGGAACTGCTCGAACGACAGCTGAAGGAAATGCGCGCGCGCTTTCGGCCCGAACAATTGGGACCGAGCGCGCGCGTCAGCTACCGACTGTTCGAATATGACGTCGAGCGCCGCCGTGCGTCCTTCCGGTTCCGCAAGCTTCGTTTTCCGGTAACGACCAACGGCAGCCCGGCGGGCGATATCCCGGTGCTGCTGATCAACAATCACAAGATCGATACGGTCGCCGACGCCGAGGCCTATATCGCGCGTCTGCGCGATACCGACCGCGTGATGGGCGAGGTCGCGGCGACGATGCGCGAGCAGGCAGCCGCCGGGGCGGTGCCCAACAAGGTCAATTTCGCGCCCGCGCGCGCCGATGCGAAGAAAATCCTCGTCGGCGCTCCGTTTGGCGACGGAGCGGATTCGACCTTGCTCGGCGATTTCCGCAAAAAAGTCGGCGCGCTCGATGCCCCCGATGCGGTCAAGGCGAAGCTGATCGCCGATGCGACCGCGGCGCTGACCGGGCCGTTCAAACACGGCTATGAGGTGCTGATCGCCGCGATCGACGAGATCGAGCCCAAATCGAAGGGCAACTTCGGCGTGTGGAGCCTCCCCGACGGCGAGGCCTATTATGCCGACCGGCTCAAGAATTCGACGACCACCGACCTGACCGCCGAGCAGATTCACGAACTGGGGTTGAAGCAGGTCGCGGCGATCCGCGAAGAGATGGAAGCCATCAAGCGCGAGGTCGGTTTTAAGGGCACGCTCGAACAATTTTTCGACCATATCCGCACCGATCCGAAGCTCAAATATCCGAACACCAAGGACGGCCGCGAAACCTATTTGACCGATGCGCGCGCGGTGATCGCCGCGGCGATGGCGGCGGCACCGCGCTATTTCAGCGTGCTGCCGAAGGCCGCGCTCGAAGTGCGCGCGGTCGAGAAGTGGCGCGAGGCGACCGCGTCGACCGCCTTTTATAATCCGCCCTCGGCAGACGGGTCGCGGCCCGGCATCTATTACGTCAACCTCGTCGACATGAACCAGACGCAAAAGGTTCAGGTCGCGGCGATCGCCGCGCACGAGGGCGCGCCGGGCCATCATTTCCAGATCGCGCGGCAGCAGGAACTGGCCGGCATCCCCAAGTTCCGCAAGTTCGGCGGCTATGGCGCCTATATCGAGGGGTGGGGGCTCTATTCCGAGCGGCTCGCGAACGAAATGGGCGTCTACAAGACCCCCTACGACCGGTTCGGCATGTTGTCGCTGCAGGTCTGGCGCGCGATCCGGCTGGTGCTCGACACCGGCATCCATTCGAAGCGGTGGACGCGTGAACAGGCGATCGCCTATTTCCGCGCGAACAGCTCGGTTTCCGACACCGATATCGCGCGCGAAGTCGACCGCTATTTCAACTGGCCGGGGCAGGCGACCAGCTACATGGTCGGACAGCTGAAGATCGCCGAACTGCGCGAGCGCGCCGAACGCGAACTCGGTGCGCGCTTCGACATTCGCGAATTTCACGAAGCGGTGCTCGGCGAAGGCGCGCTGCCGCTGAGCATCCTCGAAGAACAGGTCGCCGCTTATATCGCGTCGAAGCGCTGAGACCCGGTGGCGTTCGATTGACAGGACGCCGCCGCTCGGCTTTATCGAAAATCGAATTATTAAAGCGGCTACGCTTTATAGCATGAATCTGTTTGGCGGGGGGCGCCGGGCATTCGAACCAGCTTGGAGGACAGTCCTGCAATGAGCCTCAATCTTCCGGGTCGCGACCGCCGCCAATCGGCCACGAGCGGCCCAGAGGCGCGCGACGCGCGGCTGACGCTCAGCCTGTCGGGCACCAACCTCGAGCGCGCGGGCGACTATAATCAGCGGATCGTGCTCCAGGCGATCCGCCTGACCGAAGAGACGACGCGCAGCGACCTCGCGCGGGTGACCGGCCTCACGCCGCCGACGATCGTGAACATCACAAAGCGACTGATCGATCTCGGCCTCGTCAAACCGGCGGGCCGCCTGCAGGGCAAGCGTGGTCAGCCCGCGATGCGGATCGTCATCGATCCCGACGGCGCCTTTGCGATCGGGCTCAACATCGACCGCGACCATATCACGCTGGTGACGCTCGATCTTGCCGGCAAGATCCGCAGCCGCCACACGCGCGAGATCGCGTTCGCGCTGCCTGAAACGGTCGTCGACCATGTGCGCGAAATATTGCCCGGTCTGCTCGATGAGGGCGGGGTCGACCGGGCGCGCATCCTCGGCGTCGGGGTGGCGCTTCCCGACGACCTTGGCCGCATCGCGCTACCGCACCGACCAAAGGAATATGACGCGTGGGACGGGATCGACCTCGGCGCGCTCCTCGGCGAGGTGCTTCCCTGGCCGCTCCATGCCGACAATGACGCCGCTTCGGCAGCACTCGGCGAAGTGCATCTCGGCAATGGCATCGCGCTGCCGAGCTTCTTCTACCTGCTGATCAGCGCCGGCCTCGGCGGGGGGCTCGTCATCGACCGCAGCTATGTCCGCGGCGCCGACTCGCGGTCGGGAGAGATTTGGGCGATGCCCGATCCCGAACGCGGCGACGGCGCGAATGTGCAGGACACGGTTTCGCTGTCGGCGCTTTACGCGCGGCTCGAAGCCGCCGGACATGGCATCGAGGCGCCCGATGCGCTGCTCGACAGTTCGTCCGATGCCGAGGCGGTGATCCTGAAATGGCTCGACGATGCCGCCGACGCGCTCATCCAGCCGCTGATCGCGGTCAATTGCCTGATCAATCCCGCCGCCATCCTGATCGGCGGGCGGCTCCCGGGCAAATTGGTCGACGGCCTCGTCGAGCGGCTCAATGCGCGGATGACGGGGCTCCAGCTTCCGGCGGTGGCGCCGGTGCGGCGCGCGGGCGCGGCCGACGACGCCTCGGCGATCGGCGCCGCGATCATCCCCTTCCTCGACCATATCCTGCCGTCGGAATCGATCCTGATGCAGGCGGGGCGCTGACGCTAATCGAGCCGTTGCGCCATGTCGTCGAGGTCGACGCCTTTGGTTTCGGGAAAGACCGCCGCGACGACGACGAACTGAACGACCATCGCGGCGGCGAAGATGACGAAGGGTGCGCCGGGCGACCAGGCGACGAGCACCGGAAATATCCCGGCGATCAGTGCGTTCATCAACCAGTGCGTGCTCGCACCGAGCGCGCTGCCGCGCGCGCGCACCGGCGTCGGGAAAATCTCCGAAATATAGACCCAGATGACCGCACCCTGGCTGGTTGCGAAAAAGGCGATGAACCCGACCAGCGCGGGCAGCATCAGTGCATTGTCCAAAGCGCCGAACAGCACCCCGGCTGCGGCGGCGAGACACAGCGTCATTCCCGCCGCGCCCGCGAGCAGCAGCGTCTTGCGCCCGAGGCGGTCGATCAGCGCCATGCCGGCGAGCGTGAAGACCAGATTGGCGATGCCGATCATCACGGCCTGCCGGTCGGGCGATAGCGACCCCGCGCGCGCGAAAATATCGTTCAGATAATAGAGGTCCGCGTTGATGCCCGCGAGCTGGTTGAACATCGCGATCAGGATGGCGAGCATCATCGGCCGCCGGTGCCGGTGCCACGACAATTTCTCGCCCGGCGGATCGCGTTCGAGCGCCTCTTCGATCCGGTCGAGTTCGGTGGTCGGCCCGCCGATGCGGGCCATGGCCATGTTCGCATCTTCACGGCGTCCCTTGGCGATCAGCCAGCGCGGGCTGTTGGGAATCGCGAAGAGCAGGATGAAGAAGAGCAGGGCGGGGGCGGCGGTCACGCCCAGTTTCCAGCGCCACGCCGCGTCGCCGTCGATCAGCCCCGCGATCGTCGCATTGCTGAGATAGGCGACGAGGATGCCGGTGACGATCATCAATTGGAACAGGCCGACGAGAAAGCCGCGGTGCCGCGGCGGCGCGATCTCGGCGATATAGACGGGCGCCAGCACCGACGAGCCGCCGATCGCGAGCCCGCATATGAAACGGAAGACGAGAAACGCCGTCCAGCTGGGCGCGAGCGCGCAGCCGAGCCCTGCGACGAAATAGAGGATAGCGAGCACGCGCAGGCTGTCGCGGCTGCCGAAGGCGTCGCCGGGCTTGCCTGCAAACAGGGCGCCGACCAATGTTCCCCAGAGCGCGGCGGACACGGTGACGCCGAGCGTTTCGGGGGTGAGGGCGAAGAGGCGGGTGAGGGCGCCGGTCACGCCCGCGATGACCGCCGTATCGAATCCGAAGAGGAGCCCGGCGAGCGCCGCCGTCCCGATCGCAGCGGCCAGGGCGCCTCGGCGCGCGCGGGGCTGCGCGTCAGCGCCGGAAAAGGCTGCGCTCTCGGGCGTATCCGTCATTTTTCTCTCCCGCAGGATCGACGTCAGCGCCGTCCTCTTTCGCTTGGACATGCCACAAACATCCTCTCGATCAAATAAATTAATTTTCATTATTATCTTGACGCCGAGGGCGTGGGCGGGGCAGGCTGTGAAAAATCGGCCGCCGGAATGCCTTCGGGTGGCGGCGCTCCCGACCCGGAAAGGCGGGCGGGGCAATGAAGGAGGGGATTGGTGCCAGCGACCTTGCTTGCGACTCACCGGGTGGAAAAGCCCTGGGGGCGCCGCGAATTGCAGGCTCCGTTCGGGGCGTCGCCGGCGGGCGGCGAACCCGTGGGCGAGATATGGTTCCAGGCGCCCGGCGACGCGGCGCCCGACCTGCTGATCAAATATCTGTTCACCAGCGAAAAACTGTCGGTGCAGGTCCACCCCGACGACGCGCAGGCGCATGCCCGCGGATTGCCGCGCGGCAAGGACGAATGCTGGCTGATCCTCGGCGCCGAGCCCGGCGCGACCATCGCGCTCGGGACCAAGGCGCCCGTCGACCGGGCCGAACTGCGCTCGGCCGCGCTCGACGGCAGCATAGAGCAGTTGCTCGACTGGAAGCCGGTCAAGGCGGGCGATTTCTTCTATGTCCCCTCGGGCACGGTCCATGCGATCGGCGCGGGGCTGACGCTGATCGAAGTGCAGCAGAACAGCGAGACGACCTATCGGCTCTACGATTACGGTCGTCCGCGCGAACTGCACCTCGACGACGGCGTCGCGGTCGCCGACCCGCGACCCTATGCAGCCTATCCGTCGCCGGGCCGCATCGCGGACGACCGCACTATCCTCGTCGATGGTCCGAAGTTCGTGCTCGAACGGTTCGCCGGCGGGGCGCGGACGATCGCGCTCCCCGATGGCGTCACCGCATGGTTGATCCCGGTGGCCGGAAACGGGCTCGCCGACGGCCTCGCTTTCGAAGCGGGCGCGTGCCTTGCGCTCACCGGCACCACGCAGATCGCGGCCGATGCGGGTGCCGACCTGCTGCTGGCCTATCCAGGAGAGGGGCGCCTGCCATGACTGCCCCAGCGGGCTGCAAAGCGCGCCTCAGCGGCACGCAATCAACGATAATTTTTCATGGAAGAGGGGCGCAATGAAAAAGGAAAAGGGTTCGAACCGGCTGCAACCCCGGCTGCGAAGGGCGGCGATCGCGCTGGCGTCCTCGGCCGCGATGCTGGCCTTTTCGTCCGCGACGGCGCAGTCGCCGGTCGATCTCGCCAACCCGCTCGTCGGCACCGCGCCGCTCGACGATCCGGCGGTGATCGGCAATGCCCCGCCGCCGGGCGAGCCCGTCTATTCGGGGCAGACCTCGCCGGGCGCGCGCCTGCCGCACGGCTCCGTCGAGGCAGCGCCGGTCAACAATAATATCGAGCTGCTCTATCCGAACGGCGTCCCCGTTCCCTATTATTACGCCAACCCGACGATGATCGGCTTCACCGGCGGCGGCGGCTCGACATACGGCGGCGGCGCCGAGCCGATCATCATGCCGGTCGTGGGCGACTGGTCGCCGCCGCCCGCCTACAGCCAGTCCTGGTATGACAAGTCGCGCGAAAAGGCGTCGCCGGGCTATTATTCGGTCTATCTCGACACCTTCCGCACCCAGGTGGAGCTCACCGCGACGCGCTGGGCGAGCGTGATGCGCTTCACTTTCCCGCAGAGCGACCGATCGAACGTCATCGTCAACCTGCCGCGCCACGGCGGGGCGGTCGAGGTCGTCGGCGACCGCATCGTACGCGGGATATCGAAAGACGGGCACAGCGCCGACGGTGCCTATTTCGTCGCCGAATTCTCGAAGCCTTTCGCCGCGCTCGGCACCTTCCGCAAATCGCCCGGCGACAATATCGGCTGGGGCATCGGCACCAGCGACGTGCAGCCCGGCGCGCGCGACATCGCTGGCAGTTACGCGGGCGGCTATGTGACCTTCAAAACGAAGGCCGGCGAGCAGGTGCTGATGAAGATCGCGCACGGCACCAGCTATGAACAGGCGGCCGAGCGGCTCGCCGCCGAAGTGCCGGGCTGGGATTTCGACGGCGTTCACAAGGCGGCGCGGGACACCTGGGCGCAGCTCTTGAACCGCGTCCGCGTGACGGGCGGCACCGACAAGCAGCGCAAGCTCTTTTACTCGACGCTCTTCCAATCCTTCGCCTCGCCGCGCCTGATCGCGCAGAAGGGCGAGAAATTCGCCGACACCAACGGCAAGGTCCAGACCGCGTCGCACGACCGTTACGGCCCGGTTCCCTTCTGGGATACGGGGCGCAACCAGATCGTGCTGCTCGAACTGATGGAGCCCGAGGCTGTCAAGAATATCATGGCCTCCGAACTCGCGATGGCGCGCGAGAAGGGCTATATGAACACCTCGTTCCACGGCGACAATGCGGTGTTCCTCTTCCTCGGCGCGTGGGAGCGCGGCATCGAATTCGATTATGAAGCCGCCTATGAATATCTGCGCAAGAATGCGACCGACCCGAAGGGGCCGCGCGGCTATCTTGCCGAATATATGAAGCAGGGCTGGATTTCGGACATCGTGCCCGACCATAATCCCAGCCCGCCCTATGCCGGCGGCAAGGCGGGCGCCGACAAGACGCTCGAATATGCTTGGGACGATTATGCGCTCGCGCTCTACGCGAAGAAGCTCGGCAAGGATGCCGACTACCGGATGTTCCTGAAGCGCGCGAGCAATTACGCCAATGTCTTCGACAAATCGATCGGGTTCATGCGCGGGCGCACCGCCGACGGCAAATGGATCGCACCCTTCGATCCGCAGGAGCCCTATTATAACTTCATGATGAAGGAGGCATCGGGCTGGTCGACTTTGTGGCTCGTCCCGCACGATGTGCAGGGATTGGTCGGCCTGCTCGGCGGCCGCGACGCGTTCAACGCCAAGCTCGACGAATTTTTCACCAAACCCTATAATCCGACGGGCATCTGTCGCGACTGCACGGGCGTCATCGGTCAATATGTCCACGGCAATCAGCCCGACCAGCAGGCCCCCTATTATTACAATTGGAGCGGGCAGCCGTGGAAGACCCAGGCGCTCGTCCGCAAAATCCTCGAAAAAACCTACGCCAGCGACGCCGCGGGTTACGGTTATCCGGGGATGGACGATCAGGGCGCGACCTCGTCCTGGTATGCGCTATCGGCGCTCGGCTTCTATCCGGTCGATCCGTCGAGCCAGGATTATATCATCGGCAGCCCGCTGTTCGACGACGCCAGCCTCGACATGGGCAATGGCAAGACGCTGCGGATCGTCGCGAAGAATAATTCGGACACGAACGTCTACATCCAGTCGGCGACGCTCGACGGCAAGCCGTGGAACAAGCCGTGGTTTCGCCACGACGACGTCAAGGACGGCGCGACCTTCGTCTTCACCATGGGGCCCAAACCCAACAAGACGTGGGGCGCCGCGCCCGGCGCCGCCCCTCCTTCGATGTCTCGAAAACGTTGATTTAACGAGCCCCTCGCCCCCGTGTCCTCCGCGGGGGCGCGAGCCCGGGATCCGCCTTCCCCCTTGGGTCCCGGGCTCCCCTCTTCAACAGGAGATACCATGCGCAGCCTTCTGATCACCGCATCCCTTCTCGCCCTCGCGCCGCTCGCGGCACAGGCCCAAACCGCTGTACCCCCCGCCGCACCCGCGGACGATGCGGTCTACACCGGCGAGCTGATGACGCGCTGGGGCAAGGAGGTGACGCCCGAAAACGCATGGCGCCTCTACCCGCGCCCGCAGATGGTGCGCGAGCGCTGGGTCAACCTCAACGGCCTGTGGGATTATGCGATCGCCCCCAAGGCGGCCGACCGGCCGGCGGCGATGGACGGCAAGATCCTCGTGCCCTTTCCGGTCGAATCGAAGCTGTCGCGCGTCGCGCGCCGGGTCACCCCCGACGACCGCGTCTGGTATCGCCGCAGCTTCACCGTCCCCGCCGGCTGGCGCGGCCAGAATGTCATGCTCAACTTCGGCGCGGTCGATTATGAGACGACGGTGCGTGTCAACGGCGCGGTCGTCGGCTCGCACAAAGGCGGCTTCGACGCCTTCGGCTTCGACATCACCCCCTATCTGAAGGACGGCGCGAACGAGCTCGTCGTCGAGGTTCTCGACCCGACGAGCGCGGGCATCCAGCCGCGCGGCAAGCAGATTCTCGACCCCGCGGGCATCTGGTATACCGCGGTCAGCGGAATCTGGCAGACGGTGTGGCTCGAACCGGTGCCGAAGCTCCATATCGCCGACGTGCGCGCGATGCCCGACATCGACCGCGGCACCGTCGACGTCGCAGTGGCATTGAGCGGCTGGGCGAACGATACCGACGCGGTGCGGCTGACCGCGAGCGCGGGAGGCAAGACGATCGCCTCGACGATCATCCGCGCCAACCGGCAGGCGACGCTGGCGATCCCGAACGCGCATCTCTGGTCGCCCGACGATCCCCATCTCTATGACCTCAAGGCCGAGTTGGTGACGATCGCCGATCCCTATGCCGGCGAAAAGGAGCGCGATCGCAAGGCCTATGACTCGCGCTTCACCGACCATGAAAGCCGCGTCTATGCAAAGGCGCAGGTTCAGGGCGCGCCGCGCGACAGCGTCGCCGCCTATTTCGCGATGCGCAAAGTGTCGATCGGGCCCGGTCGTGTCGCGGGGCAGCCCGCGATCCTGCTCAACAACAAGCCGCTGTTCCAGCACGGCACGCTCGATCAGGGCTGGTGGCCCGACGGACTTTATACGCCGCCGTCGGAGGAGGCGATGAAGAGCGACATCGTCTTCTTGAAGAAGGCGGGGTTCAATATGCTGAGGAAGCATATCAAGGTCGAACCCGCGCGCTATTATCACGACGCCGACCGGCTCGGCATGCTGATCTGGCAGGATATGCCCTCGGGCGGCGGCGAGGACCAGTATCTTGCCGGCACCAGCCAGTATCAGGCGATCTTCCCGTCGGAGACGCTCGCCGAGCAACAGAAGCAATTGTCCGAGATGGTCGGCGAACTCAGCGCCTTTCCGTCGATCGTGACCTGGGTCGTCAATAACGAGGGGTGGGGCCAATATGATTCGGAAACGCTCGCGCGCTTCGTGAAGGGGCTCGATCCCTCGCGGCTGGTCAACGCCAATTCGGGCTGGGTCGACGTCGCGCCGGGCGTATCGGAAATGCTCGACATCCACACTTATGAGGATGTGCCGAGGACGCCGCCGCTCCAGACGAACCGCGCGATCGTGCTTGGCGAATATGGCGGGGTGGGTTTCCCGGTGCCGGGGCATATCTGGAAACCGGGCAAGGACAATTGGAGCTATCAGGTCGCGAAAGACGAGAAGGAATATCTCGTCCGCTTCCGCCGCAAGATGGAAGGCGTGATCCGGCAGGCGAAGGAGAATGGGCTGAGCGCCTCGGTCTACACCCAGACCACCGACGTCGAGGACGAGATCAACGGCCTTTTGACCTATGACCGCGCGGTGCCCAAGGCGCCGGCGGAGGCGCTGGCAAAGATCGCCGCGCCGCTGTGGACGACTCCGGCGCCCGACTGACGGGCGGGGAACGAAACGCGAGACGCATTCGCCATCCCGGGCCGGGGATGGCGGATGTCGAGTCGTGCGGCAACCTATCTGACCGCAAGAAACCACGAAAAACTGCGGATTTTGGCTGGGTCGGCAACGATTCATCGTGTCCCGCCACCGGCTTGAAAAATTTATTTTGACAAATTGTTTTTTATATTCTGATAGAGGCTCAACGGGTCGAACGATCCGCGGCTCGGTGACCTTGAGGGCGCCGGATAACAAGCGGGGGCGAACAGCCCCTCGAACAGGGAGGTCGATGTGATGAAGGCAGGACAAATCCATTCAGCGAAGACGAATCGGCGCGCGGCGCTGATGCGCGAGCTGATGCTGAGTGCGGGCGCGATGGCCGCATTATGTGGTGCGGGGCAGGCGCATGCACAGGTAGCCCCCGAAGCGCCGCCCGCGGACGACGCGGCCGCGGAGGCCCCGGGCGACGCGATCGTCGTTACCGGCTATCGCCAGTCGATCGAACAGAGCCTCGAGCAGAAGCGCGAAGCCAATTCGCTGATCGAAGTCATCACCGCCGAGGATATCGGCAAATTCCCTGACAAGAATGTCGCCGATGCGCTGCAGCGCGTCCCCGGCGTGATCATCACCCGCGACGGCGGGGAGGGCAGCCGCGTCAGCATCCGCGGTCTCCAGTCGGACCTGACGCTCACGCTGCTCAACGGCAATTTCATCGCCGGCGCCGACAGCGGCGATCCGTCGCGCTCGTTCAACTATGTCCTGCTGCCGTCGAACTTCATCGCCAGCACCGAAGTCTATAAATCGGCCGAAGCGCGGCTCGAGGAAGGCGGCGTCGGCGGTACGGTGATCCTCAACACCCGCCGTCCGTTCGACCTCCCGGCCTGGTCGGGCTTCGTCTCGGCCGAAGGCACCTATTCGGACACGACCAAGAAATTCGACCCGCAGATCGCCGGCCAGATTTCGTGGAAGGACCCCGAAGAACGGCTCGGCTTCCTCGTCGGCGCGACCTATCAGGAACGCTCGAACCGCGAACTGCGCGGCTCGACCGAAACCTGGCGCTGGTGGAGCGATCGCGATGACGACGGCAACATCCTGACCCCGGCGACCGACGTCAACGGCAATCCGTTCGAAAATGACGACGCGATCTCCTATTGGCCGGGCGAGGGCGTGACCGCGCAGGACGGCACGCATTATTCGGGTCATTGGGCGCCGCAGTCCGTCAACGCCGAAGTCTTCTCGCAGCATCGCAAGCGCCTCGGCATCCAGGCGACCGCGCAGATGCGGCCGTTCGACAATCTGACCGTCACCGCCAATTATTTCCGCTTCGACTACAGCAGCAATTTCCAGAGCAATGTGCTGAAGATCCCCGAATGGGGTTACGGCAACTTCTTCACCGGCCCGACTTTCGACGAGAGCGGCACGATCTTCCAGTCGGCCAATTTCCAGGTGCCCGCGGCGGGAACCGGCTGTCTTGTCAATACGCCGCCCTGCACGATGGAAACGCCGCAGATCGCGGGGACTTACAGTCGCGAAAAGCAGGTTTCGAACACGTTCGAGACCGAGGTCGCGTGGAACACCGATAATTTCGACGCGGTCGCGAAGTTCGGCAAGACGCGCGCGATCGGCGGCCCGTCGATGCGCTTCGGCGTCGCCGCCAAACCGCGCCTGACGGTGACGGGCGAGGAGCAGAACGGCAACTTTCTGAGCTTTTGGGATTTCACCGGCGGCAACCTCAACATGGAATTCTCGCCCGAGCTGCAGGAGAATATCAAAAACGGCATCGCCCAGATCGACGTCGGCTCGACCGGATCGGGCTTCACCAACAGCGCGATTTCGCAGCGTTATGCCCAGCTCGACCTCGTCCGCCGTTTCGACAGCTTTTTGAGCGCCTTCCGCGTCGGCGGCAAATGGCGCGAGATGAGCATTCACCGCGAAACCGGCCGCAACGAATGGTATGCCGATCCGGCGACCAAGCGGCGCTATCAGGACACGCCCGAAGGCGCGGTCGCGCGGCCCGAATATTTCTATGACAATCCGATCGGCAACATCGCCGGCGGGTTCGACGCGAACCTGTTCCCGGGCATCAATTTCGAAAATTATCTCGACTATATCAACGACACCTATGGGCCGTCGGTGCGCGTGCCCGAGCCGAACAACACCTACGACCTGAAGGAAAAGGTGTTCGCCGGCTATGTGCAGGCCGATTTCGAAAGCGGCCCGCTGCGCGGCAATATCGGCCTGCGCGTCGCGCACACCAAACAGTCGGGCGTGACCTCGGACCGCCTGCAATATCTCAATGACTATTGCGTCGACGGCCCCGGCGGCCCGTTCGATCCCGATGTGCCGCTCGGCCCCGACGGCAATTGCCAGGTGCGGCCGCTCGACGAGCGCGAGGAGATCGTCAACACGCGGATCGATCAGTCGAAGAGCTACACCGACTGGCTCCCCAGCTTGAACGTCGTCTATGAAGTCGTGCCCGACGTCGTCGTCCGCGGCGCGGTCGCCAAGGTGATCTCGCGTCCGTCGTTCAACGATCTGGGGTCGCAGCGTTCGCTGACCTATCGTTCGGCAGCCTACGCTTTCGACCGCGGCCAGTTCGGCGAATTCGAAGGCTGGTCGGGCAGCGGCGGCAACGCCGATCTCCAGCCCTTCTCGGCATGGCAGTACGACCTTGGCGTCGAATGGTATTTCGACCGCGGCTCGGTGCTCGGCGTCGGCCTGTTCCGCAAGGACGTGTCCGACTTCGTCGTCCCGCTCGTGCTCGACGTGACGCGCGAAGTGAATGGCGAACAGGTGCTGATCCAGCCCTATTCGACCGTCGCCAACGGCTCGAACGCCCGGTCGCAGGGTGTCGAAGTCTATGCCCAGCATACGCTCGACTTCGGTCTCGGCGCGCAGGTGAACTTCACCTATAACGACACGTCGGTCGCCGATATCACGCTCGATGGCGAGACGGTCGGCAAGTCGGCGCTCGTCGGCAGCGCGAAGACGCAGGTCAACGCTTCGGTCTTCTATGAAACCGACAAATTCCTGGTTCGCGCCTCGTACAACCGCCGCGGCGAAGTCGTCGGCGGGCTCGCCTCGGGCCTCAACGTCTACACCGACCCCTATGAACAGGTCGACATCAACGCGTCGTACGAGCTGATGGACGGCCTGATGCTCACCGCCTCGGTCATCAACCTGACCAAGTCGGAAGAGCGTCAGCACCTCGGCAACGACACCAAGGCGCGCTTCGTCCGCAGCAACTATTTCGGCCGCCGCGCTTATGTCGGCGTTTCGTACAAGTTCTGATGGGGCGCATAGCCCAGCTCTCCCCCTCGGGTGGCTCCGCAAGGAGCCACCCGCCTCTTTCGGGGCGAGCTGGAAAATGCTTCGGTGGTTCGTAACGGGAAAATAGGGGAGGGCCGCCAAGTGCGTGTCGGGTTGAAATCGCTGCTTCTGGGCATGGCACTGCTGACGGGCGGTCCAGCCGCGGCGGAGAATCCGATCGTTCCGGGCTGGTATGCCGACCCCGAAATCCGCATCTTCGGCGACCGCTACTGGATCTATCCCACCTATTCGGACCATGGCGAGACACCCGATCTGTCCGAGCATTTCAACGAGCAGCAGAAAAAGCTGCGCGAACAGAAGACGGTCCGGCCCTCCTATCATTTCCAGACCTTCTTCAACGTCTTTTCATCGCCCGATCTCGTTCACTGGACGAAGCATGACCATGCGCTCGACGTCGAGAATGTGGCGTGGGCCGCCTATGCCGTGTGGGCGCCCTCGGCGATCGAGAAGGACGGCAAATATTATCTCTTCTTCGGCGCCAACGACATCCAGTCGGACGATCAGCTCGGCGGCATCGGCGTCGCGGTCAGCGACCGGCCCGAAGGACCGTTCAAGGACGCGATCGGCAAGCCGCTGATCGATGCCTTCCACAATGGCGCGCAGCCGATCGACCAGTTCGTCTTCCGCGACGACGACGGGCAGCATTATCTCTATTATGGCGGCTGGAAGCATTGCAACGTCGTCCGGCTGGGCGACGACCTGACCTCGATCGTCCCCTTCTCCGACGGCACGACCTTCAAGGAAATCACGCCCCCCGGCTATGTCGAGGGCTCGTTCATGGTGAAGCGGAAGGGCGTCTATTATCTGATGTGGTCGGAAGGCGGCTGGACCGGTCCCGACTATTCGGTCGCCTATGCGATGGGTCCGTCGCCGACCGGGCCGTTCAAGCCGATGGGCAAGATTCTTCAGCAGGATTTCAAGATCGCGCGCGGCGCGGGCCATCATTCGGTGGTCAATGTGCCCGGCACCGACGACTGGTACATCGCCTATCACCGCCGCCCGCTCGATGAGGATTCGGGCGAGCGGCGCCAGCTCGCGATCGACCGCATGATCTTCAACGCCGACGGCACGATCGCGACGGTAAAAATGACGAACGAGGGCGTCGCAGCGCGCCCGCTGCCGGCCCGAACGGCGAACAGGGGAGAGACGAAGTGAAGACGATCCGCAAGATGATGCTGGGTGCCGCTGCGAGCGCGCTGCTCCTCACCAGCGTCGGAACGCCAGCAGCACTCGCGCAATCGGCCGCGAACCAGACCGCGCTCGTCGATTACGTCAACCCGCTGATGGGCACCGATTCGAGCTATCGCCTGTCCTACGGCAACACCTATCCCGCGGTCGCGGTGCCCTTCGGTATGAACAGCTGGACCCCCGTGACCGGCGAGCCCGGCAGCGGCTGGGGCTATACCTATGACGGCGAAAAGATCAGCGGCATCAAGCAGACGCACCAGCCGAGCCCGTGGATGAACGACTATGCCGCCTTCGCGCTGATGGCGGAAACCGGCCCGGTGAAGGTCAAGCAGCAGGAACGCGGCAGCTGGTTCAGCCACAAGGCCGAGGTCGCGCGCCCCTATTCGTACAAGGTCTACCTCGCCGACTATGACGTGACCGCAGAGGTCGCCCCGACCGAACGTGCGGCGCAATTCCGCTTCACCTTCCCCGAAAGCGACGATGCGCATATCCTGCTCGACGGGCTCGCAGGCGGCTCGATGGTCAAGGTCGACGTCAAGAACCGCCGCATCACCGGCTATGTCCGCAACAATCACGGCGGCGTGCCCGACAATTTCCACAATTATTTCGTCGCCGAATTCGACCGCGACTTCGCGCTTGCACGCACCTGGGCGGGCGAAAATGCCCCGACGAACGAACTCGCCCGCGAAGCCGACCATGTCGGCGCGGTGCTCAGCTTCAAGACGAAGAAGGGCGACAAGGTCCACGTCCGCGTCGCCTCCTCCTTCATCAGCCCCGAACAGGCGCTCCGCAACCTGCGCACGGAAATCGGCAACGACAGCTTCGACGCGACCAAGGCGAAGGCGAAGGCGGCGTGGGAGAAGGAGCTTTCGCGCATCCGCGTCACCGATCCCGACGCCGAAAAGATCCGCACCTTCTATTCGGCGCTCTACCGGATGCTGCAATTCCCGCGCATTTTCTATGAAAAGGACGCGAACGGGAAGATCGTCCACTACAGCCCCTATGACGGCAAGGTGCACGACGGCTACATGTTCACCGACAACGGTTTTTGGGACACCTGGCGCGCGGTATTCCCCTTCTTCGCGCTGATGTATCCCGAACGCGACAGCCAGTTCATGCAGGGGCTGGTCAACACTTACAAACAAGGCGGCTGGCTGCCCGAATGGGCGAGCCCCGGTTATCGCAACGTGATGATCGGGTCGAACTCGGCGAATTTGATCGCCGACGCCTATTACAACGGCGTGCGCGGCTTCGACGTCGAGACGCTCTATGAAGCGATGATCAAGAATGCGACGACGAGCGAGGGCCGGCCGAAGGACAAGGCGGGCAAGGTGATCGCCGCGGTTGGACGCGAGGGCGCGGAATATTACAACCGCTTGGGCTATGTCCCCTATGACGTCGGCATCAACGAGAATGCCGCGCGCACGCTCGAATATGCCACCGCCGATTTCTCGATCGCGCAGCTCGCCAAGCTGCTCGGCAAGGATGCCGATGCGAAGAAATATACCGAACGCGCGCTTAACTACCGCAAGCTCTATGACAAGGAGAGCGGCTGGATCCGCGGCCGCAACCAGGACGGGTCATGGTCGACGCCGTTCAATCCTTACAAGTGGGGCGACGCCTTCACCGAGGGTAACGCGCTCCACTACAGCTGGGCGGTGATGCAGGACGTCCAGGGGCTTATGAACCTGATGGGCGGGCGGCAGAAATTCGTCGAGCGGCTCGACGCGATCTTCACCACCCCGCCGATCTTCGACGAAAGCTATTATGGGCAGGTGATCCACGAGATCCGCGAGATGCAGATCGTCGACATGGGCCAATATGCCCATGGCAACCAGCCCATCCAGCACATGCCCTATCTCTATAATTGGGCGGGTGCGCCGTGGAAGACGCAGCATCATGTGCGCGACATCATGGCGAAACTCTATTCGTCGGCGCCCGACGGCTATCCGGGCGACGAGGATAATGGCCAGACCTCGGCCTGGTATGTCTTCTCGGCGCTTGGCTTCTATCCGGTTGCCTCGGCGACGGGCGAATATGCGATCGGCAGCCCGCTGTTCCAGAAGGCCGAGCTGACGATGCCCAATGGCAAGACGCTGACGATCAACGCGAAGAACAACAGCGACGCGAACATCTATCTTCAGTCGGTGGCGCTCGGCGGCAAGCCGCAAACCAAGACCTATTTCACCCACCGCGCGCTGTCGCAGGGCGGCACGGTCGACTTCGTGATGGGTGCGCAGCCGAACAAGCAATGGGGCACCGCCCCTGCCGATGCGCCCTTCTCGATCAGCGCGCCTTCCAACTGAATTCGGAGATGAACATGACCCCCAATCGCCGCGAGATCATGGCCGGCGCCGGCGCATTGGCGCTCGCCGCCGCGATGCCCGTCGCCGCGCGCGCCGCGACCGGCAGCTTCGCGAGCAAGCGCCCCGCGCCCGGCGAACGCGCCTTCACCAGCCCCGCGATCGAGGCCGAGATCTCGCGCGTGAAGGCGAAGATCGCCGACCCCGAACTCGCCTGGCTGTTCGAAAATTGCTATCCGAACACGCTCGACACGACGGTCCAGACGGGCACGCTCGACGGCCGCCCCGACACCTTCGTCATCACCGGCGATATCGAGGCGATGTGGCTGCGCGACAGTTCGGCGCAGGTGCAGCCCTATATCCATCTCGTCGCGAAGGACGCGAAGCTCAAGCGATTGTTCCAGGGGCTGATCCAGCGGCAGGCGCGCTGCATCCTGATCGACCCCTATGCCAACGCCTTCGACAAGGACCCGAACGCGCCGTCGAAGCTCGAATGGTCGCACACCGACAAGACCGAGATGAAGCCCGGCGTCGCCGAGCGGAAATGGGAAATCGACTCGCTCTGCTACGCGATGCGCCTCAGCCACGAATATTGGACGCGCACGAAGGACAAGGCACCGTTCGACGACACATGGTCGCGTGCGATGAAGCTCGCGGTCGCGACCTTCCGCGAACAGCAGCGCAAGGACGGGCCCGGACCATATAAATTCCAGCGCCCCGCGCTCCAGCCGTCGGACAGTCTGATGCTCGGCGGCTATGGCCGGCCGACGAAGAAGATCGGCTTGATCCATTCGATGTTCCGCCCGTCGGACGATGCGTGCCTCTATCCCTTCCTGATCCCGTCGAACCTGTTCGCGGTATCGGTGCTGCGCAAGGTCGCGGCCGTCCACCGCGAAGCGCGCGGCGACAATGCGGCCGCGACCGCGGCCGAGACGCTCGCCGCCGAGGTCGAGGCGGCGCTGAAAGCCCATGCGCTGATCGACGATGGCAAGGGCGGTCAGGTCTGGGCCTATGAGATCGACGGCTTCGGCAACTGGGTGTTCATGGACGACGCCAATGTGCCGAGCCTGTCGGGCCTGCCGCTGATCGACGTCGTCGACCGCAACGATCCGCTTTTCCGTCGCACCGCCGAACTCGCCTGGTCCGAACGCAACCCCTATTTCTTCAAGGGCACGGCGGCCGAGGGGATCGGCGGGCCGCACATCGGGCTCGACATGATCTGGCCGATGTCGATCATCACCCGCGCGATGAACGCCGACGACGATGCGACGATCCTGCAATGCCTGCGCTGGCTCAAGACGACGCACGGCGGCACCGGCTTCATGCACGAAAGCTTCCACAAGGATGATCCCAAGAATTTCACGCGCAGCTGGTTCGCGTGGGCGAACGCGCTGTTCGGTCAGCTGATCGTCGAAGTCGCCGACAAGCGCCCCGCGCTGCTTGCGCGGCCGCTGTGAAGATTACGCCACCCTCACCCTTTCGCGCCTGCGGCGCTCTTTCCCTCGCCCGGTGGGAGAGGGAGGGAGGCGCGAAGCGCCGGAAGGGTGAGGGCGATACCAACCTCAAAAGCTTAAAGGCCAATTGATGATCACGACCAGCCGCCGCCAGCTTCTCGCCACGACGGGCCTGCTCGCGCTCGGCGGAGCAATCCCAGCCGGCTGCTCGCGCGTCGCGGGCGGGGGCGAGGCGCTCGCCGTGGGCAAACCCAACCTCTTCATCGGGACCGGCGGCCACGGCCACACCTTTCCCGGCGCATCGCTGCCGTTCGGGATGGCGCAACTCAGCCCCGATACGAACACCCATGGCTGGGATGCCTGTTCGGGCTATCACCAGAAAGACGGCTCGATCATGGGGTTCAGCCACACGCACCTCTCGGGCACCGGCATCGGCGACATGCTCGACGTCCTCGTCGTGCCGACGCGGCGCGAATTGAAGCTCGAGCCGGGCACGATCGAGAAACCCGGCGAGGGCTTTCGCCAGCGTTATTCGGACGAACATGCCGAGCCCGGCTATTACCGCGTCAAGCTCGAAACCGGCGTGCTCGCCGAGCTGACCGTCACCGAACGTTGCGGGCTCCACCGCTATCATTTCGGGCAGGGGGCGGGCCATATCCTGATCGATTTCGCGCATGCGATCGAGGATGATTGGGACAAGGGCATCGTCGTCGAAAACGCCTCGCTCGATCTGGGCGAGGATGGCATGCTCACCGGCAGCCGGCAGGTCAATCGCTGGGCCAAGGGCCGCCACATCCATTTCGCGATGCGGATGTCGCGGAGGCCCGACCGCGTCCAATTCTTCGGCGACGACGGCAAGCCCGCCCCCGACGGGGCGAAGTCGATCAAGGGCAACAAGCTCAAGGTCGCCTTCTTCTTCGACGATGCCGGTGGTCCACCGATCATGATCAAGACCGGCCTTTCGGCGGTCGACGTAAAGGGCGCGCGCGATGCGTTGGAACAGGAGGCGCCCGCCTGGGATTTCGATGGCGCGGTGAAGGCCGCGCGCGGCACCTGGACGAAGGCGCTCGGCGGCGTCCGCGTGTCGGGCGGCACCGAGGCACAGCGCGTCATCATGGCGAGCGCGCTTTATCACGCGCAGCTCGCGCCGACGCTCTTCACCGATCGCGACGGCCGCTATGTCGGGCTCGACCGGCAGGTGCATCAGGCCGCGAAGGGCGAAGAGGCGTTCAGCACCTATTCGCTGTGGGACACCTATCGCGCGCTCCATCCGCTCTTGACGCTGATCGATCCCGATCGCGCCGCGCTCCTGACCCGCGACATCTGCCGTCAGACGGCGCAAAGCCCCGCGGGCCCGCTCGTCTGGCCGCTCCAAGGGGTCGAGACCGCGTGCATGATCGGCTGGCATGGCGTGTCGGTGCTCGCCGAGGCGCAGGCGAAAGGAATCAAGGCGGACTATGCCGCCGCCTGGCCGAATATCCGCCGCCGCGCCTTCGACCGCGATTACAAGGATATCGACAGCACGCTGGGCCGCGGCTTCTACTACGATCTCGGCTACATTCCCTGCGACGAGGTGTGGGAGTCGGTCAGCCGGACGCAGGAATATGCTTACGACGACTGGGCGATGGCGCATCTCGCCGATGCAGTCGGCGCTAAGGAAGACGCCGTAGCGCTGCGCAAGCGCGCGCAGAACTACCGCGGCGTCATCGACCCCGAAACGCGTTTCGCGCGCCCGCGCTTCAAGGACGGAAGCTGGTGGCAGGATTATGATCCCGTCCAGATCGGCCATAACGTCAAGAAATGGCGCGATTATACCGAGGCGAACGGCTGGCAGGCGACCTTCCTCAACCAGCACGACATCTACGGCCTGATCGAGCATTTCGGCGGCGACGCGGCGTTCGAGAAACAGCTCGACGCGCTGTTCAACGCGCCCTCGACCCTGCCCGACAATGCGCCGCCCGACATCTCGGGGCGCGTCGGCCAATATGCGCACGGCAACGAACCCAATCACCACGTCGCCTATATGTACGCCTATTGCGGCGCGCCCGCGAAGGCGCAGGCGATGGTCCGGCGGCTCTTGACCGAAATGTACAAGAACGACCCCGACGGCGTGATCGGCAACGACGATTGCGGCCAGATGAGCGCCTGGTTCATTCTCTCGGCGCTCGGCCTCTACCCGGTCGATCCGGTGAGCGCGGTCTATGTCTTCGGCTCGCCCTTGTTCGACGTCGCCGAGGTCACCGTGGGCGCGGGCAAGACGCTGACCGTCCGCGCCGAGGGCAATGGCCCCGACCGCCCCTATGTGCAGTCGGTCACCTGGAACGGCCAGCCGTGGAGCAAGAACTGGATCGCGCATTCCGACCTGATCGGCGGCGGCGAACTCGTCTTCGAAATGGGCGCCAAACCCTCGGCGTTCGGGACCGCGAAAGCCGACCGCCCGCCGTCCTTCGGCTCCACTCCGGCGTGATTCCGACAAAGACAATTGATAGCGAAAAGAAAATGATAAGAACGGAATGTCTCGTGAAATCTCTCCAGATCCCGCCACGTTCGGCCTTGCGCTGCAGCGCGGCGCCCGCCACAAGCCTGAGCGATCGGGCGAAGGGGTGGCGCTGATGGATGGTCCAGTAGCAGACCGCGGCGAAGTGCGCCTGTTCGCCGGCATCGAGCTGGGCGGCACCAAATGTATCTGCACGCTCGCCGCGGGACCGGGCGAGATCCGCGACCAGCGCACGATCGCGACGACCGTGCCGTCGGAAACGCTGCCCGCGATTCTGGCGGTGCTCGACGGCTGGGCGCGGGCGCCCGGTTTTTGCAGTATCGGTGTCGCGTCCTTTGGTCCGATCCGGGTCGATCCCGTAAAGGCCGACTATGGCCGCGTCGGCGCCACGAACAAGCCCGATTGGGAAGGCGCCGACCTGCTCGGTCCGTTGAAGTCGGCCTTTCCCGTTCCGATCGGTTTCGACACCGACGTCAATGGCGCCGCGCTCGCCGAAATTCGCTGGGGCAGCGGGCGCGGCCTCGACGATTTCGCCTATGTCACCGTCGGCACCGGGGTCGGCGTCGGGCTGGTCGTCCACGGCAAGCCGACGCGCGGTTTCAGCCACAGCGAGATCGGCCATATTCTCGTCCCGCGCCTCGCGGGCGACGAGGTGCCGAGCGTCTGCCGCTTTCATGACGATTGCGTCGAAGGCCTCGCTTCCGGCACCGCATTGAAGGCCCGGCTGGGCGGCCGGTCGCTGGCCGACGTCGCGGCGGACGATCCCGTCTGGGAACCGATCGTGCACACGCTGGCATCGATGGTCCATTCGCTCGCCTGCACGACCGGACCGATGCGCGTCGCGATGGGCGGCGGCGTGCTCGCCGGCCAGCCGCAACTGCTCCCGCGGATCAACGCGCGGCTCGAGGCGAGCCTCGCGGGCTATATGCAGATCCCCGGCGGTGGCGCCTATGTCATCGCGCCCGAACTCGGGACGATGGCAGGGCCGCTCGGCGCGATCGCGCTCGCGATGGACGCGGTGGGGGTTGCGGCGTGAGCAGGGCGGGCGCCGCGCCGTTGGACAGGGCGGTGCCTTCGCGGCACAAGGGCGCGATGAAACGCCTGACCGCCGCCGCCGCGCTGCTCGCCCTTATGCCGATCCAGTCCTTCGCCGAGCAGCCGGCGCCCGATCCGCTCGCCTTCGTCGATCCGATGATCGGCACCGGCCCCGAAGGCCACACCTTCCCCGGCGCGACGGCGCCCTTCGGCATGGTCCAGCTGTCGCCCGACACCGACGCGACGTGCCAGATCCGCGACTGCTACGATCATGCCGCGGGCTACAGCTACCACGACCCGACGATCCAGGGTTTCAGCCACACGCATTTTTCGGGCGCGGGCCATTCGGACCTCGGCGACATCCTCGTCATGCCGCAGGTTGGAGAGGTGAAGCTGGATCCCGGCGATCCCAAACAACCCGGCTCGGGCTATCGCCAGCGCTTCAGCCACGACACCGAAAGGGCGAGCCCCGGCTATTATGCCGTGACCCTTGCTGATTCCGGCATCCGCGCCGAACTCACCGCGGGGACGCGCGTCGGCGTCCATCGCTACAGCTTCCCCACGGGCAAGCAGGCACATCTGCTCCTCGATCTCCGCTCGTCGCTCTATGACTATCCCGGCAAGATCCTCTGGTCGGGCCTCCACCTTCGCTCCGACGGCACGCTCACCGGCTTTCGCGAGACGCGCGGCTGGGCGCCGGGGCGCAAGCTCTTCTTCGCGATGCGCTTCTCCGCGCCGCTCAAGGACCACGCCTTCCTCGATCGCGACGAGAAAATTCCGTACAAGGGTTTCCATCCCCCCGGCCGCGGCAGCGACGCGCTCGCCGAAAAGCTCGGCAAGGCGCTCGAAGCCCGCCTCGATTTCGGCGCGCTAACCGGCCCGCTCGAAGTCCGCGTCGCGCTCTCGGGCGTCGACGAAGCGGGCGCGGTCGCCAACCTCGATGCCGCCGAAAAAGAAGCTGGGGGTGCCGACTTCGATACCGTCCGTGCGCGCACCGAAGGCGAATGGCGCAAGGCTTTGGGCGCGCTTCAGATCGAAGCGCCTGCGCCGATGCGTACCAATCTCTACACCGCGCTCTACCACAGCCTGCTGGCGCCGAGCGTGTGGAGCGACGTCGACGGGCGCTATCGCGGCCCCGACGACCAGATCCACACCGCGAAGGATTTCACCTTCCGCTCGACCTTTTCGCTCTGGGACACCTTCCGCGCGCAGCATCCGCTGCTGACGCTGGTCGCGCCTGATCAAACCAACAGCGACATCGTCAAATCGCTTGTCGCGAGCCGCAAGGCCAGCCCGCACGGCATCCTCCCCGTCTGGCAGTTCCACGGCCGCGAAACCTGGACGATGATCGGCTATCACGCGGTTCCGGTGATCGCCGACGCCTATCTGAAGGGCGTGGGCGATTTCGACGCCGACGAGGCATTGGACGCAATGGTCGCGAGTGCCGACTATGCCCCCTATGGCGGGCTCGGCGACTATATGAAGCTCGGATATGTCGCGATCGACCGCGAGCCCGAAGCGGCATCGAAAACCGTCGAATATGCCTATGACGACTGGACGATCGCACGCATGGCGGAGAAGATGGGCCGCAAGGACATCGCCAACCGCTTCTACAAGCGCGCCGGCTATTGGCGGAACAGCTTCGATGCCAAGACCGGCTGGCTGCGCGCGCGCAAGGCCGACGGAAGCTTCCGCACTCCGTTCGATCCCACCGCGATCAACTATGGCTCGGACTATACCGAGGGCAACGCCTGGCAGTACAGCTGGTTCGTCCCGCAGGATCAGGCCGCGCTCTTCCGCATTCTCGGCGGCGATGCCAAGACGATCGCCAAGCTCGACGCGATGTTCGACTATGACATTTCGAAGCTCGACTATAGCCATGCCGAGGATATCGCCGGGCTGATCGGCCAATATATCCACGGCAACGAGCCGAGCCACCATGTCGCCTATCTCTACGCTTTTGCCGGCGCGCCTTGGCGGACGCAAGAGCGGCTGAAACAGATCGTCGACAGCCAGTATAAGCCCACCCCCGACGGCCTGTCGGGCAACGACGACCTCGGCCAGATGTCGGCGTGGCTCGTGTTCACGAGCCTCGGCTTCTACCCCGTCGCGCCGGGGTCGAACCAATATGTGATCGGGCGCCCCTTCGTCGATCGCGCGGTGCTGGGCCTGCCCGACGGCAAGCGTTTCACCGTCGAGACGGTCGGGCTGTCCGACGCCAATCCCTATGTCGGGAAGGTCGAACTCAACGGCAAGCCGCTGACGCGAAGCTGGATTTCGGACGCCGAAATCCGCAGCGGCGGCACGCTCCGTTTCATAATGCAGGCGAAGCCCGATGCCGAATGGGGCAAGGCAGTAGCGGCGCGTCCCTATTCGCTATCGACCGCCCGCCGTACGCCCTGACGTCATCGGCAGACCCCGCGCCCTTTGCTGAATCGTCATCCCGGCGAAGGCCGGGATCTCGCCGGTGCGTCAAGTTGCGAGGGTGCTGTTGATCCGGGACTATGTGCCGGCCGAGGATCGCGAGTATATCGTCAAGTCCGGCGAAGGGCGCTGACCGGACCTTTATCCCCCGCCCGCTACGCTCGGCAGCCGCGACGGGGGATGAGGTTCGTTGTGCACAAGAAGAACATTAAGAGAACAAAGAGGCTTCGTCAACCCCGTATCTCCCTTTTCCCCGTGGCCCTGCCCGTTGACGTAAACGTCAATCGCGACCAATGCGTAGCAAACGAAGGAAGGGAAGATGATGGCCGAGCAACCGAAGTTCGATCTGACGGGGCGTGTCGCGCTGGTGACCGGGGCGTCGTCGGGGCTCGGCGCGGGCTTTGCGAAGGCGCTCGCCGCTGCGGGGGCGAAGGTCGTGCTCGCCGCGCGCCGCGCCGACAAGCTCGCCGAACAGGTCGCCGCGATCGAAGCGGCGGGCGGGCAGGCGATCGCCGTCAGCATGGACGTCACCGACGAGGCATCGACCAAGGCCGCCTATGATGCCGCCGAGGCCGCGTTCGGCACGGTCGATACGATTGTCGCCAACGCCGGCGTCGCGACCGAAAAGATGGCGATGGGGCTCTCGGTCGAAGACGTCGACTTCCTGCTCGCCGCCAACGTCCGCGGCGTATTCCTGACCGCGACCGAAGGCGCGAAGCGGCTCGACAAGGCGGGCAGCCGCGAAAAGCAGCACGGCCGCATCGTCCTGATCGGCTCGATCACCGCCGAAAAGGTCTTTCCCGCGACCTCGGTCTATGGTGCGACCAAGGCGGCGGTGCGCCATCTGGGTAAGGCGCTCGCGCGCGAATGGGCGCGGCGCGGGATCAGCGTCAATGTGATCCAGCCGGGCTATTTCGAATCCGAAATGACCGCCGAACTGTTCGACAGCGACACTGGCGCGGCGATGGTGAAGAGCTTCCCGCGCCAGCGGATGCGCCCGCCGAGCGACCTCCACGCGCCGCTGCTCCTGCTCTGTTCCGACGCCGCGCTCGGCATCACGGGCAGCGTGATCACCATCGACGACGGACAGACCTTATGAGCGAGCTTTTGATCGAACGTCGCGGCGCGGTCGAGATCGCGACGCTCAACCGGCCCGAGCGCCTCAACGCGCTGAACGAGGGGCTGGTCGACGAACTCAATGCCTATTTCGGCGGGCTCGCCGAGCGCCCCGACGTCCGCGTCGTCATATTGCGCGGCGCCGGACGCGGCTTCTGCGCCGGGCTCGACATTCAGGAGGACCGTTCGTCCGACGAGACGCCGGTGCTGCGCACGCTGCGCACCCAGACGAGCATCGGCAACATCTATCGCAAGATGCGCGCCTGTCCGCAGCCGATCGTCTCGCTTGGCCACGGCGCGGCGTGCGGCGGCGGGCTGTCGCTGCTGCTCGCGTCCGACGTGCGCTATGCGGCGCCGTCGTTCCGCTGCAACGCCGCCTATATCCGCATTGGCCTCGGCGGCTGCGACATGGCGTCGAGCTATTTCCTGCCGCGGCTCGTCGGGGCGAGCCTCGCGTCCGAGATGATTCTCACCGGCCGCTTCATCGACGCCGAACGTGCGCTGCGCGCGGGCCTTGTCAGCGAGATCGTCGATAAGGAAGCGTTGCTCGACCGCGGCCTCGCGCTCGCCGACGAGATGCTCGCGACCTCGCCTTATGGTCTCCGTCTCTCGAAACAGGCGCTCAATCTCAACATCGACGCGCCCGGCCTCGAGGCCGCGATGGCGATCGAGGACCGGCAGCAGGTCATCCTTTCGGCGACCGAGGATCATCG
Organism: Sphingopyxis sp. LC363; assembly: GCF_000756385.1. Lineage (GTDB taxonomy): Bacteria > Pseudomonadota > Alphaproteobacteria > Sphingomonadales > Sphingomonadaceae > Sphingopyxis. The sequence goes on from NZ_JNFC01000034.1 coordinate 60,564, forward strand.
CGAGGCGCTCGCCGCTTTCCTTGAAAAGCGCGCTCCCGACTATAGCGAGCGTTAGGGTCCGTATCCTGCATCGGCCATTGACTCGGCAATATATTGACATAGTAAGTGCCATATCCCGAGGGGGTGGGAGTGATGGCAGTACGCTGGAGGACCACTAGGCTGGGTCGCATAGGCGGGTCCCGGCGTGCTGCCATCATCGCCATCGCCGCCCTGATCGGCGCTTTTCCCGTGGAGGCGCAGCCCGAAAAGCCTACGCCGGGCCGTCCGAACATCGTTATCCTGCTCGCCGACGACTGGGGCTTTTCGGACGTCGGCTCCTTCGGCGCCGAATTCGCGACCCCCAATATCGACGCGCTCGCTTATGCCGGGATGCGCTTCTCGAATTTCCATGTCGCGGGGTCCTGCTCGCCGTCGCGCGCCATGCTGCAGACGGGGGTGATGAACCACCGAAACGGCCTCGGCAACATGCCCGAGACGATCCCCGACGAACATCGCGGCAAGCCCGGTTACGACACGGTGATGAATCACCGCGTCGTGACGATCGGTGAGCTTTTGAAGGCGGCGGGCTATCGCACCTACCTTACCGGCAAATGGCATCTCGGCAGCGACGGCACGCGGCTGCCGCACGCGCGGGGCTACGACCGCGCCTTCAGCTTGGCCGACGCGGGCGCCGACAATTTCGAACAGCGTCCGATCGAGGGCATGTACGACAAGGCGAACTGGACCGAGAACGGCAAACCAGCGACTCTACCGAGCGATTATTATTCGTCGCGCTTCGTCGTCCAGCGGATGATCGATTATATCGAGGAGGGGCGCGCGAGCGGCAAACCCTTCCTTGCCTCGATCAACTTCCTCGCCAACCATATTCCGGTGCAGGCGCCCGACAGCGACATCGCGCGCTATTCGGCGATGTATCGCGACGGCTGGACCGCACTCCGCGAAGCGCGCGCGAAACGCGCGGCGGCGCTCGGCATCGTGCCTTCGGGTGTGCCGATGGTCACCATGCCGACGACGCCCGACTGGAAGAAGTTGGGCGACGAAGAGCGCGCCGCAGCGGTGCGCGTGATGCAGGCCTATGCCGGCATGGCGACCGCGATGGACCGTGAGGTTGGTCGCCTCGTCGCGCACCTCAAGGCGGCCGGCGACTATCACAATACGATCTTCGTATTCCTCTCGGACAATGGCGCCGAGCCGACCAATCCGTTCAATAGCCTGCGTAACCGGCTGTTCCTAGGCATGCAATATGACCTGTCGACCGCGAACATCGGGCGGCGCGGCAGTTTCTCGGCGATCGGTCCCGGCTGGGCGAGCGCCGCGGCGTCGCCGCTGTCGGGCTACAAGTTCAGCGCGACCGAAGGCGGGCTGCGCGTCCCGCTGATCATCGCCTGGCCCGGCCATGCCGATATTCGTGCGGGCGGGATCAGCGACGGGCTGGCGCATGTCACCGACATCTTGCCGACGCTGACCGAGCTTGCCGGCGTGTCCGGCCATGGCGGGAACTGGCGGGGCAGGGCGGTCGAGCCTGTGACGGGTCGCAGCCTCGTTCCGGTGCTGAAGGGCGGCACGGGAAGCGTCCACGGCGACGCGCCGCTCGGCTATGAACTGTCGGGCAATGCGGCGCTGTTCCGCGGCGATTACAAGCTGGTGCGCAATCTGCCGCCCACCGGCGACGGCGAGTGGCGGCTTTTCAACCTCAAGACCGATCCCGGCGAGACGCGCGACCTCGCCGCCGCCCAGCCCGATCGCTTCAAGACGATGATGGCCGATTATCGCGCTTATGCGAAGGCGAACGGCGTGCTCGACATGCCCGCGGGCTATACCGCCGACGAACAGATCAACCGTTATGCCTTCGAACAGCAGGGCAAGCCGCGCCTGATCCGCTTCGGCCTGTGGGTGGGCGCGTTCGCCCTCCTGCTATCGGGTCTGATCTGGGGTCTGCGCCGCCGGCTCCGCGCACGCAGATAGGCATTCAGTCGGCGGCGATCGCCGCCATCTGCGCCTCGACCATCCGCCCCATCACCGTGCCCGCTTCCTCGGCCGACAGGCTCTGGTCGTGGCGCAGCGTGCGCCAGCTGTGAAAGGACAGCGCGGCGCACAGCGCTTCGACGCCGATCCGGTCGGCGCGCACGGCGGCCGGCAACAGGCGCAGGATCAACTCGCGCTCGATCATCACGACGCGGCTATATTGTCCCATCAGGAAGGGCGACTGATAGCGTTTGATATTGGCGGCGAGGCGGAAGGGCAGCGTCGTTTCGAACACCCGCACGCGGCGGCCGACAAGCTCGCGGATATTGTCGCGCCACGGCTGGTCGGGATAGGGCGCCATCACCACCGGCATCACCTCTTCGGTGATCGTCGCGGTAATCTCGGCATAAAGCGCGTCCATATCGTCGAAATGGCGAAACACGGTGCGCAGCCCAATGCCCGCTTCCTCGGCGACGCGCGCCGCGCTCGGCGACAGGTCGCCCCCGACGATCAGCTCCATCATCGCCTCGACGATGCGCCGATGGCTCGACCGCCCGCGTTCGCGGCGCCCGTCGACCCGCGGCGATGCGACCTGTTGCGCGCTCGATTTTCCCAGCCCTGTCGCCATGGCACCCCTGCTGGCCCGACTTGGCGCCGGGGTCAAACGATCTTGCGTCCCGGCCAATATAGTGACACATATAGTGTCAATTGTTTTTGCGGCAATTTGACACGCGATATGGGTGAAGATGATGAAGAAGAGATGGGCGGCCCTCTCCGCATTATTGCTCGCCGGCGCCGGCGGATATTGGGCGTATGAGGCGAATAAATATCGCATCCCCGGCATCCTCCAGGACTGGAACGATCCGGTGCAGCCGAACCGCGCGGTCGCCTGGCAGCAAGGACCGGCCCAGGCGCCGGAGGGCCAGCGCCCGCCGAACATCATACTGATCGTCGCCGACGACCTCGGCTATAACGACATCAGCCTCAACGGCGGCGGGGTGGCGGGGGTCGTCAAGACACCCAACATCGACGCGCTCGCACGCGAAGGCGTCGATTTCACCACCGCCTATGCCGCGAACGCGACCTGCTCGCCGTCGCGCGCCGCGATGATGACGGGGCGCTATCCAACGCGCTTCGGCTTCGAATATACGGCGGTGCCGGTCGAGTTCGCCGAGAACCTCGCGCACGGCGAAGGCGTCGGGCCGCACCGCGCGATCTTCCACGACGAACTGATCACCCCCGACATTCCCGCCTATCCCGACATGGGCGTCCCGGCGAACGAAGTGACCATCGCCGAGGCGGTGAAGGCGGCGGGCTATCACACGCTCCACATCGGCAAATGGCATCTCGGCGAAGCGCCGCAGCTGCAGCCGCAGCGCCAAGGCTTCGACGAAAGCCTCGCGATCCTCGCGGGCGCCGCGATGTTCCTGCCCGAGGATGATCCGGACAGCGTCAACGCCAAGCTGTCGTGGGACCCGATCGACCGCTTCATCTGGGCGAACCTCCGCCACGCGGTCACCTTCAACGGCAGCAAGCGCTTTCATCCGAAGGGGCACATGACCGACTATTTCGCCGATGAGGCGATCGAGGCGATTGAGGCGAATAAGAACCGGCCCTTCTTCCTATATCTCGCCTTCAACGCGCCGCATACGCCGCTCCAGGCGACCAAGGCCGATTACGGCCGGCTGCCGCAGATCAAGGATCACAAGACGCGCGTTTACGGCGCGATGATCGCGCAGCTCGACCGCCGCATTGGCGACGTGATGGCAAAGCTCAAAGAGACGAGGATCGACGACAATACGCTCGTCATCTTCACCAGCGACAATGGTGGCGCCTGGTATAATGGCATGCCCGACCTGAACGCGCCGTTCCGCGGCTGGAAGGCGACCTTCTTCGAAGGCGGAATCCGGACGCCGCTGTTCATGCGCTGGCCAGCGGCGATCACGGCGGGCACGCAGCGGACCGATGTCACGGGCCATCTCGACATTTTCGCGACGATCGCCGCGGCCGCCAGCGCAAACCTGCCGCAGGATCGGACGATCGACAGCGAAAATATCCTCGCCGGCCCCGCGAAGCGCCCCGCGATGTTCTGGCGTTCGGGCGACTATCGCGCCGTGCGCGCGGGCGACTGGAAATTGCAGGTGACGAAGCGACCCGACAAGGCGCGCCTCTACAATCTCGCGACCGACCCGACCGAACGCCACGATCTCGCCGCGCGCGATCCGCGGCGCGTCGCCGAACTCAGCGCGATGATCGAGGCGCAGAACAAGGGCATGGCCAAGCCGATCTGGCCGGGGCTGGTCGAAGGGCCGGTGCGGATCGACGTGCCGCTCGACGCGCCGTGGAAGGACGGACAGGACTATATTTACTGGACCAATTGAGGTCCGCCGCGCCGAGGTAATTGGCGGCGCGCATCCTTTGTGGCAGGTCGGGGACATTCCTCCCCTCGCGCACTGGAGACATCATGCGAGCCCTGCTGCTTTCGATCGCCTTGCTTACACCGTCGGTTTCCGTCCTCGCGCAGAGCGCCGTCGTCGACACCCATGTTCACCTGCACAAGGGCGCGGCGTCGCTCGCCGAATATCGGGCGCAGCTGAAAGCCGCCGGCCAGTCGGTCGACGCCTTCGGCGCGATGTGGTTCGGCGGTCCCAATCAGGCGCTTGCGGGCAATCCCGCCGACATAGCCCAGCGCAACGACGCGCTGATCGCGCTCGCCGCGAAGAACCCCGACATGATCCCCATTACGACCGTCCACCCCTATGACGGCGACGCCGCGCTCGCCGAAGTCGACCGCGTCGCCGCGCGCGGCGTCCGCCTGCTCAAGATCCACCCGCACACCCAGAAATTCGACGCCGCCGACCCGCGCGTGCTGACGCTCGTCAAGCATGCGGGGGATAAGGGGCTGATCGTCGTCATGGACAATGCCAGCATCGTCCCCAGCGACAATGAGAAACTCTTCAACCTCGCGCTTGCGGCGCCGAAGACGAAGTTCATTTTCGGCCATATGGGGGGGCTCGGCTTCCGTTTCTGGAATATCCTCGCGCTCGCGCGCACCGCCGAAAATCTCTTCGCCGACAATATCTATTTCGACATTTCGGCGAGCGTGATCCTCGCGGCGGACTCGCCGATCGAGGAGGAATATGTCTGGACGATCCGCAACGTCGGGGTCGACCATGTGCTGCTTGCTTCGGATTTCCCGCAAATTTCGCTGCCCAAGACGCTCGAGGCCTTCGCGAAGCTCGACCTGACCGACGAGGAGCGCGCGCAAATCCGTTCGGGCAACGCGCGCAAGCTGCTCGGGCTCTGACCGATGGCGGTCCATCTTCCCGCGCCCGCTCCTGTGGATATCGCCGGGCACGGGGTCGCGCCCATCGCCTGGGGCATGTGGCGCTTCGCCGGCGTCGACCTCGCCATCGCCCGCGCGCGTATCGACGCGGCGTTCGAGGCGGGTGTGACGCTGTTCGACACCGCCGACATCTATGGCTTCGACGCGCCCGGCGGCTTCGGATCGGCCGAAACCCTACTCGGCGAGGTCTTCGCCGACGCTCCCGGATTGCGCGACGCGATGGTTCTCGCGACGAAGGGCGGGATCATCCCGGGCGTGCCCTATGACAGCAGCGCGCCCTATATGGCGTCGGCGATCGATGCTTCGCTCCGCCGCCTGCGTACCGACCGGGTCGAGCTGTGGCAGATCCACCGCCCCGACCTGCTCGCCCACCCGCAGGAGGTCGCCCGCGCACTCGAAGAGGCGCACCGCGCTGGAAAGATCGGGGCAATCGGCGTCTCCAACTTCACGCCCGCGCAGACATCGGCGCTCGCTCGCTTCCTTCCCGTCCCGCTGGTCAGCCACCAGAGCGAATTTTCGCCGCTTCACCTCGCCCCGCTCTTCGATGGCCTTTTCGACCAGTCGATGGAGCAGGGCATGGCCTTCCTCGCCTGGTCGCCGCTTGGCGGCGGCCGCCTTGGCGATCCGGCGGACGAACGCGGGCAGGCGGTCGCCGCGCTGCTCGACGCGAAAGCCGCTGAACATGGCGTCTCGCGCGCTGCGGCGACCTATAGCTGGGTGATGGCGCACCCCGCGCGTCCGATCCCGATCGTCGGCACGCAGAAGGTCGAACGGATCAGGGAAATTCCGCAGGCGTTCATCCCGCGCTGGACGCGCGCCGAATGGTATGCGGTGCTGCAAATCGCGATGGGAGAGCGACTCCCATAAGGGCTACGCCTGACGGTTTGCCGGACCCGCAATGATGAGATTTTTGAAAGAGATGCCCCGCCTCCACATCGAGACGTAGGAGAGCGGGAGGCGGGGCGAGCGCGCTTAAGCAGGGTGCAGCTTACAGGTCAATGAACGAAGCGGCGATGGCGGGGCGATCGGCGCGTCTTGTTTGCTTGCCGCGCGGTGATATGCCTTCGGATCATGGAACGCACCGCCTCCTGTCACTGCGGCAAGCTCGTCCTCATCTGCACCGGCGATCCGGCGAAGGTATCGCTCTGCCATTGCTTCGATTGCCAGCGGCGAACCGGATCGCTCTTCAGCGTCGCGGCCTTTTTTCCCCGCGAGCGTGTGACATTGCCCGTCGCGGGCGCCAAGGCTTTCAAGCGCCCGTCGGCCAGCGGCCGCGACGTATCCTTCCATTTTTGCCCCGACTGCGGATCGTCGCTGTGGTGGGAGCCCGACCGGCTTCCGCACCTGATCGGCGTCGCGGCGGGGGCGTTTGCCGATCCTGACTTTCCGATGCCCGAACAGGCCGTATGGGCCGAGCAGCGCCACGCGTGGCTCGATCTGCCGCTGATCGAGCATCTGCGCAATCCCGACCCTAAAGCCGCCGGCCGAGGCTGATGCGGTCCTCGACCGCATATCCCAGCGCGCGATAGAATTGGACGACCGCCTCGTTCGCCGCGCGGACCTGCAGGTTGATCTTTTCGCATCCCAGCGCGTGCAGCGCCCGTTCGGCTTCGCGGACGAGTGCCGTTCCCACGCCGCCGCGCTTGCACGCTCGCCGCACCGCCACCGAATAGAGCCAGCCGCGATGCCCGTCGTAACCCGCCATCACCGATCCGATCACCGCGCCTCCGTCGAGCGCGACGAAAAACAGGTCAGGCTGGAAAGCGAGCTTGGCGGGGATCGCGACGTCGGCGCGGTTCCACGGCGGATCGTTCGGAAACGCCTCTTCCCAAAGCGTTTTCACCTCGTCGAAGTCGGATGCCGCATAGCGCCGGATTTCCATCGCTAGCTTGCCCAGACCTGCCCATAGAGCATCGCCATCTCTTCGGCATCGGGCACGCGCGGGTTGTTCGCGGGCGATCCCGACGCTGCCGCCTGCGCGCACATCGTCGGGACCAGTCCCTCCCAGCGCGCCGCGTCGATCCCCCACGTCGCCGGCCCCGGCACCTCGAGCTCGCGGTTCAATGCCGCGAGTTCATCGAGCAGCCGCGCCACCGCCGATTGGTGGCCCTCGGCCTCATCGGCGACCCCCATCGCCCGCGCGCAGTCGGCATAGCGGGTGAGCGCCGCGGGCGCCGACCACGCCGTCACCGCCGGCAGCAGCATCGCGTTCGACAGCCCGTGCGGGACATGGAAATGCGCACCGATCGGCCGGCTCATCCCGTGGACCAGCGCGACCGAGCTGTTCGAGAAAGCGATCCCCGCCTGCGTCGCGCCCAGCATCATCGCCTCGCGCGCCGCCGCATCCATCGGGTCGGCACATACGCGGCGCAAATTGGGTGCGATCGCGCGCATCGCGAGCAGCGCCATGCCGTCGCTGAACGGGTTCGCGCGCTTCGACACATAGGCCTCGATCGCATGCGTCAGCGAATCGATCCCCGTATCGGCGGTCAGCCGCTTGGGCTTCGTAAAGGTCAGCTCATAATCGACCAGCGCCGCGACGGGCAGATAAGCGAGCCCCGGGCACAGCATCTTCTCGTCGGTCGCCTCGTCGGTGATGATCGTGAAGCGCGTCGCCTCCGACCCCGTGCCCGCGGTCGTCGGGATCGCGATCACCGGCAGCCCCGGCGTGTCCTGAACATGCGGCGCTTTATAGTCGGCCATCGCCCCGCCGTGGAGGCCGAGCAGCGCGATCGCCTTCGCGCTGTCGAGCGGGCTGCCGCCGCCGAAGCCGACGACGCAGTCATGCTCGCCCTTCATCAGGAACGCGACCCCGGCATCGATCGACGCCACCGTCGGGTCGGGCACAGTCTCGGCGAACGCGCGCGCGGCGATCCCCGCCGCCGCCAGCCCGTCGGTCAATTCGGCGACGCGCCCGCTGCTGACGAGATAGGCGTCGGTCACGATCAGCGGCCGCGAGAGGCCCAGACTCGCGAGCACTTCGGGCAGCTGTTTCGACGCGCCGCCGCCGATGCGGAGGATGCGGGGCAGGGCAATGCTGGCGACACTCAACGGACCATCTCCTTGGCGATCTGACGGCGCGCGTCAGGCGCCGCAGGATTCGCGCACAATCAGATGCGTCGGCAAATAATCAAGATATTGTTCGGCCTGCGGATCCATGACCTGCGATACCAGCCGGCGGCCCGCCTCCAGCGTATCCTGCTGGATCGTCGTCAGCGCGGGGGTGCTGAGCCGCGCGAGCAGCATGTCGTCATAGCCGACGACCGACACGTGCGCGAAGCGGTGCTGCGCCAGCCGACGCACGATGCCTGTCTCGCGCGCCTCCTGCAGCCCGCGCATGGCTGAACCCGCGCGCCTCGATCGCAGCCCGGCGCCGCATTCCCCGCTCGACGGCTTGCCGCGCATCGCGGCGTGCGGGGCGCCCGCGCCCGCCGACTTCGCCGCGCTCGTCGCGTCTGAAACGCCTGTCGTCGTCAAGGGGTTGTTCGACGACTGGGTCGCGCTGGCGGCCGGGCGCCATTCGCCCGGCCGCCTCAACGCCTATCTGGCGGGCATGGACCGCGGGGTGCCCGTGCCGGTGATGGAGGCGCCCGCGCGGGCGCGCGGCCGCTTCGCCTATCGCACCGACCTGCGCGAATTCACCTTTACCAAGCGGCAGGCGCCGCTGCGGGATACGCTGGCGCGGATCGAAGGATTGATCGGACGCGAAGATGTCCCGACGCTCGCGATCCAGATGCTGCCGCTCGCCGGCGCGCTGCCCGATTTCGTCCGCCAGAACCCGATGCCGCTGTTGCCCGCCGATGTCGGGCCCAAGCTGTGGCTCGGCGGCGCGGTAAAGACCCAGACGCACAACGACCGCGACCATAATCTCGCCTGCGTGATCGCGGGACGGCGGCGCTTCCTCCCGTTCCCGCCCGATCAGGTCGCGAACCTCTATATCGGGCCGCTCGATAATCCGCCGCCGCTGTCGCTCGTCGATCCGGAGAACCCCGATTTCGACAGTTTCCCGCGGTTTCGCGATGCGCTCGCCGCCGCGCGCGTCGCGACGCTCGATCCCGGCGATGCGATCTTCATTCCCCGCTACTGGTGGCACCATGTCGCCTCGCTCGATCCCTATAATGCGATGGTCAATTATTGGGTGGGGCGATGCGGCAACGGGCGTCGAAAAGCCGAACAATGTCTTCCTCGCGGCGCTGCTCGCGCTCCGGGATCTGCCGCCCGGGGAACGCGCTTACTGGCGCGCAATGTTCGACACCCATGTGTTCGGCGATCCCGAACTGTCCGCGGTGCATATCCCGGAGGCGCTTCGCGGCGCGCTCGGCGCGATGCGCTCGCCGCCGCGCGCGGCGTTGCGGCGGCAGTTGACGGCGGCTTTCCGGACATAACGACCTTCCCCCAGCATGAGAGACACTATGATCCTGAAGACGCTTCCCCTGTTCGGCCTCTCGATGCTCGCAATGGCTTCGCCCGCCGCGGCGCGCGAATGTGCGCAATCCCCCGGCAAGATACTCGAGCTGTGCGTTTCGGTCGAAAATGGCGAGGCGCGCTATCAAGTGACGCGCGGCGACGTGACGGTCATCGCGCCGTCGCGCCTCGGGCTGCGCTTCGCGGGCGAGGCCGATCCCCGCTTCGCGGCAATCGCCGATGCGGAGCGAAGCGCGGTCGATACGACGTGGGAACAGCCGTGGGGCGAACAGCGCCTGATCCGCGACAATCACAACCAGCTGTCGGTAACGCTCGCGGGCGATACGCCGCTCAACCGGGCGGTCGGCGTGACCTTCCGCCTCTTCGACGATGGCTTCGGTTTCCGTTATGATTATCGCGCGATCCCCGCCGGGCAGTCGGTGTCGGTGGTCGCCGACCACAGCCAGTTCCGCACCGTCGGGGCGTATCAGGCCTGGTGGTATGAAGGGTTGGGGCAGGAACGCGACGAATATCTCTATAAACAGACCGACGCGCGGCGCGTCACGCTCGCCGAAACCCCGCTGACGCTGAAGGGCGACAACGGACTCTATCTCAGCTTCCACGAAGCCGCGCTCGTAGACTTCCCCTCGATGCTGCTTCGGGGCGACGGCGCGGGCACCTATAATGCGTGGCTGATGCCATGGCCCGACGGCATACTTGCGAAAAAACGGGGCCGTTCACGACACCGTGGCGCACCGTGCTCGTCGGCGAAACGCCCGGCGCGCTCGCCGACAGCCGGATCACGCTCAACCTCAATGAGCCGAGCAAGGTTCCGGGCATCGGCCAATGGTTCAAGCCCGGCAAATATGTCGGCATCTGGTGGGAAATGCACCTAGAGAAATCGACCTGGGGCAGCGGCCCCAAACATGGCGCGAACACCGCCAACGTGAAGCGACACATAGACTTCGCTGCCAAATACGGCTTCGAGGGCGTGCTCGTCGAGGGATGGAACGAGGGCTGGGACGGTGACTGGATCGCCAATGGCGACAAGTTCAGTTTCACTCGCGCCTATCCCGATTTCGATTTGGCGGAGATCATGCGCTACGGCAAGGCGAAGGGGGTCAAGCTGATCGGCCAATCGACGCTCGCGACCCAGCTCGCCGAATATGTCGTCATCTATTCGCCGATCCAGATGGCCGCCGACCTCCCCGAAAATTACGAGGCGCGCCCCGACGCCTTCCGGTTCAGCCGCGACGTCCCTGCCGACTGGGAGCAGTCGAGGACGCTGCAGGGCGCTATCGGCGACGAAGAGACGCGCGAATTGCGGCAGCCGCTGGCTTTCCTCGCGCCGGGCGCGCGGTACGAGGCGCAAATCTACGCCGACGGCCCCGCCGCCGACTATCGCAGCAACCCGGGCGCGCTGACGATCGAGAAACGCATGGTCACCAGCGGCGACACGCTGACATTGCGCCTCGCGCCCGGCGGCGGCACGGCCATCCGGTTCCGCCGCGTGGACTAGGGTCGCCGGGACGATCGGCGAATGCCGCTCTTACTGAAGCTGGCAGATGTCGAGGATGTTCATGTCGTCATAGTCCTGGTTTTCGCCGGCCATGACCCAGATGAACGCGTAGGCGCTGGTCCCCACGCCCATGTGGATCGACCAGGGCGGAGAGATCACCGCCTCGCCGTCCGTCATGACGATATGGCGGGGGGCGTCGGCCTGGCCCATGAAGTGCATCACCCGGTCCTGCTCGGGATCGTCGAGATCGAAGTAGAAATAGATCTCGCTCCGGCGTTCGTGCACATGCGGCGGCATCGTGTTCCACACGCTTCCCGGCTTGAGGATCGTCAGGCCCATCGCCAGCTGCGCGCTGTCGCACACGCCGGGGATGACGAGCTGGTGAATCGTCCGGTCGTTGGCCGTCTCCAGGCTGCCGCGCGCGAGCATCTTGGCGTCGGCGAGCGGCAGCTTGCGTGTATCGAAGGCGCGATGCGCGGGGGACGAGGCGAGATAGAAGCGCGCGCCGTTACCGGAGAAGCGGACGTCTTTCGCGCCCATTGTGACATACAGGCTGTCCTTCGCGCCGAGCACGAACAGCTCACCATCGACGGTCACGGTTCCTTCGATCCGACCGACATTGACGATGCCGAGTTCGCGCCGCTCAAGGAACGGGTGGCCGGCTGCCGACGCCGGCTCCGATTGGTCGGGTAGTTTGACGCTTCCGCTATCGACCAGCACGCCGCCGATTACGAGCCGGTCGGCATGCGTATAGTTGAGCACGCACTGGTTGGGACGGAACAGATTCTGGATGAGATAGCGATCGCGCAGCTCGTCATTGGACGCGCCCACCATCATGTCGGGATGGGTGGCATAATAGGTTCGATCGAACATGGTTGCTCCAAGAAGGACCGGACCGGCGCGAGCCCGCTCCGATTCAAAAGGGCCGCGTGCAGTCGTCAGAGGGGATGCGCTGACGACTGCACGGGCAGGGGGGAGGGCTATTTCGTTTTCCGGAAGACGGGGGGCGTGAACGCGCCGTTCGTCGCGACGTCCCACACTTCGATGCGCGCCCATTTGCGGCCGCTGAGATCGAGGCGCTTCTCGATCGTGCGGCTTCCGAAAGGGGCGGCGCCGGTGAGGTCGATGCGCTCGCGATAGACCTTGCTGCCGTCGCCGCTGACGATCTCGGCGAAGGCGGGCGGGAAGGTCCATTCGATCTTCGCACGCACCGTCGTATTCCGCCCAAAGGCGGCTTCCCCGCCGCTCTTCGCGCCGTCGATCGTGAATTCGGGGATCAGTACCTCGCCGGTGGTGGTGAAGAAGCGCCCCCCGCGCAGCGCGTCGAGCACGCTCTGCCAGCCATCGGAATAGCGCGGCAGCGGCCCGTCGAGGCGGAGATAGTTGATGTTCATATGCGCATAGAGCTCGCTCTCGTCGGAGAGCTGGAACACATCGACCTCGCCGGGGGTGAACTTGCGTTCGGACGGCTTCGCCGCCCAATTGTTCATGTCGTCGAGCGTGTCGAGCACGCGCCAGCCGAGGCGCGGCTGCGAATAGTCCACCGGCATATTCTTCCACGCCCCGCCGAGGAAGCGGTCGCTCTTGAAGAAGGGCGTGTCCTTGTGTTTGTCGGGGAAGCCGAGCGAGCCCTTGATCCGCGGGTGCGCGGTCCACATCAGACCCTTCTCGTCCTGCATCAGCTTCAGGACATCCTCCTGCGAGCCGACATGATAGATTTTTCCGAGCTTGGGATCATTTTCGACGAAGGGCTGCCCTTCCTTGCGGTCGAGCGTCCAATAGACCGGCTTCGGGAAGAAGCTGATCCAGTGCCCGCCGAGATGAACGTTGGGCTCCTCGCCCGGGAGCAGCAACAGCTTGTCGTCCGACAGCCGCGCGGTCTCCGCGTGCATCGTCTTGAGCAAAGTCAGCCGGTCGCCGGCGCGATCGAGCGCCTCGCGGCCGAGGTGAAGCTCGGCGAGGTGGACGATCTCGACGTTCATGTTCTTGAAGCGTTTGACGAACTCGGGCGCCTCGAGCCCGTCGGGCACTGCCGTCGATTGCTGGAAGCGCTGCGTGTTCAGATAGGCTTCGGTGTGCTCGACATGATAGTGGCTGGTGAAGGTGCGGTGCCCCTCGAGCGCCTTGAAGCGATCGCCGCGGGTATAGGCGAGCGCAGCCTTGGTGACGCTGGCCGCATCGCCGCTGTCAGGCAGCAGGAACACGCCCATGTCCTGCATCGTGCCCGGCGGTGCGTTGACCCACGGCACATAGCGCCGGTCGCCCTCGAGCGTCTGGCGCACGCCGAAGCTCGTGCGGCCGTCGAGGTTGCGATAGTCGTTGCCGTACCAGGCCGAATTGTCGTTGTTGGCATAATCGAGCGGGTAGTAGAATTGGTGCGGCGGCGGGACGATGCCGAGCGATCCGCCGGTGGGCCCTTCCGCGACGATCATCCGTGCGCGCACCTTGGGCGAGACTGCGGGTCCCCGCGAAGCATCGCCTTCCTTGCGCACGATCGTATCGCTGGTGTCGGTGAAGGCGATCGAGCGCCACGGCAAGGCGGCCGAGGATGCGACGCCGAGACCGGCATCGAAGGTGTAGGCGGTGGCCTCGCGCGCGGTCGACATCACCATCGCGGCGCGGACAAGCCGTGAGCCGGGGTAGATGGTGAATTCATAGGTGCCTGAGAAGGGCCCGGCAGCGGCGCCGCCGACTATCACCCTGGTATTGCCGCCCTCCGCCCGCACGCTGATGTCGCTGCGCGCCAGCGTGAGCGGGAAGCTTTCGAACGGGCGCTTGCGGGGGTTGTCGAAAAAGATCGTCCAGCCCTGCTTGAGGTCGCGCGTGCCGACGGTGACCACGCCGGCGGGATCGACGCCGCCGAGGACCGGTTTGCCGGCGATCGAGACCGCCTCGATCAGCGGCTTGCCCGGGTCGAGTGACAGGATGAGCTGCGAGCGCTCATCCTGCGCCGATGGCCAGTCGATCGTCACCTTATCCCGCGTTCGCGTGGCGCGGACGCCGCCGGGCAATGCCTTGCCGGGCTGGTTGAGAACCGTGGCCGCCGTCTGCGCGTGCGCCGCGCCCGCGAGGGCGAAGCTGCCGGCGGTCAAAGCCGTCGCCAACCCGAGCGCCGCGAACATCCGTTTTCTGTTCAAGTCATCCTCCTTTTTGTTCCGGCATTCACGTTCAGGCTCAGAAGTTGAAGCGGACCCCGAGCGAATAGGTCGTGTCGTCGTTCCGCACTTCGCGAACGAAATCCTCACGCGATTCGAAGTTGCGCGTCTTCTGGCCCGTGATGTTGGTGCCGGCGAGGCTGACCGTGATGCCCGGCGCCACGTCGTAGTTCAGGCCGAAGTCGAGCCGCCCCGCAGCGCGGATGCCGTTGAGCCCTACCGGGATCGAAACCGGCCGCAGCGAGAGGCCGTTGGTGATGTCGCCGTCGAAATATCGCGAGCGATAGGTGTAAATCATCCGCGCCGAAATGCCGTATTTCTCGTAGATCAGGCCGATGTTGTAATTATATTTGGAGACCCCGAGCAGCGGCAGGCCCTGAAGCCGGTCGCCGGGGGTTGTCACCTCGCTGTCGATGACGGTGAAATTTCCCATTATGCCCGCACCGTCGAGTCCTTCCGGAAGGAAATCGAGGAACAGCTGGCCGCCGACTTCGACGCCCTTGATCTTGGCCGAACCCAGATTGCGGGGGGTCGAGATCACATATTGCAGGCCGTCGATCGTCCGCACCTCGGTCCCGTTGATGATCCGGTCCGTGATGTCGCGATAAAAGGCGACCGCCGAGACATAGTTGCTGCGGCCGAAATAATATTCGAGCGACGCATCGAAGCTGTCGGCCTTTTGCGGGCGGAGGTCGGGGTTGCCGCCCGATCCCGAATTCTGGATCGTGTTGACGTAGGATACGACATAGCTGAGGCCCGGATTGAGCTGGCCGAAGCTGGGCCGCGACAGCGTTTTCGAGTAATTGAAGCGCGACTGGAGCCCGCCGCCGAACCGGATGCGGGCGCTGGCGTTGGGCAGCAGGTCGGTGTCGCTGGTCGAGCGCCGGACGAGTTCGATCCGCGACGTGCCCGTCACCGGATCGGTCACGCGACCCGAACCCGCGATCTCGCGGTCAGTGCGGGTCAGGCGCGCGCCGACCATGCCGTCGATCGAAATCGTATCGGTCAGCGCGATGTCGTAACCCGCCTGCAGGAAGCCGGCATAGCTTTTTTCCTGCGCATCATAGTCGCGCGTCGGGTCGAAGGCCGGCGTGTCGGGCGAGATGCCGTACAGCGTCCTGAGCTGTCGCTTGATCGATTCCTGAACCAGATAGTCGGGGTCGAGCTGCAGGAAGGAGGCGCCGCCGTTCATTTGCGGAACGCCGGGGGCCTGTGAAAGAATATCGCTGGGGAGACCCGCGCCATCGAGCGGCGTCACAAACGAGCCGCCTGGGGCTGGTGGGCCGCCAAGATATTGCTCGAAGGCGGCCTTGCGTTTCGCAACGCGGACACCCGCCTGGACATAGTCGAGGACCCCGTCGAAATCATATTTGGCGTCGCTCATTACGGCCCACAAAGTACCTCGGCTGCGGTTGATATTTTCGCTCATGCCGTTGGCGAAGGCGAGGCCTTCGGGATCGTTCATCGGATTGCCCGGCATCGTCGCCTCAACCTCATGGTCGACGTCGCGGACCAGGACCAGTTCGTCGATGCGCTTGCCGATATCGACGCGGAAGCTGTCGTTCCGGTTGGTCGAGGATTCATAGGAGATGTCGGTATTCCAGGTAAGCGCGCCGATTTCCTTGTTGAAGCCCGTGGCGATCACATAGATGTCGGTGCTCGACTTGTTCGCGACGGTCGCGGTGTAATATTCGATATTGCGAGCCGTATAGCCTGTGGCGTTGCACAGTTCGCGGATCGTGCCGGTGCCCGTCGGGTTGTCCGGGCTCTGCACATTGCCAGAATAATAGCCGTCGGGGCCGACGGCGAAATCCTCGCAGGTGTCGCCGGCGGTCGCCTCGAGCGAGTTGCCGGTGAAGGCGCGGAAGGTCGGGCGCGCCTGGAAGACGTCGCCGCGATACCCCGCGAACAGCCCCTCGGCGTAGATTGTCGTGTCGCTGTCGGGCGCCCATTCGAGCGAGAAATTGGCTTGCGGACGCTCATATTTGCCGAATTCGATGGCGGCGGCGAAGCCGGTGGGCGCGTGCAAATTCTGCGGCGAGCCCGCGGGGCCCGCGCTCGTGGCGCGTGTCCAGTCGTTCCACGCGATCGGCCGGGCATATTTGTTGCGCTGATAGGATATGCCGACCATCGCCGCGATCTCGCCCTCACCGGCGTCCCAGCGGTTGGCCACCAGCAGACTCAGCGCCGGATTGATCGTATTCTTCGAACCGGCTTCCTGCAGATAGGTCGCGCGCGCGCTGCCCGCGATCGTCAGCTCCTTGAAGTCGAGCGCGCGGCGCAGGCGCATGTTGACGCCGCCAGCGACGCCGCCTTCGATCCGTTCGGCCGAATTGGACTTGTAGACATCGACCCCCGCAAGGGCTTCGGCCGGGAGATCCTGAAACGAGAAGCCGCGGCCGACGCCGGTGAAAATCTCGCGCCCGTTGAGCGTGGTGACGATGTCGTCGAGGCCGCGGATGCGGGCGCCGACGATCTCGTTATTACCGCCGACGACGACCTGAACGCCGGGCACGCGCTGGAGCGCCGAGGCCGTGGTCAGGTCGGGAAGCTTGCCGATATCCTCGGCGACGATCGAATCGACCACGGCGGTCGACTCGCGCTTGATCTCGGCAGCGCGCGAAAGGCTCTGGCGGATGCCGGTGACGACGATGTCGCCCGACGTGTCCTGCCCTTCACCCGCAGCCGGATCGGCGGCTGGCGCGGTTTGCGCAATTGCCATGGGTGCACCCGATACGAGTGCCATCAGCGCCACGGAGGCGCGAAGACTGACCTTCAATGGACCTCTCCCTATAAGACATCATACAAGTATGGCAGATTGATCTTATTATTCTGCCGGACGTAATTCGGTGCCTGAGTTCTTCTGCAGGTCTGTGTTTTGGTCTGGTTCAGCCCGTCGGGCTGTTGGACGACATGAAGTCGTGGAGTTCGCGGTGCCGTTTGAGGCTGCCGCTCATATGGGTTCGCGCCGCCACCCGCGCGGCGTCCGGATCGCGGTGGATGATGGCGTCGAGGATCGCCTCATGCTCGGCGCTGATCACCGCCTTGTAGCTGTCGCCGATATAGGCCTGGCCCTGCCGCAGATAGAGCGAGCGCGGTGGAACGAGGCGGACGCCGAGGAAATCGATCAGCTTGGCGTAATAGGTGTTTTTGCTCGCGCGGGCGATGACGTTGTGGAATTCGACATCGGCCTTGACCGAATCCTCAAGGCCGACTGCGGCCTCGCCAAGAATCCTGATCTGCTGGCGCATATTCATCACGTCGACCTCGGTGCGCCGCTCGGCCGCCAGCGCAGCCATCTCGGTTTCGACGCAGAGCCTGAGTTCGAGAAGCTGGATCACATCGCTGAGATTCTCGACCTCGTCGCGCGTGACCTGGAAAGCCTGGTAGCGCGCGGTTTCGCTGACGAAGAGCCCTTTTCCCTGGCGGGCCTCGACCAGTCCCGCCGCCGCAAGGCGGGCGATCGCTTCGCGAATCACCGTCCGGCTCACGCCGAGCACATCGACGAATTCGGCCTCGGTAGGGAGCTGGGCGCCGGGCGGATGCACGCCCGACATGATGCTGGTGCGGATATGCTCGCACGCGGCGTCGACGAGGGACGGCCGCCGCTTGCGAAGCGCCAGCCTGTCGTCATGCACAGCGTTGCTGCCGCCCTGCCTCACGCGCCCATTCTCCCGTTGCTGGCACATAATGCACCATATCCGCTTGAGTGTAGCGATTATAAGTCATATGACAACTTAAATAATTTCATTTCATTTTAAAAATTTGATCCATCGGGCCCACGAGCCATGGCCGCAAGGGTGCCACATCGTCGCACAGCGTGACATAAGGCGGGTTCGTCGCCCGATCGGATCGCTGCCAGGGAGAGAGATATGACGCGGATTTCGACCATCTGGAAAAAGGGGCGTGCCCCCGCGACAATGGCGTTCTTGCTTGCGGTGGCCCCGGCGATAGCCGCGGCGACACAAGAGGCGCCGGACATGCCGGCGGTCGCGGGGTCGCTCCCGCCGCCGCCTGACCGCGAGCCCGGGGCCGCGGTGGTCCGCGCCGACTATCGCTACGACGATCTATTGTGGGAGAATGATCGCACCGCGCACCGGATTTACGGCCATGCGCTCGAAGCGGCGGAACCGCCCTCGGGCTCGGGAATCGATTCGTGGGGCAAGAATGTGCGCTGGCCCTTCACCGATCGCCAGCTGCGCAGCGGCGACCAACACAGTTATCGCGGCGAAGGCTTGGACTTCTACAATGTCGGTTCGACGCGCGGCGCCGGCGGGCTCGGCATCTGGCACGACAACAAGCTGTGGACGTCGCGCAACTACGTCAGCCACCGCATCCTGTCCGCAAGCGGGCAGGCGGCCGATTTTATCGTCGATTATGCGCCCTGGCCGGTCGATGTGGATCGCAAGGTCTGGGAGACGCGCCGCTTCACGCTTCCGCTCGGCACGCATTTTACCCGCATGGTCTCGACCATCTCGTCCGACAGCGACGAACCGCTCCTCGTCGGGATCGGCATCGGCAAGCGGACCACGGGGTCGGGCGCCGGCGAACTGACGGTGGACCGTGCGAAGGGACTTCTTTCGTGGTGGGGACCCGCGGACGGCGATCATGGCCGGATGGCGATCGCGATCCGGGTCGATCCCGCGATGATCGCCGAAATACGCGCCGATGCTGACAATCAGCTCGTCCTGCTACGCGTCGCGCCCGGCAAGCCGTTCGTCTATTTTTCGGGTTCTGCGTGGGACAAGGGACAGGGCGGCTTTCGCACGCGCCAGGCATGGGATGCCTATGCGGCCGGCGAGAAGCTGGATTTCAGAGTCCCGAGATGATCCCGCAACCGGTCGCTTCCTGCTGTCGCGCTTTAGGCGAGGTGCGGCGTGGCGACCGTGTCCACCGCCGGCACCGACGGTAGGAACGTCAGCGCCTTCACGAACTGCGCGGTGCAATTGGGCCAACTGTAGCGCGCGCCGAGCGCCGCTGCGTCCTTCCGGTCGCATAGCAGCGCGGTGTCGATCGCGCGGCCCAGGTCCTCGTCGAGCGCGCCGGCTCCGTCGCGCACGATGTCGCCTGGACCGGGTACCGGATAGGCGGCGACGGGGGTGCCGCAGCTCAGCGCCTCGATGACCACCAACCCGAAGGTGTCGGTGCGGCTGGGAAAGACGAAGACATCGGCGCCGGCATAGGCCGCCGCCAGCATGTCACCGCCCAGTTTGCCGAGGAACAGCGCGTCGGGATGCCGCGCCTTGAGTTCGGCGAGCGCAGGCCCTTCGCCGACGACCACCTTGGAGCCCGGCCGATCGCTGTCGAGGAAAGCGCCGATATTCTTTTCCACCGCGACGCGGCCAACATAAAGCTGGATCGGCCGCGCGAGTCCGGCATAGGCCGGATGCGGCGCGCGGTCGGGGCGGAACAGCTTGTGATCGACACCGCGCTCCCACATCATCGTCTGGCCGAGACCCTGCCCGGCGAGTTCGCGCGCAAGGCTGCGCGTCGCGACCATGATGTGCCGCGCCGGGCGGTGGAACCAGCGGATGAAGCGCCAGACGAGCGCCGGTGAGACGGGCAGGCGCGCCGCGACATATTCGGGGAAGCGCGTGTGATAGGCGGTGGTGAAGGGAAAGTCGTTCTGCAGGCACCAGCGCCGTGCGGCGAGGCCGAGCGGCCCCTCGGTCGAGATGTGGATCGCCTGCGGGGAAAAGGCACGGATGCGGCGTCCTACCGCGCGCCGCCCGGCGAATGCGAGGCGGATCTCGGGGTAGGAAGGGCAGGGAGCCGAACGGAAGAGATCGGGCGAGATCACCCCAACCTCATGCCCCACCGAGCGCAATTCACCGATCGTTGCCTGCAGCGTGCGGACGACGCCGTTGACCTGCGGCTCCCACGCGTCGGTGACGATCAGGATCCTCATGCGGCGGCGGGCAACGCGAGCTTCGTCGGGACGCTCCGCGCCGCGACCTCCTCGGCCCAGTGCAGGATTTCCATCGTTCCGTCATGATGCTCGACCAGCGCGGTGCAGCCCTCGACCCAGTCGCCGTCGTTATAATATTCGGTGCCCTCGATCTCGCGCATCTCGGCGCTGTGGATGTGACCGCACACCACGCCATCGACCCCGCGCGAGCGCGCGGCGTGGGCGACGACTTCCTCATAGCGGCCGATGAACTGGACCGCATTCTTGACCTTGTGCTTGGCGACCATCGACAGCGACCAATAGGGCAGGCCGAGCTTGCCACGGACCCAGTTGACCACGACATTGCATTTCATCAGCGCGGTGTAGGCGGCGTCGCCGACGAAGGCGAGCCAGCGGTGCGCGAGCATCACGGCATCGAATTCATCGCCATGGACGATGAGCAATTTGCGGCCGTCGGCGGTTTCGTGGATCGCCTCGCGGCGGATCTCGACCCCGCCGAAATCGAAGCCGTCGAATGGGCGGACCATCTCGTCATGGTTGCCGGGGACATAGACGACGCGCGTGCCGCGCTTCGCGCGCTTGAGCACGCGCCACACGACGTCATTATGCTCGGGGGGCCAGAAGTGGCGCTTCTTGAGCCGCCAGCCGTCGATGATGTCGCCGACGAGATAGAGCGTCTCGCAATCGACATGGTCGAAGAAATCGATCAGCAGCGGCGCGTTGCAGCCGCGCGTGCCGAGGTGGATGTCGCTGACCCATATGGTGCGATAGCTGCGGCGTTCGCCGATCACGCGCTCGGGAATATGCGGATCGGTCGTGAACGGGTCGGGAAACCGGGCGGGGATCGGCAGGGTCGAAATCGAGGCCATGTCGTGCTCCGTAAACAGCTTTTGGCTGCCCACGGCCTAGACAGGAGTTTTGTTACAGCGCGCGATTCAAACTCGCGACAGTTTGAAGAAAGTTTGAAGGCGCTTTGGTGACGTTGCCTATTTGACACATATGCGATTAACCATGATCCAATCAGGTTGGCCGAATCACCAAATTTCTGATTTCGCTCATATCTTCCATGGCAAAGCGGATCCCTTCGCGGCCCAGACCGCTGTCCTTGACCCCGCCATAGGGCATATTGTCGACGCGGTAGGAGGAGACGTCGTTCACGACAATGCCGCCGACGTCGAGACGATCCCACGCCTCGAGTATCTTGTGGATGTCGCGCGTGAAGATGCCCGCCTGCAGTCCGAACTTGCTGTCGTTGATCTCGGCAAGCGCTTCATCCCAGTCGGTGAATTTCGACAGGATCGCGACGGGGCCGAACGCTTCTTCGCGATACGCCTTGGCGCTGCGGTCGACGTCTTCGAGCAAGGTGGCCTCGAGCATCGCGCCTTCGCGCTTGCCGCCGACGAGCAGCTTTGCGCCATTCGCGACCGCTTCCTCGATCCACCCGTCCAATCGCGCGGCTTCCTTTTCGGAGATCATCGGACCGATGAAGGTCTTGCGATCCTTGGGATCTCCCGCGACCAGCGTTTTGGTCTTTGCGACGAGCATGTCGCGGAACTTGTCGTAGATGTCGGCGTGGATGATGATCCGCTGCACCCCGATGCACGACTGGCCCGATTGATAGAAGGCGCCGAAGATGATCCGCGCGAGCGCATGATCAAAATCGGCATCCTTGTCGACGATGACCGCGGCGTTGCCGCCGAGTTCGAGCACGACCTTCTTCTTGCCCGCCTTGGCCTTCAGATCCCAGCCCACGCCCGGCGAGCCGGTGAAGGAGAGCAGTTTCAGCCGCTCGTCGGTGGTGAACAGGTCGGCGCCGTCGCGCGTCGCGGGCAGGATGCTGAACGCGCCTTCGGGCAGGATGTCGCATTCGGCGAGCACCTCGCCCATGATGATCGCACCGAGCGGCGTCAGCGATGCCGGCTTCATCACGAACGGACAACCCATCGCGATCGCCGGCGCGATCTTGTGCGCCGCGAGATTGAGCGGGAAGTTGAACGGCGAGATGAAGCTGCACGGCCCGATCGGCACGCGCTTCCACATCCCCATATAGCCCTTGGCGCGCGCCGAAATGTCGAGCGGCTGGACCTCGCCATAGTTGCGCGTCGCTTCCTCGGCGGCGATGCGGAAGGTGTCGATCAGGCGGGTTACTTCGCCTTCCGAATCGGCGATCGGCTTGCCTGCCTCGACGCACAGCGCGTAGGCGAGCTCGTCGAACCGCTCCTGAAAGCGCGCGACGCAATGGGTAAGGACATCGCGCTTTTCGAAACTCGCGAGCCGCGCCATCGGTTCGGCAGCACGCACAGCGCCCGCGATCGCCGCGTCGATAATGTCAGGGGTCGCGAGCGCGGTGCGGAAAGCAACCTCGCCGGTGAACTTGTCGATCACCTCGAGGTCGGTGTTCGGCTGCGCCGCCTTGTTGTTGAGATAGAGCGGGTAGACGTCCTTGAGTTTCATTCAGCTTCTCCCCCCTCCCGCCTGTGGGAGGGGTTGGGGGTGGGTCAGCGGCGGTGAAGTATCTCACCCCGCTGCGACTAGCGAGCAAGCTCGCAAGTCTCGCTGCCCCTCCCGCAAGCGGGAGGGGGTGAGGAATTACAGCTCCTTCGACAGCCTCTTGATGTCATTATTCAAAATCTGATCATTCTCCGAATAATCGACCGGGCAGTCGATCAGGTGGACGCCCGGCGTATCGCGGCAATGCGCGAGCAGTTCCTTGAGGTGCGCCGCGCTTTCGACGCGGTGCCCTTTGGCCCCATAGCTTTCGGCATATTTGACGAAATCGGGGTTGCCATAGGTCAGGCCCCAATCCTTGAAGCCCATATTCGCCTGTTTCCAGCGGATCATGCCATAGCTGTTGTCGTTCAAAATCAGCACGGTGATGTTGAGGCCGAGGCGCACCGCGGTCTCCATCTCCTGACTGTTCATCATGAAGCCGCCGTCGCCGCAGATCGCCATGACCTTGCGCTCCGGATAGAGCATCGCCGACATCATCGCGCTCGGTAGCCCTGCGCCCATCGTCGCGAGCGCATTGTCGAGCAGCACCGTGTTCGGTTTGCACGCGGTATAGCCGCGCGCGAACCAGATCTTGTACACGCCATTGTCGAGGCAGATGATCCCGTCGTCGGGCATCGCGTCGCGGACCGACTGCACCAGATGCGGCGGGAAGATCGGGAAGCGCTCATCCTTGGCGAGCGGCGCGGTATGCTCGACCTCGGCCTTGCGATAGGCGAGCAGATGGTCGAATTTCCAGCCGCCGTTGGGGACGATATCCTCCTTCATCTGCCACACCGCGTTGGCGATGTCGCCGATCACCTCGATATCGGGGAAATAGACGGGGTCGACCTCGGCGGTCTTGGTCGACACATGGATGACGGTCGGGCCGCCGCGCTGCATGAAGAAGGGCGGCTTTTCGATCACGTCGTGGCCGAGGTTGACGATGCAGTCCGACGCCTCGACCGCGCGGTGGACGAAATCGCCCGAAGACAGCGCCGCGCAGCCGAGGAATTTCGGATGCCGCTCGTCGATCACGCCCTTGCCGAGCTGGGTTGTCAGGAATGGAATGCCGGTCTTCTCGATGAATTGCAGCAGCATGCGGCTCGTCATCGTCCGGTTCGCGCCCGCGCCGATCACGAGCACCGGCGACTTCGCATTCTCGAGCGCCTTCACCGCCTCGCGGATCGATTTGCTATCGGCGTTCGGACGGCGCGAATGGCTGCGCTTCAGCGGCGTCGAATCGGTATGTTCGTCGGCGATATCCTCGGGCAGCTCGATATGAACGGCGCCGGGCTTTTCCTCTTCGGCGAGGCGGAAGGCCTCGCGGACGCGGCTCGGGATATTGTCCGACGAGGCCATCTGGTGCGTATATTTGGTGATCGGCCCCATCATCGCGACGACGTCGAGGATCTGGAAGCGGCCCTGCTTCGACTTCTTGATCGGCTTCTGGCCGGTGATCATCATCATCGGCATGCCGCCGAGCTGAGCGTAAGCGGCCGCGGTGACGAAATTGGTCGCGCCCGGCCCCAATGTCGCGAGGCATACGCCGGTCTTGCCCGTATGGCGGCCATAGGTCGCGGCCATGAAACCCGCGCCCTGCTCGTGCCGCGTCAGGATCAGCTTGATTGTCTTCGAGCGCGACAGGCTGTCGAGGAAATCCAGATTCTCCTCGCCCGGAACGCCGAAAATATACTCGACGCCTTCTTCCTCAAGACATTCGATGAACAGGTCGGATGCTTTTTTCATATGCCAGTCGCCCCCTCAGCCGCGCATCGAACCGATGCGGCCTCAAATCATGCCGGCGACCTTCAGCATATATGTCGATACAGCGGCTCTCGTCATAGGTCGCGAGTCCCTGCTGTATCGGGAAGGATTTGTAACGAGGGGAAAAGGGGTTGTCACCCGCCCCTGTCGTGCCGAGCCGACGCTAGTCGATGTCGAACAGACCCGCGAGCTGCTCGACCATCGTGCCCCCCAATTGCTCGGCGTCCATGATCGTCACCGCGCGGCTGTAATAGCGCGTGACATCGTGACCGATGCCGATCGCGCACAGCTCGACCGGCGAGCGGTTCTCGATCCACTCGATCACCTGGCGCAGATGCTGATCGAGATAGGCGCCGTGGTTGACCGACAGCGTGCTGTCGTCGACCGGCGCGCCGTCGCTGATCACCATCAATATCCGGCGTTCCTCGGGACGATTGATGATCCGCTGATGCGCCCACATCAATGCCTCGCCGTCGATATTTTCCTTGAGCAACCCCTCGCGCATCATCAGCCCCAAGGACTTGCGCGCGCGGCGATAGGGTTCGTCGGCGGGTTTGTAGATGATGTGACGGAGGTCGTTGAGGCGGCCGGGGTGGGCGGGACGACCCGCGGCGAGCCAGTCTTCGCGGCTCTGCCCGCCCTTCCACGTCCGCGTCGTGAAGCCGAGGATTTCGGTCTTCACGCCGCAGCGTTCGAGCGTGCGCGCAAGGATGTCGGCGCTGATCGCGGCGATGCTGATCGGGCGGCCGCGCATCGAGCCGCTGTTATCGATAAGCAAGGTCACGACGGTATCGCGAAAGTCGGTGTCCCGCTCGATCTTGTAGGAGAGCGACTGGCCGGGCGAGACGATCACGCGCGCAAGCCGTGCGGCGTCGAGCTGCCCTTCCTCCTGATCGAAATCCCACGCGCGGTTCTGCTGCGCCATCAACCGTCGCTGGAGCCGGTTCGCGAGCTTGGTCACCGCGCCCTGCAGATGCGTCATCTGCTGATCGAGATAGGCGCGCAGGCGGGTGAGTTCGTCGGCATCGCACAGCTCGGTCGCCGCGATAATCTCGTCATGCTTTTCGGTGAAGCGCAGATAGTTGAAATCGGGGATGTCGCTCGGCAGGCGGTTGGGACGCACGGGCAGCATGCCCTCGTCGCCTTCGCCGCCCATTTCGGGTTCGCCGTCGGCTTCCATTTCCTGTGCATCGGGGTCGCTGTCGCCGTCGTCGGCCTGATCGCCCGCCATTTCGGCGCGCGCATCGACCTGCGATTCGCCGGCACCGCCGTCTTCGCTTTCCTGTTCTTCCTGACTCTCTTCGGCTTCGCTCTCGTCCTGCTCGCCGCCGTCCTCGCTGCCTTCTTCCAGCGGCTCGTCGCTGTGGATCAGGTCGAGGTGGCGGAGTGCAAGCTTCGCCGTTTCTGCAAAGGCCGCCTGATCGTCGAGCTGCATCGACAGCGCGGTGAGGTCGCCGCCCGCTTCCTGGGTGATCCACTCGCGCACCAGCGACAGGCCGGTTTCGGTGCCCTGCGGCGCCTGCTCGCCGGTCAGCGCTTCGCGCAGCATCAGTTCGAGCGCGCTCGAGATCGGCACGTCCTCTCGGTTCTGCGCGCGGCTGATCGGGTCGCTGCGCATCCGCATCATCAGGCTGGCGGCCAGATTGCCGCGCATCCCGTCCATGTGGCGCGCCCCCAATGCCTCGATCCGCGCGCGTTCCATCGCGTCGAATGCTGCGGCCGCAATTGGCTCGGCGGGGCGCGCGGCATTGTGGATCTTGTCGCTGTGGTGCTTCATCCGCAAAGCGTAAGAGTCGGCAAAGCCGCGTGCTTCGGCGACCTGATCGGCGGGCAGCGTGCGCGACGGGGTCGGCACCTTGATCGCCTTGCCGACCTGTGCCGGCGCGTCTGCGGTGAAACCGACCTCGACCTCGGCATCGCGCGTCACCGCGCGCGCGACGCTCGACAGCGCGGCCTTGAAATCGTCGAGGGGAGAGGAAGCGGACATCGAGTCGGCTCTAACCAGCTTTTCGGAATGAAGAAAGGGCTACTCCAATCGTCACCCCGGACTTGATCCGGGGTCTGCCTTCTTCCGCTTCAAGACAGGCGGATCCCGGGTCAAGCCCGGGATGACGAAAGGGGAGGTAGGGGCCGCGATAGCCAAGCTCGCTTGACGCAAACGGAAGGCAGGCGCATCGCCGCGACATGAGCTCCCCCCAACTCTCCCCCATGAAGCGCCCGTGGATCGTTATCGCCTGCGCCGCCTTCATCGTCACGCTCGCGATGGGCGTGCGTCAGTCGTTCGGCCTGTTTCTGCCGCAGATGAGCGTCGATATCGGCATCAGCCGCTCCGACTTCGGGCTCGCGATGGCGCTCCAGAACCTGCTCTTCGGCCTCGTGCAGCCGTTTGTCGGCGCGCTCGCCGACAAGCATGGCGCGGGGCGCGTCGTCTTTTTCGGCGCGCTGCTTTATGCGCTCGGGCTGATCGGCGCCGCCTTCGCGACCGACGCGATCGGGCTGCATATCAGCTTCGGTATCTTCATCGGCATGGCGCAGTCGGCAACCACCTTCGTCGTCGTTTTGGGGGCGGTCGGCCGCGTCGTCAGCCCGGAAAAGCGCAGCGGCGCCTTCGGCATCGTCACCGCGGGCGGGTCGCTCGGCCAGTTCCTCGTCGTGCCGCTCGCGTCGATGCTGCTCGGCGATGTCGGCTATCATCAGACGCTCTGGATCATGGCCGGGCTCGTCGCGCTGTGCGGACTGCTCGCGATCGGCGTTGCGGGGCGCACCGACACGCCGGGAACGCTGCAGGCGGAGGAGCAAAGCGCGCGTGACGCGCTCCGCGAAGCCGCGACCCACCGCGGCTATTGGCTGCTCAACGCGGGCTTCTTCGTCTGCGGCTTCCACATCGCCTTCATCGCGACGCATCTCCCCGCCTATCTCGACGACAAGGGGCTGGGGATCGAGATCGGGGCGCAGGTGCTTGCGCTCGTCGGCCTGTTCAACATCCTCGGCTCCTATGTCTTCGGCCGTGCGGGCGATCTCTTGCGACAGAAATATGTGCTCTCGGCGCTCTATACCGCGCGCTCGGCGGTGATTGCGCTCTTCCTATTCCTGCCATTGAGCCATGCCAGCGCGCTGGTGTTCGCAGGCGCGATGGGCTTCCTCTGGCTTGGCACCGTGCCGCTCACCAGCGGGATCGTGGGGCGCATTTTCGGCATACGCTATCTCTCGATGCTCTACGGCATCGTCTTTTTGAGCCACCAGCTCGGCAGCTTCTTCGGCGCGTGGATGGCGGGGCTGATCTTCGACGCGACCGGCAGCTACAATATCGCGTGGGGCTTCTCGATCGCGCTCGGGCTGCT
Source organism: Sphingopyxis sp. LC363 (assembly GCF_000756385.1). GTDB lineage: Bacteria > Pseudomonadota > Alphaproteobacteria > Sphingomonadales > Sphingomonadaceae > Sphingopyxis. Next base: position 88,456 of record NZ_JNFC01000034.1, read on the forward strand.
CGCGGGGCTCGTCCACCTGCCGATCGCCGACGCGCCGGTCAAACGGCTGCAATCGGCATGAAGCTCGCGCGGCAGGACTGGATCGCGCTCGCGCTGTTCGTCGCTGTCGCGCTCGGCGGGCTGTGGCTCTGGACCGGCGAGGGACCGGTCGTCTGGCTCACCAACTTCGCAATCATGTGCGGTTTCTAGCCGCTATTCGGGTGCCTCGGTTTCGGGGGTGCGGTGGCAGATCGCGTCGTCGCCGTCCTTCGGTATGGCCGGATCGGGAGCCAGGCGAAACACATGCGCGAGGTGCGTCGGGACCCGCTCGGGCCGGGTCTGCTTGTTCGCGACGACGTCGATGAAATCGCGGCACACAACGGCGCTGCGCAGGAAATTGCTGTGCCCGGTCGAACCGCGCGATACGTCGGTCGTGTCGATCACGGTGAATCCCGGGCGCGCGGCGGGGTAGCAGCGCTCGGGGAGTCCCTTCGCCTTCAACTCGTCGGCCTCAAACGGATTGAAGCAATAGGGCGAGCCGAGCCGCGGGTAGCCGTGGATCGCGCGCGAGGCGGCGAGAGCCTTGTCGGCGCGCGAGACATAGGCGGTGATCCGGCGGCCCACCGCGACGCGCCGCGCCGACAGCACTTCGTCCTCGATATCGCGCTCGAACGTCTCGCGGTCGATGTCGGGCGAGGCGAGGATGACGTTCGAGATATTGCTGCTGTCGGCGCGGCTCGACGTGCGGTCGACATAGGCGACGGCGGGGATCACCAGCCGCGCGCCGAGCGAGTGCGAGACGACGACGATCTCCTTGACCCAGCTCTGTTCGGCGAGCGATTTCAGGAAATCGCGGAAATTGCGGACGTCGTGATACATGTTCGTCTCGTCGACGACATAGCTCAGAAACTTGCCCTGCGACGGCCAGCTATATTCGACGATCGGGCCGTCGAAGCCGGTCATGCGCGCGATCTGCGCCGCGTCCTTCGACGTCGTGTTGAAATTCTCGCGATAGCCGTGGACATAGAGAAGAACGCGGCCCTGCCTGCGGTCGGTCTCGGCCTGCAGTGCGCGCCACCAGTCGGCCGGCGTCTGGAAGGCGAGCGGCGTAAGGAAGCGTTCCTTCTTGCCGACTTCGACATCGCGCGGCGCGTTGAAGCGGCCATAGCGGATGCGGTCGCCGCGGTGGTGGAGCAGTTCGATCTCGCTCGTGCGGCAATCGGGCAGACGGCTCGTCGCGAAGAAATAGGGCAGCGCCTCGCCATCGACGACCGCGCCCGGCTGAGCGGTGCAGCGCGGATCGGCGACATATTCGGCATGGCGGATCTTGCCGTAATCCACCGCCGCGATGCTGCAGCCGCCGAGCGACAGAGCGGCGGACGCCACCAGAAGGTGGCGCTTGTATATCACTTGCCGATGACGCCTTCGGGCAGGTCTTCGCCAAATACGCGCTGATAATATTCGGCAACGATCATCCGCTCGGCCTCGTCGCACTTGTTGAGGAACGAGAGGCGGAAGGCGAAGCCGATATTATTGAAGATCGCGGTGTTCTGCGCCCAGCTGATCACCGTCCGCGGCGACATCACGGTCGAGATGTCGCCGTTGATGAAGCCCTGCCGCGTCAAATCCGCGACCTTCACCATATTGGCGACGGTGGTCTCGTCGGTATCGGGCACCTTGGCGAGAATGATCGCGCTTTCGGTCGCGGCGGGCAGATAGTTCAGCGTGACGACGATGTTCCAGCGGTCCATCTGGCCCTGGTTGATCTGTTGCGTCCCGTGATAAAGTCCGCTCGTGTCGCCCAGCCCGACGGTGTTCGCGGTCGAGAAGAGGCGGAAATGCGGGTTCGGGCGGATCACCCGGTTCTGGTCGAGCAGCGTCAGCTTGCCCTCGGTCTCGAGCACGCGCTGGATCACGAACATCACGTCGGGTCGGCCCGCGTCATATTCGTCGAAAACCAATGCCGTCGGCGTCTGCAGCGCCCAGGGCAGCAGGCCCTCCCGGAATTCGGTGACCTGCTGGCCATCTCGCAGCACGATCGCGTCGCGCCCGACGAGGTCGATGCGGCTGATATGGGCGTCGAGGTTGACGCGGATGCACGGCCATTTGAGGCGGGCGGCGACCTGTTCGATATGCGTCGACTTGCCGGTGCCGTGATAGCCCTGCACCATCACGCGGCGGTTGTATTTGAAGCCCGCGAGGATCGCGAGCGTCGTGTCGCCGTCGAAGACATAGGCGGGGTCGAGGTCGGGGACGCGCTCGTCGGCCTCGCTGAACGCCGGCACCTTCATGTCGATATCGACTCCGAAGACTTCGCGCGCATCGACCTCGGTATCGGGCGCCGCAAGCAGCGTCGAGCCGTGGTGATCGGGAAGGCTGTTCGGGATATCGGTCATGGCAAAGTCCAGCAAGCAAACGGGGAGAGTCGCCGCGCGGCGGCGCTTCGCCGTCGCGGTATAGCGACGGGTTGCGCCTTGCAACGCCTTTTCAGAAGAGGCCGAGCGCCTTCATCACCGCCGACTGGTCGTAATAGGGGCGCTCGCAAACGATCTTGTCGCCACCCGGCGCGAATTCGAAGCTGGCCGCCATGCGGATGCGGAAGGCCTTGCCGGTGGGTTCGATCGTGCGCAGACCAAGCTTGAGCGGGCCGGTGTGCGTGCCGGTCAGCCAGAATTCGACGAGCACGGTGTTCGTCGCGGCGTCGGCGGCGATCGCGATGACCTCGTTCGCCTGGTCGGGAAAGGGTTCGCGCGACGACGCGAAATAGGAGCGCACCGCGGCCTCGCCGTCGAAGATCGTCCCGGGGCCCATCAATTCGTAACGCGGATGGTCGAAGGTCGCGAGGACGCCGTCCCAGTCGTGCGTGATCTCGAGCGCCATGTGGCGGCGCACCACCTCGATCCGTGCTTCGTCCAGGTCGGTCATTGCGGCTCTCCTATGCGAACGCCTTGCTCTTCCTGAGCAACTGATAGGCCTCGACTACCGCACCCAGCCGTGCTTCGAAACTGCGATCGCCGCCATTCCGGTCGGGATGATATTTGCGGACGAGTTCGCTGTAACGGCGGCGGAGCGCCGCGCGGTCGGCGTCGGCGGGCAGCGCCATCAACTGCATCGCGTCATGTTCCTCGCGCGACAGGCGGGGATTGGCCGCCTCGCGCCGTGCTTCGTCCATCCGCTGGCGAAAGCGCGCGCCGAGCGCATCCATCGGATCACGGAAATCGGCCCAGCGTGGCGGCAGGTCGGCGCTGCCCGCGGGACGGAAGGCGCGGCTTTCGGTTTCCCAGCCGGCCGTGGGCGACTGCGCCGCCATGATCTGGTCGGCGCTCATCCCTTCGAAGAAATTATAACCCGCGTTGAATTCGCGCACATGGTCGAGGCAGAGCCAGCGGTAAGGCGGCGGCCCGTCGGGCGATCGGTGCGACGAGACGGGGGCGCGAAACTCGCCGGCCTCGGCGCATCCGGGCGCGGCGCAGCGTTCCTCGCGCGGGACGCGGCCATGGAATCGGGAAGGGCGGGCGGAAGACGGCAAAGCGGGCTTTCGGAATCGGGGTGGGACGTTGGTAGCCGGAAGGCCTTATAATTTGGCGATGGAGGGCCTATGGTCAAGCCCATGAGCAACAAAGGCCCCGTACAGCAAGAGATGGAAAGCCTGCTCGCGGCAGCCTTTCCCGACGCGAACTTCACCCTCAGCAACGACAGCGCGAGCCATCACGGCCATATGGGCGACGACGGCAGCGGCGAGTCGCATTTCAGCCTCGCCATCGAATGGGCGGGCTTCGCCGGGATGAACCGCGTCGCGCGCCAGCGCACGGTCAACAAGGCGCTCGGCGACCTGCCGGGACAGCGCGTCCATGCGCTCGCGATCCGCGCCACGGCGCCGGACGAATGACGATGCCCGACAAGGTCAATCTCGCCGAAGCCTTCGCCAAAATCCCCGACGCGTGGAACCCGCGCGTCGCGGGCGACGTCAATGATTTTCAGGTGAAGCTGGTCAAGCTCGACGGCAAGTTCGACTGGCATCACCATGATATCGAGGACGAACTCTTCCTCGTCGTCGCCGGCCGGATGAAAATGGCGTTTCGCGACCGCTACGTGATCGTCGAGCCAGGCGAATTCATCATCGTGCCGCACGGCACCGAACATTGCCCCGAGGCACTGGACGGCGAATGCCATGTGCTGTTGCTCGAACCAACCTCGACGCTGAACACTGGCAATGTCGAAACCGAAAAGACGAAGAAAACACTGGAAAGGCTCGGCTGATGTCCACGACCGTCATCACCCCCTCGACCCACGATATCGGCGCGTTCGACGTCCGCCGCACGCTGCCCAACAAGGCGCGGACGATGGTTGGCCCCTTCATCTTCGTCGACCAGTTCGGCCCCGCGCATTTCGACATCGGGCAGGGGATGGACGTGCGCCCGCACCCGCATATCAACCTGTCGACCGTCACCTATCTGTTCGAGGGCGCGATCGACCATCGCGACAGCCTCGGCACCTATGCGACGATCCGCCCCGGCGCGTGCAACCTGATGACCGCGGGGCGCGGCATCGTCCATTCGGAGCGCACGCCGCAGGCCGAACGCGCGACCGGCTCGGGCATCTCGGGCATGCAGACCTGGCTGGCGCTGCCCGACGGTAAGGAAGAGATCGATCCGGCGTTCGAGCATGTCCCTGCCGACAAGTTGCCGCTCGTCGAGGACGGCAGCGTGTCGGCACGCGTCATCATGGGCAGCTTGTGGGGCGCGACGGCGCCGACGACGCAGCACAGCGCTACCATCTATGCCGACATCCTGATGAACGCCGGTGCGACATTGCCGATCGATGCCGAAGCCGATGAACGCGCCGTGCTCGTCGCGATCGGCGACGCGACCCTCGATGGCGAGCCGCTCGAACGCCACAGCCTCTATATATTGAAACCCGGGCAGGCGATGACGCTGCGCGCGTCGAGCGATGCCAGGGTGATGCTGCTCGGCGGCGAGGCCTTCACCACCCCGCGCCACGTCTGGTGGAATTTCGTCAGTTCGAGCCGCGAGCGCATCAACGCCGCGAAGCGCGACTGGAAGGACGGCAATTTCCCGCTCGTTCCCGGCGATAGCAAGGAATTCATACCCATCCCCGAAGTGCCGAAGACAGTCAGCTATCCCTGAGCCTGTCGCTCGCACCGGCGTTGTCCGCGGTTGCGCCGCTGGCGGCTTTGGGGTGGGCTTAAGCCGTTCCCCTCCCTTTTAGGGAGGGGAGAGATATGTCCGCAATCGGTCGAATGCCGCCTTCCAAATATTCCGCGCAGAGGCGCAGAGGCGCAGAGAGCGCAACTAGGGCAGCTTTTCACCTCTGCGTCTCTGCGCGAACCTTATTCGAAGCCGCCTACGCGGCCATGCCAGCTACCGGTCGTTTGCCGTTATCTCATTTTTCGCCGTAGAAATCCCTTTCCTAAAAAATCCGGCCATGATCTACCCTGCCGGATGACCCCACCACCTCCGTGCCGCCCCGATCCGTTTCTGCGACAGCGATTACCCTCTCGTGCGCGCGATGGGGCGTCAACTTCGTCAACTTCCAAACGCGACTATCGATCGCGGAACCGCCGTGCCAAAGCGATCACAACGCCGCTTGCCAGCCGCCCATATCCCCGCCAGATTGGTTTCGAAACGAAACCAAAGGAGCAGGGTGGATGATCGGCGATTTCGAACAGCAGCGCGTGAGGCTTTCGACCGGGGTCGAACTCGACGTCGTCGACATGGGGCCGCGCGATGCTCCGGTGCTGATCTTCCTGCACGGCTTTCCCGAATCGCACCGCACCTGGCGCCATCAGTTGCCGCATTTCGCCGAGCGTTTCCGTTGTATTGCGCCCGACCAGCGCGGCTATCGCGGTTCGTCGAAACCGCAGGACGTCGAATCTTACACGCCCGATAAACTGATCGCCGACATCTTTGCGCTCGCCGACGCGCTCGACGTCGATAAATTCATGATCGTCGGTCACGACTGGGGTGGGGCGATCGCATGGGGGGTTGCGCTCGGCGGCCAGCCTGGCGGGCTGCACCCGGCGTGGGCAGGGCGCGTGACGCGCGCGGTGATCGCCAACGCGCCGCACCCCGGCATCTTTCAGCGCCTGCTCGCGACGAACGAAGCGCAGCGCGCGGCCAGCCAGTATATCCGGACCTTTCGCGATCCCGCGAGCGACTCGATCATCGAAGACCATGGCATCGCCGGCATCCTCGCCCACGCCTTCGAAGGGCGCGTGCCGAGCGGCGGCCTTCAGCCCGCCGACGAAATTTCGCGGCTGCTCAAGGATTGGGAAGATCGCGATACGTGCCGCGCGATGATCAACTGGTATCGCGGATCGCCGATCACCGTGCCCGCAATGGACGAACCCTATGCCGAACCGCCCGCCGTTGCTTTTCCGAAACTTGCCATCCCGACGCTCGTAATCTGGGCGCTCGACGATGTCGCGCTGCCACCGTGCAATCTCGAGGGGATGGAAGAATTCGTGCCCGACGTGACGATCGTCGAGGTTCCCGATTGCGGCCATTTTGTACCTTGGGATGCGCCCGAAGCCGTCAATCGGGCGATGGATGATTTCTTCTCGCAAAGTTGAGCCAGCAGTCTCGCCGCAAAAAAAGCGGCGGGCGGCGATGGCGCCGCCCGCCTTATTAGAGGGGTCTGTCGCTGCGTGTTTGGGGCACGCAAACATTGTCATCCACACCCGCTTTTCCCCGACAGCGACCGAGGTCGGGGGTTTTTAGGTGGGGCGATTTAACCATATTATCGGCGAATATAGCAGGCTTTCACATTCTCCCATTCTTGCCATACTTCGGTCATGGAAGTGGGTGGACTCAGGGTTGCCTCGATTACCGACCGGATCGATGGCCCTTCGAACTGGACGATCGAACGTGATGTCCATGCGCTGATCCTTTACGAAGCGGGGAGTTATCACTGGCTCGAAACCTGGCTGGGCGCGATGCGGACGTCGCTCGGCGACCCGCTGCCGGGCGAGATGTGGCTCGTCCCGGCGGGGTTTCTGTACCGCGCTACGGCGAAAGGGGGCGCGGTTCGCTACAGCGAGGTCGAGATTCCCCTGCCGCTGCTTTCGATCGCGCCCCATACGCGGGCGCTCGCGGCACATTACGACCTCGCGATTGCAGCGCTCGTCCGCGCGCTCGCGGCGGGCGATTCTTCGGCCGCCGGTCCGCTCGTTGCGATCCTGGCCAAGACGCTGGACAATATGATCGGTCGCGCCGAATCCCCGGCCATGATTCAGCGGATCAACCAATTGATGATCTTCATTCAGGCTCAGCTCGAAACGCCGCTGACGGTCGAGGATATGGCGGCCGAGGCGGGCATGTCGGTGAACAGCCTGATCGTTCATTTCGCCCGCGCGACCGGGCGTACACCGGCGCAATATGTGCTGCGCCAGCGGCTGCGCCGCGCCTGCTGGTTCCTGATGAACCGCCCGCTGTCGATCGCTGAAATCGCCTTTGCCACCGGATTTTCGAGTCACGCGCATCTGTGCGCGACCTTCCGGAGCAAAGTCGGCATGTCGCCCGGCGAATGGCGCCGCCGTAACCGATCGGCTATCCTGCCAGCGGGCGGGGAGGAATAGGGGATGCCGCACACAGCGGTCATGCTGGTCGCGGGGATTGGCTACTGACGCTCTTCCGCATCGCGATACGGGACGCCGCCCGCGCGACGCGACTATTCCTGATCCTCTGGTTCGTCGTATCGATCGGCAACCTGCTCGTTGGCGTGTTTCACGCGGGCTATGGCTGGGCAGAGGAAGCGACGATCTGGCTGTTCGTCTTCGGCGCCCCCGCGGTGCTTGCATTCGCCGCGAGCCGTTTCGGATGTTAATTTTCAGGCCGCATCAGGCAGCCGCTCGCACCGGCGTAGCGTGCGCTGCGCGAGGCAAGCAGCGGAACGCTGCCGGTGACGGTCTTTGTCGCCGGATCCTCGCTCAGCGAGACCATCTCCATCCCCGGCTCAAAATCGCTCTGACAGCTTTCGAGGCTGCGGCCCTGAACATAGCGGCACGAACAGCCGACGCGCGCGGCATAGGCCGACCCCAGTTCGGCCTGCGCCTTGAAAGACGGGAACTTCCATATCGCGAAGACGGCAAGCAGCACCGCGGCGGCGATCGCCCAAGGCAGGCAGCCGCCCCAACGGCCGGGTTTCTTCCGCGGCGGCGGCGCAGGAGACGGCGGGGCGGGGGAAGACGTCTCGCCCGTTGAAGGGTCGGTCGGATTGATGTTATTCACCCAGGTCATGATCACGAAAAAACGGCTGCTGGCAAGTGGCGCCCTTGCGATGCTCGGCGTCTGGTCGCTCGGCCAAGCGACGGGTCAAGGCAATATGGCGCCCGCATCGCCGACGCCCAGATTTGGCGTGTCGCTGGACGATGTCGCGTCAGCCGGAACCCCGCGTGCACTCCCCGCCTTGCCCACCGCCGTCAAGGCCCGCGCCGACGCGCTGTTCGTCGAGGCCGAGGATGTCGGGCAGACGCGCGCTTTGCTCGTCCTGCGCGATGGCGAGTTGATCTACGAACGCTACGCCGCGGGCTTCGGTCCCGAAAGCAAGCTGATCAGCTGGTCGATGGCGAAAAGCATCACCGCGGTGCTCACGGGCTTCCTCGTCGCCGACGGGCAATTGTCGCTCGACGGGCCGGCGCCCGTGGCGGCGTGGCAGCGCAGCGGCGATCCGCGCGGTGCGATCACGCTGCGCAACCTGCTGCACATGTCGTCGGGACTCGAGCATGTCGAAAATGGCGATCCGATCTGGCAGGGCGATACGGTCACGATGCTGTTCGGCGACGGCGCGGGGAATATGGCCGGTTTTGCCGAAGCCAAACCCGCGGCGGCGCAGCCGGGCGAGGTCTTCAACTACAGCTCGGCGACCAGCGTCATCCTGTCGGACATCCTCGCCGACACGCTGACGCCGTCGCCGAATTCCGACGCGCGGCGCGACGCGATGCTGGGCTTCATCGAAGGACGGCTGGTCGAGCCGCTCGGCATGGCCAGCCTGATGCCGGAGTTCGACGCGCAGGGCACGATGATCGGCGGGTCGATCATGCACGCGACCGCGCGCGATTACGCAAGGTTCGGCGAATTCCTGCGCAATCGCGGCGTGGTCAATGGCCAGCGGCTGCTCCCCGAAACCTGGATGCGCTTCATGCTGACGCCGTCGCGGAATGACGCGGGCTATGGCGGTCATATCTGGCTGAACCGCAGACGCCCCGCCGGTGTTACGCCGGCATTATGGCCCGATCGTGGTCCGAACGACCTCTTCGCCTGCATCGGCCATCAGGGCCAATATATTATCGTCTCGCCGTCGCAGCGGGTGACGATCGTTCGGCTCGGCGTCACGCGGGATGATCAGTTCCCCGCGTTGCGCCGCCACCTCGCCGATCTGACCGAAAGCTTATAGCAGGAAGTCGCCCACGACCGTCGTCACGCAGCTGCCCGTAAGCTCGACCATATCGCCGTCGAGGCGGCAGCCGACATGACCGCCGCGCGCGCTCGCCTGATAGGCCGCGAACGCGTCGCGGCCGAGGCGCGTCGTCCAATAGGGGGTGAGCACGCTGTGCGCCGACCCGGTCACCGGATCCTCCGGAATGCCGGCGCCCGGGGCGAAGGCGCGGCTGACGACGTCGGCCCCCGACGCGTCGCCCGTACCCGCCGCAGTCGCGATATAGAGGATGTCGTCCTTGCTCAGCGCGGCGAGGTCGGGGCTTAGTGCCCGGATCTCTTCGGCGCCATGATAGACGATCAGCGCATACCCGCCCTCGTGCCACAGCGTTTCGACGACGTCGCCGCCCATCGCGCGCGCGATGTCGGGTAGCAGCTTCGCTTCCGCCCGATAAGCGGGCAGCTTCATGCGATAGCCTTCGTCCTCGCCGTCACGCCTGACCTGCAAGATGCCGGCCTTGCGCGTGCGAAAGCGCATTTCGCTCCGCCATTGCGCCGCCGACAGCAGCACATGCCCGCTCGCCAGCGTCGCATGGCCGCAGAGCGCGACCTCGATCGTCGGCGTGAACCAGCGCAGCTCATAATCGGCCTCGTCGCTGTCGTCGGGCACGAGGAAGGCGGTTTCGGCGAGATTGTTCTCCGCCGCGATCGCCTGAAGAGTCGCGTCGTCGAGCCATTCCTCAAGCGGCATCACCGCGGCGGGATTGCCCGCGAAGGGCCGGTCGGCAAAGGCGTCGACCTGCATGATCGGAAGGCGGCGGGCGGCGCTCATGGATACAGATATCCTCTCGTCCAACTGTCGCCGGCGCGCCGGAACAGCGTGCGTTCGTGCAGACGGTGGGCCCGGTCCTGCCAGAATTCGATAGCCGAAGGATTAACGCGCCAGCCCGACCAGCGCGGCGGACGCGGCACGTCCTGTCCGTCGAAGCGCGCCTGCATCTCGGCGAAACGTGCCTCGAAGGTTTCGCGGCGGTCCAGCGGACGCGACTGGTCGCTCGCCCAGGCGCCGAGCTGGCTGTCGCGGCTACGCGTCGCGAAATAGGCGTCGGCGGTGGCATCGTCGACCGGGGTCGCCATGCCCTCGATACGAATCTGCCGGCGCAGCGACTTCCAGTGAAAGAGCAAGGCGACATGGGCGTTTGCAGCGAGTTCGCCGCCCTTGCGGCTGTCTAGATTGGTATAGAAGACGAAGCCGTCGGGGCCATGACCTTTCAAAAGCACCATGCGCAGCGATGGCCGACCGTCCGGCGTCGTCGTGGCGAGCGCCATCGCATTGGCGTCATTAGGCTCGCTGGTGCGCGCTTCGGCGAACCAGCCGTCGAACAGTGCAAAGGGATCGTCCGTCATGCGCGCGTTCATAATGCGCGCTGCGTTCGCGGTCGAGCGGGATCTATGTGGAACTTGACCGTTCCCCGGCACATTACCACATGGCGCACCAATGGGCCTTCACGGCCAGTCACTTATCGGGCTACAGGAGCAAAATGGCCGATCCCTATTCCACCTTGGGCGTTGCGAAGAGTGCAAGCGAAGCGGAGATCAAGTCCGCCTATCGCAAGCTCGCCAAGGAACTGCACCCCGACAAGAACAAGGACAATCCGAAGGCGTCGGAGAAATTCTCCGATGTCACCAAGGCGTATGACCTGCTGTCCGACAAGACCAAGCGCGCGCAATATGACCGCGGCGAGATCGACGGCGACGGCAATCCCGCCATGCCGTTCGGCTATGGCGGCGGAGGAGGGGGCTTTCGCGGCGATCCGCGCGGGCAGGGCGGTTTCGGCAGCGACGGCGCCGATTTCGGCGACATTTTCGAAGGGCTGTTCGGCGGGCGCGGCGGCGGCGGTCCGTTCGGAGGCTTCGGCGGACGCAGCGCGCCGCTGCAAAAGGGCGCCAATGTCGCCTATCGCCTGTCGGTCTCCTTCATCGACGCCGCGACGCAGGCGCCGCAGCGCATCACACTCGCCGACGGGGGCACGATCGACCTGAAACTACCCGCCGGGGTCGAGACGGGAACGCAGATGCGTCTTGCCGGAAAGGGGCAGGCGGGGCCGGGCGGCACCGGCGACGGCATCGTCACGATCACCGTCAAGGACCATCCCTTCTACGAGCGCGAGGGCGCCAACATCCGGCTCGACCTGCCCGTCACGCTGAACGAGGCGGTCAAGGGCGCGAAGGTCAAGGTGCCGACGGTCGACGGCCCGGTGATGCTGTCGATCCCCGCGGGTTCGTCGTCGGGCAAGGTCATGCGCCTGAAAGGAAAAGGTTTCAGCCAGAAAAGCGGCGGGCGGGGCGACCAGCTCGTGCGGCTGATGGTCGACCTGCCCGCCGACGATGCGGCATTGATCAAGCTGCTCAGCGAATGGACCGATCCGCGCAACGTGCGGGCGGATCTCGGCGTGTGATGCGTGGCTGATACCCACGAAAAAAAGATCGTTGCCGCGCTCGAGCGCGAGGTCGCCGACGAGGTCGGTAAGGAATTTCTGGCCGAAGGCCATTCGCCGCACTCGCCCGAGGCGCGCGCCGAGCGTGCCAAGCGCGTTCATCTGCGCGCCCGCGCCGAGGGGCTGATTGAGCGCGGACGCGAACAGCTCGGTCCGGGTACGCGCGCATATCATGTCGTTCGCCGCGTCATCGTCGGCACCTATACCGATGGCTTTATTCACGCGGGCAATCTCGCCTATCTGGCGCTGATCGCGCTTTTTCCCTTCTTCATCCTGCTCGCCGCCGCGCTGTCGATCTTTGGCGGCAGCGTCGGCGGCGAACGCGCGGTCGAGGCGGTGTTCTCCACCATGCCGCCGACGGTCGCCAAGGCGCTGTCGGGACCGATCCGCGAGGTGATGACCGCGCGCACCGGCATCTTCCTGTGGCTCGGCGCGCTCGTCGCGCTGTGGACCGTGGGCAGCCTGATCGAAACGGTGCGCGACATCCTCCGCCGCGCCTATGGCACGCATTTTTCGAAGGGCTTTTTTCATTATCGCCTGCTGTCGATCGGCATCATCACCGGCGCGGTCGTGCTGATGCTGCTGTCGTTCAGCATGCAGGTGCTGATCCTCGGCATCGAGCAATTTGTTACCCGCTTCCTTCCCGAACAATATCAGGCGTGGGGCGTCGTCCTGATCTCGCGCAGCGTATCGGGCGCCGGCCTGTTCCTCGCCATCTACATGCTCTTTTACAGCCTCACCCCGTCCAAATATCGCCAACTCAAATGCCCCAAATGGCCAGGCGCGCTGTTCACGACCTTCTGGTGGATCGGGGTGACCCTCGCGCTGCCGCCGCTGCTCGCCAGCCTGCTCAGCTATGACGCAACCTATGGCAGCCTTGCGGGTGTGATGGTCGCGCTTTTCTTTTTCTACCTCGTCGGATTGGGTATGGTGATGGGCGCCGAACTCAACGCCGCGCTCGTCGAGGTTGAGGATTTGGGCCACGACGCTATTGGGCGCGTCGACGACGTAATTATTGCAAAGGCCGGAGACAAAAAATGACGGGTCTGATGAAGGGCAAGCGCGGGCTGATCATGGGCCTCGCGAACGACAAATCGCTCGCTTGGGGCATCGCCAAGGCATTGCATGCGCACGGTGCCGAGCTTGCGATCTCCTATCAGGGCGACGTGATGCTCAAGCGTGTGAAGCCGCTCGCCGACGAACTCGGCTGCGATTTCCTGATCGATTGCGACGTGTCCGACATGGACAATCTCGACGCGGCTTTTGCGACGCTTGGCGCACGCTGGCCGACGATCGACTTCGTCGTCCACGCGATCGGCTATACCAACAAGGAAGCGCTGCGCGGCCACTATGCCGATGTGACCCTCGACGATTTTCTGATGACGATGAATATCAGCGTCTACAGCTTCACCGCGGTCGCCAAGCGCGCAGCGGCGATGATGACGCCCTTCGACCCCGAAACGGGCAAGGGCGGCGGTTCGCTGCTGACGTTGAGCTATTATGGCGCCGAGAAGGTCATCCCGCATTACAATGTCATGGGCGTCGCCAAATCGGCGCTGGAGACGAGCGTCAAATATCTCGCCAATGATTATGGCCCGCGGAGCGTGCGCGTGAATGCGATCTCGGCGGGCCCGATCAAGACGCTCGCGGCGTCAGGAATCGGCGACTTCCGCCTGATCCTCAAATGGAATGAATTTAACGCCCCGCTGCGCCGCAACGTCACCATCGACGACGTGGGCGGCTCGGCGCTCTATCTTCTGAGCGACCTTGCGAGCGGGGTGACGGGCGAAACGCACCATGTCGACGCGGGCTACCACACGGTCGGAATGAAGCAGGAAGACGCCCCGGACATCGCGCTTGCCTGACGGCCTCGTCATCCGTCCCGCACGCGCGGAGGATGCCGAAGCCATCGACAACGTCATTCGCGCCGCCTTCGCGGCAACCGAATTCGGGCATCAGGGCGAAGCAGAGCTCGTCCGGATGATCGGGGCCGACGGCGACGCGCTGGTGTCGCTGGTCGTCGAACGGGACGGCGCGATCGTCGGGCATGTGCTGTTCAGCCGGATGGATGTCGAGGCCGACGGAGTGCCGCTGATGGCGGCCGGCCTCGCGCCCGTGTCGGTCGCGCCCGACCGGCAAGGGCAGGGTATCGGCGGTGCGCTGATCCGCGCCGCGCTGGAAGAACTGCGAGCGCGGGGCGTGGCGATCAGCTTTGTTCTCGGCCATGCGGATTATTATCCGCGCTTCGGTTATTCGCCCGATCTTGCCGCACGCTTCGCATCGCCCTTCGCGGGGCCGCATTTCATGGCGATGATGCTGGACTCGGGCGCGGCTTGGCCGCTAGGCGGACGCGCGGATTACGCGCCTGCGTTTGGCCGGATGGGATAGGGCAATGAGTTTCAACAGCTTCGGACGCGTTCTTCGCTTCACCACTTGGGGGGAAAGCCACGGCCCCGCGCTCGGCGCGGTTGTCGACGGCTGTCCGCCGCGGCTGTCGCTGTCCGAAGCCGATATTCAGCCCTTTCTCGACAAACGCCGCCCCGGCCAGTCGCGCCATACCACGCAGCGGCAGGAACCCGATCAGGTGCGCATCTTGTCGGGCACCTTCGAGGGCAAGACGACGGGCACGCCGATCAGCCTGATGATCGAGAATGTCGACCAGCGGTCGAAGGATTATGGCGAGATCGCGCAGGCCTATCGCCCCGGTCACGCCGATTATGCCTATGACGCCAAATATGGCATCCGCGACCATCGCGGCGGCGGCCGCTCGAGCGCGCGCGAGACCGCTGCGCGCGTCGCGGCGGGCGGGGTCGCGCGGCTGGTGATCCCCGAGGTGCAGATCCACGCCTGGGTCGCCGAAATCGGCGGCGATGCGATTGATCCTGCAAACTTCGACCTCGAAGAGATTGATCGCAATCCCTTTTTCTGCCCCGATCCCGCCGCGGCGCAGCGCTGGGAAGGTTTGATGGATGCTGCGCGCAAGTCGGGAAGCTCGCTGGGCGCGGTGATCGAATGCGCCGCGAGCGGCGTTCCCGCCGGCTGGGGGGCGCCGATCTATGCCAAGCTCGACAGCGACCTTGCCGCCGCGATGATGGGGATCAATGCGGTTAAGGGCGTCGAGATTGGTGCGGGTTTCCACGCGGCGCGCCTCCGTGGCGAAGAAAATGCCGACCCGATGCGCCCCGCAAGCGACGGCAGCAATCGGCCCGATTTCCTCTCGAACAACGCGGGCGGGATCGCCGGTGGCATCTCGACCGGCCAGCCGGTCGTGGTGCGCGTCGCGTTCAAGCCGACGAGTTCGATCCTGACCCCCGTGCCGACCGTCAACAAGGCGGGCGAGGCGACCGACATCGTCACCAAGGGCCGCCACGACCCTTGTGTGGGTATTCGCGGCGCGCCAGTGGTCGAGGCGATGATGGCGCTCGTTCTTGCCGATCATAAATTGCTCCACCGGGCGCAGAACGGCTGACATGATCGAGGCGCTGCGAGCCTTCATCGAGGCGCATCAGGCGGTCCTGTCGCTTTTCATTCTCGCCGCGATGTTCGTCGGCTTCCTGATGGAGCGGCTGCCCGCGACCGTCATCGCGATCCTCGGCGCCTGCACCTATCTCGCGCTCGGCATCCTCGATTCCGACGGGCTCTATTCGGTCTTTTCCAACTCGGCGCCGATCGTCATCGGCGCGATGTTCGTGTTGTCGGGCGCACTCATCCGCACCGGCGTGATCCAGCGCGTCGCCGATGCGATCATGAAGCGTGCCGAGAAACACCCGCGGCTCGCGATCGTCGAAGTCCTGGTCGGCGCGCTCTTCGCTTCGGCTTTCCTGAACAATACGCCTGTCGTCGTGGTGCTCATCCCCATCATGATGAAGCTTGCGGAGGTGACGGGCGTCAGTGCCAAGAAGCTGCTCATGCCGCTGTCGATCATCGCGGTGCTAGGCGGCACGCTGACCTTGATCGGCACCTCCACCAACCTGGTCGTCGATGGCATCGTGCGTCAGGCGGGAATGGAGCGTTTCGGCATTTTCGAGATCACACCGATCGGCCTCGTTACCGCCGCATCGGGGATGGTCGGCCTCGCGCTGATGTGGTGGCTGCTGCCCGCCGACAAACCGATCAAGGGGCCTGCCGGGACGCACGACGCGCATCAATATCTGACCGAGCTGGTGCTGGAAGAGGATGATTATCTCGTCGGCATGACGGTCGAGGCGTTCCGCGACTTGCCGCGCTCGGGTCGTATCGTCGGCGTCCGCCGCGGTTCGGTGGTCGTCCACGGCGCCGAACTCGAGCATTGGACGCTTGCGACCGGCGACCGGATCATCCTCCGCGTCGACGGCGCGACCTTGATGACTTGGCGCGAGCAGGGGCGTTTCCGGCTAGGCATCGGCAGCGGCGATCCGGACGAGAATGACATGGTCGTCGAGACGATGATCGCGTCGAACCACCCCGCGATTGGTCAGCGGCTGGTCGACATTCCTTTTCTGCAAAAGGTCCGCGCGCGGATCATCGGCCTCGACCGTCCGGCGCACGAACCGGGCCCCGACCTTGCAAGCGTGCGTATCCGCCCCGCCGACCGCTTGCTCGTCGCTGGTGGTCCGGGCGAGGTCGAGGCGCTGCGCGACAATCCGCACCTGATCGGCGCCGATCTCGCCAAGGTGCGCGCCTTTCGCCGCGGCAAGGCGTGGATCGCGATGCTGTGCATGTTTTCGGTCGTCGCGCTGGCCGCGCTCGACGTCATGTCGATCGGCGTCGCTGCGATCATCGCGATCGGCGTGATCCTGGTGACGCGCTGCATCGATAGCGAGGAAGCATGGGGTACGATCGACGGCGACGTGCTGATCCTGATCTTCGCGATGCTCGCGGTCGGATTGGCGCTCGAACAGAGCGGCGCGGTCGCGATGATGGTCGGCTGGGTCAAGCCCGTGCTTGCCGGCCAGCCGATGTGGGTGCTCGTCTTTGGCATCTACTTCTTCGCGCTCATTCTCTCCGAACTGCTCAGCAACAATGCGGTCGCGGCGCTGATGACGCCGGTGACGCTCGCGATCGCCGCCGAACTCGGGGTCGATCCGCGTCCGCTGGTGATCGCGCTGATGATCGGCGCGTCGGCCTGTTTCGCGACCCCGATCGGCTATCAGACGAACACGATCGTCTATGCCGCGGGCGACTATCGCTTCGTCGATTTCGTGAAGATCGGGGTGCCGCTCAACATCATAACCGGCATTTCGACCTGTTTCGCGATCAGCTTCTTCATAACCTGACGGCATAGCGGGCGAACGGCCAGCCCCCTTGACGCTGCGGCTTGCGGTCGGTCAAAGGGGGCGGAGAATCCGGCCGGTCACGGCGCGCCAATAATGAATATTCGGGGGACGGCCGCATGGACCGCAAGCTTACATTGTATATTCTCGCGGGCATGGTGCTCGGGATCGCGGTGGGATATGCGGTTCGCGTCGTCGTGCCCGCCGACAGCCAGGCGTTCGAATATTGGCTGCGCAGCTTCGGCACGCTCGCCACCATCTTCCTCAACCTCATCAAGATGCTCGTCGCGCCGCTGATCCTCGGCACGCTCGTCACCGGCATCGCGCATATGGGCGACAGTTCGGCGCTCGGCCGCATCGGCACGCGCGCGATCGCCTGGTTCATCATCGCCAGCCTGATCTCGATCAGCCTTGGCCTGATCATGGTCAACCTGCTCCAGCCCGGCGTCGGGGTCGACATGGCCGCATCCGCCCAGTCGGTGGGTGAGGTGAAGAAGCTCGATATGTTCGAGTTCATCGAGCATATCTTCCCCAAGAATGTCATCGCCGCGATGGCGGAGAATAATGTTCTCCAGATCCTCGTCTTTTCGCTTTTCGCCGGCGTCGGGCTGACCGCTCTCGGCGAAAAGGGCAAGCCGCTGGTGCGCGGCGCCGAGGCGCTCGCCGAACTGATGCTGCAGATCACCGGTTATGTCATGCGCCTCGCGCCGCTCGCGGTGTTCGGTGCGCTGGCCAAGGTCGTCGCAGAGCAGGGTCTCGGCATCCTCGCGACCTATGCCGAGTTGCTCACCGAATTCTACATCGCGCTCGTGCTGCTCTGGGTGCTGCTGCTCGCCGCCGGCGCGATCTTTCTGCGCGGACGCATTATCCAGCTCATCCGCTACATTCGCGAACCGCTGCTTATCGCCTTTTCGACCGCCTCCTCCGAGGCCGCGATGCCGAAGCTCTTCGAACAGCTCGACCGCTTCGGCGTCCCGCGCCGTATTTCGGGCTTCGTGCTGCCGCTGGGCTACAGCTTCAACCTCGACGGGTCGATGATGTATGCGAGCTTCGCGACGATCTTCATCGCGCAGGCCTATGGTATCGAGCTGTCGATCGGCACGCAGATACTGATCCTGCTGACGCTGATGGTGTCGTCGAAGGGCATCGCAGCGGTGCCGCGCGCGAGCCTCGTCGTCATCACCGCGACGCTCGCGATGTTCGACCTGCCGGTCGAGGGCGTCGCGCTCGTCTTCGCGATCGACCATTTCCTCGACATGGGGCGCACCGCGACCAATGTCGTCGGCAATGCGGTGGCGACGAGCGTCATCACCAAATGGGAGGGCATGCTCGAAGTGCCCGAACCCGCCGACGCCGAACGGCCGCACGCGCCGTCGCATACGCCGCATCATGGAACCCGCGGGCTTGATCTTCGTGATACGAATGCGACGGGGGATAACAAGCCAGCGGCCGATAACGCCTAGCGCGCGAGCTGCCGGCCGCCCCATGGGGGCGAGCAAGGAGCTGAGCCATGGCCGAAGCAGCGGCAATCGACGAAGCCGAGCGTGACGAGGCGCGCGCCCGGAGGCTGCGCTGGCGAATGCTCATCGGCTTCCTCGCCGGCCTCGCGATCGGCCTGGCGGTTCATTATGGCGCGCCGGACGCGGCGTGGGTCGAAACCGTCACCACCTATGTGACGGGGCCGCTCGGGCAGATTTTCCTGCGCCTGCTTTTCATGCTCGTCATCCCGCTGCTCGTTTCGGCGCTGATCGTCGGGGTCGCCGAAATGGGCGAGATGCGCGCACTGAAATCGGTCGGCTTGCGCACGCTCGTCTATACGATCGCGGTGTCGACGATCTCGGTCGTCATCAGCCTTCTCGTAGTCAACTTGCTCCGGCCCGGCGCCGGGGTCGATCCCGCGCTGGCGCGCTCGCTGATGGCCGAGGGCGCCGCGGGGGCGCAGGCGATCGCCGATCGCGCGGGCGAATCGAAATCCGGGATGGACGCCGTGGTCGCGATCGTCCCCGACAATATCTTCGCGGCGATGGGCGCGAATGACGTGCTCGCGGTGATGTTCTTCGCGCTGTTTTTCGGCATCGGGCTGATGTTGGTGAGCACCCCGCGCACCGAAACGCTGAAGACCGCGATCGAAGGGGTGTTCGAGGTGGTGATGAAGCTGATCGGCCTCGTCATCCAGCTCGCGCCGATCGCCGTCTTCTGCTTCATGTTCAACCTCGCCGCGCAGTTCGGCTGGGATCTGATCATCCGCCTGTCGGCCTTTGTCGGCGTGGTGCTGCTCGCGCTCGCGCTCCAGATGTTCGTCGTCTTCCCGCTACTGCTCAAGACGCTGGCCGGCAAATCGCCCGTCGCTTTCTTTCGCGAGACGCAGGAGGCCTTCGTCATGGCCTTCGCAACCGCCTCGTCGAACGCGACGCTGCCGACCGCGCTGCGCGTCGCGCACGACAATCTGCGCCTGCCCGACCGGGTTGCGCGCTTCGTGCTGACGATCGGGGCGACGGCGAACCAGAACGGCACTGCGATGTTCGAGGGCGTGACCGTGATCTTCCTCGCGCAGTTTTTTGGGATCGACCTCACGCTTCAGCAGCAGATCGTCGTGATGCTCGTCTGCATTCTCGGCGGGATCGGGACGGCGGGCGTGCCCGCGGGTTCGTTGCCGGTGATCGCGCTGATCCTCGCCTCGGTGGGCGTGCCGCCCGAAGGAATCGGATTGATCCTCGGCGTCGACCGTTTCCTCGACATGTGCCGCACGACGCTCAATGTCATCGGCGACCTGGTCGCAGCGACGGTGGTATCGGCGGGCGTGAAGAATGGTCCGGCGGCGCAGCCCGCACCGCCAGCCTGAAGTCAGTCTGGACGGGTCTTGTTCGCCCGGTCGCTACGCGCACGGCCGGCTGGCGGCGTTGCGGTTGCGCGCTGTGCGGGGGCGCTGCGAACCGCCGGTGCCGGACGCGGGCCGCGGTCGGGCCGGGCTGAAGGCGGGCGCGTTGGTGAGGCGATATCGCGGCCCGGGCGTGGGCGAACCGCGCCGGGACCGCGATCGGGACGTCCCGGATTGCCCGCGACCGGCGGCTTTTCCGGACGCCCCGGGCGCGTGCCGCGCGGGCCGTCGTCGTCGCGGTCACCGCGGTGCCAGCCGCCGGGACGGCCCGGGCGGCCGTCGCCCGGCCTGCCGTCGCGGTCGCCACGATGCCAGCCAGGGCGGCCCGGCTTCCAGTCGTTGCGACCGCCATGATGCTTCCACCAGGCGCGGCGCCCACCCCAATAGTTGAGATACTGGCCGCGGAGCGGGTAGCGGTTGCGGTAATTGTCGAACATCCACATGCCGTAGCCGGGATAATAATAATCGTCATACCAGCCGCCACCGAAGCCGATGTTCACGAAGCCGCTGCCATAGTCCGACGCGTCGTAACAGTCGTAGCCATAGCCGTCGCCATAAGCATAGCCGTCATAGTCGTAATAGGCGTCGCCATAGCGTGCGGCGCAATCGCCGCCAGACGCATAGCTCGCCCCATAAACATCGCCGTAATAGCAGCCGCCGAGCGTCGTAGCGGCGAGCGCACTGAGCGCGATGGAAAAGGGACGCTTCAAACTCTTCGCCATGGGCTTTGTCCTTTAAGGGCCAACGGTTGCGACCCGTCACTCGATCGGCAAATTGCACGAGTCGAGTTGAATTTGTGGTGAATGGTGCCTCGCGCCCGAAAAGGCGTTACTTGCATCGATGTCAGTAGTTGGTTACGCCTATCGCCGGAAGATGATGGACAAGGACCCACCGATGAACGCGTCGACAAATATTCAGCCGATGACCAGTCAATGGTCCGCAAAGCGCTTCGGACCCGACACGCAGCATTGGCTGCCGCGTAACGCCGACAGCGCGATCGACCACATTCCCGGCGAGGACGGCATGCCGGTGCTCGGCAACACGCTTGAGCAGCTTCGCGACTATCCCGCCTTCGCGCGCCGTATGGTCGCCAAATATGGCCGCGTCTATCGCAACAACAGCTTTGGCGGGCGCAGCGTCGCGCTCCACGGACCCGAGGCGAACGAACTCGTCATGTTCGATCGCGAGAAGATATTTTCGTCCGAGCAAGGCTGGGGACCCGTGCTCAACCTGCTCTTTCCGCGGGGGCTGATGCTGATGGATTTCGAAAAGCATCGCGCCGACCGCAAGATATTGTCGGTGGCGTTCAAGCCCGAACCGATGCGCCATTATGCCGAATCGCTGAACCGGGGGATCCGCGACCGCATCGGCAAGTGGAGCGGCAAGACGTTCAAATTCTATCCGGCGATCAAGGAACTGACGCTCGACCTCGCCGCCACGAGCTTCCTCGGCATTCCGTGGGGTCCCGAGGCGGATAAGGTAAACAAGGCTTTCGTCGACATGGTGCAGGCGTCGATCGGCGTCGTGCGCGTGCCCTTGCCCTTCACCGCGATGGGCCGCGGCGCGAAGGGGCGCGCCTATCTGGTCGATTATTTCGGCAAGATGGTCCCCGAACGGCGCGAGGGTAGCGGCGAGGACATGTTCAGCCAGATCTGCCGAACACGCGATGATGACGGCGAATATATGTCGGTCGAGGCGATCGTCGACCATATGAATTTCCTGATGATGGCGGCGCACGACACCATCACCAGTTCGATCACCACGCTGGTCTGGGAACTGGCGCGTCATCCCGAATGGCAGGACAAGTTGCGCGAAGAGATGCTCGCCGTGGCTCCCGCGGGCGAGGGGGTCGGGCACAACAGCCTCGGCCAGCTCGAAATGACCGAATGGGCGTTCAAGGAGGCGCTGCGGCTCGTGCCCCCGGTGCCGAGCTTCCCGCGCCGCGCGCTCAAGGATTTCGAATATGGCGGCTATCGCATCCCTGCGGGCACGTCGGTCGGCGTCAGTCCCGCCTATACGCACATGATGGAGGAGCATTGGCCCGAGCCCGAGAAATTCGATCCGATGCGCTTCTCGCCCGAGGTCGCGCGCGAGCGGCACAAATATGCGTGGGTGCCCTTCGGCGGCGGCGCGCATATGTGCCTCGGACTGCACTTCGCCTATATGCAGGCGAAAATCTTCTTCCACCATGTCATCACGACGCACCGCATCACCGTCGGCGACGGCTATGCGCCCGAATGGCAGGTGTTGCCGATCCCGCGACCGAAGGACGGGCTGACCGTCAGCTTCGTTCCGCTCGACTGAGCCCATTGCCCCCTACGCCGGCGGTTCGTACCTCCAGTCCAGCAATACCGGATTCCGGCGTCGAAGCGATGCCCCGGCCGAAGTTTTTCCTCCGAAAAACTCGTCTATGATAGCGTTCACATCACGCTATATTGAGTCGTTACGGAGGTTGGAACGAGGGACGATGAATCGGGCAGGTCAAGATTGGCCGGAGTTAATGGGACCAATTGCAGACTTTTATTGCATTTGCGGACTGTTCGTGCCTCACTTCTGTCAGGAATTGGCCGATACGTCCTAGATTGTGAGTCGCGCTACGCCTTCCGGGGGAGAGGATAATTGGTATCCAATATGTTCGATGAGCTGATTCGGGCGGCCAGCAATGTTCTCGGCGCGCACGGCCCGGCGGCGAGCGTTACCGCAAGCTATACCCCGACCGATTTCAGCATCCATTTCTTCCTCCAGATCGCGGTGATTCTGCTTGTCTGCCGCATCGTCGGCTGGGCCGCCAAGAAGTTCCTCGGCCAGCCGCAGGTCGTCGGCGAAATGATCGCGGGCGTCCTGATCGGCCCCTCGCTCTTCGGTCTTTTCTTTCCCGAATGGCAGGCGGCGCTGTTTCCGAAGGAGACGCGCAATATTCTTTATGTCGGCGCACAATTCGGCGTCGGACTCTACATGTTCCTCGTCGGTACGACCCTGCGCCTCGATCATTTCCAGTCGAAGGCGAAAAGCGCGGTCGGCGTTTCGGCGGCTGGGATTGTCGCGCCTTTCCTGCTCGCGGCGGCGATCACCCCCTTCCTGCTCGATATTCCCGGGCTCTTCGCCGACGGACTGGGGCAGGGCAGCGCGACCTTGTTTATGGGTGCGTGCATCGCGCTCACCGCTTTCCCTATGCTCGCGCGCATTATCAACGAGCGCGGGCTTGCGAATACTTCGCTCGGCACGCTGTCTTTGACCGCCGGCGCGTTCGACGATGCAGTGTCGTGGTGCGTGCTCGCCATCGTGTTGGCAACCTTCGGCGGCGGGCCGGGCATCGCGCTGCTCGCAATCGCGGGCGGGCTGGGCTTCGCGCTCTTCATGTTCTTTGTTGGCCGCAAACTGCTGATCCCCCTCGGCCGAGTTGTCGAGGCAAAGGGTGAATTGACGCACACGTTGCTCGCCATCGTGCTGATGCTCTATGCAATGGCCGCCTTCTTCATGGACGCGGTAGGTATCCACGCGGTGTTCGGGGGCTTCCTGCTCGGCGCCTGCATGCCCCGCGGCCTTTTGACCGAGGAGATCAGGAAGAAGGTCGAGCCGATGACCGTGGTCTTCCTTCTCCCGATGTTCTTCACCTACTCGGGCCTCAATACGCAGCTCACCACGGTGAACAGCCTGTCAATCCTCGGCGTCGCGCTCGGCATATTGCTCGTCTCGATCGCGGCAAAATTCGGCGCCTGCTGGCTTGCTGCGCGGCTTGCTGGCGAGGATAATCGCACCGCGATGGGCATCGGCGCACTGATGAACGCGCGCGGGCTGATGGAACTGATCATCATCAACATCGGCCTGCAAAAGGGCATCATCGGCCCGACTTTATTCGCGATCATGGTGCTGATGGCGATCGTCACCACGGTAATGGCAGGGCCGCTCTTCGAAATCGTCTATGGCCGCAAGGCGCGCGCCGAAGGGTGGCTCGGTGCGCTCGAAAGCGAAGAGGCAATGGAGGGGCGCCGCGATCGCGACGTCACCCAACTCGCCTGACCTTAGAGGCCAAGGCGGGGTTGTGTGAAAAGACGCCGCGCGTCACTAAGGCGCCGTGAAGAGCATACGCCCCTATCTGATCTGGTTCGCTGTCGCGGTGCTGCTGACGCTCGGCGCGATCTTCGGTATGCAGTGGATGCGCGATCATCCCGAACATTTCCCCGGCGCGCGTTTCGAACTCGCGCATCCACGGGGATGGGCGACGCACAGCAAGCTCGTCGCGCTCGCGAGCGACGACGCGGCCTGTTTCGCTGTCCTCGACCGCGCAGGCGCAGGCTATCTGCGACGTCCGCCTGTCGGTAACGGGATTTGCCGCGCGAGTCAGCGCATGATCCTTACCGGCGACCGTTTCGTGCCAACGATGCGGCCTGCGAATGCGGCGCCCGGCTGTGCTGTAACTGCCGCGATGGCGCTATGGAATCGCGACGTGGTTCAGCCGCTCGCGCGGAAATATTTCGGACAGAAAGTGATCGAGATGGAGAATCTCGGCAGCTATAACTGCCGCAAGATCGCTGGCGAGCAGGCGCAAAGCCAGCATTCGACAGCGAACGCGATCGACATTTCGGCCTTCATCCTCGCCGACGGGACACGCATTGCCCTGATTAACGACTGGTCGCCTGGCGACAAGCGCAGCGAATTCCTGCACGACATCCGCGACGAAAGCTGCGGCCTGTTCAGCACTGTCCTGTCACCCGATTATAACCGCGCGCACGCCGACCATTTCCATCTCGACATGGCGGCACGGACGGCGGGCTGGACGGTCTGCCGCTAGGGGCCGCCGCCGATCCGCGGGACGAGCATGCCGACGCGCCGGCGATAGCTGACATAAGCTTCGCCGAAGACATCGATCAGGTCGCGCTCCTCGAACCGGATCGCTATCAGCATATAGAGAGAAAGGCCGGCGGCGAGCAGCAGGTGGCCGGCGGTCATCGCCGGCGTCGCCCAGAATGCGAGGAAGAATCCAGCGTAGAGCGGATGGCGAACGAAGCGATAGAAGAAGGGCTGGCGCAGCACCGGCGGCGCTGCTGCTCTTTCGCGCAACGCAAACCACGCCTGCTGCAGTCCGAACAGTTCGAAATGATTGATCAGGAAGGTGCTGGTGAGGACAATCAGCCAGCCGAGGCCGAAGAACGCCCACAGGACCGCGGCGCCGACCGGATTGGTCACCGTCCACACCGGTGCCGTCAGCTCGTGCCAGAATAGCATCAGCAGGACCAATGCCAGGCTCGCTAGCAGTACATAGGTGCTGCGCTCGATCGGGGCGGGGACGATGCGCGTCCAAGCGGCCTTGAACCCGGGCCGCGCCATAGCGCTATGCTGGATCCCGAACAGCGCGATCAGCACGATGTCGATCAGCACCGCCTGCCCGGGCGGCGCTTCGCGCGCGAAATCGACCGTTGGGTCGACGATGGGCAGATTGCCGACGAAGGCGATAAGGTAAAGAAATGTCGCAAAGAATATCGCGTAGCAGATTGCCGCATAGGCCAGATAGAAGGCACGGACCATGATGCTGCCCCTTCATTTGGAGGAGCCATCATAGCATGTTTTTCGCGGAAAAGCGCGCTTTAGACGGTAAAGCTCTCGCCGCAGCCGCACGCGCCCTTGGCGTTCGGATTCTCGAAGACGAAGCCCGCGGAGAAATCATCCTCGACCCAGTCCATGACGCTGCCGATCAGGTAGAGCACCGACGCGCCGTCGATGTAGAAGACCCCGCCCGGCGTCTCGATCTTCTCGTCGAACTTCACCTCTTCGGTCACATAGTCGACCGAATAGGCGAGCCCCGAACAGCCGCGACGCGGGGTCGACAGGCGCACGCCGATCGCGCCCTCGGGCGCCGACGCCATCAGCTTGGCGATGCGCTCTTCGGCGTTCGGCGTCAGCGTGACGGCGGCGGGGCGGGCCACCCTCGTCTTTTCGGGTGTTTTGGTCTCGGTCATCACAGCATCCCCAGTTCGAGCCGTGCCTCGTCGCTCATATTCTGCGGCGACCAGGGCGGGTCCCAGACGAGATTGACCTCGGCATCGCCGACGCCCGGTACCGCGCCGACGCGCAGCTCGACCTCGGCGGGCATCGATTCCGCCACCGGGCAGTGCGGCGTCGTCAGCGTCATCGTGACGAGCACATGCCCTTCGTCGATCTCGACATTGTAGATGAGGCCGAGGTCGTAGATGTTCACCGGAATTTCGGGGTCAAAAATCTCCTTGAGCGCGTCGATCACTGCCTCATACAGGTCGCCGCCGACTGCACCGGGAGCGACCTCGGCCGGCTTGGCTGCGAGGAATCCTTCAAGATAGTCGCGCTTGCGTTCCAGCTTTTCGGGCGCGGTTTCGACATCCTCGACGCGCGCCTTGGGCGGCGGCTGGACGCTTTCCACTTCCTCGATCCTGATCCCGGTCTCGCTCATGCGGTCCTCGCTCATCCGAAAATCCTCTCGACGCGGGCGAGACCGTCGATCAGCGCCGCCACATCGTCGTCATTGTTGTACACACCGAAACTCGCGCGGGCGGTCGCGGGAACGCCCAGATGCTCCATCAGCGGCTGTGCGCAATGGTGCCCGGCGCGGATCGCGACCCCGCTTTCGTCCAAGATAGTGCCGATGTCGTGCGGATGAACCCCCGCCATCGAAAAACTGACGATTCCGGCACTATTTTCAGGGCCATAGAGCGTGATGCTGTTCTTGCGTGCGAGTGCCTCGCGCAGCGTGCCGACGAGCGTGCATTCATGCGCTTGGATCGCGTTGATGCCGATGCCTTCGACATAATCGACCGCCGCGGCGAGCCCGATCGCCTCGACGATCGCGGGGGTGCCGGCCTCGAAGCGGGTCGGGGCGGGGGCGTAGGTCGTCCGGGCGAAGGTCACGCGGTCGATCATCGATCCGCCGCCCTGCCATGGCGGCAGCGTGTCGAGCTTGTCGCTCCACAGCACGCCGATGCCGGTGGGGCCGTAGAGCTTGTGACCCGAGAAGGCATAATAGTCGCAGCCGAGCGCGGCGACATCGACCGGCAGGCGCGGCACCGCCTGACAGCCGTCGATCAGCAGCTCGGCGCCGACGCGGTGCGCGAGCTCGGCCGCGCGCGCGACGTCGAGCGGGCTGCCGAGCACGTTCGAGACATGCGCGAAGGCGACCATCGTGTGTTCGGGGGTGAGCAGCTTCTCGGCGGCGTCGAGGTCGATGCAGCCGTCTTCGGTGAGCGGACAGACGTCGACCTGCCAGCCCGCGAGTTGCCAGGGGACGATATTGCTGTGATGCTCGAGCATCGACAGCAGCACGCGGCCTTTCTTCGGATGCGAGTAAGCGACGAGGTTGATCGCCTCGGTCGCGCCGCGCACGAAGGCCACGTCATTTTCGCGCGCGCCGATAAAGCCCGCGATCCGCCGCCGCGCCGCCTCATAGGCGAGCGTCATGTCGGCCGAGCGGGCATAGACGCCGCGGTGGACCGTCGCATAGTCGCGGCCGATCGCGTTCACGGTGGCGTCGATCACCGCCTGCGGCTTCTGCGCGGTCGCCGCGGTGTCGAGATAGTGCCAGCCGAGGGTCAGGCCGGGGAAGTCGGCGCGGACGTCCGGGAAGGAGCGGAGGGCGGTCGCGGTGGTCACACCAATTCCCCCAGCTTCGCCAGCGCGAGCGCCTGCAGCTGTTCCTCATCCTCGGCGCCGTCGAACACGCCCGCAACGAACGCCTGCAGCAAAATCTTCTTCGCCTCGGCGGGCGGCAGCCCGCGCGACTGGAGATAATAAAGGCTCATCGCGTCGAGTTCACCGATCGCGCAGCCGTGCGCGCATTTGACGTCGTCGGCGAAGATTTCGAGCTCGGGCTTGGCGTTGGCGGTCGCGCTGCGATCCAGCAGCATCGCCTTCACATCCTGCTCGCTGTCGGTCTGCTGCGCATCGCGCGCGACCGCAACCTTGCCGAGATAGGTGCCGGTGGCGGTGCCGCCGAGAACCGAGCGCACCATCTGCCGCGACGTCGCGCCGGGTTCGGCGTGGGTGACGGTGGTGACGATCTCGAGAGTCTGTTCGCCGCCGCCGATCTGCGCCGCGCCGAGGTGGAAATCTGCGCCTTCGTGGAGCGTCACAGCCAGTTCGATGCGGCCATAGGCACCGCCGATGTTCAGCACATGCAGCGATGCCGTCGCGCCCTTGCCGACGCTCATCTCGATCTGATGGATCGCGCCTGCATCCTGCACGATCGCGCGCTTGAAGTCGCCGCCCGCGGGCACGACGATGCTCTCGGGCGCGGGCAGCGGCCATGCGGCGGTGACGGCGTCGATGTCGCTATAGCGCCATGCTTCATCGCGCCGCGAGGGGAGAATAGCAGTGTTCAAGCTGCAACCTCCCACACTTCGTCACCCCGGACTTGATCCGGGGTCCATGCGGTCATGGATGCCGGATCAAGTCCGGCATCACGAAAGAAGGAAAAATGGGCGCTCATCACGCCGCGATCTCCGCATAGCCATGTTCTTCGAGTTCGAGCGCCAGCTCTGGCCCGCCCGATTTGACGATGCGGCCCGCGGCGAGGACATGCACGAAATCGGGCTGCACATAGTCGAGCAGGCGCTGATAGTGGGTGATCAGCAGCACCGCCTTGTCGGGGCGGCGCATGATCGCGTTGATCCCGTCGCCGACGATACGCAGCGCGTCGATGTCGAGGCCCGAGTCGGTCTCGTCGAGGATCGCGAGCCTGGGATCGAGGATGCCCATCTGCACCATCTCGTTGCGCTTCTTCTCGCCGCCCGAAAAGCCGACGTTCACCGGGCGCTTGAGCATGTCCATGTCGAGCTTCAAGAGCCCCGCCTTCTCGCGCGCGAGCTTCAGGAAGTCGCCGCCTGACAAAGGCTCCTCGCCGCGTGCCTTGCGCTGGGCGTTCAGGCTTTCGCGGAGGAACTGGACGTTCGACACGCCGGGGATCTCGACCGGATACTGGAAGCCGAGGAACAGGCCGGCGGCGGCGCGCTCGTGCGGGTCGAGGGCGAGCAGGTCGAGCGTCTCGGTGGTTCCAGTCCCGCGCTGAAAGCCGGAGCCTGCCTCGTCGGACGTATTGGTGCCGGGAAACATGACATCGGGCGTGAAGCTCACCGACCCTTCGGTAACCTCATACCCCGGCCGGCCGCCGAGCACATAGGAGAGCGTCGATTTGCCCGCGCCATTGGGGCCCATGATCGCGTGTATCTCGCCCGCATTTATGGCGAGCGACAGACCCTTCAGGATCGGCTTGTCGGCGACGGTGGCGTGGAGGTTTTCAATTTTCAGCATCATTGGTCTTTTCGTGTCCAAGTTTCCGGCCAGTAGTCGAAGTGGCCCAAGTGCTGGGTCGTGCGTTCGACGGGATGGCATTTGACGATCGCGAACTGAGGCGGATCAGGAAATCCCGGCCAGAAATGTTCGCCGATTAAAAATATGTGTTCGCCGGATTGAGCGGCATAGTCCGGTTCGCCTTTGACACCTTCCAACGGCAGCCCGCTCTTCGAAGGATGGAGCCAGATGATCCGCTCACCCGTGAGGTCGAGAAATTCTTGAGCTGTAGCGAGATCCTGCTCATCCCACTCCGACCAATCCGACGAACCTTCGGGGCCGTAGTGTTCAGTCGGCTGCCAGTTGAAGGGACGTGTGTATTCGAAAAGAGCTTGTGTCACCCCACGCTCCCTTCAAGGCTGATGCCCAGCAATTTCTGCGCCTCGACCGCATCAAGCCCCTCCCCTTCAGGGGAGGGGTTGGGGTGGGGCCTGTCCGCCTTGCGCAGCGCTTCGGAAATAAACGCCAGCACGCCATCCATATTCTGCATGACATCGGTGTTCGTCACCCGGATCACGCGAAATCCGTGGCCGCTTAGAATTTCGTCACGCAGCCGGTCCTTGGCTTCGTCATGCGTGTCGCCATCGACCTCGACGATCAGCTTCGCCGAAGGACAAACAAAATCCGCGATAAAATAGCCGATCACTTGCTGGCGGCGAAACTTGAACCCGCCCAGCTGGCTGTTCGACAAATGCCGCCACAGCCGCTTCTCCGGCTCGGTCGGGTTGCGGCGCATGTCCGCCGCGCGGCGATGCAGCTCGGCGAGGCGTTCGGCCGAGAGGCCCCACCCCCTACCCCTCCCCTGAAGGGGAGGGGCTTGGGTCTGCTTCGCATGGTCGTTAAGGGTCAGCTGCGTCACCCGACCGACCCCTCAAGGCTGATCCCCAGCAGCTTCTGCGCCTCGACCGCAAATTCCATCGGCAGTTGCTGCAGCACTTCCTTCGCAAAGCCGTTGACGATCAGCGCCACCGCCTCTTCCTGCCCCAGCCCGCGCTGCATCGCGTAGAAGAGCTGGTCGTCGCTGATCTTGCTCGTCGTCGCTTCATGTTCGACGGTCGCGGTCGGGTTGCGGACTTCGATGTACGGCACGGTATGCGCGCCGCAGCTACTGCCGAGCAGCAGGCTGTCGCACTGGGTGAAGTTGCGCACGCCCTCGGCATTGGGCGCGACGCGGACGATGCCGCGGTAGGTGTTGTTCGACTTGCCCGCGCTGATCCCCTTCGAAACGATGGTCGAGCGCGTGCGCTTGCCATTGTGGATCATCTTGGTGCCGGTGTCGGCCTGCTGGTAATTGTTGGTGACCGCGACCGAATAGAATTCGCCGACGCTGTCGTCACCGTTGAGCACGCAGCTCGGATATTTCCACGTGATCGCGCTGCCCGTTTCGACCTGCGTCCACGACACCTTGCTGCGCTTGCCCTGGCAGAGCGCGCGCTTGGTCACGAAATTATAGATGCCGCCGAGGCCCTCGGCGTTGCCGGGATACCAGTTCTGCACGGTCGAATATTTGATCTCGGCATCATCGAGCGCGACCAGTTCGACCACCGCGGCGTGGAGCTGGTTCTCGTCGCGCATCGGCGCGGTGCAGCCTTCGAGGTAGCTGACATAGGCGCCTTTGTCGGCGACGATCAGCGTGCGCTCGAACTGCCCCGTATTCTCGGCATTGATGCGGAAATAGGTGCTGAGCTCCATCGGGCAGCGCACGCCCTCGGGCACGTAAACGAAGGTGCCGTCGGAGAAGACCGCGCAGTTCAATGTCGCGAAATAATTGTCGTGCATCGGCACGACCTTGCCGAGCCACTTCTTCACCAGCTCGGGATATTCGCGGATCGCTTCCGAAATCGACAGGAAGATCACGCCCGCGCGCTTCAGCTCCTCGCGGAAGGTCGTCGCGACGCTGACGCTGTCGAACACCGCGTCGACCGCGACCTTGCGTGCGCCCTCGACGCCGGCGAGCACCTTCTGCTCCTCGATGGGGATGCCGAGCTTTTTATAGACTTCGAGGATTTCGGGATCGACCTCGTCGAGGCTCGACAGTTTCGGCTTCGCCTTGGGCGCCGCGTAATAGTACGCGTCTTGGTAATCGATCGGCGGCACGTTGAGCTTCGCCCAGTCGGGCGTCTCCATCGTCTGCCAGTGGCGGAACGCCTTCAGCCGCCAATCGAGCATCCATTCGGGCTCGTCCTTCTTGGCCGAAATGAACCGCACCGTATCCTCGGTCAGCCCCTTGGGCGCGAAGTCGGTCGCGATGGCGGAGGACCAGCCATGCTCGTAATCGGCGACTTTGGCGGCGGCGTCGTGCGCGGCCTGGTCCTTGACGGGGAGTTCGGTGTTGTCGGTCATGCTTCTATCCTCCCCTCCCGCTTGCGGGAGGGGTTGGGGGAGGGAATGTTCGTTGGGTTGGTGGCTGCTACAGGCCCTCCCCAAACCCCTCCCGCAAGCGGGAGGGGCTTAACGAGGCTCGCAAGACTGATCTCCGCCAGCGCCCCACGCACCGCGCCGTTCACGACGCCCCAATGCGGCTGCACCTTGCAGCTGCCTTCGAGCGAGCAATCATGGCGTCCTTCGGCGACGCAGGAGGTCAGCGCGATTGGGCCTTCGACGGCTTCGATGATGTCGGCGACATTGATCGCCGCCGCAGGCCGCGCGAGTCGCACCCCGCCGCCGCTGCCGCGCGACGCGACGAGCAGCCCGGCACGCGCGAGCTGGCTGACCAGCTTCTGCGCGGTCGGTCCCGGGATGCCCGTCTGCTCGGCGAGCATGCCAGCGTGGATCGGCCCAGAACCGTAATGGGACCCGCATTGGCGGGCGGCGGCGCTCATCAGCACCACGGCATAGTCGGCAAGGTTGGACAGGCGCATGTTCTTTTCCGTCGCAATTGCGAACGATTCTTAACTGGAGTAAATTACTCCACTTATATAGGCAAGGGGCCAGCGAGGTGCAAGCAAGCCGTGGTTGGGCGGGGTAAAGATGAGGGTGGGTGGCCGGTTTCCGACCGATTGCGGACATATCTCTCCCCTCCCTTTTAGGAAGGGGCCGGGGGTGGGTAGCCGCCGAAGGCGACGTTCTTCCTTATTACTCGCTGCGCTCGCGCACCCACCCCTAACCCCTCCCTAAAAGGGAGGGGAACGGCTTAAGCCCACCCCAAAGCGGCTGCCCGATATACGAAAAAAAGGCACCCATCCGGCCGAAGCCAAATGAGTGCCAAGATGAAGGTCTCAAGTCCTCGTCAGAGGATGAGCTCTTCTGGGTCGCAAGGGGGAATTATGCCCCGCGCCCGATTCGTGATTGTATGGAAACGCCAAAACGACAGGGCGCGCAATTTTTGAAGGTTAATAGCGGCTCACGTCTCGGAGACGATCGGGCTGACCTTGCCGGCGAGCTGCTTGCGCCCTTTGGTGGTCGCTTCGGTGTAGGTCGTCGGCTTGCCGAGCTGGCCCGGCGTCGCGCCGGCGAAGCGTTTGATCTCGCGGATCAGGTGCGACTGGTCGTAGAAGGCGTCGCCCAGCTGCGCCGCGTCGAGCCCTTCGCCGCGCGCGAGCGCCGAAGCGGCGCGCACCGCGCGATATTTGCGCGCGAGCATTCGCGGCGACAGACCGTAATAATGTTTCGTCATCCGCTCGACCGAGCGGATCGACATGCCCGTCGCCCCGACCAGTTCGGGCACCTGCGGCGAGGGCGAGGCGGTCAGCCATTCATCGACCGTGCGGATGAACCACATCGGCGGCCGTTCGTTTCTGGTCAGCACCTCGCGTGCGAAATTATTGCCGATGACCAGCTTTTCCTCGACCGTCGCGGCCTTTTCGAGTGCGGCGGCGACATCCTCGATCCACGGACCGAACAGGTCGGCCGCATCCATCGCGCGGTCGGTGAGCTTGTCGGCGTCGTCGCCCATCAGCGCCGCCCAGCCCGCGGGGAGCATGCCGAACCCGAACATCTGCGTCGGGCAATTGCTGATCGCGCGCACGCGGCCGCTGGTCGGGCCGACGATATTGGCCTTGCAGACCGGCGCATGATGGTCGTCGGCGAAAATATACTCGCCGTCAGCCGCGGTCACGAAGCGGAATTGCGGGCGGTCGGCGCGTTCATATTCGTCGAACCGCGGCATGTTGACGCGCGCGAAATACAGGCTCGACACCATTTCCGCCAGATCGGGATCGGGCGGAAAATAATGTAGTTCGAACGGCGCGCTGCCGTCCACGCCCGTTGGCGAGGAAGAAGATTGCGACATCAGACCCAGACCCCGACAGCCTTTCCTCGGCTGCCTTCTTATGCGCCCAAATCATTTGCGCTTCGTCGGCTCGCGTCAAGCGCCAATCGTCAATTTTCTTAACCCTTCTGCGCGGTGATCCAATTATCGACGCGCCGTTCGAGGATGTCGAGCGGCACCGGGCCCGATTCGAGCACGACGTCGTGGAAGCTGCGGAAATCGAATTTGTCGCCGAGCGCCGCTTGGGCGCGGCTGCGGAGTTGCATGATCTTGAGTTTGCCGATGAGGTAGGCGGTCGCCTGTCCGGGGTAGACGATATAGCGTTCGATCGCCTTTTCGATGTCGCCGTCGGGGTTGGGCGTGTTGTCCTTCAGATACTGGATCGCCTGTTCGCGGCTCCATCTTTTGTCATGGATGCCGGTGTCGACGACGAGGCGGCATGCGCGCCACAGCTCCATGCCGAGGCGGCCGAAATCGCTGTAGGGGTCGGTGTAGAAGCCCATGTCCTTGGCGAGTTCCTCGGTATAGAGGCCCCAGCCCTCCGTATAGGCGGTGAAGCCGCCGAAACGGCGGAATGGCGGCAGGCCGGTGAGTTCGGTCTGCACCGCGCGCTGGAGATGATGCCCCGGAATGCCTTCATGATAGGCGAGCGCCTCGAGCTCGGTCTTCGACATGTCATTGAGGTCGTAGAGGTTCACATAATAGGTGCCGGGCCGCGAGCCGTCGGGCGAGGGCGACTGATAAAAGGCCTTGCCCGCCGACTTCTCGCGGAACGCCTCGACCGCCTTCACTTGCAGCGGCGCCTTGGGTAGCGTGTTGAAGAAGGCGGGCAGGCGCGCCTCCATCGCCTTCACATGGCTATCGACCTCGGCGAGATAGGCCTCGCGCGAGGTGTGGAAATATTGCGGGCTGGTGCGCAGGTGGACGAAGAATTGCTGTAGCGTGCCCTTGAAGCCGACCTTCGTCATGATCGCCTTCATCTCGCCGTGGATGCGCGCGACTTCGGCGAGGCCGAGGTCGTGGATCTCGGCCGCGGTCATGTCGGTCGTCGTGTAATTGGCGAGCAGCGCCTTGTAATAGGCTTGGCCGTCGGGGAGCCGCCAGACGCCGTCGGCGGTCGGCGCGCCGGGCTGCTGGCGCTTCATTTCGGCGAGCAGGCGGGTGTAGGCGGGGTCGGCGCTGGTCGACCATGCCGCTTTCGCAGAATCGACCAGCCGCGTCTTTTCGGCGGGCGCGATGTCGAGCTTGCCGACCTTGGCGGTGAGATCCTCGATCAGCGCATTTTCGGGCTTCAGCAGATTCTGAATGTCCGAGATGACATAGGCATAGACCCATTTGGGGGGCTGGATGCCCTGCGTCGCGCGCTCGGCCGACTGCGCGGTCAGCGCGTCGATCACCGGGCCCATGCCGCGGATGCGTTCGACATAGGCCTCGGCCTCGGCGACGTTCGATACGCGGTGGATGTTGATCAGGAACGCCGGCATCTGGCTCTGCGCGCCGCGCATCTGGTTGAACAGATAATTGTGATGGCGATAGGGGAACAGACTTTCCTCGCGCGCGGCCTGCGCGTTGAACAGCTCGAACGACAGCGCGTCGTCGGGCGACAGATTGGCGGGGTCGTAGCTCGCGCGCATCGCGGCGGCGGTCGCCTGTTGCAGCTTGTTCCGCGCGACCTCGGCCTCGTCGCTCACATCGTCCCATTTGCCGTAATCGCCGTCGCGTATCCCGCGATAGGCTTTGGTTTGCGGCGAAAGCGACAATTGCGCCTCGTCATATTTCTCGAAGAATTCGGCGAGCGGCGCGCCGGCGGGCACGTCGAGAGGCGCCTCGGGAGTGGGCGCCGAGGCGGTCGCGGGTGCCTGATCGATCGTGGCGGGGGCGCAGCCCGCCACGGCGAGCAACAGCAGGCCGGTGGACATTTTGGCGGCTAGGCGAAGGTGCGACACGATTTTCTCCCGGTTTTTCCGATGCGTTTATGCTGGCCCGCGGGGGGCTTGCCATAGCGTCCGGCTCGGCGCAATGGCGGGCCATGTCGCTCTTCGCCTCGCTCACCGATGCCGCCTATGCGCTCGTCCGCCCGATCGTCCACGCCACCGACGGCGAGGCGGCGCACAATCTGACATTGAACGCGCTCGCGCCCTTGCCGCGCGCGCGGCATGCGCTGACCAGCCCGGTGCTCGCGACCGAATTCGCGGGGCTCCACTTTCCCAATCCGATCGGCGTCGCGCCCGGTTTCGACAAGGATGCCCGCGTCGCCCACGCGATGCCGCACTTCGGCTTCGGCTTCGTCGAGGTCGGCACGCTGACCCCGCTGCCGCAGGACGGCAATCCGCGCCCGCGGCTGTTCCGGCTGGTCGAGGATCGGGCGGTGATCAACCGCATGGGCTTCAACAATGGCGGGCAAGCGGCGGCGGCCGAGCGCATCCGCTGCCTGCGCCGTTACGGCCTGCCGGTGCCGCTCGGCATCAACATCGGCGCGAACAAGGACAGCGCCGACCGCATCGCGGACTATGCGAAGGGCACCGCGGCGATGGCGCCGCTGGCCGATTATCTGACGGTCAACATCTCATCGCCGAACACGCCGGGCCTTCGTGCGCTGCAGGACAGGGGCGCGCTCGAAGCACTGCTCGACGGCGTCGCGGCGGCGCAGCCCGCCGGGGCGGCGAAACCGGTTTTCCTGAAAGTCGCCCCCGACCTCGAACCCGCGGACATCGACGACATCGTCGCGGTCGCTTTCGACAAGGGACTGGCCGCCATCATCGTCTCGAACACCACGATCGAGCGCCCGCTGCTGGCCTCACGCCACGCGGGCGAAGCGGGCGGGCTGTCGGGCGCGCCGCTTGCCGAACTGGCGCTTCGGCGCGTCCGCGATTTTCACATTGCGAGCGGCGGCCGATTGCCGCTGGTTGCTGCGGGCGGGATCGCATCGGCGGACGACGCGTGGGGGCGTATCCGCGCCGGCGCCGGTCTTGTGCAGATCTATTCGGCGATGGTCTATGAAGGCCCGGGTCTCGCGGCGCGGATCGCACATGGCCTTGAAAAGCTCGCCGCGCGCGAAGGTTTCGCGCGCGTAGCCGATGCGGTGGGCACCGCGCACTGACGGGGTTGCGTTGGCCCGAGGGCCACGCCAATGTCGCGGCCATGTTGAAAAGATTCCTCCCGCTCGCCGCGGTCGTCACCTTCATCCTCCCGTCGCTCGCCGCCGCGCAGGGCGTAACCTCGTCGGCCGACCCGCGCGCGACCGAGGCGGGGCGCGAGATTTTGCACCAAGGCGGCACCGCAGCCGACGCAGCCGTTGCCATGGTCGCGGTGCTCACGCTGGTCGAACCGCAATCGAGCGGCATCGGCGGCGGCGGCTTCATGCTGCATCACAATGCGAAGGACGGCAGCATATCGACGATCGACGGCCGCGAAATGGCGCCGGCAGCGGCCAAGCCCGAACGCTTCCTCGGTCCCGACGGAAAAGCGCGCGGCTATATGGACGTCATTCCCGGCGGGCTGTCGGTCGGCGTGCCCGGCAATATGCGGCTGATGGAAATGGCGCATAAGAAATGGGGCAAGCTCGAATGGAAAGCGCTGTTCGCGCCCGCGATCAAGCTCGCCGAAGAAGGCTTCATCGTCACCCCCGCGCTCAACAACTGGCTCGTCGAGTTCGAGCCGATGTGGAAGGATTTTCCCGACGCGCGCGCAATCTATTATGTGGACGGCAAGCCCGCACCGGTCGGTACGCGGATCAAGAATCCCGCCTATGCCGCAACCCTGCGCGCCATTGCCGCGCGCGGCCCCGACGCCTTTTATTCGGGCGGCAATGCCAGGGCGATTACCGACGCGGTGGCAAAGGCGCCGCGCAACGCGGCCGCGCTCACCGCGAAGGATCTCGCGGCCTATACGGCAAAGGAACGCCCGGCCGTCTGCACCAGCTATCGCGTCTACAAGGTCTGCGGCATGGGCCCGCCCTCGTCGGGCGCGACGACCGTTTTCGGCATTCTCGGCATGATCGAGGGCTGGGACATGAAGGCGATGGGCAAGGACAATCCGATGAGTTGGCATTTGCTCGCCGAGGCGATGCAGCTCTCCTACGCCGACCGCGCCGCCTATCTCGGCGATGCGGATTTCGTCGACGTTCCGGTTAAAGGCCTGCTCGACAAGAGCTATCTGGCCGAACGCCGCCAGCTCATTTCGCCCTATCGCGCCGCGGGCCGCTACGAACCCGGCACGCCGCCCGGCGCCAAGCCGCGCGCTGCCGCGCCCGCGATCCCCGAACAGGGCACGACGCATTTCGTCACCGTCGACGCGGCGGGTAATGTCGTCTCGATGACCTCGACCATCGAAAGCATCTTCGGCAGCCAGCTGATCGCGGGCGGCTATTTCCTCAACAACGAGCTCACCGATTTCGACCTCGCCCCGACGCAGGACGGCGTGCCGACCGCGAACCGCGTGCAGGCGGGCAAGCGCCCGCTGTCGTCGATGTCGCCGACGATCGTTTACGGCCCCGACGGCAAGGTCGTGCTCGCGGTCGGTTCGGCGGGGGGCAAGCGCATCATCATGCACGTGACCAAGGTGCTGGTCGGGGTGCTCGATTGGGGGCTCGATGCGAAATCGGCGATGGAACTGCCCAATCTTTTCTTCGGCAAGGCCGGTGTGCTGATCGAGAATAATGAAGCGGGGCAGGCGATCGCCGCGAAGATGAAACCGTTCGGTTACAGCTTCACTGCCACCGGGCTCGGGTCGAAACTCAATGCCGTCGAACGCACCGCGGAGGGTTATCGGGGCGCCGCCGATCCGCGCGGTCCCGGCAGCTCTTCGATCGACGGCGCGCCGGCACAAAATTAGGGTCTGGGCCCTTACCCCAACGAAAACAGAACAGACGCAATGAATCTCCCTGGAGAGAGGCAGAATGAAGCTTGAAAATCCCCATCTCGACCATTTTCCGAGCCTGGTCGCGATGTTCTTCGACCGCGCGGGGCGTGGTGGCGAAGATCCCTTCCTGTGGCGCAAGGCCGATCGCGCGTGGCAGCCGCTGAGCTGGCGGCAGGTCGCCAATCAAGTGGCGGCACTCGCGCACAATCTGCGCGAACTCGGTCTGAAGGAAGGCGACCGGGTGGTGCTGGTCAGCGAGAACCGGCCCGAATGGTGCATCGCCGACCTTGGCATCATGGCAGCGGGCTGCATCACCGTGCCGACCTATACGACCAACACCGAACGCGATCATCAGCATATTCTCGACAACAGCGGCGCGAAGGCGGTGATCGTGTCGACCGCGAAGCTCGCGCGCACATTGATGCCCGCGGTCATGCGGTCCGAGGCGCATATCGTCATCACGATGGAGAGCCTGCGCGTCGGTCAGCAGGGCGAGGTTTCGGTCCACGACTGGGCGCCGCTCGTCGAAGGCGGCGAGACTTATGTCGAGGAAACCAAAGCGCGCGGGCTCGGCGTCAAGCGCGAGGACATCGCCTGCCTGATCTACACCAGCGGCACCGGCGGCGCGCCGCGCGGGGTGATGCAGCATCACGGCGCGATCCTGCACAATGCGGCGGGCGCCGCCGAAGTGCTGGTCAATGATTTCGGGATCGGCGACGAAGAGGTGTTCCTGTCGTTCCTGCCCCTCAGCCATGCTTATGAGCATTCGGGCGGCCAGTTTCTGCCGATCATGGTCGGAGCGCAAATCTATTACAGCGAAGGCCTCGAAAAGCTTGTCTCCAACATCGAGGAGACGCGCCCGACGATCATGGTCGTCGTGCCCCGGCTGTTCGAGGTGATCCGCGCGCGGATGATCAAGGCGGTCGAAAAACAGGGCAAGCTTGCGAACTGGATGCTGAACCAGGCGCTGCGCGTGGGCGAGAAGGATTATGAGCGGCGGATGGGCGTGTTCGACCGGCCGGTCGACCTGATTCTCGACAAATTGTTCCGGCCCAAGATCGGCAAGCGTTTCGGCGGCCGGATGAAGGCGCTGGTGTCGGGCGGTGCGCCGCTCAACCCCGAAATCGGGGTCTTCTTTCATTCGATCGGGCTGACCTTGCTCCAGGGCTATGGCCAGACCGAGGCGGGGCCGGTGATCAGCTGCAACCGCCCGAGCGCCGGGATCAAGATGGACACCGTCGGTCCGCCGTTGATGAACACCGAAGTGCGCATTGCCGACGATGGCGAGATTTGCGTGCGCGGCGAACTGGTGATGAAGGGCTATTGGCGCAACGACGCCGAGACCGAGCGCGTGCTGATCGCCGATGCCAGCGATCCCGAAGCCGGGCCGTGGCTTCACACCGGCGACATCGGCCATATCGACGACAAGGGCCGCATCGTCATCACCGACCGCAAGAAGGACCTGATCGTCAACGACAAGGGCGACAATGTCTCGCCGCAGCGGGTGGAAGGCATGCTGACGCTCCAGCCCGAAATCCTGCAGGCGATGGTCTATGGCGACAAGCGCCCGCACCTCGTCGGCATCCTCGTCCCCGATCCCGAATGGATGGCCGAATGGGCGGAGGCGGAGGGCCTGCCCAAGGATCTGAAGCTGCTGCGCGAGCATGAGAAATTCCGCACCGCGATCCGCACCGCGGTCGACCGCGTCAACGGCCAGCTCTCGGTGATCGAGAAGGTGCGCAAGTTCGACTTCGCCGACGAAGCCTTCGCGATCGAGAATGAGCAGATGACGCCGTCGATGAAAATCCGGCGCCACGTCCTGAAGCAGGTTTATGCGGACAAGATCGCGGCGCTGTACAAGGCATAGAGCCGCTCCCCTTCAGGGGGAGCTTGAGCAGGTGCAGGCGGGGGTGCGACCCGAAGAGCTCGGCGCAAACCGGGCCCCGCCTGCGACTGAACCTGGGTTCAGCCTTTGTCCCCCTCCGGTTTGCGATAGGGGACGAATTCGCCAAACACACATGTCGGCCCGCGAATGCCGCTCGACCGGTCGACCAGATGGAAGAAATCGCCTTCGCAGGTCGATGATCCGAATTGGCGTACCACCATGATGTCGCTGTCGCGCGCGAGGCCCGGGCAGCTGCTTTTGAGATCGTTACGATACACGAGGTTGCCGCCCGAGCGATAGAGCAGGATATTGTCCGACACGCGGATCGTTTCGTTGGTGCGATAGCTTGGCAGGCATCGCATGGGCTTACCCGGAATTTTGCCGGCAAGCTGCTTGTCGAGCCGCTCGGCCTGTTTGGGCGTGAGCGCCGCGGCGCCCGGCTCGCCCGATCCCGCGGGCGCGCAGCTGGCGACCAGCGGCATGGCCGCGGTCAACAGCGCGGC
This sequence comes from Sphingopyxis sp. LC363, assembly GCF_000756385.1. Classification (GTDB taxonomy): domain Bacteria; phylum Pseudomonadota; class Alphaproteobacteria; order Sphingomonadales; family Sphingomonadaceae; genus Sphingopyxis. The sequence goes on from NZ_JNFC01000034.1 coordinate 129,228, forward strand.
AGCCATCGGGTTCAGCTTCGCCATGAAATTGCTCCTTGAGATCGGCCAATATGGCCGTTGCAGATGAATGGGTGCTGAAGCGGCGGCATCAGGCGGCATCCTTCAGCGCGCGGATCCGCCCGAGTTCGGCAGCGTCGGACGCGCGGAAAAAGGGGTTGGTCGCGCGCTCTTCGCCGATGCTGGTCGGCACCGTCGCCTCGCCGACCGCGCGCGCGGCTTCGACCGCCGCCAGCCGCGCCGCGAGGGCGTCGTTGCCGGGATCGACCGTCACCGCGAAGCGCGCGTTCGACAGCGTATATTCGTGGGCGCAATAAACGCGGGTCGCATCGTCGAGCGTGCCGAGCTTCTGCATATTGGCGAACATTTGCTCGGCCGTGCCTTCGAACAGCCGGCCGCAGCCCATCGCGAACATCGTGTCGCCGACGAAGATCGCGGCGTCTTCGGCGAAGTGATAGGCGATGTGACCCGCCGTGTGCGCGGGCACGTCCCAGACGTCGGCGACATGGTCGCCGAGCTTGACTTTGTCGCCGCCCTTCACCTGCACATCGAGCGTCGGGATGCGCGCATATTCCGCCGCGGGGCCGGTGATCGTGCAACCGGTGGCTTCCTTGATCGCGGCGTTGCCGCCGGTGTGATCGGGGTGCCAGTGGGTGTTCCAGATGTCGGTTATGGTCCAGCCGCGCGCCGCCGCGGCTTCCAGCACGGGCTCGGCGACGGCGGGATCGACGACCATCGTCGCCGCGCTGGCGGGATCATGGACCAGCCAGACATAATTGTCGCTGAGGACGGGAATTCGGACGATGTCCAGCGCAGCCATTTCATCTCCTTTCCAGCGTCTCGCTCTTTCAAGACGGAGCGGGCGCCAGCGGGCCTTGGTTCTCCTGCTCAGGTCAGAAGGGCGTCATAGCCCCGCTCGTTGAACGCGATCAGGCAGAATCCGTTGCCGAACGGATCGGCGAACATCGCCTGTCTGCCATAGGGCAGGTCCAATGTCTCGCCCTCCTGCACCGCGCCGGCGGCGAGGGCTTTCGCGATCGCTTCATCGAGATTTTCGACTGAAAAATCGGGATGCACCGGCGTCCAGTGCCGGTTGTAACGGCGAAAATCGCCGCCGCCGGGGCCGATCGCCGTTCCGGCGGGCTTTCGGATCAGATAGATGGGGATTTCGCATCCCGTCAGCTCGACGATGTCGTCGTCGAACCGGCGGGAGGCGGACAGGCCGAGGGCCGCGGTGTAGAAATGCTCGGCGGCGGCGAGGTCGGGCACGTCGATGTTGATCAACAGGCCCATCGCGCGGTGCTTACCAGCTGCCCGTGTTGGGCATCGACGCCCAGGGCTCGGCGGGCTCGAGATATCCTTCCTGCAAAAGCTCGACCGAAATGCCGTCGGGCGAGCGCACGAAGGCCATATGGCCATCGCGCGGCGGGCGGTTGATCGTCACCCCGGCGTCCATCAGGCGCTGGCACGTCGCATAGATGTCGTCGACCCGATAGGCGAGGTGGCCGAAATTGCGCCCGCCCGTATAGTCTTCGGGGGCGCTGCCGTCGGCGGGCGGCCAGTTATAGGTCAGTTCGACCTCGGCGACATCGCGCTGGCCGGGGGCGGCGAGGAAGATCAGCGTGTAGCGGCCCTTCTCGTCATCGAAGCGGCGTGTTTCCTCGAGCCCGATCAGCTTGAAGAAATCGACTGTGGCGTCGGGATCCGACACGCGGATCATCGTATGAAGATATTTGGTCATGGCGCGTATTTAGGCGCGAAGGGGCCGCGCTTCAAACGCTTCGAACAGGAATAGGAATTCGTCCGGTACCGGCGCCGGCGCGCCCTGCGCCTCGGCGACATGGACGTTGACGAGCTGTCCGGTGGCGCGCAGGTCGTCCTTGCCCGCGCCGTGCAGTTCGAACAGAAAGGTCATCGAGCTTTTGCCGACGCGCGACGCGCGCACGCAGATGTCGATCTCTTCGTCGAGCAGGATCGGCACCTTGTAATCGACCTCGGCGCGCGCGACGTGGAATTCGGGGCTGCTGTGGTCGGGCCAGCGGTCATAGACGCCCGCGGCGCGCCAATATTCGGTGATGCCAATGTCGAAATATTCGAGATAGCGGCTATTGAACACGACGCGCTGCGCGTCGATCTCGGCATAGCGGACGCGCTTGGTGACGTGGAACCGGAAGTCGCTGCGGGCCATGGGAGTCCTTTTCTAGATTTGCGTGGCGAGCCGCGCGACCGTGTCGATCAGCAGCGCGATATCGGTATCGCGCGACAGGCGGTGATCGCCGCCCTTGACGAGCGTGACCTGCACATTCGCGCTCGCGAGCGCTTTCGACAGGCGCAGGCTGATTTCGGGCGGAACGTCACCGTCCTCCTGCCCGTGGAGCAGGCGCACGGGGCAGGTCAGCGGGATTTCGGCGTCGAGCAGGCGGTTGGCTTCGCCCGACTGGAAAAAGCCGCGCGTCGTCACATAGGGCTGGTCGCTGTACGGCGTTTCCTCGACCAAGGCGCCCTCGGCGAGGATGATTGCCTTTTCTTCCGACGTGAAGCCCCAGTCGGTGAAATCGGGCGCCGCCGCGATCCCGACAAGCCCCGCGACGCGCGCCGACCCGTCGCGCTGGACCAGCGCGAGCGCGGTGAGCAGCATCAGCCAGCCGCCCATCGACGATCCGACGATGACGACTGGGCCTTCGGCCTTCGCGTCGATCATGTCGAGCACATCGCCGCGCCAATCGAGGAGCGTCTGGTCGGCGAACAATCCGTCCGAAAGCCCGCATCCGGCATAATCGAGCAGCAGACAGGCGTGGCCTTCGGCAACCGCCCAGTCGAAAAGTGCGGTCGCCTTGCCCCCCGCCATGTCGGACATATAGCCGGGCAGGAAGACGATCGCGGGACCGGCGCCCGGCGTATGGCGATAGGCGAGCCGCGGGCGGCCCGAGCGTTCGAGATATTCGGGAACGGCGTCCACCGCGATCAGATGACCCAGTCGATCGTGCTCATCTGCATCACGGCCTGCCCCTTGGCGCGCCGCTTTTCGACCATGATGTGGTTGAGCCGCTGGATCGTGTCGCTGCCCGTGGTGATGCACCAGCCGGGGACGACCGCATGGACCAGCGCGCAGAGGCCGCCCCAGATCATCGTCACCCCGAATTTCGATGCGACGCCGAAATGTTCGATGTAATTTTCATCGACGCTCTTCGGATGGTCGACGAACAGGCGCTTGAACATGGCGGCGGGCTCCTTTCCGGCTGCCGCCGCCGTAGCGGGCGGGGAGGCGGCCTGCAAGGCTCGCCGGCGCGATTATCGCTCTCGCAGGAAAATCGCTTCGATCGGCAGGCCGAACAGGTCGGCGATCCGGAAGGCGAGGGGGAGCGACGGATCATATTTGCCCGTTTCGATCGCATTGACCGACTGGCGCGACACCTCCAGCCTTTCGGCAAGATCCTGCTGGCTCCAGTCGCGCTCGGCGCGCAGGACTTTCAGGCGGTTCTTCACGCGCAAGGTCCGGCGTCGCCGATGGTCAGCCTGTTGACGAGCGACCCGGCCGCCAGCCCCAGGCACCAGACCGGGAAGACAAAGAAAAGCGGCACCTTCGGCACATCGGTGAACAATTCCAATATGCCCCAGCCGCTTGCCAGCGCCAGCGTGAGCCCGGTCGCCACCAGAATCTTGCGGATCTCGAGCATCCGCACATATTCGTCGGTGAGCTCGGCCAGATAGCGCGCCATCGCCCAGATGAAGCCCGATGTCGCGAGCGCGGGAACCAGCGCCACCGCGACGGTTAGGGGAGTCGCCGCGGCGTCATCGGGAATGATCCAGCTCGCGAGCATCACCGCCGCGATATAGGCGATCGAAATCGGGATCATGCGGCCGACGTAACGCCGCTGTGCGGGGTTGGTCGCCATCGCTCAACCCCTCCGGCATGCCGCGCGCGGCATGGTCGCGATCATCGCGATCGGCACGGCAAGGACCAACGCGCTGCCGAGCGGCCCCGGGATGAGGCCGGCGATCCAGGCGAGCGCAACGGCGAAGCTGGGAATGGCCCAGAGCAGGGCACGGAATATTGGCGGCATCGGTCAAGCTCCCTTGTTAATAGGTAAAGGAACATTGACATGATGCGACATGAATAGTCAAGCTTCATTTACATAGTGACAAGGATGCTTGTTGGGTCAGCCGATCAGCTCGCTCGGCCAGCCGACGCGCACCAGTGTCTCGTCGGGGTCGGACAGCGCGAATTCATACATGCCCCACGGCTTGTGCGTCGGCGCCTTTTCGCGCTCGATGATGCGGTCGCCGACACGTTCGGCGAGTTCCGCGACGCGTTCGGTGTAGAGGTAGAGGCCGAAGGGATTCTGGTCGCGCTCGGGCCATGTTGGACCGGATTCGTTCGTCAGGTGCAATTGCCAGCCCTTGCCGTCGGCGAGCAGGCGATAAGTGCCATGGTCGCTCACGACTTTCAGCCCCAGCATTTCGTAGAATGCGGTGCTGGCGTCGAGGTCGCTGCAGGGGAGAATGGCGGCGATGCTGTGCGTCGGTGCGTCGGACATGATGGAACTCCCGGAAGGCCGAAGGCCAGCATAGGTTTCCGGCGGGTGATGACAAAGGCTTTCGCGCCGCCTATGTGGACGGCATGACGCGGACGCCGATCACGACCCGGACCACCACTACCCCCGCATGCCGGGGGCGGTCGGCCGCGGCCTGAACGCGCGCCGGCTGCCACCCGGGTTCGGGTGGCGCGGCGTCCTTCCACCCGAATTTTCGAAAGCTGGACGCGGCCTCTTCCGGTGCGCGCCGCCTTGTGCCATGGCGCGGACCAAAGCGATGAAAGACGGATTTCGATGAGTGAGATGCTGAAAATCAGCCTTCCCGATGGCTCGGTGCGTGAAATGCCCGCGGGTTCGACCCCGGCCGACGTCGCGGCGGCGATCGGTCCCGGCCTCGCCAAGGCCGCGATCGCGGCGCGCGTCAATGGCGAGCTTCGCGACATCATGCGTCCGTTCGAAGGCGATACCGACCTCGCGCTGGTCACCAGCCGCGACGAGGCCGACGCGCTCGAACTCGCACGCCACGACTATGCGCATGTGCTGGCGGAGGCGGTGCAGAAGCTGTTTCCCGGCACGCAGATCACCTTCGGCCCGTCGACGAACGACGGCTTCTATTACGACTTCGCGCCGGCCGCCGAGCATGGCCCGTTTCGCGACGAGGAGCTGCCGTTGATCGAGGAGGAGATGCGCAAGATCATCGCCGCCGATCTTCCCCTCACGCGCGAAGTCTGGGAGCGCGACAAGCTCATCGCCAAATGGCAGGCCGATGGCGAGACGTTCAAGGCCGAATGGGCCGCCGAATTGCCGCAGGGTGAAGAGTTGACGGTCTATCGCTCGGGCGACGGCTGGATGGACATGTGCCGCGGGCCGCATCTGGCTTCGACGGGCAAGCTCGATCCCGCGGCGTTCAAGCTGACGCGCGTCTCGGGTGCCTATTGGCGCGGGGACCAGAAGAATGCGCAGTTGTCGCGCATCTACGGTACCGGTTGGCTTAACAAGAAGCAGCTCGCCGAGCATCTCGTCCGCCTCGAAGAAGCCGCCAAGCGCGACCATCGCAAGATCGGGCGCGAGATGGACCTCTTCCACCTGCAGGAAGAGGCGCATGGCAGCGTCTTCTGGCACCCCAAGGGCTATCGCATCTATCGGGAGCTCGAAGCCTATATGCGCCGCGCGATCGACGGCTCGGGCTATCAGGAGGTCAAGACGCCGCAGGTGATGGACGCCAAGCAGTGGGAACAATCCGGCCACTGGGGCAAATATCGCGAGAATATGTTCGTCATCCCCGACGAAATCCCGAACATCGAGGACGAGGGCCCGATCGTTTCCGACGATGCCGAGTGGATGGCATTGAAGCCGATGAACTGCCCGGCGCACGTCCTGATCTTTCGTCAGGGCATGAAGTCGTATCGCGATCTGCCGCTGCGCATGGCCGAAATGGGCTGCTGCCACCGCAACGAGCCGCACGGCGCGCTGCACGGCATCATGCGCGTGCGCCAGTTCACGCAGGACGACGGTCATATCTTCTGCCGTGAAGACCAGATCGTCGAGGAAGTGCGCGCCTTTTGCGAATTGCTCGACCGCGTCTATCGCCAGCTGGGGTTCGAGAAATATGCGGTGAAGCTCGCGCTGCGCCCCGAAAAGCGGTTCGGCAGCGACGATATGTGGGACAAGGCCGAGGCCGAGCTTCGCGAAGCCGTCGCGCGCGCGGGCATGGCGAACGAGGATTATGGCTGGGAAGAATTGCCGGGCGAGGGCGCTTTCTACGCTCCCAAGCTCGAATTCCACCTGACCGACGCGATCGGCCGGACGTGGCAGTGCGGGACGATCCAGTCCGACCGCGTGATGCCCGAGCGCCTCGACGCGAGCTATATCGGCGAGGATGGCGAGCGCCACCGCCCGGTGATGCTGCATCGCGCGATCCTCGGCACCTATGAGCGCTTCATCGGCATTTTGATCGAGCATTTCGCAGGGCGCTTCCCGACCTGGCTCGCGCCGGTGCAGGCGGTCGTCGCGACGATCGTTTCGGACGCCGACGATTATGCGAAGGACGCGGTGGCAGAGCTCACCGCGGCGGGTATCCGCGCCGACAGCGACCTTCGTAACGAGAAGATCAACTATAAGGTGCGCGAACACAGCCTTGCGAAAGTCCCCTATCTGCTCGTCGTCGGCAAGCGCGAGGCCGAAGAGGGAACGGTCGCGATCCGTACGCTCGGCCAGGACGGCCAGCGCATCATGCCGCTCGCCGACGCGATCGCGATGCTGAAGGGCGAAGCGACCCCGCCCGATCTGCGCGATTGAGCGGGAAGGAGAAGCGTCGTCCGCGCCGCTGGCTGCGCTGGCTCCTGTTGCTGGGGCTCGCCGGCGCGGGGCTTCTCGCCAAGGGCTATTGGAACGCAACGCGCGATCCGGTGATCCGCACCGCGACGGTGGAAGTGGCAGGTCTGCCCATGGGACAGCCCGCTCTCAAATTACTCCTGCTGTCGGACATCCACGTGGCGGGACCCGATATGCCGCCCGAACGGCTCCTCCGGATCGTGGCCGACCTCAACCGCCTGAAGCCCGACCTCGTGTTGATCGCGGGCGATCTCGTCAGCGAAAAGCGCAGCGCGTCGCATGTCTACTCGCCGGCCGAGGTCGTGGCGCCGCTCGGCGAACTGAAGGCGCCTCTCGGCGTCGTCGTCGCACCGGGCAATCATGATCACTGGTTCCGGCCCGACGCGCTCCGCGGCGAGCTCGAAAAGCGCGGCATCCGGGTGCTGCAGAATGAAGCGGTAAAGCTCGGCCCGCTCATCGTCGGCGGGGTCGACGACGATTATTCGGGGCACGACGATGTTCCCGCGACGCTCGCCGCGATGGACCGTCTCGGTGCGGATGTGCCGCTGCTGCTCACGCACAGCCCCGACATCGTGCCCGACGTGCCGCGGCCGGTGGCGGCGGTATTTGCGGGTCATACGCACTGCGGCCAGATCCGCTTCCCCTTCATCGGCGCGCTGACCTATGTCTCGCGCTACGGCGACCGCTTTGCATGCGGTGACATAAGCGACGGTGGACAGCGCGTCTTCGTCGGGGCGGGGCTCGGGACCAGCCTCTTGCCGCTTCGTTACCTCACCCCGCCCGACGCGTGGTTGATCACGCTGAAACCGAAAGATCCGCGCTCATGATCGATACCCCGCATCTTTTCGGCTTCGCGCCGCTGACGCTCGTCGGCGCGGCGGCGATGACCTTTGGGGCCGCCTATGTGCGCGGGCTGACCGGGTTCGGCATGGCGATCATCCTCGTGCCGCTGCTCGGCATTCTGATCCCGCCGGGCGAGGCGGTGGTGATGGGGATATTGTTGCAGCTGCTGATCGGCCCCGTTGGGATCGGGCATATCATCGCCGACGCCGACCGCGAGACGGCGCTTCCGATCGGGCTCGCAGCGATGGCGACGACGCCGGTCGGCATGTATGTGCTCGACCTGACCCCTGCCGACATCGCGCGCCTGCTGATCACGCTCGCGGCGGTCGCGGCCTTTGTCGCCGTGCTGCTGCCGAAAAAGCCCGAAGGCCACCGCCCCGGACGGCTTGCCGTTGCGGGGACGGGGATCACGTCGGGTATCCTCACGGGCTTTGCCGCGATGCCGGGGCCGCCGGTCGTGCCCTTTTACCTGCGCCGCCGTATCGATCCGAAAGTGGCGCGCGCGTCGATGCTGATGATCTTTTTCATGACCGCGATCGCGGGGACGCTCGCGTCGCTGTGGCTCGGCATCGCGACCTGGCGGCTGTTCCTGATGGCGGTGTTGCTGTTCGTGCCGATGTGGCTCGGCAATTATGTCGGCGCGCGCCATTTCGGCCGCGTCCCGCCGCATATCTGGCAGGCGATGGTCGCGGTCGTGCTCGGCGTCGCGGCGGTGTCGGCGGTAGTGCGCCTGTTGAACTAGAGACTGCGCAGCGCCTGCGCGGGCTTGGCCGAGAGCAAGGGCCAACTGCCCGCGATGCCGATCAGAAAGGACAGACCCGCGCCGCCGAGCAAGGTCAGCCCGACGATCAGCGGATCGGGGGCGAAGTCGAACTCGAAGAGCTGCGTCACGACATACCAGGCGCCCGCGAGGCCGAGCCCCAATGCCAGCACCGCGAGAATAGCCGCCAGCACCGCATATTCCATGCCCTGCGCGCCCAGTACCTGGCCGCGCGTCGCGCCGAGCAGCTTCAGAATGACGCTGTCGTAGACGCGCCGCTCGCGGCTCGCGGCGATCGCGCCGATCAGCACCGCTATCCCCGCAAGAATCGCGATGCTCGCGGCGGCGGCGATCGCCTGGCTCATCTGGGTGAGCAGGGTGGTGACCTGGCTCACGACATCGCGCACCGCGATCAGCGACGCCGAGGGGAAGGCGCGCGGGATGCTGCGCGACAGCTCGGTTTCGGCTTCGGGGCCTACCGCCACCGTCGCGACCATATTGTGCGGCGCGGCGTCGAAGGTGCCGGGCGAGAAGACGAGGACGTAGTTGAGCCCGAAATTGTCCCAGTTGACGGTGCGGAAGGAGGCGACCTTCGCCTGCACCTCGACCCCCAGCACATTGACAGAGAGCGTGTCGCCGAGCCCCAGCCCGAGCGAGGTCGCGACCTCCTGCTCGACGCTGACCAGCGGCGGGCCCCTGTAATCGGCCGCCCACCATGCGCCGCCAACGAGCTCGCTGCCGTTCGGCAGGACCGGGCTATAGGTTAGCCCGCGGTCGCCGCGCAGCACCCACGCGCCCTCGGGCAGTTCGGCAAGCTCGTCGACGCGCTGGCCGCGAAATTCGGTGACGCTGCCGCGCAGCGCCGGGATCATGTTGATTTCGGCCTTGGCGTCGGCGCCGGTCACGAGCGTGCGAAAGCGCGCGGCGTCGCTGCGCGGCACGTCGAGAACGAAGAAGCTCGGCGCGCGCTGCGGCACGGTCGAGCGGATTTCGGCGGTGATGCTCGTCTGGATCGCCGCGAGCGTCACGAACAGGGTGAGGCCGAGCCCGAGTGCGACGACAAGCGCGCCGGTCGCGGCGCCGGGACGGTGCAGGTTGGCGAGCGCAAGGCGGAAGAGCGGGCGTTTCGGGCGCGGCAGGCGGCTCGCGGTACGGCGCACGAGCCAGCCGAGCCCGACGAGGATGAGGAGCAGGCCGATCGCTGCGCCGACGAATCCGAGCGCGAACAAGGGCTCGCGCGCGGTGCCGACCGCGAGCGCGATGATTGCGGCGAGCGCGGCCGCGACCGCGATCACCGTGCGCCGGTCGATCCGCGCCGCGCCGCTCACCGTCGCGCGATATAGGCCCGCGGCGGGGACGTGACGTGTCGCGGCGAGCGGGGGCAGGGCGAAGGCGATTGCGATGAGCAGACCGTAGGCGGCGCTGACGCCAAGCGGCAGCGGATAGATCGCGACGCCGGGTTTGACGGGCAGCACATCGCCCGCAATCGCGCCGATGATCGCGGGCGCGAGCGCGCCGACGATCAGCCCCGCCGCGATCGACACCGCCGCGACCGCGAGGATCTGCAGGCCATAGATGCGCGCGACGGTGCCGCTGTCGGCGCCGAGCACCTTCAAAGTCGCGAGGCCCGGGCGTTTGCCCGCGAGATAGCTCGCGACCCCGTTACCGACGCCGATCCCGGCAATGACGAGCGCCGCGAGGCCGACGAGCGACAGGAATTGTCCCATGCGCTCGATGAAGCGCCGCGTGCCGGGCGCGCCGTTGCTGCTGTCGGTGATGTCCCACCCCGCGTCGGGGAATTCGGCGGTGAGCGCTTTGCCGACGGCTTCGGGGTTCGCGCTGTCGGGCAAGCGGACGCGATATTTGCTCTCGTAAAGGCTTCCCGGCTGGATCAGCTGCGTCGCGGGCAGGTCGGAAAGCCCGATGATCGCGACCGGACCGAGCGTGAAACCTTCGCCTAGCCGGTCGGGTTCTTCGGCGATGATGCCGTCGATAAGGAACGCTTTTTCGCCGAACTTTACGCGCTCGCCCACCTTGAGATCGAGCCGCGAAGCGAGGTCCTTGCCGATCCAGATTCTGCCCGGAGGCGGCGGGCCTTGGCGTGCGCCGCTTTCGAGCCGCATCGTACCGTAGAGCGGATAGGCGCTATCGACGGCCTTCAACTCGGAGAGCAGCGCCTCGCCATCGGGATCGTTCGCCATCGCGCGCAGGCGGACGGTGGCCGAGGGGGTGCCGACGCGGCGGAAGCCCGCCATTTCTTCGGCGCTCGCTTCGCGTTGCGGCAGGCTGAATTCGATGTCGCCGCCGAGGATGGTCTGTCCGCGCACTTCGAGTTCGGAGGTGATACCGCGCGTCAGGCTGCCGATCGCCGCGAGCGTCGCGACGCCGAGGAAGAGGCAGACCGCGAGGAGGCGGAGGCCGCGAATCCGGGCCGCAAGGTCGCGCCGCGCGATCCGCCAGAGCGTGGCGAGGGGGAGCATCAACCAATCCTCCCTGTGGCGTAGCCATGGGGAGGGGGACGGTCTGCGAAACAGATGGTGGAGGGGCCCCGACGGCAGCGCCATAGCCCCTCCGTCAGCGGCTGCGCCGCTGCCACCTCCCCATGGCTGCGCCACAGGGAGGATGATTCGGCCACGCTCACGCCCGCTCCTCGATCCGACCGTCGTGCATCACGACGACGCGGTCGCAATGTTCGGCGAGTTCGGGGTCGTGTGTGATGATCAGCAACGTCGCACCGAGCGCGGCGCGGCGCGCGAAGATCAGCTCGATGATCGCGTGTCCCGTCGCGGTGTCGAGATTGCCCGTCGGCTCGTCAGCAAAGATGATCGCGGGCGAGCTTGCCATCGCGCGCGCGATCGCAACGCGCTGTTGCTCGCCGCCCGAAAGCTGCGCGGGATAATGGGTGAGACGGTGGCCGAGGCCGACGGCTTCGAGTTCGGCAGCGGCGCGGCCGAACGGATCGGACAGCCCAGCGAGTTCGAGCGGCACCGCGACATTTTCGAGCGCGGTCATCGTCGGGAGCAGGTGGAAGGCCTGCAAGACGATGCCGATGCGGCCGCGCCTTGCGCGCGCGAGATCGTCTTCATCCATCGCCGCAAAGTCGAGCCCCGCGACATGAATGCTGCCGCCATTGGCGCGCTCAAGACCCGCGAGGACCGCCATCAGCGAGCTTTTGCCCGATCCCGAGGGGCCGAGCAGCGCGACCGACGTCCCCGCCGCAACCTCGAGGTCGACTCCGCGCAAAATTTCGACGGGGGCCTTGTCGCTCCCCAAAGTCAGCGTCACATTATGGGCGGCGATCGCCAGATCGGGCGATTGTCGTGGGGTGTCGGGCAAGGAGAGGACCCTTTGGAATGAAAACGGCCGGATGGCGTTCTGCCTTGATATATGGTTGCGTGATTGCGCTTTGCCAACCGCTCGCGGCGTGCGGGTCGGCGGAGGCGCCACCAGCATCGACGAACGACAAGGGCGCGGCGAAAGCGGCGCCCGCAATCCCGCCCGACGCCCCGCTCGTGATCGCTTTCGGCGACAGCCTTTACGCCGGCTATCAGCTTGGTCCGAAGGAAGGGCTCGCGCCGCAATTGCAGGCCGCGCTTGCCGATGACGGCGTCGTCGCGCGCGTCCAGAATGCCGGGGTTTCGGGCGACACGACCGCGGCGGGGCGCCAGCGGCTGACCTATGTGCTCGACAATGCCAAGGCGAAGCCCGCGCTCGTGCTGCTCGGGCTCGGCGGTAACGACATGCTGCGCGGCATCGGCCCCGACCAGACGCGCGCCAATCTCGACGCGATGCTCGCCGAGCTTCAGAAACGCGACATCCCCGTGCTGCTCACCGGCATGATGGCGGCGCCGAACCTCGGCAGCGATTATGCGGGGAAGTTCAATCCCATCTATCCCGAGCTCGCGTCGAAATATGATGTGAGCTTCTATCCCTTCATCCTCGATAATGTGGTGACCGACAAGGCGCTGATGCTCGGCGACAATCTCCATCCCAATGCCAGGGGGGTGAAAGTGGTGGCCGAGGGGCTGGCGCCGCTGGTCGAACAGGCGCTGCCGGAGGCCGGATAAAGGTATCCTCCCTGTCGCGTAGCGATGGGGAGGGGGACCGCTCATCGCAGATGAGTGGTGGAGGGGCCGTGACGTTGCGCTAAAGCCCCTCCGCCAGCGGCTGCGCCGCTGCCACCTCCCCATGCCTACGGCACAGGGAGGATTGAGGACTCAACCGCCCCGCGGCCCGAACAATATGATCGCCGCACCGCCAAGGCACACGGCGGCGCCGATCAGGTCCCAGCGATCGGGCTTCGCGCCCTCGACCGCCCACAGCCACAGCAGCGCCGAGACGATATAGACGCCGCCATAAGCGGCGTAGGTGCGCCCGGCATGCTCGGCATCGACGAGCGTGAGCAGCCAGGCGAACAGCGCGAGCGATGCCACCCCGGGCACGACCCACCACACCGACTTGTCCAGCCGCAGCCACGCCCAGAAGGCGAAGCAGCCCGCGATTTCCGCGAGCGCCGCGCCGATATATGCGAATGCCGTCATCGCCGCACCGTGGCCGGAGCGTGGGCAAAAGAAAAGGGGCGACCCGATGGGCCGCCCCTCTCTTTTCGTTTCGCTGGTCCGAAAGGATCAGAAAGCAAAGCCGAGGCCGACGACGAAGGTGTCGAAGTCGCCGAAGTTGTCGATGAACTGGTGACGATATTCGCCCTTGGCATAGACATTCTGGGTCAGCTTATGCTGGTAGCCGGCGCCGACATAGGGATCGTCGACGTCGCCGAAGGTGTAACCGCCGGTGGCATAAAGCTTGCCGCTGGCGCCGATCTTGGCACCAACGCGGCCGCCAGCCGAAAACTGGACGTTCGCGCCGTCGACGAGAACCTTGTCGCCCGCGATTTCGGCGCCGACGAAGGTCGAGCTGCCGAGGTCGAAATCATAACCGGCGGCGAGACCGAGCGTGCCTTCGTCCTGGCCATTGCCGGTGATCAGACCGCCGCGCACTTCGGCGCGAGCTTCGCCGCCTTCGGCCGCCATGGCGGGGGTTGCAACGATGGCCGTCAGGAGAGCGGCTGCAACTGCGAACTTCTTCATGTTGTTTTCCTTCTTTCAAATCCGGCTGCGCCCTTTGGGTCGCGGCCGGCTCTTAAATGGCGTTCGCGGCTGTCGCTTCAATGAATGGATCGTTCAGAATATGACAATTTTCTTACCTGTGTTATTTTTACCACACGGTATGGAATGGCTATGCGAAATCATACCCGCGGAACCACGGATTTCTGGCGATTTTTAAAAGGAAGAAGTCGGCGCGCGAAGGGCGATCAGCCGAGCGCGGCCTGTTTTTCCTCGGCGATGCGGTCGAGTTCGGCGCGCGTCGGCTTGGTCGCCGCGCTTTTCAGCTGTCCGCACGCCGCCATGATGTCGCGCCCGCGCGGGGTGCGCACCGGCGCCGAAATGCCGGCCTTGAAAATCAGGTTGCTGAACGCGCGTACCCGCTCGGGCGTCGAACATTCATAGGGCGCGCCGGGCCAAGGATTGAACGGGATCAGATTGACCTTCGCCGGCAGATTATATTGCTTGATCAGCCGCACGAGCTCGCGGGCATCCGCGTCGCTGTCGTTCTTGTCCTTGAGCATCACATATTCGAAGGTGATGCGCCGCGCATTGTTCGCGCCGGGATAGTCGGCGCAGGCCTGCAACAGCTCCTCGATGCCATATTTGCGGTTAAGCGGCACGATCTCGTCGCGGATTTCCTTGTTCACCGCGTGGAGCGAGACCGCGAGATTGACCCCGATCTCGTCGCCCGCGCGCGCCATCATCGGCACGACGCCGCTGGTCGACAAAGTGATCCGCCGCTTCGACAGCGCGAGCCCGTCGCCGTCCATCACGATCTTGAGCGCGCCCTTGACCTCGTCGAAATTATAAAGCGGCTCGCCCATGCCCATCATCACGATGTTGGTGAGCATGCGGCCGTCGGCGGTATAGTGGCCAGCGGCATCCTCGTCGGCATCGTCATCTTCGGGATCGGCGCCGAACCCCGCCATCGTGCCTTTGGGCCACTCGCCGAGCGCGTCGCGTGCGAGCAGGACCTGCCCGACGATCTCGCCCGCGCCGAGGTTGCGGACGAGGCGCATCGTGCCGGTGTGGCAGAAACGGCAATTGAGCGTGCAGCCGACCTGGCTCGACACGCACAGCGTACCCCGATCGGCGTCGGGGATGAAGACCATTTCATATTCCTGGCCGTCGGCGGCGGCGAGCAGCCATTTGCGCGTGCCGTCGCTCGACACCTGCGCCTCGCGCACCGTCGGGCGCCCGATGATGAAGCGGTCGGTCAGCCAGGGACGCATCGTTTTGGCGATGTCGGTCATCGCCTCGAAATCGGTGACGCCGCGGTGATAGATCCAGTGCCAGATCTGCTTGGCGCGCAGCTTCGCCGCTTTCGCGTCCAGTCCGGCCTCGACGAGCACGCCGCCGATCGCGTCCCGGGTCAGCCCGACGAGGTCGATGCGGTTGCCGCCGCGCAGCGGGACGGTGCCCGTCGTGACGGGGTCGATATGGCCGGGAATCTGCATGATGCGCGGCCATATAGTGGGAGAGGGCGAAAAGCGCAATTGGGCGCGGTTATCCTCCCTGTCGCGAAGCGATGGGGAGGGGGACCATCCGCAGGATGGTGGAGGGGCGATAGGCACCAGCCTCTCCGTCAGCGGCTGCGCCGCTGCCACCTCGCCATGTCTGCGGCACAGGGAGGATCAAAGATTACAGCGACTTCAGCATCGCCAGCACCTGCGGCACGGTGCCGTTCGCCTCGGCATTGCGCAGCGGCAGCACGTTCTGCACCAGAACCTCTTCTGGCGTCGGTTGCTGCGCGAACAGCGCCATGACCTCGTCGGCGAAATCATCGAGCGGCATATAGCCCTCGCGCGTCGACTGGCCGGGGGTCAGGTCGGTGCGCACCGCGGGCGGCGCGAGTTCGATCACCTCGCACTTGCCTTCGAGCTGGATGCGGAGCGCGACCGAATAGCTGTGCATCGCCGCCTTGGTTGCCGAATAGGTCGGTGCCTTGGGGAAGGGGACGAAGGCGAGCCCCGAGGTGACGTTGACGATCGCGCTGTCGGCCTGCGCCGCGAGATGATCGACGAGCGCGTCGATCAGCCGGATCGGGCCGAGGATGTTGGTCACGACCGTCGTCTCGGCGTGCGTCAGGTCGCGCTTCGCGCTCGCATCCTCGGCGCTCATGATGCCGGCGTTGTTGACGAGGATGTTGAGGTCGGGGTGCTTGGCGACGATCTCTTTTGCAAAGGCCGCGATGGCGTCGGCATCGGTGACGTCGAGCGACATTGCCGACATGTTCGGGCGTCCGGCGATCGCCGCGTCGAGTTTGGCGGCGTTGCGGCCGGTGACGATGACCTTGTTGCCCGCGTCGTGCCAGCGCTGCGCGAGCGCGAGGCCGATGCCCGAGCCGCCGCCGGTGACGAGGATGGTGTTGCCGCTGGTCTTCATGGCGCTTCTCCTTTGGGGGTGGTGAGAGGCCTAGATATTCCTATACTCTCCAAAGGAAAGTAGGCACCCGAAGGTGCGATAGTTACCAAAAAGAGAGAGTTGGATTTTCAGCCATGCCTGCCGCCGAAAAAATTTCATACGATCCGCATGCGCCGGTCGATCCGCGTGTCGAGACGCTCGTCAACGAACTCATCGGCCGAGTCGCCGACAAATGGACTCTCCTCGTCCTCGAGGAACTGGAAGATCATGGAACCTGCCGCTTCACCGAATTGGCGCGGCTCGTTCCGGGGATCAGCCAGAAGATGCTGACGCAGACTTTGCGGGCGATGGAGCGTGACGGTCTGCTGGTGCGCACGGTCCACCCGGTGGTCCCGCCCAAGGTCGAATATTGCCTTACCGATCTCGGTCACAGTCTGGGTGAAGCCTTTTGCGGCGTCTGGATCTGGGCCGAAACCAATCTCGACCGGATCGAAAGGGCGCGATCGGCCTTCGACGCGCGCGGGTAGGCCTTACCGTTTGCGTCCGAATTGCCCCGGCAGGCCGGTGGCGCGGGTGAGGCCGGGGCGCCAGGTATCGACGCGCGGCGGGGGGATGATCTGGAACTCGGCCATGCTGTCGGCGGCGGCGATCTGGTCGGTGTGCGCGGCGCGCAGCCGCATGGTTTCGATCTCGCGGTCGGTCTGGATGCCGAAGCGCGTGCCCGCGACCCAGCGCACCGTCCCCAACATCGGTTCGTGGCCGGGCAGGAACAGCGTCATACGCTCGCCGATCTGCAGGATATGGGGTCCCTGTCCGCCGACGCCCGTCAACGAGACATTGCGCAGCGTGACGTCGAACCGGCCGAGCCGCTGACAGGCGAGCGCCGCCTTGACCAGACGCGACTGCCGCGGTTGGCGCTTTTCCTCCGGGTTTGATGAGGCAGGGGAGGCCTCGGGATTCGACATGCGCGACTCAGTATTTGCCGCCCGATTCCCACCTCGGACGGTTATCTATTTGGTCCCGGACACGAGTCCTAAACAGGGAAGGTAAATTTTCGTATAGCGTGTTTGATAATTGTGCGGAATTATCCGGCCGTCGGCGCGCCTCAATAGGCCAGCGCACACCCGTCGGCACGCATCTCGCTCGCTGCGGCATAGACACGCGTGTCGCCATCCATGCGATGCTCGACGCATTGATAGCGACCGAATCCGCCATCGGGTTCGCCGATCGTCCAGCCAATATCGGCCAGCTTCCGGCGGCTCGCCTCGGGCACCCCGCTTTCGAGCCGCAACATGCCGTTCGGGTCGAGATCCGGCGAATCCTCGCCCATCGTTTCGGACGATCCCTCATGGTGCCAGCGCGGCGAGTCGCCGGCCGACTGGATTTCGAGCCCGTAATCGACGCGGTTGATGACGATCTGCGCCTGCCCCTGCGGCTGCATGTCGCCGCCCATCACGCCGAAGCTCATCCACGGCACCTGCCCACGCGCTGCGAAGCCCGGGATGATCGTCTGGAACGGCCGCTTGCCGGGCGCATAGATGTTCGGATGCCCGTCCTGCAGACTGAACAATTGCCCGCGATCCTGGAACATGAAGCCGAGACCGTCGGCGACCAGCCCCGACCCCATGCCGCGGAAGTTCGACTGGATCATCGACACCATCATCCCGTCCTGGTCGGCGCAGCTGAAATAGGTGGTGTCGCCGCGGCTTGGCGCCTGTCCCGGATGGACGGGGGTGAGCAGGCGGTCGGGGCGGATCAGCTTGGCGCGCTCGGCCGCATATTCCTTCGAGATCAGCCATTCGACCGGCACGTTCGAAAAGTGCGGATCGGCGTAGTAACGCGCGCGGTCCTCATAGGCGAGACGCTTCGCCTCGGCCTGCAGGTGGATCGACAGCGCCGACTGGAAGCCCGCGCCTTTCAGGTCGAAATGCTCGAGGATGTTGAGCATCTGCAAGGTCGCGATCCCCTGCGTGTTCGCGCCGAGGGCATAAACGTCGGTGCCGCGATAGCCCGTTTTGTGCGGCTCGATCCATTCGGACTTGTGCGCGGCGAGATCCTCGTAGCGCAGCCAGCCGCCGATCCGCTTGAAATAGGCGTCGATGGTGCGCGCGATTTCGCCCTCGTAAAAGGCGTCGCGGCCGCCTTCGGCGATCAGGCGGAAGGTGCGCGCAAGGTCGGGGTTGCGGAAAACCTGTCCCGCAGCCGGGCCTTTGCCGTCGTTCAGGCCATAGGTGCGGATCGCATTGTCGACTTCTTCGATTCCGCGGCCGGGCTGGCGGAAGCCGGCGAGGCTGCGGCGGATATAATATGCGATCATGTCGGGGACCGGCGCCCCCGCCTCGGCATGCGCGATGACGGGCTCGAACAGCTCCTTCCACGGCAGCTTGCCGTAACGCTGGTGCATCGTCCACCAGCCGTCGACCGTCCCCGGCACCGACACGCTGATCGCGCCATAGGCGGGCAGGGTGCCGCCCTTGGCGCGGCTGCGCACCGTCGCGAGGTCGAGCCCGCGGGGGCTCTTGCCCGATCCCGCGAGACCGGCGAGCTTCTTCGTCTTCGGGTCCCAGATCATCGCATAGACATCGCCGCCGATGCCGTTCGCGGTCGGCTCGAGCAGGCCAAGGCACGCGTTGATCGCAATCGCCGCATCGACCGCCGAGCCGCCACGCTTCAAAATGTCGATCCCCGCCTGTGTCGCGAGCGGATGCGCGGTTCCCGCCGCGCCGCTGAGCCCATAAGCTGCGGTGCGCGACGCGAAGCTGGCGCCGACGGGGCGGTCGCCGCTTTGGACGTCGGGTCGCACGAAGCGGTCGGCACCGGCGTCCCAGACCGGCGGCATCGAAGCATTCGCCTTGGGGGCGGCGGGCGCCGTCTTAGGCTTCGTGCCCTCGGCGAGGCCGGCCGTCGGCAATAGCGCAGCGGCGGGAACGGCGGCGAGGAGTGTGCGGCGACGCATGGGCTCGGGATCCCCCTGAGGAAAAACCCGATTTTTGCGGGATATGCCCGCGATGGCAAGGCCGGAATCGCTATCCGATACGGTAAAGCGGGCGTCGGGCGTAGCAAAAGGCCCGCCGCGTGCGGAGCACGGGCGGGCCGGAAGGCGATAGGTTCGGAGGCTTAACGCAGACCTGAAAAGTCGATGTCCCGCACGCGGCCGTAGCGAACGTCGCAGCTGAACTTGCCGCGGTCATAATAGCCGCCACGGCCCCAGCGGCCGCCGTAACCGTCGCGCACGACGACGCGGCCCTTGACCCGATAGCCGTCGCGCTTGCGGTCGATGTCGGTCACCTCGGTGACGTCGGTGCGGCCATAGCGGCGGCTGCCGCGTTCGACGGCGTTAACGCACTGGCGGATCGCGCTGCGGCTGTTGCCATAGCGGTTGTAATTATAGCCATAGCCGTAGCGCGGATCGTCATAGCGATAGCGATCGTCATATCGGTCGTAGCGATCATAGCGGTCGTTGTCGCCGCTCGACAGGATCGCCGCGAGGCCGCCGAGGACGACGGCGCCGGCGATGATTTCGCCCGCGCTGATCCCGTCGCGGTCATAGCGGTCGCGCGCCGCGGCGGGGGCGGCGCTCATCAGCATCGCGCCGGCGGTGGCCGCACCAATTGCGGCTCTGGTCAGGTTGGTCTTGATAGCCATGGTTCGGTCTCCTCAAACAACGCAGGCGGCATGGGGCAGCCTGTTGAGGATGGTCTAGCGGACCCGCCGTGACGCGGTGCTGAACCCGGCGCTTATCTGGCGTTCAGCCTTGGTTTTGCTGGCGTTCATCTAACGCGCCCTTGCGCGGAGGCGGCAAAGCGCGGGGCCAAAGGAAAGGCCCGCCATCCGGTGGATGACGGGCCTTGAGACCAGATAATAGGTGACCAGACCTATCTCATGACACTTCAGCAGACGCAGCGCGGCACCGGCTTGCGTTTCGGTTTCCATTTTTTCTTCGCGACATAGCGTTTCCGCACCGGCACATTTTCATAATAGGTGCGCGTCGAGGTCTCGACCGTCTCGGTCACGACCGGCGCGCCGTTGATGATCGTCGTGACGACAACGCCCGGCGTATAATAGCCGTAGCCATAGCCGTAACCGCCGTGATGGTAGGTGGTTAAATAGCCGCCGGGATAATAACCGCCTTGATAATAGCCACCCTGATAGCGGGCGCTGCGGCTCGACCACCATTGTTCGCATTTCTTCCGGTCCGCGGCGCTGCCGATCGCCGACCCGGCGAGCGCGCCGACCCCGGCGCCGATCAGCGTGCCCGCGGTGCGGTCGCCGCGGCCGGCAATGCGGTTGCCGGCGATACCCCCCACGAGCCCGCCGACAACCGCGCCGCCCACTGTGCCCCCCCGGCCACAGCGGCGTTCCATTTCCGCTTCGTAACGCGGGTCATACCCGCCACTATAATATGGATCATAAGCGGGCGGCGGCGGATAGCCGGCGCCATGGCCTTCGATCGTGCCCTCGTAGCGCCCTTCGTAGACGCGTCCGTCGGGCGCTTCATAGGTGCCGTCCCACGTGCCGCTCCAGCGGCCCTCGGCATCATAGGTGCCGTTCACGGTGCGATAGTCGACCTCGCTCGGCACGCGGTCGGGATAGCCGGTGTAGACGCGCGTATCGGGATCGGCGGGAACGCCATAGTCGAGTGCGGGCTGTTCGGCGCGGGCATGACCCGCCAGCAACAGCGACCCCGCGGCCAATCCCAACAACACGAACGTGCGCATGACTTGCTCCCTGTTCCCTCGGCCCGAACCGATTGGTTAACAGCTTGTTAGCAAAAATGGCGTGTGTTCGCGATTCCGTTAACCGTGAAGTTTATGTCCCGATTTGGGGCGGGTTTAGCTTGCGAGCGAAGCCGCGATGCGCGCCACCAGCGCTTCGGCGCCCGCCTGGTCGGCGGCGGTGAAGCGCGCGGGGGTCGGGCTGTCGAGGTCGAGCACGCCGACCAGCCGGTCGTCCGCGATCACCGGCACGACGAGTTCGCTGCGGCTGTCGGCGTCGCACGCGATATGGCCGGGGAAGGTGTGGACATCGTCGACGCGCTGGGTGGCGCGCAGCCGCGCGGCGGCACCGCACACGCCCTTGTCGAGCGCGATGCGGATGCACGCCGCCTTGCCCTGGAACGGGCCGAGCACGAGTTCGCTGCCGTCGAAGCGGTAGAAGCCCGCCCAGTTGAGGTCGGGGATCGCCTGCCAGATCAGCGCCGCGACATTTGCCATATTGGCGATGCCGTCGCGCTCGCCCGCGACGAGCGACGCGGCGGCGTCGCCCGCCTCGGCCCATAATTCGGCGGGATCGGTGGCCGAGAAGGAGAGGGCGTAGGACATTATTCGACGTTCAGCCCGGTCCATTTCGCCGCAAAGGCATATTTGTCGGCCGCTTCGGCGATGATCTTGTCGGTCGGCTTGCCGCTGCCGTGGCCGGCGCGGGTTTCGACGCGGATCAGATGCGGCTTGTCGCCCGCATCGGCGTGCTGGAGCGCGGCGGTATATTTGAAGCTGTGCCCCGGCACGACGCGGTCGTCGGTATCTGCGGTCGTCACCAGCACCGCCGGATAGGCCGTTCCGTCCTTGATATTATGATAGGGCGAATAGGCGAGCAGATTCTTGAAATCACCTTCCTTTGACGGATAGCCATAATCGTCGACCCAATAGCGGCCGGCGGTGAAGCGGTCGAAGCGCAGCATGTCCATCACCCCGACCGCGGGCAGCGCCGCGGCGAACAGGTCGGGGCGCTGGTTGGTCACCGCGCCGACGAGCAGGCCGCCGTTCGACCCGCCCTCGATTGCGATCTGGCCCTTGCCCGCGATGCCTTCGGCGATCAGATATTCGCCCGCGGCGATGAAATCGTCGAAGACATTCTGCTTCTTGTCGAGGCGCCCGGCGTCGTGCCACGCCTTGCCATATTCGCCGCCGCCGCGCAGATTCGCGATCGCGAGAACGCCGCCCTTGTCGACCCAGGCGAGCCGCGTCGGCGAGAAGGCCGGGGTCAACGACACGTTGAAACCGCCATAGCCATAAAGCAGCGTCGGCGATCCCTTGCTGCGATCGAGGCCCTTTTTCATCACGACGAACATCGGCACGTCGGTGCCGTCCTTCGACTTGTAGAAACGCTGTTCGACGGTGAAGTCGGCGGGCTTGAAGGTCAGCTTGGGCTCGGCGAAAATCTCGCTCTTCCCGGTCTGTGTGTCGAAACGATAGATCGTCGTCGGGCGCGCATAGCTCGAAAAGGCGTAGAAGGTTTCGGGATCGCTCGACTTGCCGCCGAAGCCCGATGCCGAACCGATGTCGGCGAGATTGATGTTGGCGATCGGCTTGCCGTCGAGCGCGACCATCCGCGCCTCCGACTTCGCATCGCCGAGATAGGAGAGAATGATGCGATTGCCGACGCGCGATGCGCCGACCAGCGTCGCCTCATTCTCGCCGACGATCTGCGTCAGTTCGCCGGGCTTCTTGACGTCGAAAGACACGATCCGTCCGCGCGGCGCGTCCTTGTTGGTGAGGAAGGTGAAGCGCGTGCCCGCGTTGGTCACATATTCCCAATTGTTCGCATAATCGTCGACGAGGGTGATCGGCTTCGCGCCGGGCTTGCCCGCCGGATACAGCGTCAGGCCATAGCGTTCGTCGGTGCCTTCGGACGAGACGACGAGCAGATATTTGCCGTCGTCGGTGACGATCGCGCTGTTGTTGAGCTTGGGCTTGTCGGGGGTCGCGTGGATCAGCACATCCTCGCTTTGCGGTGTACCGAGCTTGTGGAAATAGACGCTGTGATTCTCGTTCAAGGACTGGAAGGCCTCGCCTTCCTCTGGTTCGGGGAAGCGCGAATAATAAAAGCCGCTGCCGTCCTTCGCCCAGTCGAGCGCCGAGAATTTCACCCAGCGGATCATGTCGGGCAGGTCGCTCCCGGTCGCGACGTCCATCACCCGCACGACGCGCCAGTCGGTGCCGCCGTCCTGCACAGAATAGAGGAGATATTTGCCGTCTTCCGACGGGCTCCATTCGGCGAGCGCGGTTGCGCCGTCCTTGGTCCACAGGTTCGGATCGATCAGCACGCGGCCTTCGCCCTTCAGCCCTTCGCGCACATAGAGCACCGACTGCGGCTGCAGCCCGTCGTTGCGGCTGTAGAAATAGCGGCTTCCGGCCTTGGTCGGCAGGCCGAAGCGTTCGTAATCGTAAAGCTCGGTCATCCGGGCCTTGAACGCGTCGCGGCCAGGCAGCGTGTCGAGATAGGCGTCGGTCACCTCGTTCTGCGCCGCTACCCAGTCGGCGACCTTCGGATTGACGCGGACGTCGTCTTCAAGCCAGCGATAGGGATCGGCGACGTCGACGCCGAATTGGGGGTCGACCGTGTCGCCGCGCAGGGTGTCGGGATAGGCGAGCGCCGCGGCGGGGGCCGATGCCGCCGCCGCCTCGGCCGCTCCTTCAGCCGCTTGGGCCGCCGCCGGCGTCATGGCTACCGGAGTCATCAGGGCAACCAGCGCGAGCGGGGCGGACAGGCTTTTACGGGACATGGCAAGGCGACCTCATTGGTTGGGAAATTATCGTGCGCCTGTATGTAAGGATCGGCAAGGGGCGGACAAGGGATTTAGTGCGCGTCACGCCGGTTCGAGCGATCCGCGATAGGCGACGATCAACCCGGTGAGCGGCGTAGCGATTTCGACGTCGAAACGAAAACGGTCGCCGGTTTCGGTTTCGAAACTCGCCCCATAGGGCATCAGCCAGCGCGGCATTGGCAGGCCGAAAGCCGACCAGCGCCGCGGGACCAGATGGAGCCGGTCCCGCTCGACGACTAGTGCCATCGCAAACGACAGCACCCCGAAGCGTTCGACCAGCAGATATTCGTTCCGGCCGGTGCCGCGCGATTGGTGCGACGAAAAGCGCTTGCCGGCGAAATCGCGGGTCCAGCGTTCGCCGCCGGTTTCGGGGTCGAACGCGACGCTGAGGGGGGCTCGCTCAGCCGCTTTCGGAAAGCGCATCGTTGCGGCCGCGATCCGTGCGAGCAGGCCCGTGCCGCGGCGGACTTCGGCATGGCCCTGCCACCGGCGCGCGGCCTTGCTGCCGTGAAGCTCCCTCAGCCGCGGTGGCAGCGTGTCGAAAGCGGAGCCGAGAATCCGGCGATAAAGCGGCGCGTCGGGCTCTTCGCTGCGAAAGCCGGTGTGGATCGAGCGGCCATCGAACAGCGCATCATAATCCGCCAGCGTCAGCGCATCGACGCTCGACCGCGCACCGGCGGGGGGACGGTTACCGGCGAGCCATTTGCGGACGATCGCCTCGATCGCCATCGACGGAATATAGGGGCCGTCGTCACCCTCGGCCAAAAGATGCCAACTGCGCTCGACCGCCCGGCCGTCCGCGATGCCCCGGGCGTGCACAAACATGCCGCCGCGATGCTCGCCGAAGCGCATCCGGTTGAGCACGGCATAGAAGAGGCGCGAGAATGGCTGGAACGACGGCAGGCGTAAGCGCCTGCGGGCTTTGGCGAGCAGGTTCAGGATGCGGTGCAAAATCTCGGGCACCGGCCCCGCGCCCATCCAGATATCGGCCATCGCCGGATAGGCGCGCGGCAAAAGCTGGAGGTCGGGAACATCGACGAGCGAGAAGTGAATATTGCGTAGCGGCAAACGGCCGGGCACCGCGACCGTGAAGCGCATGCTTTCGGCGAGGCCGATGCCGTGCGTGTCGCGTCCGCCGCGGCGCAGCTTCACCGGCGCGCCGGCGTAGCCGACGACCGCGCGCATGACGTTGAGGCCGATGCCGGCAAAAGGCGACGGCGCGATACCCCCCTCGACGCTGCGAATATCCATCGTCTGCGCCATTTCGCGCAGCACCGCGCCGGTCAGCGCGGGGAAGCTGCTGACACCCGACAGAACAAAGACGCCCGCCGCTTTGGCCGCGGCGTCGAAGCGATCGATCCCGAAGACGAAATCGGCACCATCGGCAAAGTCGAGATAGTCGATGCCTGCCGCGATGCACGCCTCGACGACATGGTAACGACCGGCGCCATAGTCCTGGAACGGGCCCGAGGCGTCGACGACGAGTTCGGGCGCGAAGCGTCGAAGGGCATCGGCGATGTCGCGCCGGTCCAGCGCGCAGGGAACCACACGCGGCTTGCCTTGGTAGCGGACGCAGAAGGTTTCGGCGCGGGCGGGGTCGCGGCCGCAGACCAACAATTCGAGATCGGGGCGATCGGCCAGCAATTCGGCGAGCCGCCCGCCGAAGACGCCATAGCCGCCCAGAATCAAGATCTTCTTCGTCACAATATGCGGTCCCTATATTCGGGCGGGGCGATCCAGCAGCTTTGGCGTTTGCCGAAGAAGCGGTATCGGTTGCGCGCGATCCAGCGATAGACACGATCGCGGAGCGCGGCGGGGATCAGACGCAAGACGCCCGCGAGCGCCCATGGGAAGCCGAGCCCTTGATAGATGCCGAGGATGGCATCGCTGTCGCGCCGTACCCGCCCGTCCTCGACGAGGAGGAGCGTCGTCGGATCGTCGGGGTCGACGCCATTGTGGCGGCAGATCGCGGCGCCGGCGACGCTTTGGACCGAGGCGAGCCGGAACCGTGCCGCCTTGTCGTGGCGCAGAATGAAGCGGGCGTTCGCCGAACAGAGGATGCATTCGGCGTCGAACAGGATGACCGGACCGTCAGCCATCGCGAAACAGGGCGTGCTGATTGAGGAGCTCGCCAAAGCGCGGGTGGGTCACCTTGAGGTCGAAGGCGAAGCGGCCGGTGCCCAGATGCTGGTGCGTCACGATTGTGATTCCCGGCGTCAGCCAGCGCGGAAGGCGGAGGCGGAGGCGGCCGAACTGCCAGAAATAATGGTCGGACGTGAAGATCAGCGCGTCGGCCTCGGCATGCACGCTCAGCGCCATGCCGAAACCGCCGCCGATATGCTCCTCGAGCCCCGTCGGGCCGGCGAAGCTTTTGGCGCTGTGGATCACCTGCGGATGCCCGCTCCCGCGCCCATAGAGGCGCGACCAGCATTGGCCGCCGTTCGTCCGATCCTCGCTCACCGCGACCGCTGCGGGAGCAGGGCCGCTCGGTGCAAGCGGCAGCGGCGCACCGATCGGGCGGCAGAATTGCGCGAGCAGCCAGCCCGCGCGGGACAGGCGCGTCCAGACGATCTCGCCGCTGTAGGTCGCGACCGCGGCGCCCGTCAGACGCTTGCTGAAACGGCGGCGAATGTCTTCGGGGAGCGCGTCCCATGCGGCGTGCGCGACGAGGCGGCGAAAGCGATAATCGTAGAGCGTATCCTCGTCGCCCTGCACGACAGGCGCTTCGACGGGTCTTTTCGCCGTGCCCCGCACCGCCCGCCTCCTATCCCGCGTCCTTGCCCTTGCCCGGGCGCCAGTTGATCAGCTTCGTCACGCCGGCGCCCAATTTGATCAGCCGCATCAGCGCCGGTTTGGGTACGCTCAGCATCTCGTCGTGCCAGCGGCCCATCGTCGTCACGAAATCGAGCATGGCGGCGAGCCGCGCCTTGGCATCGCTGCTCAATTGCGGGTCGTGCGCGGCACGCGCGACGCAGGCCTTGAGCGCCGCCTCGGCGGGATCGACCTCGCGCGCCTTGCGCCCCGCGGCGATGCGCGTGACCATTTCCCATATATCTTTCTCGGCTGTGAAATGGTCGCGCCGGGCGCCGAGCAGGGGGACGCGCTCGATCAGCCGCCATCCGAGGAGTTCCTTGATCGAATTGGAAACGTTCGAGCGTGCGAGCCCGAGCATCTCGGCAATCTCCTCGGCGTGGAGCGGACGGTCGGAAATAAAGAGCAGCGCATGAATCTGCGCCACCGAGCGGTTGACGCCCCATTGCCCGCCGAGATTGCCCCAATGAAGGATGAACTCGGTCGCGGCGGGGGACAGTTTTGAGGAGTATTCTTCAATTTCTGTCATAACAGAAATATCGGACACGAGCGATTCTGAGTCAAGCGGGTTTCGCGGCGATCCGCATGGTCCGGTTTCGACCGGAAGCGGACGTACAGATCCTCCCCATCGCTTCGCGATAGGGAGGAGCTTAAGGCCACGCCTCACTCCAAAACAGTCGCGCCGTATCCCGCCGCGGCTATACGGAAGCTGGACAAAACGCCGGGACGGCGACCGTGCCCGGATCGCCGCCCCGGCTATCGGGGGCCTGCAACAAGGGCCCGCAGATTATTTGCGGATCGAACTGACCTGGATGTTCTGGTCGCGCGTGGCGCCGGCGATTGCCAGATCGGCCTGTGCAGAGGCGACGCGGCGGGTGTCGCGGCGGCATTCGCGCACCTCATTCTTTCCTTCGATGTCATAATCGGGCGCAGTTCCGCACACCGTAACCACGGCGCGCCAGATCCGGCGGTCGAGCGTCTTGGCGCCCGCCTCGGTCCTGAGGTCGAGATCGCGGTGTGCGACGGCGACGCTTGGATTTGCGGAGGTGGTCTGCGCCGATGCTGGTTGGCCGGCCGATACGGCGGCGAAGGCGGCGAGGATCATAAGCTTTTTCATCTTGTGTCTCCATCGTCCGGCTCGGGGAGGAGGGGAGGAAGCCGGTCAGATGAAAATAAGCGATCGTCCGGCGTGAAAGGAGCAACGATGTTGCCGAGACATTCTGCAAAATTGCAGAATGAGGCCCGGGCGATTATGACGCACAAGGCGTCATGTATGATTGGAACGACCTCAAGGCCTTTCTGGCGGTGGCGGAAACGGGCAGCACCCTGTCCGCCGCGCAGGCGCTGCGCGTCAGCCAGACGACCGTTGCCCGGCGCATCGCCGCGCTGGAGGCGGCGACAAGTCTCAACCTGTTCGAGCGGCGGCAGGCGGGCTACGCGCTGACCCCCGTCGGCGAAGCGATGCTGGCGAGCGCGATTGCGGTTCGCGATGCCGCCAACCGCTTCGGCGAAGCGGCGGGCGCGCGGTCGCGCGATGCGGGTGGGACGGTCAGCCTGACGACGATGGAAATCTTTGCGGTGACGATCCTGCCGCCGATCCTCCGCGACCTGCGCGCCGCGCATCCGGCGATCCATATCCATCTCGACACGTCGGACGAGCCGCGCGATCTTGCCGCCGGCGCCGCCGACATCGCGATCCGCAGCAGCAAGCAGCCGACCGGCGCGGGCCTCGTCGGGCGGCGCATCGCCGACAATCCCTGGACGGTTTATTGCAGCCGCGACTATGCCGACCGGCATGGTATTCCGCACACGCGCGACGAACTCGCCGCCCATCCCTTCATCGGCGGTGGCGGCGGGGTGTGGGAGCCCTATCAGGCTTGGCTGCGCCAATATGGGCTCGAGGAGTCGGTCGTGATGCGATACGACACGGCGTCGGGCTTGCTCGCCGGGGTTCGGGCGGGAATGGGCCTCACCGTCCTGCCAGCCTTCCTCGCCGATCGCGAAGCCGACCTGATCCGCTGCCTCCCGCCGAAAAGCGAAGATAGTACGGGGCTGTGGCTGCTGACGCACGAACGGCTGCGCCATGTTCCGCGGGTGCGGCTGGTTCTCGACTTTCTTGCGACCGAACTCGCGAAGCTGGGACGGGGCTAGGCCGCATCAGCGCAGCTGGGCGCACCCCAGCGCCGCCGCATCGATCGCCGTAGCCGCGCCGCGCAGGCGATAGGTATCGGCGATGGCTCTGCCCGTCGCGGTGCCGCTCTCGACGCTCATGCTCGGCGCCGAGCGCATCGCCGCGACGATCGCCGCGTCCATGCGCGCGTCGCTCGCCCAGCCGTGCGCGCCGTTGCCGGTCAGGATGAAGCGCCGGCTGCCGATCGTCAGCCGCAGCTCGCGGTCGGGCGCGCGCGCTTTCGACAGGCGGACATAGAATTGGCCGCGGATGCGCGATTTCGGCCAATAACCGACGCTGGCATAGGCCTTGACCCGAGGCGTGCCGATCGTCGCAGCGGGCGCGGCGATGGCATAGCAGCGCGGCGTCGCGGGATCGCGGAATGCGCCCCAGCCGTCGAAAATGCCGAGCGCCACCGGCGGCGCAGCGAGCGCCGACGCGGGCGCCATCATCGCTATCAGGAAAAGAAAGGCGCGCCGAAGCATCGCGTCTCGTTCGCGCGATTGGGGCCGCTTTGCAAGCATGGCTTGCGCCCGCCGGCGCGTGCGTTAAGGAAGGTGGACATTTTCAGGGGCCAGAATCGGGGCGCGAATCGCCTCCGACGGTCTGTCCCTCAGGGACTTTTCCCGCGGAAAGCACAGGGATGGCGATTTAGAATGAAAGCGACGATCGAACGCGCAGTGTTGTTGAAGAGCCTCGGCCACGTCCAGTCGGTGGTCGAACGGCGCAACACGATCCCGATCCTCTCGAATGTCCTGATCGAAGCCGACGCATCGGGTCAACTGAAGCTGATGGCCACCGACCTCGACCTGCAGGTGGTCGAGACGATCGCGGCGAAGGTCGAAACGCCGGGCACGACGACGGTGTCGGCGCACACGCTGTTCGAAATCGCGCGCAAGCTGCCCGAAGGCTCCGAGGTCAGCCTGGCCGCCGCCGAGGGCAAGATGCAGGTCAAGGCCGGCCGGTCGAACTTCAATCTGCCGACGCTGCCGCGCGACGACTTCCCGGTGATCGCCGAGGGCGACCTGCCGACCAATTTCGAGCTGCCCGTCGCCGAGCTCATCCAGATCATCGACAAGACGCGCTTCGCGATCTCGACCGAGGAAACGCGCTATTATCTGAACGGCATCTTCTTCCACGTCGCCGAGGATGCGACGGGGCCGGTGCTGAAGGCGGCGGCGACCGACGGCCACCGCCTCGCGCGCTATACCGTCACGCGCCCCGACGGCGCCGCGTCGATGCCCGACGTCATCGTGCCGCGCAAATGCGTCGGCGAGATCCGCAAGCTGCTCGACGAAGCCGAGGGCAATGTCGAAATCAGCCTCTCGGCGAGCAAGATCCGTTTCCAGCTCGGTCATGCGGTGCTGACCTCGAAGCTGATCGACGGCACCTTCCCCGATTATAGCCGCGTGATCCCGACTGCGAAT
Organism: Sphingopyxis sp. LC363; assembly: GCF_000756385.1. Taxonomy (GTDB): domain Bacteria; phylum Pseudomonadota; class Alphaproteobacteria; order Sphingomonadales; family Sphingomonadaceae; genus Sphingopyxis. The sequence goes on from NZ_JNFC01000034.1 coordinate 159,120, forward strand.
GACAAGCTGCTCAAGGTCGATCCGAAGAGCCTGTTCCAGGGCGTCGACCGCGTGTCGACGATCGCGAGTGAAAAGACGCGCGCGGTCAAGGTCGGGCTCGACAAGGATCGCATCACGCTGAGCGTGACCAGCCCCGAGAATGGCACCGCGGCCGAAGAACTCGCGGCGGGTTATGACAGCGATGCGATGGAGATCGGCTTCAACGCGCGCTACCTCAGCGACATATTGGGGCAGGTCGATGGCGACAACGTCGAACTGCACCTTGCCGACGCCAACGCGCCGACACTGATCCGCGAAAGCGAGAAGAGCCCAGCGCTTTATGTGCTGATGCCGATGCGGGTGTAGTCTGGCGTCGCCCCCGCGAAGGCGGGGGCCGCTGGCGCGTGGTCAGATTTCATTGAATCGTCATCCCGGCGAAGGCCGGGATCTCGTCGTCTCGGCCTAACGCACCGGCGAGATCCCGGCCTTCGCCGGGATGACGAAGTAGGGAGGGCGCTGCTTCAGCCCAACCCGATTATTCTCTGGATTGTTCGCTTCGCTCCCAATGACGGCACAATGGTTCGGTGATCAACCCGCCTTCGCAACCCGCCAGATGACGCCGCCGGTATCGTCGGCGACCAGCGCGCTGCCATCCTTCGCGACCTTGACGTCGGCGGGTCGGCCACGGGTGGTTTCGCCGTCCTTGCCGAGGAACTGGTCGAGCAGGGTGATCGGCAGGGCGTTGACCGGCTTGCCGTTCGCGCCGAACTTGACGAACACCACGTCGTAACCCGTTACGGGTTCGCGGTTCCACGATCCGTGGCGGGCGATCAGCGCGCCGTTCGTCCAGCGTTCGCCGAGGTCGAGGCCGTCGGTAAAGGTCATGCCGAGCGGCGCGGTGTGTGCGCCGAGACCATATTCCGGGCGCTTCACATATTGGCGGCGATCTTCCGCCTCGGGCTCGACGCGCGGGTCGATGAAGCCGCCCCAATAATACCAGGGCCAGCCATAGAAATCGCCCTCGTCGAGGTCGGTCAGATAATCGGGGACGAGGTCGCTGCCGAGCATGTCGCGTTCGTTGACGACGGTCCACAGCCGGTCGGAACCGGGGTAGAAGGCGAGGCCGACGGGGTTGCGGATGCCCGCGGCAAAGGTGCGCATATATTTGTTCTCGGGCCGCACCTCGAGCACGCTTGCGCGGCGGAACTCGCGGTTCATGCCCGCCTCGCCAATGTTCGAATCTGCGCCGACGCCGATATAGAGCCAGCCATTGGGCGCCGCGACGAGGCTCTTGGTCCAGTGGCGGTTGGTGCCTTTCGCGGGCAGATCGACGACCTTCACCGGTTTGCCGCTCATCTTGGTCTCGCCCTCGACATAGGGAAAGGCGAGCAGCGCGTCGGTGTTCGCGACATAGAGCGTGCCCTCGACCAGCGCCATGCCATAGGGGGAGTTGAGGCCGGTGATATAGGCGGTCTTCACCTCGGCCTTGCCGTCGCCGTCGGCATCGCGGAGCAGGGTGATGCGGTTCGCCGACGGACGGCGTCCCGCGCCGCCCTTGCCCATCAGGCTCTTCATCACCGCGCCCTGCACGCCGCCGTCCTTGCGCGGCGGGCTCTGCGATTCGGCGGCGAGCACATCGCCATTGGGCAGCACCAGCATCGTGCGCGGATGGTCGAGACCCTCGGCAAAGCGCGCGACCGTCAGTCCTTGCGCGGCGCGCGGCGCCTGGCCCGCGGGCCAGCTCGTCGCCTCGGGCACGTTGATCGTCGGAAATGTCTCGGTGCGCTGCGAGGCCATCACCGGCACCCGGCCGCTGAGTTCGGCGGTCGAGAAGCGCGCCACATCGGGCCGCGACATGACATAAAGCGTGATGCCGCCGGCGATCAGCAGGACCAGCAGGGCGAGGGCGGCATATTTCAGGATCTTGCGCATGGCGTCTTGTCTACACGGGCGGCGCGCGGCGTCAAAGGGATAGCGCGCGCGGACGAATGGTTAACCGGCAAGGGCTGGCGATTAACCTTACCTGTCCGTTCATCACGGTTGGGAACGGCGCGGTGAGGTGCGGCGCGTAGGAGAAGGGTTCGAGTAACGGACCAGGAACCGATGCACCTGCCAGCCCCCTTTCTTGCCGATCGTGCCGCGGTCGAGGATGCCCATGCGCTGATCACCCTGCATGGCGAGGAAGCCGGTTTCGCGGCCGCCGCGCGCGCCGAGCAATATCGCGCGCTTGGCAATCATCTCCATTTCGCGCGCTGGCGCCAGATCGAGAGGCTGATTACCTATTTGTCGGTCGAGGATATCCTCGACACGGTGCATTAGACCTTACAGCCGCAGGCCCGCGGTCTCGGGCAAGCCCGCCATGATGTTGAGGTTCTGGACGCACGCGCCGCTCGCGCCCTTGCCCAGATTGTCGAGCCGTGCGACGAGCCGGGCCTGGCTGGCGTCTGCATTCGCAAATACGAACAATTCGATGCGATCGTCGCCGGGGTCGGACGCGCGGAGCAGCATTTCGCCGCTTTCGGGCGCGGCGCCCATGACGACGATCGGGCTTGTGCCGTAAAAGTTCGCAAGCGCGGCGCGGAGCGCGTCGGGCGCTGCGGCGGTCGGCATCGCGTTCAGCGGCAGCGGCACCTCGACGACCATGCCCCGATGCGTGGGGATCACGGCAGGCGAGAAAAGCGGGCCGATCGACAGCCCGCACCGCGCCTGCATTTCGGGCACATGCTTGTGGCCGAGCGCCAGCGCATAGCCGCGCCATGCGATGTCGCGGTCCTGTTCGAACCGTTCGATCAAGGCCTTGCCGCCGCCCGAATAGCCGCTGACCGCATGGCAGATATAGGGCCAGTCGGCGGGCAGCAGGTCCGCGCGCACCAGCGGGGCGACGAGCGCGATGAAGCCGGTCGAATAGCAACCGGGGTTCGACACGCGCGCTGCGGCGGCGACGGCGTCATGGCCGCTGACTTCGGGAAAGCCATAGACCCAGCCCGGCGCGATGCGATGCGCGGTCGATGCGTCGATGACGCGGCTGCGGTCATTGCCGATCATCGCCACCGCTTCGCGCGCGGCGTCGTCGGGCAGGCAGAGGATGACGAAATCGGCATCGTTCAGCGCCTCGCGCCGCGCGGCGGCATCCTTGCGGCGCGCCTCATCCAGCGTGATCAGCGAAAATTCGCTTCGCCCCGCAAGGCGCTCGGCGATTTCGAGGCCCGTCGTACCCGCCGCGCCGTCGATGAAAACCGTCTGTGTCATATGTTATCGCAGTCTTTTATATCCGCTCACCGGCGGATCATGATCCTTTGCAGCCGAACGCGCGATGACGTCGGCCAGCGGTTCGGCCTTCACCGCCATCCATCGTCGGCTGGCGTGGATGATGTTCTTGTCGTCGGCCATGATGCCGACATGGCCGGGGAAGAAGACCAGGTCGCCGCGCGCGAGCGCCGCCGGATCGACATCCTTGTCGGGGCCGAGGGCGGCAAGCTGGAGGTCGCTGTCGCGCGGGAGCTGGACGCCCGCGGCACCCCACACGAGCTGGACGAGGCCCGAGCAGTCGATTCCCTTCGCAGTGCGTCCGCCCCAAAGATAAGGGACGTCGATCATCTGTTCAGCCAGTTCGGCGGGGTCGCTGTCCCCGGTCACCACTTCGACCAGCGCCGCGAGCGGCAGATAGCCGTGCGAGGTTGCGAGCCATTCGCCCTCGACCTCGCCCATCACCAGCGCCCCCCGCGGCAGGACGGCGGGGCCGCCGCTCGCGGCGTCGGGCGCGCTGTGGAGCATCGCTTCGATCATTTCGACGCGGTGCGTCGGCGCGATCGGCGCGGCGAGCGCTTCGGCGGCGAGGTAGCCGACATAATGGTCGGCGAGGCAATAGCCCCAGGCCCAGCCGCCGGTGAGGTCGAGCAGGGCAAAACCCTCGCCGAACAGCAACTCGCTCGTCTGGTCGGCATCGACCGACGGCGATGCGCGCAGCGCCGCGGCCGGGAGGACGCCGCTGCGCATCATCGGCGCCGCATAATGCGGCGCGAAATGCGTGCCGGCGACGGCGATATCGGCGAGGTCGGGACGGATCGCGACGACGCGCGGATCGAAATGCTGCGACGTTCCGGTCAAACCGAACCGGTCACGGCCTGCGCCCGCAGCGCCGGGACGTCCCATACGCACGCGATTTGCCGCTGAATGTTCGCCGCTATCTGCTGTCACTTGCCGTCCTGTTGAAACCCGAGGTCCGCCGGGCGCGGACAATCGCGGGCCATTAGACCAGCAGGGCCTGCATTATCAAGAATGATCAGCTTTTGACGCGCCGGTCGTAGCGCGCCTGGAGCATCGCCCATGCCGCGCGCAACCCCAGCGCCGCGCCGCCCTTGGGCCGGCCGGGCTTGGCCGAGGGACGCCAGGCGAAGGTATCGAGATGCGCCCAAACGGTGGCTTCGGGGACGAAGCGTTTCAGGAACAGCGCGGCGGTGATCGAGCCGGCGAAGGGCGAACTGCCCGCATTGCCGAGGTCGGCGATGTCGGTTTCGAGCAGGTCGGCATAGCCGTCCCACAATGGCATGCGCCACAGGGGATCGTCGCGCTCGATCCCGCCCGCGAGCATCGCTTCGGCCAGATCGTCGTCGTTCGCGAACAGCGGCGGCAGGTCGGGGCCGAGCGCGACGCGCGCCGCGCCGGTCAGCGTCGCGAAATCGACGATCAACTCGGGATTGCCTTCGCCGGCCTTGGCGAGCGCGTCGCCGAGCACAAGCCGGCCTTCGGCATCGGTGTTGCCGATCTCGACCGTCAGCCCCTTGCGGCTCTTCAGCACGTCGCCGGGGCGGAAGGCGTCGGACGAGATGGCATTTTCGGCGGCCGCGACGAGGCAGTGGAGGCGCACCGGCAGCCCGCTCGCCATCACTAGTTCGGCGAGCGCGAGCACATGCGCGGCGCCGCCCATGTCCTTCTTCATCAGCCGCATTCCCGCCGCGGGTTTGATGTCGAGCCCGCCGCTGTCGAAACTGATCCCCTTACCGACGAGCGCGATGCGCGGATGATCCTCCTTGCCCCACTCGATCTCGATCAGCCGCGGCGCGTGATGCTTCGCCGCGGCGCGGCCGACCGCGTGGATCATCGGATAGCCCTGTTCGAGCGCCTCGCCCTTGGTGACGGAGAGCTTGCCGCCATGCGTCTTGGCGATGCGCTCGGCCGCCTTCTCGATCGCGGCGGGCCCCATGTCGGCGGCGGGCGTGTTGACGAGGTCGCGGACGAGCGCGACCGCGCGCATTTCGGCAACCAGCGGCGCGATCGCGCCGACGTCGGTCGTCAGCAGGACGCGCGGGCCTTTGGTGGACGGCTTCGATTTATAGGCGTCGAAACGATACTGCCCGCTCATCCAGCCGAACAGCGCCTTGCCCGGCTGCTGGCCTTCGAGCCGGTAGCGGCCCTCGGGCAAAATCTGCCCCAGCTTCGCGAGGCACCAGGCCGACAGGCTCGCGACATCGGCGACGGTGGTGACGACGGCCCATTTTTCGGGATCGTCGCCGGGCAGGATCGCGTGGACGAACGCGTCGGGCTTGAAGCCCACCGCCGCCAGATGCGCGCGTTCGCGCGCGCTGCGGCCTTTCAGCCATTCGTCATAGCCCTTCTTGTCGACGAGATGGATGGTGCGGGCATCCTGTCCCTTGTCGGGCTGGATCAGGTCGGAATAGTCGGTCATGCGGGCCGTGCTAGGCCGCCGTGGATATTTTGTCGATTCCCGGCGTTATGTCCGCATGATGACCGACCCACATTGGCGAAACGCCATCCCGATCCTTGTCGGCGCGCTGTTGCTGGCGGGCTGTTCCGAAGAAAAGCCGACCAAAGCGGAAAAGGTCGCCGCGGCATCGGTGCCCGGCGCACCGCCCGAGGCCGCTGCCGACGAAGCAGCGAAGGGCGCGGCGGCGTCGAACGTCAGCGAAAACACCGACCTCATCGAATTCGCATACGCCTATCCCGCCGACGCCGCGCGGATTCCCGAACTGGCGAAAATGCTCGACAAGGACCGGGCAACGAAACGCGAGGCGCTGATCGCGGCGGCGCGGCGCGACAAGGAAGCAGCGGAAAAGGAGGGCTTCCCCTATCGCAAGCATAGCCACCTTCAGACTTGGCAGCGCGTCACCAGTACCCCGCGCTTTCTCAGCCTGTCGGCGGAGATCGGAACCTATTCGGGCGGCGCGCACGGCATGCAGACATTCGACACGCTGATCTGGGATCGTAATCGGCGCAAGCGGATGAAGCCGGTCGACCTGTTCGAAAGCAGCGCGGCGTTCGACTCGGCGATCCGCGACGGCTTCTGCGCCGGGATCAAACGCGCGAAGGCGGCGAAGGGGATCGAGGAAGCGCCCGACAGCGTTTTCGCCAAATGTCCACCGGCGTCGGCGCAGACATTGTGGCTCGGCTCGTCCGACGGGCGCTATCTCGACCGGCTGACGATCGCGATCGCGCCTTATGAAATCGGCGCCTATGCCGAGGGTAGCTACAAGATCAATGTCCCGATGACCGGCGCGCTCGTCAAGGTCGTGAAAGACGAGTTCGCGCGCGACTTTCTCCCTATCAACTGAACAAGGACAAGCCATGGCGAAGCAGCCCAAAGCCGGCAAGGTCGGCGAAAGCACGAAGGAAAAGAAGGGCAAGCGAAGCGCGGCGGCGAAGCTGCGCCGCGACGTGGGCAGCGGCAAGACGATCGCCAAGCCGCCGTCCGACCGCGAAGCCGACCTCGATCGTGCGCCGAAATGGCAGCCGCGCTATCCGGGATCGGGGCGCCTTGACGGCAAGGTGGCGATCGTGACGGGCGGCGACAGCGGCATCGGCCGCGCGGTTTGCGCGCTGTTTGCGCGCGAGGGCGCCGACGTCGCCGTCGTCTACCTCGAGAACAGCGCCGATGCCGTCGAAACCGCCGCGATCGTCGAGGCCGAAGGGCGGCGCGCGATCGCGATCAAGGCCGATGTGGGCAAGCCGAAGGCGGGCGAAAAGATCGTCGCGCAGACGGTCGAGAAACTCGGCCGCCTCGACATACTCGTCAACAACGCCGGCGAACAGCATCCGGCGGCGGATATCCGCGACATCAGCGAGGATCAGCTGCAACAGACCTTCGCCACCAATATCTTCGGCATGTTCTATCTGGTGCAGGCGGCGCTGCCGCATCTCAAAAAAGGTTCGGCGATCGTCAATTGCACCAGCGTCACGATGTATCAGGGGTCGAAAGGCCTGCTCGATTACAGCGCCACCAAAGGTGCGATCACCGCCTTCACCCGTTCGTTGAGCGAAAATCTGATCGACAAGGGCATTCGCGTAAACGGCGTCGCGCCCGGCCCGATCTGGACCCCGCTCAACCCGCGCGGCGGTGCGCCCGCCGAAAAGGTCGCGACCTTTGGCGAGGCCACGCCGATGAAACGGCCGGGTGAGCCCAATGAGGTCGCGCCCTGCTTCCTGTTCCTCGCCTGCGACGACAGTAGCTATATGTCGGGTCAGGTGCTGCATCCCAACGGCGGCACAATCGTTAATGGCTAGCGGGGCGGCAAAGGAGAAACGCCATGCCAGCCAAATCTAAAGCGCAACAAAAGGCCGCCGGTGCCGCGCTCAGCGCCAAACGCGGCGACACGCCCAAGTCAAAGCTCAAGGGCGCGTCGAAACAGATGGTCGACAGCATGACCGAAAAACAGCTCGAGGATTTCGCCAAGGGCTCGACCAAAGGCAAGCCCGAGCACGTCGATTAGGACCGATCGGGTCCGCCGATTTCACGTCGCCCCCGCGAAGGAGTGAAGGGCCGGATTGTCCCCCGGTCAATCCTTGGACATGCCGGAGACATGTCCAACCCTTAACTGGCCGCTATCGGCCTTGCGCTACCTCTCCGGCGGCCGCGTTCAGAGGCACGTGACTCTGAAACGCCCTTCGCGGGGGCGACTACCTGACCTTACTCTGCGGCTTCGAGCTCCGCGGGGGCTGTTGTCACCGTGGCCTTCGCATTGCTGAAGGTCAGCACGCCGTCGGCAATCGCACCGGTGCGCATGTCGATGCGATCCTGCACATAATTCTGGCTGAGCCGCCACGGCAGCGCAGCCGTGCTCTTGGGCATGATGTGCAGCGAACGCTGGATATAGCCCGACGAGAAGTCGAAGACATTTTCCTCTTCGAGGCTTGCTGGATCGGCGAGAGCAGGGGTCGCAACCGTCGTCCCGGTATCGCGCATATGGTTGAGCACGCGGCAGACATATTCGGACACGATGTCGGCGCGCAACGTCCAACTTGCGTTGAGATAGCCGAACACCGCCGAGAAATTCGGGACGTTCGAGAACATGCACGCCTTGTAATAGAAATGATCGTGCCAATCGATCGGCGCGCCGTCGACCCGCACCGGAATCTTGCCCGCGACCGCTAGTTTCAGGCCCGTCGCGGTGATGATGATGTCGGCGTCGAGATGCTTGCCCGACTTTAACTGGATGCCCGAGGCGTCGAACTTCTCGATATGATCGGTCACGACCGATGCCTCGCCTGCCTTCATCGCTTCGAAGAAGTCGGCGTCGGGGACGAGGCACAGCCGCTGCTCCCACGGATTGTAGGGCGGGGTGAAGGCTTCGGCGTCATAATGGTCGCCAAGGCTCGCCTTCAGCTTCTTGGTCAGGAACTCCTTGACCTTCTCGGGCTTTTCGCGCGCGCGGCGAAACGCGATGTCCTGCAGCCGGACATTCTTGAAGCGCGTGATCTTGTAAGCGAGCTCTTCGGGCAGGAATTTGCGCAGGAAGTTGGCGAAGCCGTCCTTGGCCGGGCGGATGAAATACCAGGTCGGCGTCCGCTGGAGCATCGTGACGTGCGCCGCCCCCTTCATCGAGGGGACGATCGTCACCGCGGTCGCGCCCGACCCGATCACGACGACCTTCTTGCCCTGATAATCGAGATCCTTCGGCCAGAATTGCGGGTGGATGATCTGGCCCTGGAAATCCTCGCGCCCCGCGAATCCCGCGTCGAAGGGCTCGTCATAGTCGTAATAGCCCGACCCGAGATAAAGCCAGCGCGCGGTGGTTGTCGAAGTCGCGCCTTCGCTGTCCTCCATCGTCACCGTCCAGCGCGCGGCGGCGCTGTCCCAGTCGGCGCCGACGACCTTGCGGTCGAAGCGGATGCGTTCGCGGATATGGCGCTCGTCGACGATACGGTTCAGATATTCGAGGATCGCCGGGCCGTCGGCGATCGATTTTTCATGCTTCCACGGTTCGAAGATGAAGCCGAGCGTGTGCATGTCGCTGTCCGAACGGATGCCGGGATAGCGGAAAAGATCCCAGGTGCCGCCAAGCTGTTCACGGCGTTCGACGAGGGCGAAGCTGCGGTCGGGGCAATTCATCTGTAGATGCACCGCCATGCCGATGCCCGAAATGCCGGCGCCGACGATCAGCACATCCTGATCGACCGGTGCAGCCTTTGCGTCCACGGGGCGTTCCATCGTCGCCGTGCCTGCCATCATCTCGTCTCCCGTCTGCTTTTGGGTGGCAGCTTACGCACCGCGTTGCATTTTGCAATCGAATTGACAGCCCTGAAAGTAGGGGTTTGCGAGGCGCCGTCCCTTGTGGCTGTCACATTATTGTCATAGGGGCGAAACCCAATTGTCATCAATCTGCCATCGCGCCGCATCAACTATAGGAAAGGATTGATCTAAATGCGCCAGATCGCGGTCCTGCCCTATCGATTCGGCGGCCCTCAGCAGGACGGCCCGACCGAAATCCTGCTGATCACCTCGCGCGAAACGAAGCGCTGGGTGGTGCCGAAAGGCAATCCGCTCAACGGGATGACGCGCCACGCTGCCGCGGCGATCGAAGCTGAGGAAGAGGCGGGCGTGATCGGCGCGGTCTGTCCGACGCCAATCGGCAGCTATGAATATCGCAAGCGCCGCGCGAACGGCGCGTCGATCATGTACAATGTCGAGGTCTTTCCGCTCGCGGTGACCAACGAACTCGACGAGTGGAAGGAAATGGATGAGCGCGAACGCAAATGGTTCTCGTTCCGCGAGGCCGCGAAGGCGGTCGACGAGGCCGATTTGCAGGCGCTGATCCGTTCCTTCGGCGATGGCGGCTTCCGCGCCGTCGCGCAGCCGCGCGACGTGGTTCAGAATATGAGTGACAAGACAGGGGTAAGCCGCATGTTCGCATGGTTTCAGCGTTTGCTGCCGCGACAGGGAAATTTCTTCGAATTGTTCGAAGGCCACGCGGCGACGCTCGTCGCGGGGGCGAACGCGCTGTCGCGGATGCTACAGGGCGGGGAGGGCATGGCCGACCATGTCCAGGAGATCATCGAGCGCGAGCATGATGCCGACGCGATTACGCGCGAAGTGCTTCAGACCGTCCGCCGTACTTTCCTGACCCCCTTCGACCGCAGCGCGATCACCGATCTAATCGCCTCGATGGACGATGCGATCGACGAAATGCAGAAGACCGCGGGTGCGGTCGACCTCTACGACGTCACCGAGTTCGAGCCCGAGATGCGCGACATCGCGGGCATCATCGTCGATGCCGCGCGCCTGACCGCCGAGGCGCTACCGCTGCTCCGCAACATTGGCGCCAACGGCCCGCGCCTCCACGAACTCACCGAACGGCTGGTGCGGATGGAGGGCCATGCCGACGAAATCCACGCCGCGGGGCTCAAGCGTCTGTTCCGCGAACATGGCGAGGCGAATCCGACGCGCTTCCTGATCGCGCGCGAGCTGTTCCGCCATCTCGAACGCGTCACCGACAGTTTCGAGGATGTCGCGAACGAAATCGACGGCCTGGTCATCGACCACGCATAAGCGGGGGCGTCCTTCATGCACGAACTCGCTTTCCCGCTCCTCGCCGGCCTTATCGTCCTCGCGCTGGCGTTCGACTTTCTGAACGGTCTGCACGACGCCGCCAATAGCATCGCGACCGTCGTCGCGACGCGCTTGCTGCGTCCGGTGCAGGCGGTGCTGTTCGCCGCCTTCTTCAACTTCGCCGCCTATTTCCTCAGCCTTGCTTTCCCGGCGCTGCACAAGGTGGCGGAGACGATCGGCGCGGGCTTGATCGACAAGGATCTGGTGACGCCGGCGGTCGTGTTCGGCGCGCTGGTCGGCGCGATGTTCTGGAATGTCGTCACCTGGCTCAAGGGCATTCCCTCTTCGTCGAGCCACGCGCTCGTCGGCGGGATCGTCGGCGCGGGCGTTGCCCATGCGGGATTTGAAGGCATCCAGTGGACCGGGCTCAACAAGACGGTCATCGCGATCTTCCTGTCGCCGATGCTCGGCATGTTCCTCGCGATGCTGGTGATGTTGATCAGCAGTTGGGCGCTCCGCCGCGCCACCGCGAAGTTTGCGGAGAGCACGTTCCGTACTCTCCATCTCTTCTCGTCGGCTGCCTATTCGCTGAGCCACGGGCTCAACGACGCGCAGAAGACGATGGGGATCATCGCGGTCCTCCTCTATTCGACCGGCTATCTGTCGGGCGAATTCCATGTGCCGCACTGGGTCGCCTTCGCCTGCTATATCGCGATCGCCCTGGGCACGCTGTCGGGCGGGTGGAAGATCATCGAGACGATGGGCGGCCGCATCACCAAGCTGTCGCACCATCAGGGTTTCGCCGCCTCGACCGGGGGGTCGATCATGGTATTCACCGCGAGCCTGCTCGGCATTCCGGTTTCGACGACGCACACGATCACCGGCAGCATCATCGGCGCCGGCGTCGCGCGCCGTGCGAGCGCGGTGCGTTGGGGCGTCGCGGGCAATGTCGTCGCGGCTTGGTTCATCACCATACCCGCGAGCGCGGTCGTCGCGGCGGCTTTTTACGGGATTACGCGGCTGTTCTGACCTTGGAGGCTTTTGACAGGCGGGCCAAACCGCTTCATGTTCGTCTGCGATCAGGCGGGGAGGATGTGGTTTGAGATTCTGGGCCGGTGGTTTGCTCCTGTTCGCTTTTTTGTCGTCCGGGGTGCGGGGAGCCGAGACGCCCGCAGTCGACCCGGCCAGCCTCGATAACGACGCACTGCTGAAGCGGGCTACGGCGCTCTACGCCGCGGAAGGGACGAGCGCATGCCGAGACATGGTCCCGGTCCTGACGGAGATCGTACGGCGGAAATCTTTCGATCCGAGCTTTGTCTCGTTCAAGCTGCGGTTCGACTTGCAATGCGCGATCGATGAGAAGCGCTATGATGAGGCCTATGCGCTGCTGACCCAGAACGAAAAGGTAAACGGCCCAGTCGTGGCGCCGATCGCCACGGTGATGATTGCGCTGGAAGCGAAGCAATATGATGCGGCGATCGACCGCCTGATCGCCGGGGCGATGAAGCCTGCCGACGCGGGCGGACTGGCTGACCCGATCAACAATTTTCGCTGGCTGGGCCGCAAGCTGGCGGAGGCCGACCGACCCGATCTGGCATTGGCCCTGAACCGCCGCTTCGTGAATGCGCCGATCTTCCGGACCCTGCCTGACCGTGACCGGGATAATGTCCGCGAGAGCTTGTTCGTGCGCGAGGTCGAGGCCGGCAATATCGAGGCCGCGAGGCCGCTGCTTGACAGTATCACCGAGCCCTTTTGGTATTTCCGCCTGCTCGCCGATCGCCGCTATTCCGCTTTCTGGCCCGAGCTTGAACGCAGCGCGGGGCCGAACATGGAGAGCGCGTTCGAGACCAATATCGGAAGGGCGCGGGCCGACCGGCGCCGGAGTCCCGAGGATATCGAGAAACTGTCGGCGCTTGTCACCGCGCTCGACGAGGCCGGCCGTTATGACGAGGTGCTGGCACTGACCGAGAGTTTCGCCGATCCGGCGAAGTTTGAGACGCTGGGCGAATATCATTTCTGGGCCCTTGATTCGCGGACCAATGCGCTGGATGGACTGGGACGCGAAGCGGAAGCGAACGCGCTGTTCGACGCGATGGCTGCGATCCCGTTCGATGCGAACAAGAATGGTTGGCTGGTCAACTTCGTGGCGAATCGGACCGCCCGCCTCGCGAGAATGGGCGAATGGGAGAAGGCGTTGGCGGCATCCGAGCGTGCCATCTTTGTGGCAAGCCAATATGGCAGCCCCTATGTGCGGCAGTTCCTCGCCGCGGACCGCGCCTGCGCGCTGGAGAAACTCGGTCGGAAGGCTGAATCGCTGCCGCTGCTCGCCACCGTGGAGAAAAACCGCGCCGATTCGCCGTCGGCGGCGGTTGAGGCGTTGCAATGCGCCGGACGCACCGACCGCGCGGCGGAAATCGTGATCGAATCGCTCCGCGATCCCGCGCTGCGCACCGACATGCTGCGCAATTTGCAGGGTCAGGAGTTCACGACGCAGGCGGTACGAACCGACGGCGAGGATCATTTTCTGCCGCTCAAGTCGCGGCCCGACGTTGCGGCGATCTACAACGAGGTGGGCCGCGACCTGCCCTCTTCGCTGGTCACGCCGGCGGGCAAGCGCTGGTTGGAACAGCAGGCGGCCGCCTCGGCGGCAACCGGCGGTTAGACCACCGCCCCGAACAAATCATGCTCGTCGGCGTCCTCGATCTCGACGTCGACGATGTCGCCGGGCTTCAGTGTCTCCGCGACGTCGCGGAGATAGACGTGGCCGTCGATCTCGGGCGCGTCGGCCTGGCTGCGGCCGGTGGCGCCGATGCTGCCGTCTTCGTCGGCTTCGCCGACCTCGTCGATGATCACGGGCAGCGTGCGGCCGATCTTGGCTTCGAGCTTCGCGGCGCTGATCGCAGCGGTTTTCGCCATGATCCGCTGATAGCGCTCTTCCTTGACCTCTTCGGGCACGGGATCGGGCAGCGCGTTGGCCTGGGCGCCCGCAACGGGTTCGAAGCGGAAGGCGCCGACGCGGTCGAGCTGCGCTTCGTCTAGCCAGTCGAGAAGATATTGGAAATCTTCTTCGGTTTCGCCGGGGAAGCCTACGACGAAGCTCGAGCGGATCGAAATGTCGGGGGCGATCGCGCGCCAGCTCTTTAGCCGTTCGAGCACCTTCGCTTCGTTCGCAGGGCGCTTCATGCGCTTGAGGACGCTCGGGCTCGCGTGCTGGAAGGGGATATCCAGATATGGGGTCAGCAGCCCCTCGGCCATCAGCGGAATGACAGCGTCGACGTGCGGATAGGGATAAACATAGTGGAGGCGCACCCACGGCGCGCGGCCTTCGCCGATCCTGAGCTGGCCGAGTTCGCGCGCGAGGTCAGTCATGTGTGCGCGCACCTCGCGGCCGTGCCATTGGCGCGGGTCGTGACGAATATCAACGCCATAGGCCGAAGTATCCTGGCTGATCACCAGCAATTCCCTCGTCCCCGCGGCGACGAGCTTTTCGGCCTCGCGCAGCACCGCATCGATACGGCGGCTGACGAGTTTACCGCGCAGGTCGGGAATGATGCAGAAAGAGCAGCTGTGGTTGCAGCCTTCGCTGATCTTCAGATAGCTGTAATGGCGCGGGGTGAGCTTGAGCCCGCCCTCGGGCACCAGATCGATGAACGGGCCCTGCGTCGGCGGCGCGGCGTCGTGGACGGCGTCGACGACCTGCTCGTACTGATGCGCGCCGGTGACCGCGAGCACCTTGGGGAAGCGGGCGCGGATGACGTCGGCCTCGTTACCCATGCAGCCGGTGACGATGACGCGACCGTTCTCGGCCATCGCTTCGCCGATCGCCTCGAGGCTTTCTTCCTTCGCCGAGTCGAGGAAGCCGCAGGTGTTGACGAGCACGACGTCGGCGCCCGCATAGTTGGGCGAGAGGCCGTAACCATCGGCGCGGAGCTTGGTCAGAATCCGTTCGCTGTCGACGAGCGCCTTGGGGCAGCCGAGCGAAACCATGCCGACCTTCGGCTGGGAGGGGAGCGTTTTGACTGTCATGATTGGCGGCGCCCATAGTCGATTTCGCGGCGCTTGTCACGCGCGGCGCTTATGGGCATGGAGCGCGCGGTTCGGACGAAAAGGGTGAATATATGGCGATCGGAGCATTTGCGGCGATTTCGGCGGCGATGGCGGTCGCGGCGGGCGCGTTCGGCGCGCATGGCGCGTCGGGGCCGCAGGAGGCCGAGTGGCTGCGCACCGGCGGCGTCTATCAACTGGTCCATGCAGTCGCGGCGCTCGCCATCATGGGGTTCGCGCGCGGACCGGCGATCATGCTGCTCGGCGGCGCGGCGATCTTTGCGATTACGCTCTATGCGATGGCGCTGGGCGCGCCGCGCTGGCTCGGCGCGGTGACGCCGGTCGGCGGCGGCCTGCTGATCATCGGCTGGCTTTACTGGCGGGCCTAGCAGGGGGCGGGAGCAGGCGGGGCGCTAGCCGCCGGGAACGCTTGCTTCGGACTCTTCGCAGCGGACGACCTCGACGATCATGTCGCCATGCGCGAGTTGCTGTGCTTCGGGCTCCCAGAAGCCATAGGGCTTGCCACCGCGATAGATGCGCAGGCCGCGTCCGCCGCTGGCGAGCTGGTCGATGCCAAGCCCTACCTCTTCGGCGGCGATCCGCCGTTCGCGAAGCTGGACCCGACCGCCGATGCTGGCAAGGTCGGCCATATATTCTGCGACATGCGCACCCTGTGCCGATCCGGCAAGCAGCAGGCCGGTGAAGCTGACCGGGTTGATGACATTGTTCGCGCCTGCCTGTCGTGCCAGCAGTTCATTGTCCTGCGCACGGATGACGACGCTGATGGGCACGTTCGGCGCAAGATGACGGACGGTGAGCACGATCAGGATGGAGGTGTCGTCGCGTCCCGCCGAGACGAGCACCGATTGCGCCTCGTTGATCCGCACGTCGACGAGCGTGTCGTCGTTCGACGCATCGCCCTCGAGCACATTGCAACCCGCGGCTTCGGCGGCATTGATCCGGTTGCGTGCCTGGTCGATCACGACGATGCACGACGGGTCGGTGCCGCGCTGGATCAACTCGTGCACAGCCTCGCCGCCGCTGACGCCGTAGCCGAGTACGACGATATGGTTGGTGAGTTTGGACTGAATGCGGGCCATACGCCATTTTTCCCATGTGCGCTTGATGACGAAATTATAGGCGGTGCCGACGAAGATGAAGAGCACCGCGATGCGGATCGGCGTGACGATCACGGCTTCGATCAGCCGCGACCGGTCCGATATCGGGGCAATATCGCCGAACCCGGTCGTCGTGACCGAGATCATCGTGAAATAGACGACGTCGAGGAAGCTGATCTTGCCGTCATGATGGTCGATCAAGCCATCGCGATCGATCCAGTGGACGAGCACGACCACGCCGATCAACAGGAAGGCGACGCCAAGCCGGGTGATAAGGTCGGCCCAGACCGGCCATTTGCTTGCGCGCTTCAGCAGGTGGAAGCCGCTCTGGATCTGGAGCTTGGGGTTCGGCCGTTTGCTCATCGCGGCCCTTGTGCCAAAGCCGCGCGCGTAACGCTAGCCGCCATAAGCGCCGCGCAGCGCGGCGAGCGAGGCGTCGTGGGTCAGATCGAGCTGGAGCGGAGTGACCGAAATATAATCGTCGTCGATCGCCTCGAGATCGCTGTCATGGCCGAGGCTGTGCTCGATGCCGTGCAGCCCGAACCAGTAATAGCGATAGCCGCGCGGGTCGGTGCCCTCGACGATCGAGCCGCGGCCATAGTCGTGGAAACCCTGCCTTGTAACGCGAATGCCCTTGACCTCGGCGGCGGGCAATGCGGGGAAGTTGATATTGATGAGCGTGCGTGGCGCCATGTCCATCGTCACGAGCGGGGCCAGCACCTTGGCGCCCCAATGTTCGGCCGCCTCGAACGGCACGCTGTCGCCCATGCCTTCGCGGGCATAGACCTGACTGAGCGCGATGGCGCGGATGCCCGCGAGCGCCCCTTCGATCGCCGCCGAAACGGTGCCCGAATAGGTGATGTCATCGCCAAGGTTGGCGCCGCGATTGACGCCCGAAAGGATGAGGTCGGGCTTTTCGGGCATCAGCTTGCCGATCGCCATCATCACCGAATCGGTCGGAGTGCCGCTACACGACCAGCGGCGCGGCCCATGCTCGCGGATGCGCACGGGACGCGAGAGGGTGAGCGAGTGGCCCGCGCCCGATTGTTCCTCGGACGGGGCGCAGACCCAGATGTCGTCTGAAAGCTGCCGCGCGATCGCCTCCAGCACCGCCATGCCGGGGGCGTGATAGCCGTCGTCGTTGGTGAGGAGGATGCGCATTATTGTGACTTTCCTTGCTCGTCACCCCGGACTTGATCCGGGGTCCATGACGCCGTCGCCGAATGGATGCCGGATCAAGTCCGGCATGACGAAAATGTTAAATCGCAGGGATAAGTTTCGTGATCCCGCCCATATAGGGCAGCAACGCCTTCGGAATGTCGACGCTGCCGTCGGCCTGCTGATAATTTTCGAGGATCGCGACGAGCGTGCGGCCGACCGCAAGGCCCGAGCCGTTGAGCGTATGGACGAACTCGTTGCCCTTTACGTCCTCGCGGCGGAAACGCGTGTTCATGCGGCGCGCCTGGAAGTCGCCGCAGTTCGAGCAGCTCGAAATCTCGCGGTAGCTGTCCTGCCCCGGCAGCCAGACTTCGAGGTCGTAGGTCTTGCGCGCCGCGAAGCCCATGTCGCCGCTGCACAGCAGCATTTTCCGATACGGCAGCTCGAGCGCCTCGAGGATTTCCTCGGCCGCGCGCGTCTTGCGTTCGAGTTCGGCATCGCTGTCCTCGGGGCGGGTGATCGAAACCAGCTCGACCTTCCAGAATTGATGCTGGCGGATATAGCCGCGCGTGTCGCGTCCCGCCGATCCGGCTTCGGAGCGGAAGCAGGGGGTGAGCGCGGTCATGCGGATGGGCAGATCGGCCTCGGGCAATATCTCTTCGCGCACCGCGTTGGTCAGGCTCATCTCGGAGGTCGAGATCAGCCAGCGGCCGTCGGTGGTCTGGAACAGGTCCTCGCGGAATTTCGGGAGCTGCGTCGTGCCGAACGCCGCCTCGTCGCGCACCATCAGCGGCGTCGCGCATTCGGTATAGCCCGCCTCGACCGTCTGCTTGTCGATCATGAACTGGCCGAGAGCGCGCTCGATCCGCGCCATCTGGCCTTTCAGGAAAGCGAAGCGCGCGCCCGACATTTTCGCCGCGGTCTCGAAGTCGAGCCCGAGCGCGGGCGCGAAGTCGGCATGTTCCTTTGGGCTGAAGTCGAAGCTGCGCGGCGTGCCCCAGCGCGAGATTTCGACATTGCCCGCTTCGTCTTCGCCATCCGGAACGTCATCGGCGGGGAGGTTGGGGAGCGCGGCGAGCCTGTCCTGCAGCGCCGCCAGTTGCGCGCGTTCGGCTTCCTCCTTGGCGGGAAGGGAGGTCTTCAATTCGGCGACTTCGGCCTTCAGCGCCTCGGCCTGGTCCTTGTCGCCCTGCGCCATCGCCTGCCCGATCAGCTTCGACGCCTCGTTGCGGCGCGCGAGCGCTGCCTGAATCTCGGTCTGCAGCGCGCGCAGCGACGCGTCGGCGGCAAGAATATCGGCGGACAAGGGGTCGAGGCCGCGGCGCGCGAGGCCGGCATCGAAGGCTTGCGGGTCATCCCGGATCAGGCGGATATCGTGCATGGCGGCGCTATGGCGTTGCGGGGTGCAAGGCGCAAGCCCGACTTCACCTGATCCTCCCTGTCGCGAAGCGATGGGGAGGGGGACCGCTCGCGTAGCGAGTGGTGGAGGGGCCGCGCCATAGCCCCTCCGTCAGCGCTGCGCCGAAGACGCAGTTTATCCTGAGCGCCCGCAAGGCAGTCGAAGGCCGCCGCCGCCTCCCCATCGCTGCGCGACAGGGAGGATTATTTTTCCAGCATCGCCGCGAGCTGGCCGATCGCCGTGCCCCATCCTTCCTGGAAACCCATTTCGTCGTGCTTCGCGCTGTCCTCAGGGTTCTTGTGGAGCACGCGCGCCGAATAGAGCGTGCCGCCGTCCTTCGCCTCGAAGGTCAGGATCGCGGTCAGCGCGAGCCAGGGTTCGGCGGGCTGCCAGCCTTCGGTCAGCACGGTCGTGAAGACGATGCGTTCGTTCGGCACCGCTTCGAGGAAACAGCCGTCGACATGCGGCCCGAAGTCGCCGCCGCCCTCGCGCATCCGCGTCACGAAACCGCCGCCGGGGCGCACGTCGAGCTTGTCGACGCGGCATTCGATCGGCGCGGGGATCCACCATTGCGCGAGTTTTGCAGGGTCGCTCCACGCGTCCCACACGACCGACGGCGGCGCGGCGATATGGCGCGCGATGGTGAGTTCGCTTTTGCTCATGATTTTTCCTCCGGGGGATTTAGCGATTCGACGAAAGCGGCGAGGCGGTCGGTGCGGCCCTGCCAGACGGCGCGTTGCTCCGCGAGCCAGCCCTCGGCCGCCGCAAGCCGCGCGGCATCGACGCGGCAGGTGCGGACACGGCCCTGCTTTTCGGTGTGGATCAACCCCGACGCTTCAAGAACCGAGAGATGTTTCAGGAAGGCGGGAAGGCCCATTTCGAACGGTTCGGACAGCCGCTTTACGGGAGCGGCGCCCGTGAGCAGCCGGCTGACGACGGCGCGGCGCGTCGGGTCGGCGAGCGCATGGAAAACGGTATCGAGGGCTGTTTGTTGGTTCGCCATATGGTGAACTATAGAGATGGTTTTCCATTTGGCAAACTGATTGGCGAAGGCGTTAAAAAAGGGCCGCCCCGAGGGGGCAGCCCTTAGTTCGGTGGTCCGGGTTAGCCCCCCTGACCGCCAGTGGATTTCCTCAAGCCGCGTCGGCGTCGTCGTCGTTGCGATTCGCAGCGCGGCGGCGCGCCACAAGCGCGGCTGCTGCTGCCCCGAACAATAGCATCATCGGCGGCGCAGGAACAGGGGTCGGATCGCCCGACGAGCTGCTGGTGCTGCCGCCCGAGCTCGACGAGGAACTCGACGACGAACTGCTGCTCGACGAAGAGGAGGACGAGCTGGTGCTGCCGGTGGAGCCGAAGCTGCTGCTGCCACCGGTCGCACCCGACGAGGTGCTGCTGCTCGACGAAGAGGAGGAAGAGGACGACGAACTGCTGCTCGACCCGCCCGAACTGCCGCCGTGCGACGAGCTGCCATGGCCGTGCGAGCTGCCGCCCGACGAAGAGGAACTCGATGAGGAGGATGAGGATGAGGAGCTCGACGATGAGCTGCTGCTCGACGACGAGGTGCTGACGCTGCCGGTCGAGGTCGACACATTGCCCGACGATGTCGAGGTGCTGACGCTGCCCGTCGAGGTCGACACGTTGCCCGAGGAAGTGCTGACGCTGCCGGTCGACGTCGACACGCCGCCCGTGGACGTCGACACGCCGCCGGTCGAGGTTGAAACGCCGCCCGTGGACGTCGAAACGCTGCCGGTCGAGGTCGAGACCCCCGACGAGGTGCTGGTCGAGGTCGACACGCCGCCCGTCGTCGTCGAGGTGACGACGATGCTGCCGCTGCTGCCGCCGCCCGAGCTGCCGCCGAAGAAGCCCCCGAAGAAGCCGCCGCCGAACCCGCCGCCAAAACCGCCGCCGATGACCGTCACGCCGCCGCCGCTACCGCCGCCGCCTTCCCAGCCCGATTGCGGAAAGGGCGCGTAGGGGATCGGGGGCAAGGGGATCGTCTGCGTCACCACCTGCGTCTGCGGGGTGATGGTGCGGATCACCTTCTTCGTCGTAACGACGCGGCGGACGCGCTTCACCGGCTTGCGCGCAGCGTGGCGTTTGCGCACGACCTTTTTCTTGGCGACGCACGGCGAGCAGGACTGGACCTGCGCCCGCGCCTTCGGAACGTCGGTGATCTGCATCGCGCCGCTACCGATGATCGCCCCGCCGCAGGTGCAGGCGCAAAGCTTGGCAAGGGCCATTCGAACAGACATAGGCTTCTCTTTCTTTCCCGTTGCAGGTGCGAAGCGCCCTCGACCGACACCCCCAATTCACCTTCGCTATAACCCAAAAGGCCAAAGCTTTGTGAATGCGGCAATTCCGTTAACCGCGTTTACCTGTCCGAGAGCGGGAAAAGGAGCGCGGAATCAACAAAAAACGCCATATCTGTCCCAAAACAGCACGAATAATGCAGTAATCCTGTGCGATTGGTTAACCTTCGGACCTAAATCGCCGTCCCGGTGCGAGCGATGGGGTGACCGGACGGCCCGCGGATTCACCCCAAATATACAGACGGTTCATCGCCGCTTCACGCCAAGTCGCTATCGGCAGCTTCGGCGCTTGTATCGCGGGCGGTGGCTGGTTATAGGCGCGCCACTCCCTAAGCCGCTTGCGGCCCGCCGGGTGACAGGAAAGGACGCGAGAGCCCCTCATGCCGACCAAGATTGCCGATGTTGGCGCAGACGCGCTTCGTGAAGCCAGGTCCAATCTCGATTCGGATTATGTCCCCAGCGACGACGAAGAGTTTATGAACGAGCGGCAGCAGGATTATTTTCGCGGCCTGCTGCTCGCCTGGAAAAAATCGATCCTGTCCGAATCGGAATCGACGCTTGCGCATCTTCAGGATGGCCCGCTGCGCGAACCCGACCTCGCCGACCGCGCGTCGAGCGAGACCGATTGGGCGATCGAGCTGCGCACCCGCGATCGTCAACGAAAACTGATCGCCAAGATCGATTCGGCGATCCGCCGCATCGAAGAGGGCGAATATGGCTATTGCGCGGTGACCGGCGAGCCGATCTCGCTCGCGCGTCTGCAGGCCCGGCCGATCGCGACGATGACGCTGGAGGCGCAGGAGCGCCACGAGCGTAACGAACGGATTTCACGCGAGGATTGATCGCGGGCTCCGCGCCCCATTTACGATTCGGCAACTGCTGGGCCCTAGATTCCGCGCCTCGATACGAAAGAAACGGGGCGCAAATGGATTCGCAAAGACCGGCATCGGTGGACGAGGAGGTCGCGGCGCTGTCGCGCGGCGCCGATCGCGACAGCCTGTTCATGCAGGCGCAACTGGCGCTGCCCGGCGGCGGCGGGTCCGTCACCGTGCGCGTGCGCAACCTATCGCCCGGCGGGATGCTTGCCGAGGGCAAGGTCGTCGTCGCGCAAGGAGCGGCGGTCGAAGTCGACTTGCGTAACATCGGGCCGGTCGCCGGGCGCGTGATCTGGGTCGGCGAGGGCAAGTTCGGCATCGCCTTCGACCGCGCGATCGATCCGCAGGCGGTGCGTCGTCAGGTGGTTTCGCAGTCCGATTTGCCGCCGCATCTGCGGCGCACGGGCCTCGAGCGGGGGCCCCTCTATCGCCGGCGCTGATGCGTCCTTGAACAGGGTGGCATCAGCGGGGCGATAGCGCTGGCGATCAGCCGATCGCGAGCATCTCCTCCTTGAGTTTCAGTTTCTGCTTCTTGAGCTGCGCGACGACTCCGGTATCGGGGGCGGGACGGCGCTCTTCATTCGCAATTTTCGCATCGAGGTCCGCGTGGCGGGACTTCAGGGTGGAAAGGTGCGACGTGCTCATTGGCATTCTCCTTTTCGACTCGATGGGCAGGACGAAGTAAAACATGAAACCGCCCCGATGTCGTGACGATTCGCTCAGGCGGTCCCCGTTGCGGACTAATGGTGAACGTGGCAGGGAGGCCGTGTGAGCCCCGAGGAAATTACCCAGCGCCTGGAACTGCTTCGCATCGAGCATCGCGACCTCGACGCCGCGATCATCGCGCTCGGCGAAGGGACGGCGGCCGACCAGCTGCAGATCGCGCGGCTGAAAAAGCGCAAGCTCAAGCTGCGCGACGAGATCGCCTGGTGCGAGGATCAACTGCTGCCCGACATCATCGCCTAGGATCGGCCGACATTCGGCCCATGCCGGCCTGCAAATGGCGATTTCCCGCGCTTCCGGTGCTCACCTACTGAAGTAGGCCGCGCTCCGGGTCGCGAAAAATCACCATTTTCGGCTCGGCCTGAGCCAAATCTCGACCAATCCTAAATGCCTGAATTAAAACGGGACGTCCGATGCCCTCAATTTCATGGTTACCGACGTTGCGGACCCGATAGCGGACATGGCATCTCCGGTGTCATGGCCGGCGGGGACATGAACATGATGGCGATCGATGTGCCGGTGCAGCGCGCGCAGGTCGAAAATCTCTATGTCGAGGCGATGCTGCTCGCCGACGAGGCGCATGCGGCCTTTGCCGCGCAGCGCGACCTCGGCAGTGTTCGCGGCAACGCGGCGGCGCAGATCGGCCTCGCCTGCGAATCGCTGAAGACGACGACGCGGCTGATGCACGTCATCGCCTGGCTACTCCACCGCCGCGCGATGTTCGCGGGGGATCCGGGCGCCGGGCCAAACGACAGCGCGGCGCGGATCGGCGCGCCGGTCGCGGCCGACTGGAATGTCTGCGAAGGGTTCGACGCGTCGGTCCGCCGGATCATCGCCGCCAGCGAGCGGTTGTTCGAGCGGATCGCGGTAATGGAGGCCGGCTGGAAAGCGCCGGCAGTGACGCCGGTGCAGGCGCTGCTCGCGCGGCTGGAAGCGCGGCTTTGAAGCATGGGACGCGGGTTGCGAGCGGCGGGTTTTGGCCGGAAGCTGCCGTCGCCCCCGCGAAGGCGGGGGCCGCTGTCGGTTTACGCAGGCGCCGCTGAATAAGGCCGCTAGCGGCCCCCGCCTTCGCGGGGGCGACGCATTCTCTAAACGGCAGCTCCCCACCCCGAAGCCGACCCCGAGTCCGGAGCTACCCCAGCCACTCCACCCACGCGCCATGCGCATGCGCGTGGGCCAGTTTCTTCGGCGTCTCACCTCCCGGCCAATACCGCACCACCAATTCATGATGATGCACCGTCCGGTTCGCCTCGAGCGCGACCCACGCCAGCGGACGCTCGGGCGTCGCCCGCGCGCCCGCTTTTTCCATCGCGGCGGTGACGCGCGCCTGCTGGTCGGCGGGGACATATTGCCAGACGATCGAGTGCATGAGCAGCCGCGTCGTGCCCGCGACCTGAGGCTTTGCGAGCTCGGCTTCGACGAAATCGGCGGCGTTGGCGCGGACCAGATTCGGCTTTGCCGCATGCGCCTCGGCGATCGCGGCCTCGATGCGCGCGAAGCGGATTTCATGCTCGGGCCAGATATAGGCCTTGAGCCGCAGCGCCTGCGCGGGGTCGGTCAGATCGACCGGTGCGACGTCGCAGCCCTTGAGGCTCGCGATCTCGATGGCGTGCATCGGCGGATGGCGGCCGCGCCATTCGGGGGTAAAGGTCATAGCGCCCGGCTGCGGCCCGACATGCACGCCGCCGAGGTCGTAATGATAGCGATCGATCATCAGGTTGATCCCGGCGCTCGACCCGATCTCCAAGCATTCGAAGCGCGGCGGCACGCCCTGCTCGGCGAGCCAGAGCATCGCGGCGACGAAGTTCGACGAACGTCCCGCCTCATTGGTCTGCGGCGGGCCGTCGAGCCACGGGAGCAGCGCTGCCTCGTGCCGCCGGACGACCCCGGCGACGATGGCGTCGTCGTTGATATCCTCGGCATCGGCATAGACGGGCGCGAGCTCGTGCGCCGCGCCCGACAGGTGGAGCGCATGAATCCCGCCCGCGGCGCGCAGCGGCAGCGCATCGGCGAGCGGCGCGCCCTGCCAGCCTGCGATGCGGCGCGCGAATTCGCTCGCCGGTTTGTCGAGCAGCGATCCCAGCGCGGCGACGACGCGCGCGGTGACCCGCGCGTCATTGTGGCGGCAATAGGCGACCTGATTGGCGAAAGCGGTGCGGACGGCCTTCGGGCCGGTTTCGGCCATGTCGATGAAGTCGTAGCGGTCGCTCATTGCCCTTTTTCCTCTCGCCGCTTATGGGCGCGCAAGCTTATGCCCGAACCGATCATCTTTGCCATCCCGAAGGGACGCATCCTCGACGAGGCGCTGCCCCTGCTTGCGCGGGTCGGGATAGAACCTTCGGACGAGTTTTTCGACAAGAAAAGCAGAGCGTTAGTTTTTGGGACAAACCAGCCGCACATCTCGCTGATCCGCGTGCGCGCCTTCGATGTCGCGACCTTCGTCGCGCATGGCGCGGCGCAGCTCGGCATCGTCGGGTCGGACGTCGTCGACGAGTTCGATTATTCGGAACTTTACGCGCCGGTCGACCTTGGTATCGGCCACTGCCGCCTGTCGCTCGCGGGACCCGAGGGCAGCGCGCCGCCGGGGCTCGGCGAAAGCCATATCCGCGTCGCGACCAAATATCCCGGAACGACGCGCCGCTGGTTCGAGGCGCAGGGCATCCAGGCCGAGTGCATCAAGCTGAACGGCGCGATGGAGATCGCGCCGAAGCTGGGGCTTGCCTCGCACATCGTCGACCTCGTCTCGACCGGGCGCACGCTCGTCGAAAATGCCCTCGCCGAGCAGAAGATCATCAGCGAGGTGTCGGCGCGGCTGATCGTCAACCGCGCGGCGTTCAAGCTGCGTTCGGCCGAAGTGCCGGCGCTGGTCGAGAAATTCCGCGAGGCCGCAGCTCATGCGGCGGCTTGACGCCTCCGATCCCGGCTTTGCGGCCGAGTTCGACGCGCTGGTCAATGATCGGCGCGAGAGCGCATCCGACGTGTCGGCCGACGTCGCGGCGATCATCGCGCGGGTGAAGGCCGAGGGCGACGTGGCGCTCGCCGATTATACCGCGAAGTTCGACCGCTTCGATTTGGGCGCGAGCGGGTGGAGCATTTCGAAAGCCGAATGCGCCGCAGCCTATGAGGCGCTTGCGCCCGGGCTGCGCGATGCGCTGAACCTCGCCGCGACCCGCATCCGCGCCTATCACGCCGCGCAGCTTCCCGAGGACCGCGACTATCGCGACACCGCGGGCGCGCGGCTTGGCGCACGCTGGCGCGCGGTTGACGCGGCGGGTGTCTATGTCCCCGGCGGGCGCGCGGCCTATCCCTCGTCGGTGCTGATGAACATCCTTCCCGCCAAGGTCGCGGGGGTCGAGCGGATCGTGATGATGACCCCGACGCCGGGCGGCGAGACCAACCCGGTCGTGATGGCCGCGGCGCATATTGCCGGGGTCGACGAGATCTGGCGCGTCGGCGGCGCGCAGGCGATCGCGGCGCTCGCCTATGGTACCAACCGCATCGCGCCGGTGGATGTCGTAACGGGGCCGGGCAATGCGTGGGTCGCCGAGGCGAAGCGCCAACTCTACGGCGTCGTCGGTATCGACATGGTCGCGGGACCGAGCGAGATCGTCGTCGTCGCCGACGCAAAGAACGAACCGCACGTCATCGCCGCCGACCTGTTGAGCCAGGCCGAACATGATCCGACGAGCCAATCGATCCTCTTCACCGACGACGGCGACTTCGCCGATGCCGTCGCGGCGGCGGTCGCGCATGTCATCCCGACGCTCAGCACCGCATCGACGATGCAGGCGAGCTGGGCCGACAATGGCGCGGTGATCGTCGTGCCGCGCCTCGCCGACGCGATTCCCCTGTGCGACCGGCTCGCGCCCGAGCATCTCGAACTCGCGGTCGATCCCGCCGAGGCCGACGCGCTCTTCGCCAAGGTGCGCCACGCGGGCTCGGTCTTCCTTGGCCGCCAGACGCCGGAGGCGATAGGCGATTATGTCGCGGGGCCGAACCATGTCCTCCCCACCGGCCGCCGCGCGCGCTTTTCGAGCGGGCTGTCGGTCACCGACTTCATGAAGCGCACGAGCTTCCTCGCGCTCGACGAAGCGTCGCTGGCGGCGATCGGCCCCGCCGCCGTCGCGCTCGCGGGTGCCGAGGGGCTACCTGCCCATGCGCTCAGCGTCCAGAATCGATTAAAGTAGAAAAGCCATGAACAAACGCGCCCAATCCCGCTCCGCCGCCCGCCTCGCCGCCGTGCAGGCGCTCTACCAGCACGAGATGGAAGCGACGCCGGTCGCGCAACTCATCCACGAGTTCCACCAGCACCGCATCGGCGCGATCATCGAGGACGCCGAATATGCCGATGCCGACATTCCCTTTTTCGACGATATCGTGAAGGGCGTGCTTGCGCGCGCGGACGAAATCGACGCGGCGATCGTCGCGCGGCTCGCGAGCGGCTGGACGATGGACCGGCTCGACCGCACGATGAAGGCGATCCTGCGCGCGGGCACCTATGAGCTGATCGCGCGCGGCGACGTGCCCGTCGGCGCCGTGGTCAGCGAATATGTCGATGTCGCCAAGGCGTTTTTCGACCAGCGCGAGGCGGGGTTCGCGAACGGCTTGCTCGACGCGATCGGCAAGGATGTGCGGGGAACCAGCGCATAAGATATCCGTTCGCATCGAGCGAAGTCGAGATGCCCCTCGGCTTGGCGCTACGGCGATGGGTGTCTCGACTTCGCTCGACCCGAACGGACAGAGAGCATCCCTCGAACGAGAGGGTAATATGAGCGAAGCCGATTTTATCGCCCGCCTGCGCGCCATCGCGACCGATCCCGCCGCGCGTGGGCTTGCCGACGATGCGGCGGTGCTGGGCGACCTAGTCCTCACCCACGACATGATCGTCGAGGGCATCCATTTCCTCCCCGACGAACGGCCGCAGGATGTCGCGTGGAAGCTCGTCGCGGTGAACCTGTCCGACCTGGCGGCCAAGGGCGCGGCGCCGCTCGGCGTGCTTGCCGGCTATAGCCTGACCGGCGACGAACATTGGGACGCAGCCTTCGTCCGTGGCCTTGGCGAAGTCCTGCGCCGATACGAAGTGCCGCTTTTGGGCGGGGACACGGTGGGCATTCCCGAAGGCGCGCCGCGCACCCTCGGGCTGACCGCGATCGGCAGGGCGCCCGCGACGGGGGCGCCAGCGCGAAACGGCGTCCGGCCGGGCGACCAGATCTGGGTCACAGGGACGATCGGCAACGCCGGGCTGGGCCTTGCGATGCGACTGGGGCAGCTCGATCCGAACGAGACCTGCCTCGAAGCCTATCGCCGTCCGCAACCGCAGCTCCGCTTCGGGCAGGCCGTCGCGTCGCACGTCCACGCGATGATGGATGTCTCCGACGGCCTGCTGATCGACGGACAGCGCATGGCCGAAGCGAGCGGTTGCGAACTCGGCATCATGCTCGAGACGATCCCGCTGTCGGCAGCGCTGCTCGCGGTGCGGCCCGACGTCCTCGATACGCGGCTCGCGGCTGCGACGGCGGGTGACGATTACCAGCTGCTGTTCACCGCCGACCCCGGTTCGGCTGGCGCCATTCGCGAAGCGGCGGCAGGGCTCGACGTTGCGGTGACGCCGATCGGCCATGCCGGGGTGGGCGAGGGAATCATGCTGACCCACCGTGCCCAGCGTATCGCGGTGCCCGAGCGGCTGGGCTTCATGCACTGATCCGAAAGCACGGAAAAGCGCCGAATAACCGGGGTTGCGCGCCGCATTCTTTCTTCCCATAACTCGGCGTCCAAATTTGGGGCGGTCGCATCAGGGGAGAGAGCGAACCGGCATCAATAAGTCGGACGTGCTCGACTGCTATCTTCTGCGTCGCCCTTCTCATGGGAAGGAAGCAACACGCATGAATCCGGTTTTGATCGCGATAGCGTGCGGCCTTTTGGCTGTGCTCTATGGATTCATTACCTCGCGGCAGGTGCTCAGCGCATCGGCGGGTAATGAGAAGATGCAGGAAATCGCCGGCGCCATCCAGGAAGGCGCCAAGGCCTATCTGGGCCGCCAATATCGCACCATCGCCATCGTCGGCGTCGTCGTCGCCATTCTGGTCGGGCTGTTCCTCGGCCCGATCTCGGCCGTCGGCTTTCTCATCGGCGCCATATTGTCGGGCGTTGCGGGCTTTGTCGGCATGAACATCTCGGTGAAGGCCAACGTCCGCACCGCTGCTGCGGCGCAGACCGGATTGCAGGCGGGCCTGACGATGGCGTTCCGCGCCGGCGCGATCACCGGCATGCTCGTGGCGGGGCTTGCCTTGCTCGCGATCTCGGTCTTCTTCTGGTATCTGATCGGCCCCGGCGGCTTTACCGTCGGCGGCGAGGATCGCACCGTCGTCGATGCGCTCGTCGCGCTGGCCTTCGGCGCGTCGCTGATCTCGATCTTCGCGCGTCTCGGCGGCGGCATCTTCACCAAGGCGGCCGACGTCGGCGCCGACCTCGTCGGCAAGGTCGAGGCGGGCATTCCCGAGGATGATCCGCGCAACCCCGCGGTGATCGCCGATAACGTCGGCGACAATGTCGGCGACTGCGCGGGCATGGCGGCCGACCTTTTCGAAACCTATGTCGTCACCGTCGGCGCGACGATGGTGCTGATCGCGCTGCTGCTGAAGGGCGCGGGCGACGCGCTTGTGCCGCTGATGAGCCTGCCGCTCTTGATCGGCGGCGTGTGCATCATCACCTCGATCATCGGCACCTACTTCGTCCGCCTCGGCTCGTCGAACAATGTCATGGGCGCGATGTACAAGGGCTTCCTCGTCACCGCGATCCTCTCGATCCCGGCGATCTGGTTCTCGACCCGAT
This sequence comes from Sphingopyxis sp. LC363, assembly GCF_000756385.1. Classification (GTDB taxonomy): domain Bacteria; phylum Pseudomonadota; class Alphaproteobacteria; order Sphingomonadales; family Sphingomonadaceae; genus Sphingopyxis. The sequence continues at coordinate 188,336 of NZ_JNFC01000034.1, forward strand.
ATGCGCTTGGGGACATGAGCGCGACGATCGCGGGCACCGACTTCAACGGCAGCGACCTTTTCTATTGCTCGCTGCTCGGCCTCGCGATCACCGGGCTGATCATCTGGATCACCGAATATTATACCGGCACAAACTATCGTCCGGTGCGCAGCATCGCCAAGGCGTCGGAAACGGGTCATGGCACCAATGTGATCCAAGGCCTCGCCATCAGCCTTGAATCGACCGCGCTGCCGACGCTCGTCATCTGCGTCGGCATCATCGTCGCTTATCAGGTTGCGGGCATCATTGGCATCGCCTTCGGCGCCACCGCGATGCTCGCGCTTGCAGGCATGGTCGTCGCGCTCGACGCTTATGGCCCCGTCACCGACAACGCCGGCGGCATCGCCGAAATGGCGGGCCTCGACGACAGCGTGCGCGAAAAGACCGACCTGCTCGACGCCGTGGGCAACACGACCAAGGCGGTGACCAAGGGCTATGCCATCGGTTCGGCCGGGCTTGCGGCGCTGGTGCTGTTCGGTACCTACACCGCCGACATCAGCGAATATTCGGCCGCGCTCGGCATCGATGCGCCGCTGACCTTCTCGCTCTCGTCGCCCTATGTCATCGTCGGGCTGCTGCTCGGCGCGCTGCTGCCGTACCTGTTCGGTGCGCTCGGCATGACCGCGGTCGGCAAGGCGGCGGGCGACGTGGTGAAGGACGTGCGCGACCAGTTCGCGAACAACAAGGGCATCATGGACGGCACCAGCCGCCCCGATTACGCCCGCACCGTCGACCTCGTCACCAAGGCGGCGATCAAGGAAATGATCGTTCCGTCGCTGCTTCCGGTGCTCGCGCCGATCGTCGTGTTCTTCGTGATCCGCGCGGTCGCCGGTCCGGCGGCGGCATTGGAAGCGCTCGGCGCGCTGCTGCTCGGCGTGATCGTCGGCGGGCTGTTCGTCGCCATCTCGATGACCTCGGGCGGCGGCGCGTGGGACAATGCGAAAAAATATATCGAGGACGGCAACCACGGCGGCAAGGGCAGCGAGGCCCATAAGGCCGCGGTCACCGGCGATACCGTCGGCGATCCGTACAAGGACACCGCGGGGCCGGCGGTCAACCCGATGATCAAGATCACCAACATCGTGGCGATCCTGCTCCTCGCAGCGCTGGCGCACGGCGCGGCGTAGGCCGGGCCGCCGTCGCGGGCAAAGGAGCGGCCCCGCCGGAGCGATCCGGCGGGGCCTTTCCGGTTTCGATTTCAACTTCCTTTGTTGCCAACCGCGGACGGCTTTCATAGTCTCGCGGCCGAGGGAAGGCTTGCCAATCGGTCGGAAAGCCAGTGGGTTGCGCGCTTCGGCGACGCGATACGGAGGGAATATGCCCAAGAAGATGTTCGTTGCCGCGCTCCTGCTATCGGCCGCAGCGCTGCCGGCAGGCGTCGTCGCTCAGACGACGCCGGGAAAGCCGGTGGCCGAAAAGGTCAGTCTCGACACGCTCGCGTCGCTGCCGCTGATGAGCGATTTGCAGATGTCGCCGGGCGGCACCAAGATCGCGATGACGCTCGGTGCCGGCAACGAGTTCGGCTATGCCGTCCTCGACCTGTCGAAACCTGGCTCGAAGCCTCAGATTTTTGCGCGCGCTTCCACTTTCAAGGAAGCGGGGCAGCGCGATGTGACGAGCTATCGCTGGGTCGACGACCGCTACCTGATCCTCGAGCTGGCATCGCGCGAATTTGTCGCCGCCTTCGGCCAGCGCGTCGATATTCTGCGTCTCGCCGCCTATGACACCGAAACCGGCAAGACCCACCCGCTCGCCTGGGACCAGGCCACCGCCGACGCCTCGAACATCCTGCATATCGACAAGGAAAAGAAGCGCATCCTGCTCGGCCGCCAGATCGACGACGGCAATACCGAGAGGATGTTCAGTTATCAGGTCGATTGGGTCGATGTCGCGACGGGCAAAGTGCTCGAAAATGTGCAGCGGACCAATCCGATCGTGGACAGCTGGGCCGCCGACGGCGACGGGGTAGTGCGCATGGGGATCGGATCGGATCGCGACAGCGGCGAACAGCGTTATCTCTATCGCAGCAACGCGGGCGAAAATTTCCGGACGGTGCAGAAGGTCATCGACAAGAATTTCACCAGCGCGGGCATCCGGCCGCTCGTTTTTTTGAACGCGCCCGACATGGCGATCGTATCGAGCAATCACGAGGGCTATCGGGCGATTTACAAAGCCAATCTGGCGACGATGGAGATCTTAGAGAAGCTGTTCTCGATTCCCGGATACGACGTCGGCACCGCCATCCCCAACGAGGATCGTGACGGGATCGTCGGTTATGCCTATGCCACCGATCGTATTCGGCGCAAATTCACTGACGAACGCCTTGCCGCCGTCCAGAAATTCCTTGCGGAGGATTTCGGCGAGGCTAACGCGGTCATTGTCAGCAGCGATGACGGCGACAAGCGATTGATCGTGTCGATGGCCAGTCCCGAACAGATTGGAAGCTATTATCTTTACGACGTCGAAAGCGGGAAATTTTCGCTGATCGGGCATGCGAGCGACGCACTGGGCGACGGCAAGCTGAACCCCGTCAAGACGATCCGGTACAAGGCGAGCGACGGGCTGGAGATCGAGGCGATCCTGACGACCCCGCGCCTGCGCGCCGGTCAGAAGAAGCTGCCGGTGGTCGTCCTGACCCACGGCGGCCCCTATGGTGTTCGCGACTATGCGTCATACGACCAGTGGGCGCAGACGATCGCCGAACAGGGTTATGTCGTGGTCCAGCCCAACTATCGCGGTTCGGGTGGCTACGGGAATGCGTTCGTCAAGGCGGGGCGCTCGGACGGCTTCGGCACGCGGATGCAGGACGATCTCAACGACGTCGTCGACCATCTGGCGGCGCAGGGCGTCGTCGATGCCGGTCGCGCGTGCGTGATGGGCTGGTCCTATGGCGGCTATGCGGCGGCGCGCGCGGCACAGCGCGATGCCGCTCGCTGGCGGTGCACGATCGCAGGAGCGGGCGTCTATGACCTGCCGATGATGCGCGATTACGACCAGGACTATCTCGGTTCGTTCGGCGCGAACTATCTTGCCAAGGGCGCGTCGTCGCTGTCCGACGTGTCGCCGGCGCGCAACACCGACGGCAAATGGGCGCCGATCCTGATCGTCCACGGCGTGCGCGATCCGCGCGTACCGATCGCGCAGGCGCGCACGCTGGTGTCGCGGCTGAAGGGGAGCGGCAAGCAGCAGGGCACGGATTTCGAATATATCGAGCAGCCGAAGAACGGCCATTATGGCATTTATTTCACCAAGGAAGAGCGGATCGAATGGTTGGGCGGCGCGGCCAACTGGCTCGCGCGCTTCAATCCCGCCTATATCCAGTCGGATGCCGATTACCCGAAAAAGCCGGCGGCCGACCCGCTGGTCGCCAATTTCAAGTTCGCGCGCTGAATTCGACCTGCCGGCCGCGCAGCGCTATTGTCCGCGGCCGGCCCCCATCTGCTGCGCATAGCCCGCCCGCACCATCGCGCTCATCCGGTCGAACAGCGCGTCGGGATCGCCGCGGCGCAGCCCCGCGATCGCTGCCTCGGCCCCCTCGGCGACGACCAGCTCGCGCGTGCCGGCATCGACCGCGGCGAGCATCCGCGCCGCCGCATCGTCCGGCGACAGGCCGTTGTCGATCGCGGCGTCGCTTTCGCCGCGGATGCTGCCGTCGGCGCTGAGCGCGTTGCGGCTGACGTTGGTGCGCACCGATCCCGGCGCGACGACGAGGACTTTCAGCCCCAGATGCTCATTCTCGGCGCGCACCGCGTCGTGATAGCCGATGATACCATGTTTTGCCGCCGAATAGGCGCTGCGCAGCGGCACGCCCGCGATGCCCGCGACGCTCGATATGGCGATGATCTGTCCGCCGCCCGCGCCGACCATGCGCGGCAGCAATTGCTGGGTGAGCGCGATGGGGGCGAGCAGATCGACCGCGATGATCCGCTCATAAACCGAAAAGTCGGTTTCGATCGCCAGGCTGCGCTGCGAGATGCCGGCGTTGTTGACGAGGCCATCGACACGGCCGCGCCACGCCCAAGCCTGCTCGGCGATCGCGGGGAGGGCGGCATAGTCGGTCGCCTCGAACGGCAGGACCAAAGTCTCGGTCGCGCAATCGGCGGCAACGGCCTCGATCGCGGCGACATTGCGCCCCGACAGGATCAGCTTCGCGCCGCGCTTCGACAGCGCTTTGGCGAGCGCAGCGCCGATGCCCGACGACGCTCCGGTGACCCACCAGACTTGATCCTTCATTACCGCTCTCCATCTATGCTTTCGTTTCAACCTGAAACGGGTGTAAGGAGCCGTCAAGGCGCTGACCCGCGCATTTCCGCGCAGGGGTGGCAATTTTGTTGCGAATCTGTTATAATAAATATCAACACGCCGACATTGCGCCTCTTCCCGCCGCTTGGGCTGGGGCACGCTTGGCGTTTCCGATGGAGCCCATTCCTTGTCACGCTGACTGGCTAGCGCCGCCCTACCAGCCCAATCCCCCTCCGATAGAGGGCCGGATACAGAGCTGTTCACGCGCTTCCCCGTCTCCCCGGCAAGGCCACTGAAAGGAACTTGAATGTCCGCAAGCACTCCCGTTTTCGAAGTCGGTGACTATGTTGTTTATCCGAAGCATGGCGTGGGGCGCGTCATCGAGCTGCAAAAATCCGAAATCGCCGGCATGCAGCTGGAACTTTATGTTCTCCGCTTCGAAAAGGAAAAAATGACCCTTCGCGTTCCGACGAACAAGGCCGAAGGCGTCGGCATGCGCAAGCTGTCGTCGGACAAGACGCTGAAGGAAGCGCTGCAGGTTCTGACGACCAAGCCGAAGGTGAAGCGCACCATGTGGTCGCGCCGCGCGCAGGAATATGAAGCGAAGATCAATTCGGGCGACCTCGTGTCGATCGCCGAAGTGACCCGCGACCTGTTCCGCGCCGACGACCAGCCCGAGCAGAGCTATTCGGAGCGTCAGATCTTCGAAGCGGCGTCGAGCCGTCTCGCGCGCGAACTCGCCGCGATGGAAGAAAGCGACGAAAAGACCGCGCAGGCGAAGATCCTCCAGATCCTCAACGAGCATGCGCCGCTCTATTACGCCGAAAAGGTTTAATCGCGTCCACTGCGGTGAAGGAAAGGGCGGTCTGGTAGGGCCGCCCTTTTTCGTTCCTCCCTCTCCCCTTGGGGAAGAGGGATGCGAAGGCTTGGCGGCTCGCCGCCTAGCCGAAGCTGGGTGAGGGCCCGCTCCCCGACGCCTCGATCGCGGAATTAATGGGTCCTGACCCTAGCGAACAAGTTCGCAAGTCTCGCTGCCCTCTCCCCCAAGGGGAGAGGGTTTCAGGGATATGTCGCGCTCACGAAATAAAGCCCGTCGGGCGGTGCGTTGAGGCCGAGCGCGTTGCGGTCGGCGGCGTCGAGCGCCGCCTTCAGGTCGCGCGCCGACCATTTGCCATGCCCGACAAGTGCGAGGCAGCCGACCATCGAGCGCACCTGATGATGGAGGAAGCTGCGCGCCGCGGCTTCGACGATCACTTCCTCGCCGTGGCGGCTGACGCTGAGCTTGTCGAGCGTCTTGACGGGGCTTTGCGACTGGCAATGCGCCGAGCGGAAGGTCGTGAAATCGTGGAGGCCGATGAGCTGCTGCGCGGCGGCGTGCATCGCGTCGGTATCGAGCGGGCGTGCGACCTGCCACGACAGCCCCTTGTCCCATGTCAGCGGTGCGCGGCGGTTGACGATGCGATATTCATAGGACCGCCCGATGCACGCGAAGCGCGCGTGCCAGTCGTCGGGAACGATCTCGCACCCGATGATCGCGACCGGTGCGGGGCGAAGCTGTGCGTTGAGTGCTTCGGTCAGTTTGAACGGGGTCAGCGGCTTTTCGATGTCGACATGCGCGCGCATCGCGATGGCATGAACGCCCGCATCGGTGCGCCCGGCGCTCAGCACCTGCACATCCTCGGCGGTGAAACGGTGGATCGCTTCCTCGATCGCCTGCTGGACGCTCGGGCCGTGCGCCTGCCGCTGCCAGCCCATATAGGGACGGCCGTCATATTCGATGGTGAGGGCGAAGCGGGTCATGGGTGGGTCATTTTCCCGATCTCGTCACCCCGGACTTGATCCGGGGTCCATTCCGGTGCCGGAGTCATGGACCCCGGATCAAGTCCGGGGTGACGACGGAGGAGGGGCGTGGTCATGCTAGCCGTGTACCTTTGGGAATCGCGCGCCCGCGCAGCAATTCCCCGGCCTCCATCGCGGGCTTTCCCGCGCGCTGGACGCGGCCCACGCGGATCGCGCCGGGGTTGCAGGCGATGGTGAGCGCATCATCGAGCGTGATGCCGGGCGCGGCGCCCGCGACCGTGTCGGCGGGATGAACGACCTCGGCCGCCAGTATTTTGTATCGTTCGCCTTCGAGTTCGAAGAAGGCGCCCGGCACCGGATTGAACGCGCGCACCTGCCTCTCGACCTGCACAGCGCTGGTCAGGAAGTCGAGCCGCGCCTCGCTCTTGTCGATCTTCGCCGCATAAGTGACGCCCTCATCGGGTTGCGGCACCGGCGGAAAGGCGTGGAGGTCGCTCAGCACTCGGCGCATCATCAGCGCGCCCATTTCAGCGAGTTCGTGGGTGAGCATGCCCGCGCTCTTGCGTCCTATCGGCGTCGTCTCGATCAGCCGCATCGCGCCGGTGTCGAGCCCCGCGTCCATCTGCATGATCGTCACGCCCGTTGCGGCATCGCCCGCCAGGATCGCGCGCTGCACCGGCGCCGCGCCGCGCCAGCGCGGCAGGATCGAGCCGTGGACGTTGAGGCAGCCCTCGCGCGGGGCGCCCAGGACCGCCTGCGGCAGGATCAGGCCATAGGCCGCGACCACCGCGACATCGAGATCGAGTGCGGCGAATTCGGCCTGCGCTTCCTCGGTTTTCAGGCTGCGCGGCGTGCGGACGGAAAGGCCGTGTTCTTCGGCCCAGACCTGCACCGGGGTCTTCTGCAATTTCTTGCCGCGCCGCGCGGGCCGCGGGGGCTGGCTGTAGACGGCCACGATGTCGAGCCCCGCCCCGTGGAGCGCGGCGAGCGTCGGCACCGCGAAGGGCGGCGTTCCCATGAAGGCGATGCGCATGGGCAGCGCCTTTGGCGGAGGGGCGCATCTTATTCAACCCCTCTCCCCTTGCGGGAGAGGACAGCGAGACTTGGTGGCTTTGCCACTTAGTCGCAGCGGGAGAGGGGGCAGCGCCGCCGCAACCCCTCTCCAGCCTTCGCTAAGCGCTTCGCGCCAAGCTTCGGCATCCTCTCCCGCAAGGGGAGAGGATTGTGCGGGCTCCCGCCGCGCGATAGGTGCTGTGCATGGCCTCCACCGAAATCGAAGCGCTCGTCCAGCAACTCGCCCGCCTGCCGGGGCTCGGCCCGCGTTCGGCGCGGCGCGCGGTGCTGCACCTGATGAAGAAGCGCGAGAGCAGCTTTGCGCCGTTGCTCGCGGCGCTCCAGACCGTATCCGAGCGGCTCGTCACCTGCTCGACCTGCGGCAATGTCGACACGAGCGACCCGTGCGCGATCTGCGCCGATCCGCGCCGCGACGAACGCAGCCTGTGCGTCGTCGAGGAGGTTTCCGACCTCTGGGCGCTCGACAAGTCGCGGCTGTTCCCCGGCAAATATCATGTGCTCGGCGGCCGGCTGTCGGCGCTGGAAGGTGTGCGGCCGCAAGACCTCAGCATCGATGCCCTCGTCGCGCGCGTCGCCGCGGGCGGGATCGACGAGGTTGTGCTGGCGATGAACGCGACGCTGGAGGGGCAGACGACCGCGCATTATCTGGCGGAGCGGCTGGAGGGCTATCCGGTGCGACTGACGCAGCTCGCACATGGCCTGCCGGTGGGCGGCGAGCTCGATTATCTCGACGAAGGGACACTGGCGCAGGCGCTGAGAGCGCGGCGTCCGGTGGGTTGACGTCAGGCATCGGAGTTCATACCTGCACGCCATGGCCATCCTACCCATCATAGAGACTCCCGATCCGCGGCTGCGCGTCATTTCCAAGCCTGTCGAGACGTTCGACGCCGAGCTGAAAACGCTGGTCGCCGACATGTTCGAGACGATGTATGACGCCCCCGGCATCGGGCTGGCGGCAATTCAGGTCGGGGTGGCGAAGCGCATTCTCGTCATCGACCTGCAGGAAGCCGATCCCGGCGACGAAGAGGGCAAGAAGGTGATCCGCGAACCCCGCGTCTTCATCAATCCCGTCTTTTCGGACGAGAGCGAGGAGCATAGCGTCTATCAGGAGGGCTGCCTGTCGGTTCCCGAGCAATATGCCGAGGTGACGCGCCCCGCCGAGGTCACCGTCGATTGGCAGGACGAGGACGGCAAGCATCATCAGGAACGCATGACCGGGCTGATGGCGACGTGCATCCAGCATGAGCACGACCATCTGGAAGGCATTCTCTTCATCGACCATCTGTCGCGGCTGAAGCGCGAGATGGTGCTGAAGAAGCTCGCGAAGCTGCGGAAAGCGGCGTGATTTAAGCCCCTCCCCTTGCGGGAGGGGTTTGGGGTGGGGTCCCGCGCACTTGTGCGCGAAGAGAATCCTTTCCGCCTCGACGTTTTCAAGATTCTTATGCGGCGCAGACGCGCCGCGCACCCACCCCGTTTCACGAGTCACGTGCCTCGTGAAACCCCCTCCCGTAAAGGGAGGGGAGGTTCGGATCAATCCGCGGCCTTCGCCACGCCCACCATCGCGGGGCGCAGCAGGCGATCCTTCATCATATAGCCCGCCTGCATTTCCTGCACGATCGTGCCGGGTTCCTTGTCACTCGGAATTTCGAGCATCGCCTGATGCTGGTTGGGATCGAGCGGCAGGCCGATCGCGGCGATGCGTGTGATGCCGTTGCGTTCGAAGACGCCGAGCAATTCGCGCTCGGTGGCCTCCAGCCCGGTGATCAGCGGCTTGAGCCCTTCATCGGCGCGCTGTTCGTCGCTGAGCGCGGCGAGCGCGCGGCCGAGATTGTCGGCGACCGAGAGGATGTCGCGCGCGAATTTGGTCGACGCATAGGCATGCGCGTCGGCGATTTCCTTGTCCTTGCGGCGCGTGACATTCTGCGTCTCGGCGCGCGCATAGAGCAGGTCCTGCTGGAGCGCGGCGACCTGTTCGGCGAGCTGCGCCAGTTCTTCATTCGACCCTTCGGCGGGCGCTGCGGAGTCCGCGGTTTCAGCTTCGGTTTTCGTGCCGTCGTCGACCGGCGTGTCGTTTTCTTGTGTCGTCATAAACCTATCGTATCAGTCTGGAGAGCGATTGTGCGGTGAAATCCACCATGGGAACGATCCGGGCATAGTTCAAGCGCGTCGGGCCGATGACGCCGACCACGCCGACGACGCGCCCGTCCGATCCGCGGTAGGGCGCCGCTATCACGGACGAGCCCGAAAGCGAGAATAATTTATTCTCCGATCCGATGAAAATGCGGGTTGCGGCGCCCTCGCGCGCGCTGTCGAGCAATTGCGCGATGTCCTGTTTGGTTTCGAGCTCGTCGAGAAGCTGCCGCACGCGATCGAGATCGCCGACCGCGTTGTCGTCGAGCAGATTAGCCTGGCCGCGCACGATCAACACCGGCCGGTCGGCGCCGTCCGACGACCAGATCGCTAGGCCACGCGAGACCAGATCCTGTGCCGCGCGGTCGATCGCGATGCGCTCGGCCTCGATCTCGCGGCGCACGCGCGCCATCGCTTCGCTCAGCGTCAGCCCGCCGAGCGTCGCCGAGATATAGTTGCCCGCCTCGACCAGCGCCGACGGGTTGAGCCCGGGCGGAATATCGATCACGCGATTCTCAACCGTCCCGTCGCCCGCGACGAGCACGACGAGCGATTGGTTCGCCGACAGGGGCACGAAGGCGAGCTGTTTCAGGACGCGCTCATGCTTGGGAACGAGCACGAGCCCCGCGCACGCCGAGAGCCCCGACAGCGCCGAGGTCGCCTGTGCGAGCGCGCTTTCGATCGGACCGCCTTCGGACAGACTTGCCTCGATCTGCGCGCGGTCCTCGGCCGAGGGCTCGGCAACCTGCATCATCCCGTCGACGAAGAGGCGGAGGCCCTGTTCGGTCGGCAGCCGTCCCGCACTGGTGTGCGGGCTCGCGAGCAGGCCATATTCCTCCAGATCCTGCATCACATTGCGGATCGAGGCGGGCGAGAGGTTGAGCGCCGCGAGCTTCGACAGTGTGCGCGACCCGACCGGCTGTCCGGTCTCCAGATAGGCATCGACCACCAGCCGGAACACGTCGCGCGCGCGCGTGGTGAGTTCGGTGATCGGCGGCGTGGTCATGGGGAGGATTTAGGGATGGCGAGGCACGGGGGCAAGCTATGCTCTGGCCAAGCCGGGCCCGCATCGCTAAGCGCGCCGCACACATCACAGGAGAATCCCGACATGCGCCCTTCCGGCCGCGCGCCCGACCAGATGCGCCCTATCGCCATCGAAACCGAATTCACCATCCACGCCGAGGGCAGCGTCCTCGTCAGCTTCGGTAACACCAAGGTGCTCGTGACCGCGAGCGTCGACGAGAAGGTGCCGTCGTGGATGCGCGGCAAGGGTGCTGGCTGGGTGACCGCCGAATATGGCATGCTGCCCCGCGCGACGCACACGCGCGGCAACCGCGAAGCCGCGAAGGGCAAGCAGTCGGGCCGCACGCAGGAAATCCAGCGACTTATCGGCCGGTCCTTGCGCGCCGTCGTCGACATGAAGAAGCTCGGCGAGCGCCAGATCATCATCGATTGCGACGTGATCCAGGCCGACGGCGGCACGCGCACCGCCTCGATCTCGGGCGCTTGGGTCGCGATGCGGCTCGCGGTCGACAAGCTGCTCGCGGCCAAGACGCTGGCCGAGGACCCGATCGAGGACAAGGTCGGCGCGATTTCGTGCGGCATCTATCGGGGCACCCCGGTGCTCGACCTCGATTATGACGAAGATTCGACCGCCGAGGCCGACGGCAATTTCGTACTCACCGGCAAGGGCCAGATCGTCGAGGTGCAGGCGAGCGCCGAAGGCGCGACCTATGACGAGGAGGGCCTGCTGCGCCTGCTCCGCCTCGCGCGCATCGGCTGCGGCGAGATTTTCGCGGCGCAGGACCGGGCAACGGGGCGCTGATGACGCGCAAGCTCGCCCCCGGCAAGCTCGTCATCGCCAGCCATAACGCGGGCAAGGTGCGCGAGATTCGCGCGCTGCTCGAACCCTATGGCATCGAGCCCGTGTCGGCGGGCGACCTCGGGCTGGCCGAGCCCGAGGAGACGGGCAAGACCTTTCGCGAGAATGCGCTGCTCAAGGCGCACGCGAGCGCAGCGGCGGCGGGGCTTCCCGCGCTCGCCGATGACAGCGGGCTCGAGGTCGCGGCGCTTTCCGGCCGGCCGGGGGTTTACACCGCCGACTGGGCCGAACGCCAATGGTTCGAAGGCAATCCGGGCCGCGACTGGTATATGGCGATGGGCAAGGTCGAAGGTCTGCTCGCCGAACAGGGGCCGGACGTCGACCGCAGCGCCTGTTTCGTCTGCATCCTCGCGCTCGCCTGGCCCGACGGGCACGCCGAGGTTTTCGAGGGCCGGGCGGAAGGAAATCTCATCTGGCCGCCGCGCGGCAAGCTGGGCTTCGGTTACGATCCTGTCTTCGTTCCGGCCAGCAAATCATTGACTTTCGCGGAAATAGAACCGGCGGAAAAACATGCGATCAGCCACCGCGCCGACGCCTTTGCGAAGCTGGTGGCGGGGGTGTTCTAAAGAGCGTTCATGGCCGAACCGCTCGCCCTCTATGTCCATTGGCCGTTTTGCGTGTCGAAATGCCCCTATTGCGACTTCAACAGCCATGTGCGCGAGCGCGTCGATCAGGCGGCGTGGCGCGAAGCGTTGCTTGCGGACTTGCGTCATGAGGCGGCGTTGCTGCCCGGGCGCACGGTCGGCTCGATCTTCTTCGGAGGGGGGACGCCAAGCCTGATGCCGCCCGCAACCGTCGCGGCGGTGATCGCCGAGGCCGACGCGCTGTGGGGTCTCGCGGACGATGTCGAGATCACGCTCGAAGCCAATCCCAATTCGGTCGAAGTCGCCAATTTCGCCGATCTTGCGGCCGCGGGGGTCAATCGCGTTTCGATAGGTGTTCAGAGCTTCGATTCGGAAGTACTTGAATTTCTGGGGCGCGCGCATAGCGAGGATGAGGCGCGGCGCGCGATCGCGGCCGCACAGGCGCATTTTGCACGCGTCAGCTTCGACCTGATCTACGCGCGTCCCGGCCAGTCGCTCGCCGCCTGGGAAAGCGAGCTGGCGGGTGCGCTGGCGTTCGGCACCGATCATCTCTCGCTCTATCAACTCACCATCGAGCCGGGCACGCGCTTTGCCACGTTGGCAGCGAAAGGCGACCTCATCATCCCCGACGGCGATGCCGCCGCCGATCTGTTCGACGCGACTCAGGCGATGACGTCCGCCGCCGGCCTGCCACGCTATGAAGTGTCGAACCATGCGCGCATCGGGCAGGAAAGCCGGCACAATCTCGCATACTGGCGTTATGCCGATTATGCCGGCGTGGGGCCGGGGGCGCATGGCCGGCGCAGGAACCAGGCGACCGAGCGGCACAAGAAGCCCGAGAATTTCATCGCGGCGGTGACGCGCAATGGGCATGGGTTGAAAGTCGAGGCCGACCTGCCGCCGCACGAACGTGCGACCGAGGCGATGCTGATGGGGCTGCGGCTGACCGAAGGCATCGATCTGGCGCGGATCGAGACGCGGAGCGGCTTGCCGCGCGCGGCGTTCGTCGATGCGGACGCGGTGGAGCGGCTGGCGGGGCAGGGGCTGATGCGCGACGAGGGCGACCGGCTGGCGGTGACCGACGAGGGTATATTGCTGCTCGACTCGATCCTTTCCGAGGTGGTGCGGACCGGCTAGACTATCTCAAAGTCCGTTCGCCCTGAGCTTGTCGAAGGGCTGTCCTTCCTTTGCCAGGCTGGAAGAAAGGACGGGGCTTCGACAGGCTCAGCCCAAACGGAATATAGGTTGGCTGACGGACTGATCCGCGACTGGGATGCCCATCTGGCGCACGAGAAGCGCCGGTCGGAGCATACGCGCCGCGCCTATATCGCGACCGCGGAGCGGTTCTGCGCTTTCCTTTCGCAGCATCGCGGCGGCGCTGTCGACGCGCACATGCTGAGGGCGCTCACGCCGAACGACCTGCGCGCCTATCTCGCCGAGCGCCGCGCCGGGGGGCTCGGCAATGCGTCGGCAGCGCGCGAGCTTTCGGCGCTGCGCAGCTTCCTGCGCTTCGTCGGCGGATCGAACGCCAGCGTGCCGCAGATGCGCGGGCCGCGGGTCAAGAAGGGCTTGCCGCGCCCCGTCGCGCCCGCCGAGGCATTGCAATTGGCGCAGGATGTCGAGGATAATGCGCGCGAGGGCTGGGTCGGCGCGCGCGATTTCGCGCTGTTGCTGCTGCTTTACGGTGCGGGGCTGCGCATCGGCGAAGCGCTGTCGCTGACGGGCGCGGTGCTGCCGCTCGGCGAGACGATGCGCGTAACGGGCAAGCGGAGCAAGACGCGCATCGTGCCGATCCTGCCCGCCGTCGCGAAGGCGGTGTCGCGCTATGTCGAGGCCTGTCCATGGCCGATCGCGAAGGAGACGCCGCTGTTCCTCGGCGCGCGCGGCGGGCCGCTCCAGCCGGGCGTTGTCCGCGCGAGTATGCGTTCGGCGCGGCGCGCGCTGGGCCTGCCCGAACGCACGACGCCGCACGCGCTGCGCCACAGCTTCGCGACGCACCTGCTCGCGGGCGGGGCGGATTTGCGGAGTTTGCAGGAATTGCTCGGTCATGCGAGCCTTGCTTCGACGCAGGTCTATACCGCGGTCGACGCGGCGCATTTGCTCGATATTTACCGGAGCGCGCATCCGCGGGCTTGAGGTCGGTGGGGGGGTGGGGGGCCGTCATCCCCCCTTTCGTCATCCCGGGCTTGACCCGGGATCCCGCTTTTTGATGGACAGAGCAGGTTTCGATCTCAAGCGGGACCCCGGATCAAGTCCGGACGAAGGATGAGACGGCGAATTCCGGTCGAAATCAGCCATCGTCCAGACAGGTCAGATCATTCGCCTTTCGTCTTCGGCTTCCACGTCGCGACGCGGTAGATATAGACAACAACGAGCGAGCCGATCGCCACCAGCGCTACCGGTCCGACGAAGGCGTCGAGGTTCGCGAACTGTTTGCCGAACCAGTTGCCGGCGCCGGCGAGCGCGGCGATCCAGATCGTCGAGCCCGCCGCGGTCCAGACCAGGAATTTGAGCTGGTTCATCCGCACCATGCCCGCGGGCAGCGACACCATCGTCCGCGCGACGGGCATGAAGCGCGCGATGAAGACGATCGCGGGGCCATATTTGAGAAACCAGTTGTGCAGCCGCTCGACTTCGTCCCAGTCGAGCGTCAGCCAGCGGCCGTAGCGGTCGATGAAGGGTTTCAGCCGTTCATAGCCGATCCAGCGCCCGATCGCGTACCAGATCCAGTTGCCCGCGGTCGTCCCCGCGACCGCGACCGCGACGAGCGTCCAGAAATCGAACCGCCCTTGCGCGACAGCGATCCCGCCGAGGCCCATGATCACTTCGGACGGGATCGGCGGAAACAGATTTTCGAGGAACATGAGGATGAAAATCCCCGCATAGCCCCAACTCTGGATCAGGTTCAGGATGAAGTCGGTCATGGGGGAGAAACGCTTGCCGGTTTCAGCCGATGCGTCGCTTGATCGCGTCCCAGATCATGCCCGCCGTATCGCTGTCGTTGAAACGGTCGATCGCGACGATTCCGGTCGGCGAGGTGACGTTGATTTCGGTGAGCCATTCGCCGCCGATCACGTCGATGCCGACGAAGATGAGGCCGCGTTCCTTGAGCGCCGGGCCGAGGACGTCGCAAATTTCCTGCTCGCGCGGGGTGAGTTCGGCGGCCTCGGCATAGCCGCCGACCGCGAGGTTCGAACGGAATTCGCCTTCGCCGGGCTTGCGGTTGATCGCGCCCGCGACCTCGCCGTCGACGAGGACGATGCGCTTGTCGCCCTTGCTGACGCTCGGCAGGAACTGCTGGACCATGAAGGGTTCGGGCCAGACCTGCCCGAACAGCTCGACGAGCGCACCCAGATTGCCGCCGTCGGCATCGATCTTGAAAACCGCCTTGCCGCCGTTGCCGTGGAGCGGCTTGATCACCACCGCGCCATATCGCGCCTGGAAATCCTTCACCGCGTCGAGCTCGCGCGTCACCATGGTCGGCGGCATGAACTCGGGGAAGTCGAGCACGAAGACCTTTTCGGGGGCGTTGCGGACCGAGACGGGGTCGTTGACGACGAGCGTCTCGTGCCGGATGCGCTCGAGCAGCCAGGTGCCGGTGAGGTAGCCGAGGTCGAAGGGCGGGTCCTGCCGCATCAGCACGACGTCGACGTCGCGGCCGAGGTCGAGCAGCACTTCATCGCCGAATTTATAATGTGCTCCCGCCTCGCGCCGGGCTTCGAGGATGCGATGCGCCTTGGCCGTCAGCCGACCGGCTTCCCAGGTCAGGCCGCGGACGTCGTAATGATAAAGCTCGTAGCCGCGTTCGAGCGCCTTCAGGATCAGCGCAAAGCTGCTGTCGCCCCCGATGTTGATATTGTCCATCGGGTCCATTTGCACCGCGGCGCGCAGGGTCATATCTTACTCCATCAGAAACGATCCGTTTGCCCTGAGCTTGTCGAAGGACCGTATTTTCTTCCTCAACGCCGGAAAGAAAAACGGTGCTTCGACAAGCTCAGCACAAACGAGGAGGGGAAGCCCCCGAATGATGCCTGGCTTTCACGGCTGCCAGACGTGGACCAGATGGCGCGGCAGGCGCCGCGGCGCAAGGAGCATCACGTCGATGCGTATGTCGTCGCGCGGGCCCGCGAAGCGCGGGCTCAGCATTTCTGCGGCCGCGGCGACGCGGCGCAGGCGATACGGATCGATCGCGAGATCGAGGTCTTCGGGCCGGTCGCGCCATTTGACCTCGACGAAGGCGATCATGCGTCCGCGCCGCGCGACCAGATCGACCTCCCCGACGGGGACGCGGAGGCGCTCGCCCAAAATACGCCAGCCGTGGAGGCGGAGCCACCAGGCGGCGCGGCGTTCGGCGCGGCGACCGCGCGCTTCGGCGGCGGCGCGGTTCAAGCCTGCTCCTTCAGCGCGAGGGCGCGGGCGTAGATGTCGTGCCGGTCGAGGCCGAAGCGTTTGGCGACCGCCTTCGCCGCCTGTGCGACGGGTTTGTCCGCCATCGCTTCGCGCAGCGCGGCGTCAAGCGTCGCGTCGTCGGCGTTTTCCGCCTTCGCTTCGCCGGGCGGGCCGACGATGACGACGATCTCGCCCTTGGGCGGCGCGTCGGCATAGCGTGCGGAAAGCTCGGTTAGGGTGCCGGTGACGCATTCCTCGAACATCTTGCTGATCTCGCGCGCGACCGCGGCCTCGCGGTCGCCGAGCCCCTCGGCGAGCGCGGCGAGCGCGGCGGCGAGGCGCGGGCCGCTTTCGTAGAAGACCAGAGTCGCGCGCAGGGCGGCGAATTCGGCGATCGTGTCGGCGCGCGCCTTTGCCTTGTTGGGGAGGAAGCCCGCGAAGAGGAAGCGGTCGCTCGGCAGGCCCGAGAGGGTGATGCCGGCGATCGCGGCGCAGGGGCCGGGCAGGGTGGTGACATGGCGTCCCGCGGCGCGCGCATCGCGGACGAGCTTGTATCCCGGGTCCGAAATCAGCGGGGTGCCCGCGTCCGACACCAAAACGACAACTTCGCCCTGCATGCGCGCAACCAGCGCGGCGCGGGTGCGTTCGTCGCTATGATCATGATAGGGGGTCATCGGCACACGCAAACCCAGATGCGACAGCAGTTTCGCGGTCACGCGCGTATCCTCCGCGGCGATCACGTCGGCGGAGGCGAGCGTTTTGGCCGCGCGCGCGCCGATGTCGCCGAGGTTGCCGATGGGCGTCGCGACGATATAGAGACCGGGCAAGGGAGAATCTGAGATGTTCGAATCTGGCATGACGCCGAAAATGGCAGAAACTGCCCCAGACTGCCATGGTGGCGCGCGCCAGGTGAATGCGTCGTCGCGCCGCGCGATGCTGCGCGGGCTCGGCGTGATGGCGATGGCGGGGCTGCTGGCGGCGTGCCAGGTCGTGCCGAAAACCGGCGGCCCGGCGACCCCGCCGCCGCCGACCGACCCGACCGACAATGTCGGCCCCGGGCTGCCCACCGATACCGATCGTCACCGCGTTGCGCTGCTCGTGCCGCAGACGGGGCCCAACGCCGACGTCGGCACCGCGATCGCCAATGCGACGACGCTGGCGTTGCTCGATACGCGCACCGAGCGCGTGCGCATCACGACTTACGACACCGCGCTCGGCGCCGCCGCCGCGGCGCGGCAGGCGGTCGCCGACGGCAACAAGCTGATCCTCGGGCCGCTGCTCAGCGAGGATGTCTCGGCGGTCGCGCCGATTGCGCGCGGCGCGAAGGTGCCGGTGCTGAGCTTTTCGAACGACAGCAGCGTCGCGGGCAACGGCGTCTTCATCATGGGCTTCGTCCCCGGCCAGTCCGTCGAGCGTATCGTCGCCTTTTCGCGATCGAAAGGCCATCAACGCTTCGGCGCGCTCGTGCCCAAGAATGTCTATGGCGACCGCTCGGCCGCCTCGTTCCGCGCCGCGGTCGCCAAGGCGGGCGGCACTTTGGTCGCGGTCGAAAGCTATGACCGCAGCGCGACCGCGCTGTCGGGCGCGGCGCGGCGGCTCGCCAATGCGGGCGCGATCGACGCGGTGCTGATCGCCGACAGCGGCGGCAACGCCATTCGCGCCGTGCCGGTGATCAAGGGCACGGGGAGCAAGCAGATCCTCGGCACCGAGCTGTGGAACACCGATGCCGCGCTCGGCAGCAATGCCGCGATGCGCGGGGCGTGGTTCGCCAGCGTCTCCGACGGGCTTTATAGCCAGCTTGCGACCAAATATCGCACCCGCTTCGGCCGGCCGCCGTACCGGCTCGCCAGCCTCGGCTATGATTCGGTGCTGCTGACGGTGCGCATCGCGCGCGACTGGAAGCCGGGGAGCAATTTCCCGGCGAACCGCCTGCTCGCCGCCGACGGCTTCGGGGGGATCGACGGCATTTTCCGCTTCAACAACCGCGGCATCGCCGAGCGCGCGCTCGAGGTCAGCGAAATCGGCGCCGGCGGCTTTCGCGTGATCGACCCTGCGCCGACGAAATGGTGAGCCGCGATTGAGCGTGGCAGACCGGCCACAGTTGGCCGAAAACCGCTATCGGAAAAGCGCGGCGGCCTTTACGCCCGCCGCGCGATCACTATATGACAGTCGCGCGCGTTCCGGCGTCGATTCCGCACGCGCGTTCGATATGTTTCAGGAGATACAGCTATACCACCGCCCATGACCCGTCGCCCGATGGCACCGATGCCGCCCAAGAACGGCCCGCGTTACAATGAATTCATCGCCTCCCCCAAAGTCCGCGTGATCGACGAGGAAGGCGAAAATCTGGGCGTCATGCTAACAGCCGAGGCGATCGAGCAGGCGGCCGAGGTCGGGCTCGACCTGGTCGAAGTATCTCCCAACGCCGATCCGCCGGTGTGCAAATTCCTCGACGTCGGCAAGTTCAAATACGAGGCGCAGAAAAAGGCGAACCTCGCACGCAAGAGCCAGAAGACGCAGGAAATCAAAGAGATCAAGATGCGTCCGAATATCGACGATCATGATTTCGATGTGAAGATGAAGAAGGTCTTCGACTTCCTCGAGGAAGGCGACAAGGTCAAGATGACCATGCGTTTCCGCGGCCGCGAAATGAGCCACACCCAGCTCGGACTCAACGTGCTCCAGCGCGTCGCCGAGATGACCGCCGAGGTCGCGAAGGTCGAGGCGCACCCGCGCACCGAGGGCCGTCAGATGCTGATGGTGCTCGCGCCGAAATAAGCCATGCGATCCTCCCTGTCGCGAAGCGATGGGGAGGGGGACCGCCCGTGTAGCGGGTGGTGGAGGGGCCGCTTTAAGGCCCCTTCGTCAGCGCTGCGCCGAAGGCGCAGTTTATCCTGAGCGCCTGCAAGGCAGTCGAAGGGCGCTGCCACCTCCCCATCGCTTCGCGACAGGGAGGATTTAAGAAGCGATCCGAAATTCGAGGGCGGTCGTTCCAGCGGGACGGCCGCCCGCTTCATATCGGCGCTCGGTCATCCGGACCGCGCCATCCGCCGAGATCAGCACGAGCGTCGAGGCGCGCGTGCCATAGACGTCGCCGCGCAGGAACAGCGCGGGGTCGTCCCCGGCCATCAGCGTGTCGAGCAGCTTTTCGGGGTCGGTGCCCGCCGTGACGGCCGTTTCGAACCCAGCGCGCAGCCGTTCGGCGCGGGGGCAGGGGGCGTCGACGGGTTCGTTGGCGAGCGCGTGGACGCCGGGTTCGAGCGGCATGATCAACGGGACAGGCCGGTTGTTCAGCAATCGTGCCGCGCCGCCGTCCACGGCGAACAGGTTGAAGGCGTTGAAGCGCGGCAGATCCTCCGCCGCCGGGTCGGCGAAGCGCCCTTCGCCGCGCAGCAGGTCGGATACGAGCGCGCCGCGCGATTCCTTCGCGGGGTCGGGCATCGCGCCGCGGACGTTGGTGACGACGACGGTGCGGCCGCTCGGGCGATGGACGCCGAGCCAGGTGCCGCCCGCCCGCAGGTCGCGCCCGGCGACGAGACCGCTGCCGTCGTCCCACTCGTGAAGCGGCGCGGCGGGGCGTTCGTGAAACTCGTCGCGATTGCCGATGAGGATGAGCGGCCAGTCGGGATGGACGCGGTGGGCAAGGGCGACGACACACATGCCGCGCATATCGGGAGTTCGCGCGCCCTTGCCAAGTCTCTTGACAAATTGCTTGGTTGAATGTTCAATCAACTCATCTTGACGAGGGAGGACGCCGATGGCCGACGAATTCGAGAAGATGGGCGAGAATTTGCGGGCGAAGACCGGCAAGGGACTCGACGAATGGGTCGCCACCGCGCGCGCGACCGGGATCGCCGGCCATATGGCGCTGGTGAATCACCTCAAATCCGAACATGGGCTTGGCCACGGCTATGCCAATATGATCGTTCATGCCGCGAACGCCTCCTCGTCGCTGTCGCAGGACGATGAGGCGCTGGTCGAAGCGGCGTTCGACGGCGCGAAGGCGCATTGGCGGCCGCTCTACGACCGGCTGACCCTGCTCGTGCAGGGTTTTGGCGATGACGTCGAGCTGGCGCCGAAGAAGGGCTATGTGAGCCTGCGCCGCAAGAAGCAGTTCGCGCTGCTGATGCCCTCGACCAAGGATCGCTTCGACATCGGTCTCGCGCTCAAGGGCGAGGAACCGGCAGGCAAGCTCGAACTGGCGGGAAGCTGGAACGCGATGGTGTCGCACCGCGTGCGGATCGCGGCGGGCGAGGATGCGGAGGGCGATGTCGCGGACTGGCTCCGCGCCGCTTATGACCGGGCGGGATAGGGATGAATGCCGCCGACACCCGCCAGCGCATCCTGATGACCGCGATGGAGCTGTTCTGGGAGAAGGGCTATCTCTCGACCTCGGTCGCCGACATTTTGTCGCGCAGCCAGGTCCATTCGGGCAGCCTCTACCATTTCTTCCCCGGCAAGCAGGACGTGCTCGTCGGCGTGCTCGAACTCTATCGCGACGGCATCGACGCGATGCTGCTCGCGCCCAATTGGGACGGCGTCGACGATCCGATCGACAAGGTTTTCGCACTGCTCGCCGGTTATCGCACGCATCTGATCGTCACCGATTGCACCTATGGCTGCCCTATCGGCAGCCTTGCGCTCGAAATCCACGAACCCGACCCGGTGGTGCGCGAGCTGATGGCGGCGAATTTTTCGAACTGGTCGGCGGCGATCGCCGGCTGCTTCGAGGCAGCCGCCGACCGCCTGCCGAAGGACACCGACCGCAAGGCGCTTGGCGAGTTCGTGCTGACGGTGATGGAAGGCGCGGTGATGCAGGCGCGCACCTATCGCGACATCGGCTATTTCGACCGCAATATCGCTGTGTTGCGCGACTATATCACCATATTGCTGGCGACCGAGAAATCTGCTAATTTCGCCTGATCTTTCTGAGGGGGAGATGAATATGACCGAAGCCGTCAAAACGCCCTGGCACCTGTGGGTTGTCGGGGCCGTGTCGCTGGTCTGGAACGCCTTTGGCGCGATGGACTATACGATGACCAAGATGGGCAATGCCGAATATTTGGCCGCCTTCACGCCCGAGCAACAGGCCTATTTCACCAGCTTCCCGATGTGGGCGAATGTCGGCTGGGCACTGGGGGTCTGGGGATCGGTGCTCGGGTCGCTGCTGTTGCTGGTACGCAGCCGCCATGCGGTCACCGCCTTCATCGTCTCGCTCATCGGGCTGGCGATCAGCAGCTTTTACCAGTTCGGCCTGCATTATGGCGACCTGATGCGGATGTTCGGGACCTTCCCGATGATCTTCACCGCGGTGATCTGGGTCGTCGCGATTGCGCTGTTTCTCTACGCGCGGGCGCAGGCGTCGAAAGGCGTACTGCGGTAATATCCGCTTTGGGGCGATGAGCGGTAAGATCATGTACCCCGGCGGCGAAGACTGCGCGGACGGCAATTATTGGCCATAGGCCGCGCGCGAGCTGTTCGCGGGCAGCGCTGCCGCGCCGCCGGCGAGCATCACCGCGGCGCCGACCAGAATGAGCGTCGGAGCGTCGGCGGCGAAGGATTTGGTCGCAAGGTCGAGAAGATCGAGCCGGGTGACGAGCCGCCGCTCGCCGGGGCCGCTGACTTCGCATGCGATCATCACCGGCATTTCGCCGGGCATCCCCGCCTGCATCAGGCCGCGCCGGATTTCGCCCGCGGCCTCGCGGCCCATGTAGAAGGCGAGGGTCGATCCGCCGCGCGCCAGCGAAGACCAGTCGATGTCGAGCGCGGCGCCGCGGCGGCTGTGCGCGGTGACGAAACGAACGTCACGCGCGACGCCGCGCAGCGACAGCGACATACCCGCCGACGCGGCGGCGGCGCTCGCGGCGGTGATGCCGGGACAGATTTGGACATGAAAGCCGGCATCGTTGAGCGCATCGATCTCTTCGGTCGCGCGCGCGAACAGCGTCGGGTCGCCGCCTTTCAGCCGGACCACGCGTTTGCCCGCCCGTGCAGCGGCGACGAGGAGCGCATCGATCGTTGCCTGATCCTTCGAATGGCGCCCCGATCGTTTGCCGACGCTGACGCGCTCGGCGCGCGCGGGGATGAGGTCGAGGACGCCGCGCCCCACCAGCGCGTCGCAAAAGACGATGTCGGCGCGCTCGATCAACCGCACCGCCTTCAGGGTGAGCAATTCGGGGTCGCCAGGGCCGGCGCCGACGAGCCAGACGGTGCCGGGCGCAAAATCGTCAGGCTGCATTGCTGGTCTCCTCGGTCAGGATGCGCGCGAGCGCGGGGCGGCACGAGCCGCAATTGGTGCCCGCGCCGATCGCGCCGCCGATCGCGGCGACGTCGGCGAGACTCTGGTCGCGGATCGCGGCGACGATGGTCTTGAGGCCGATATCGAAGCAGACGCAGATGATCGGGCCGCGGTCGGCCTGCACGCCCGGCGCGCGGCCGGCGAGCAGGGTGGGGGCGACTTCGGGCGCGGACAATTGCGCGATCAGCCAGTCGCGCGGGGGAAGTTCGCCGCTTGTCGTGACGAACAAGGCTCCGACGAGGCGGCCGTTCGTGACGATGGCGATGCGTCTGGTCCCGCGCGCGGCGTCCTGCGCCTCGATGCGTTCGCCCTTGGGGAGCAACGCTTCGATGCTCTTGAGGTCGCCATTGCCCGCGACTTCCCACATCACCCCCGAAGGCACCGCGACGCGCGTTGCCCAGAGGCAGCGCGGCGTTTCGGGCAGTTCGCGTGCGAGGAGCAGAAAGCCGCGCCATTTGGGGGTGACCGCGGCGATCGCGGCGGGGGTGCGCTTGAACCCCGGCTGGCCCGACACCGGATCGACGAGCGGGCGGGGGGGCAGGCCGGTGCGCCCGCCGCTCGCGGTGCGGTCGGTCCAGTGGATGGGGACGAACAGCTCCCCGGGGCGCTGACCGGGGTGGAAGGCGACGCGGTAGAGGCTGTCGCCCTGCGGCGTATCGACGCGCGCGAGGCCGCCGTCGGTCAGGCCGAGGCGCGCGGCGTCGTCGGGGTGGACCTCGACCAACGGCTCCTCGCGGTGCCGCGCGAGTTTGGGGGCGAGGCCGGTGCGCGTCATCGTGTGCCATTGGTCGCGGTAGCGGCCGGTGTTGAGCGTCAGCGGCCATTTGGCGAGGGGTTCGGGCAGCGGTTTTTGCGCGACGGGGACTAGGCGCGCGCGGCGGTCGTCGGTCGAAAAGCGCCCGCCGGCGAAGGGGTGATCGCCGCCCCAGCGAAACGGGGTCATCGCGTCGTAAGCGGCGGTGCCGCCCTGCGCCGCGCCGGGCAACGCGAAGAGGCGCGCGCCGTCATTGTCATAGGTCGACAGGCGGCAATGCTCGCGCCAGATGTCGGCGGGGCGGTCGTAGGCGAAGGCGGTCTTCCACCCCATGCGCCGCCCGACTTCCTTGACGATCCACCAGTCGGGCATCGCTTCGCCGGGGAGCGGAAAGAGCGCGCGCTGGCGGCTGATCGTGCGGTCGCTGTTGGTGACGGTACCGTCTTTCTCGCCCCACGCCGCGGCGGGCAGGCGGACGTGGGCGAAGGCGCCGGTATCGGTCTTTTCAATCACGTCGCTCACGACGACGAAGGGGCAGGTCGCGAGCGCCTCGCGTACCGCATTGCCGTCGGGCATCGACACCGCGGGGTTGGTCGCCATCACCCACAGGGCCTTGATGCGGCCCTCGCCGAGGCTGCGGAACAGGTCGACGGCTTTGAGGCCCGGCTTCTCCGCCATCGTCGGCGACGCCCAGAAGCGCTGGACGCGCGCGCGGTTTTCGGGGGCGAAATCCATATGCGCGGCGAGGGTCGAGGCGAGCCCGCCGACCTCGCGCCCGCCCATCGCGTTGGGCTGGCCGGTGATCGAGAAGGGCGCGGCGCCGGGCTTTCCGATGCGGCCGGTGGCGAGGTGGAGGTTGGTGATCGCATTGACCTGATCGGTGCCCGCGGTCGACTGGTTGATCCCCTGGCTGAACAGGGTGACGGTGCGCGGGTGGGCGGCGAACAGCTCGTAGAAATGCCTGAGGTCGGCGGCGGGGACATCGCACGAGCGCGCCACCGACCACAGGTCATTCCCCTCTCCAAGCTGGTCCCAGAAATCCTGCGGCACCGCGACATGCGCGGCGAGATAGGCTTCGTCGATGGCGCCCGCCTCGCGGCAATGCTGGAGCAAGCCGGTCATCAGCGCGACGTCGCTGCCGGGACGGATCGCGAGGTGGAGGTCGGCTTCCTCGGCGGTTTCGGTGCGGCGCGGGTCGATGACGACGAGCTTGGCGCCCGCCTCGCAGCGCGCGCGGATACGCTGATAGACGATCGGGTGGCACCAGGCGGTGTTCGATCCGACGAGTATGATCAGGTCGGCGGCGTCGAGGTCGTCGTAGGTCGCGGGGACGATATCCTCGCCAAAGGCGCGCGTGTGTCCGGCGACCGCGCTCGACATGCAAAGCCGCGAATTGGTGTCGATGTTCGCGGTGCCGATGAAGCCCTTCATCAGCTTGTTCGCGACGTAATAATCCTCGGTGAGGAGTTGCCCCGAGACGTAGAAAGCTACGCTGCCGGGGCCGTGGCGCGCGATCGTTTCCTTAAATTTCTTGGCGACGAGATCGAGCGCCTTATCCCAGCTCGCACGCTTGGCGCCGATCATCGGGTGGAGCAGGCGGCCTTCGAGCCCGACGGTTTCGCCGAGGTGCGTGCCCTTCGAGCAGAGACGGCCGCGGTTCGCGGGGTGGTCGGGATCGCCCGCGATCTCGACGCTGCGCTCGCCGGTCACCGTCGCGCGGATGCCGCAGCCGACGCCGCAATAGGCACAGGTGGTGCGGACCTCCATTAGCCCCTCCCCTTCAGGGGAGGGGTTGGGTTGGGGTTTGCAGGCGTCGCGCAAGGTCGCGGGAGCCCCCCCCCCCCCCCCCCCCCCCAGGGGGGGGGGGTGTGTAGGGGGGGTGTCCCCCCGCCCCCCCCCGCGCGCGTCCGCGGGGGAGGAGGGAGGGGGCGCCACCGCTCTTGGACCGGGGGGGCGGGGTGGGGGGCCCTTTCTTCCCCCCGGCCTCGCCCGGGTGGGGGCGGG
>NZ_JNFC01000035.1:0-25000 GCF_000756385.1 Sphingopyxis sp. LC363
AAACACCTCGCGTGCCCCTCCACCATGCTTCGCATGGTCCCCCTCCCCCAAGGGGGAGGATCGGCTGCTCCCCACTCCAAAGCCGTCACCCGCAGTCTGCGTGCAAAATCCCGATTGACCTCCGCCCGATTCGATATAAATATGATATCATCATTATATCGAATGATTCGGAGGGAAAGATGTTCGAAACAGGGACGCCGGCGCTGAACCGCAGCCGGGAAACGCGCGCCGCCACGCAAAGCGGCTATCTGATGCTATTCGTCTGGCTGGTGCTGCTCGGGGTCGCCGTCTGGGCCGCGATCACCAACGCCAACGCCGAGGTCATGACCGCCTGGAAATGGGTGGTCGTCGTCGTTGCGGGCGTCGTCGGCACGCTCATTCTCTGCGGTTTCTATCTCATCAATCCGAACGAAGCCGCGGCGATCCAGCTGTTCGGCGCCTATAAAGGTACCGACCGCGAAGAAGGGCTGCGCTGGGTGCTGCCCTGGCTGACGCGCAAGAAGATCGCCGTGCGCGCGAACAACGTCATTTCCGAAAAGATCAAGGTCAACGACGCACGCGGCAACCCGGTCGAGATGGCGGCGCAGGTCGTATGGCGCGTCACCGACACCGCGCAGGCACTTTTCGACGTCGACGATTACAAGGAGTTCGTCCTTGCGCAGATCGAGGCCGCGGTGCGCTCGATCGGCTCGCGCTATCCCTACGACGACATCGAGCATCAGGAAGTCACGCTACGCGGCAACCATGACGAGGTCGGGGAGGAACTGAGGAAAGCGCTGATCGAGCGGCTGAACGTCGCCGGAATCACGGTCGACGAATGCGGGCTCACCCACCTCGCCTATGCCCCCGAAATCGCCGGTGCGATGCTTCGCCGCCAGCAGGCCGAAGCGGTGATCGCGGCGCGCAAGAAGCTGGTCGAGGGCGCGGTGACGATGGTCGAAATGGCGCTTACGCACCTGTCGGAGAAGAATGTCGTCGACCTCGACGACGAGCGCAAGGCGGCGATGGTGTCGAACCTGATGGTCGTCCTCTGCGGCGAACGCGACACGCAGCCCGTCGTCAACACCGGTTCGCTCTACTGAGTTTGTCCAATGCCCGCGTCCGCCAGGAAAGCCTTCGCCCTCCGTCTCGACCCGGCGCTCTACGCCGCGGTCGAGCGGCTGGCCGCCGCCGAATTGCGCAGCGCCAACGCCGAGATCGAGATATTGCTGCGCGAGGCGCTGGGGCGGCGCGGCGTGAGCGTCAAGCAGTCGGAGGTCCCGAAGCGGGGCCGGCCGCCGAAAGAGGAGAAGTGACATGCTGCACCTGTTCATGCGCAAGGGTCCCTGGTTCCGCCAGAAAAACCGCGGCTACGGCACGGGCCTGCCGATCGCCTGGCAGGGGTGGGTGCTGATGGCGCTGCATGTCGCGTTGATCGCAGGGCTCGCCGTGCTGCTACGCGACCGGCCGGTGCCGATGACGATCGCGATCGTGCTGGCCGCGCTCGCGCCGATGCCGATCTATCGCGCCCGCACCGAAGGCGGCTGGCGCTGGCGCTAGCCCGCGTCAATTTTCTTGGCGATTGCTGTTGATAGCGCGCCGGGCCCGCTTGCTCCCGACTCGCTAGATGGTTAAGGCCGGTCCATGACCGGCTCCACCACCCCCGTCCGCATCGCCCCGTCGATCCTGAGCGCCGATTTCGCGAAGCTCGGCGAGGAAGTGCGCGCGATCGAGACGGCGGGGGCCGACTGGGTGCATATCGACGTGATGGACGGCCATTATGTGCCCAATCTGACGATCGGCCCGGCGGTGGTAAAGGCGCTGCGCCCGCATTCGACGCTGCCCTTCGACGTCCATTTGATGATCAGTCCCGTCGATCATTTCCTCGACGCCTTTGCCGCGGCGGGCGCCGACATCATCACCGTGCACCCCGAGGCGGGACCGCACATCCACCGCACCGTCCAGCACATCAAGTCGCTCGGCAAGCAGGCGGGCGTGTCATTGAACCCCGCAACCCCCGCGAAGATGCTCGACTATCTGATCGACGACATCGACCTCGTCCTGATCATGAGCGTCAATCCGGGCTTCGGCGGGCAGAGCTTTATTTCGAGCCAGCTTCGCAAGATCGAGGCGGTCCGGAAAATGATCGAGAAGTCGGGCCGCGACATCCGGCTCGAGGTCGACGGCGGCATCGACGCGGGCACCGCGCCGCTCGCCATATCGGCGGGCGCCGACGTGCTCGTTGCGGGCACCGCGACCTTCAAGGGCGGGCCAGAGGCTTATGCCGACAATATCCGGCGCTTGCGCGGGGCCTGACCAATGGAGGGGAGACCGCTGACTTCTGCCCCCGCCGACCCGCCGCTCGAATCCGGTGCCGACGCCGCGCCGCTCGACGATACGATCGAGCCCGGCAAGCGGCTGATCCGCCTGCCCGCCGACAAGGGGCTGTCGCTCGGCGACCGCGTCGCCAATGCGATCACGCGGCTGACCTGGCGCACGCCGCTCCACGCCTTCCGGCTGAAGGGGCGTTTTCCGCTCAAGCTGCTCGGCGTGCCGGCCGACCCGGTGCCGGGCGACACGCGCGCGGGCACCGCGATCCGCGCCGGCCATTTCCTGCACCGCGGGCTCAAGCTGCCGCTCGGCGAACTCGACTTCGCCGCGCTGACGGTCGCGCCGACCTTCGCCGATTATCTGCACAGCTTCGCGTGGCTGCGCGATCTGGCGGCGACGGGGACGCGCGCCGACGGCGCCCCGATCGCCGAAGCCGTCGTGCGCCACTGGCTCGGCACGCATGGCGAGACGGTGAGCGAACCCGCGTGGAAGGCCGACAATACGGCATGGCGTATCCTCTTCTGGGCCGCGCACGCGCCGCTGATCCTCTCGTCGAGCGACCTCGTCTATCGCTCGGCGGTGCTCAACCATCTCGCGCGCGCCGCGCGCCACCTCGACCGCGTCGCCGACAAGACGCGGCCGGGCACGGGGCAGATGGTCGCGTGGGTCGGCATCGTCGCCGCGTCGCTGCTGATGCCCGGCGGCGAGCCGCGGCAGGTCTTCGGCGAAGCGGGGCTGCGCAAGGTGCTCGAAACGAGCTTCTACGCCGACGGCGGCAATATCTCGCGCTCGCCGCAAGCACAGCTCGACGCGATCATGGCGCTGTCGATGCTTGCCAAAATATACGACATGCGCCGCATCGAGGTGCCGCCCTTTGTGCAAGAAGTGCTCGCGCGCGCGGTTCCCGCGCTGCTCGGCCTCGTCCATAGCGACGGCGGCATGGGCAGCTGGCAGGGCAGCGGCGCGACCTCCGCCGCCACCGTGCAGGCGATCGTCAATGCCAGCGGGGTGCGCACGCGGCCGCTGAAGCAGGCGCGCGACTGGGGCTACCAGCGGCTCGTCGCGAACAAGGTGGTGCTGCTCGCCGACGCGGCGCCTCCCCCCATTGCCCGCGTGACCGAGGCGGGCTGCGCCTCGACCCTCGCCTTCGAACTCAGCGATGGCGACGAGCGCATCGTCGTCAATTGCGGCGGCGCGGCGCTGACCGGCGCGACGATCCCCGCCGACCTCGCGCGCGGCCTTCGCACCACCGCGGCGCATTCGACGCTGACGCTGGGCGACGCCAATTCGACCGCGATCCTCGCCAACGGCTCGCTCGGCAAGGGGGTGACCGAGGTCGAGCTCGACCGGCGCGAGACGCCGCAGGGCAGCCGCGTCGAGATGAGCCACGACGGCTATGCGCGGCGCCATGGGCTGATCCACCGGCGCCTGCTGATCCTGTCGCCCAACGGGCGCGAGCTGCGCGGCGAGGACATGCTGCTCCCCGCCCCGCGCGCGCGGCGCAAGGGCGACAAGGGCTTCACCCTGCGCTTTCACCTCGGACGGAATATCTCGGCGAGCCTGACCGCCGACAAATTGGGCGCGCTGCTGCGCGTGGGCGGCGGGCCGCTATGGCAGTTCCGCACCTCCGAAGGCGCGCTCGAAATCGAGCAGAGCCTGTGGGTCGACGGCGAAGGCCGCCCGCACCCGACCGAACAGCTCGTCGTCACCGGCAATGCGCCTGCGGGCGGCGCGAGCGTGGGGTGGATCTTCAAGCATATCGGGTAGCTGCGATGGTGGCGGTAATCGGCCGGTAGTTACCATTGACCCTCCCTGTCGCGCAGGCATGGGGAGGTGTCAGCGCCCTTCGACTGCCTTGCAGGTGCTGAGGATAAACTGCGCCTTCGGCGCAGCGCTGACGGAGGGGCTCATGGCACGACCGTCGCGGCCCCTCCACCACCGCCTGCGGCGGCGGTCCCCCTCCCCATGGCTTCACCACAGGGAGGATATTTTTCCTTCGTCCCGCGGCCGGCGCCCAAGGGACTGAGCGCCGGCCGTCGGAACCTCAAAAGGCGTAGCGCGCCATCAGCTGGAAAACGGGGCCCGCCTTTTCGCTTTCGAGCTCATATTCGTCGAAATCGCGAGCCAGCTGGTCTTCGAGATTGTCGAACTTGTTGAACGCTTCGCGCTTCTTGCCGTTCAGCAGGTTCGATCCGACAGCGCGGATCGTGAAATTGCCGCCGATCCGCTTTTCAACGAAGATTTCGAGGTCGGCGCCATAGGTGGTGCGGATTTCCTCGCCGATCACGCGGTCATAGGCCGCGCCCTGCT
Source organism: Sphingopyxis sp. LC363 (assembly GCF_000756385.1). GTDB lineage: Bacteria > Pseudomonadota > Alphaproteobacteria > Sphingomonadales > Sphingomonadaceae > Sphingopyxis. The sequence goes on from NZ_JNFC01000035.1 coordinate 4,621, forward strand.
TGCGGTGCGTCGCGCCGAACGCGACGCCCCAGCTCGGAACGTCCTGAATGAAACCGACGTTGTAGACATAATCCGACTGGCCATTGAAGCGGCGCTTGCCGAAGAAGTCGGTGATCTCGCTGTCGAGCCATGACACATTGCCGAAGATGCCGGTATTGGGCAGGCCGATGAAACCGAGGTCGGTCGACAGGTCGAATTCGACGCCATAAACCTTGCCGTCGCCGACATTCTGCGGCTGGTAAATGAAGGTGCCCTCGCCTTCCGACCCTTCTTCGCCCGTGTTCACCAGCTCGATGAGATTGGTGACGTCGCGGTAGAAGAAGTTGATGCCGGCGACGCCGGTGCGGCCGATGCGGCGTTCATAGCCGACATCGACGCCCCACGCCATTTCGGGCGCGAGGAACGGATTGCCGAGCAGGTCGCTGTCGCCGACTTCCTCTTCGAGCAATGCGGGCGAGATATAGTTGAAGTCGGGGCGGCGGTTGGTGCGCGCGACCGACGCGGTGATGCGGTCGCGCGGCGTCAGGTCGAACTTGATCGACGCCGACGGCAGCCATTTTTCATAATCATTGTCGACCGCCAGAATATCGTCGGGATCGCTGAAATCGACGATGTCGAGTTTCGTCGTTTCATAGCGGATACCCGCTTCCCATTTCAGCCCGCCCGATTTGCCCTGCACCAGCGCGAAACCGTCGAGACGCCGTTCCTCGATGCGGTTGAGGCCGCCGGTCGTGGGTTCGAGCGGATCGAACGGCGGGACGAGGTCGTCGGGATTGTCGATAAACTGATCGTAGCTCGATTCGAGCCCCGGAAATTCCTCTTCGCTATCGGCGTCGAGGATCGCGGTATTGCGCTTCTTCTTCTGATAATAGCCGCCGGCGACGAACTGGATGTCGTTGCCGAGCTCGATTTCATGGTCGAGCTTTACGGTGAATTCCTTGTCGACGATGTCGGTCGCGGTGAAGACCTGCTCGAACACCGGCACTTCGCCGTCGTCGAAATCGACGTCGAAATCGATCTCATTCTCGGTCTCGCGCTGCTTGTCGTCGAAGCGGGCGAAACCGACCTTCAGCGCGGTTTTGCCGAGCGTCCATTCGTGCGACAATTTGGCGTCGATGCTGTAATTTTCCTGATCGATCTCGTTCACATTGCTGTTGTCGCTGATCAGGTTGCCGGCGGGCAGCGGACCGGTGATCGCGGTCGGGTCGTCATATTCGAAGCTGCGCTCGGTTTCGGTGCGGTCGGTCCGGACATAAAAGCCCGAGATGCGGAAATCGGTGGTTTCACCGTCGATCTCATAGGTCGCGTTCGCCGAATAATCCTTGCCGTCGCGCGTGTCGATCTGATCCTCGCGATTGTCGAAATCGTCGACCGCGAAATCGGGATTGTTCTCGGGCGAATCGCCGTAACGGAGCGAGCTTTTCCGCTTGGGGTTGTGACGCCCCTGAAGATTGAGGCCGACGAGCAGGCGGCCGGGGCCGACCGCGCCGCCATAAACGAGGCCGAGGCTCGGTTCGAGTTCCTCATCGTCGAAATAGAGCGCGCCCGCGCGAACATAACCGCCGTCAAGTTCATAGCCGTCGCGAAGCTGGATGTTGATCGTGCCCGCGACCGCGTCGCCGGTGCGACGTGCCGACGACGAACGGACGATCTCGACCCGGTCGATCAGCTCGGCGGGGATGCGATCCATAAAGAAGCTGCGGTCGTTGTTCGTGCCGGGCACGCGCTCGCCGTTGATCAATATTTGCGTATAGCCGGGCGACAGGCCGCGGAGCCGCGCGCCGTCGCTTTCGATGACGTCCGACAGGAAGGTCACCGACGGCACGCGCTTCAGCGCGTCTCCTGCTGTCAGTGGCTCGAAACGCTGAAAAAACTCGCTGTCGTACGAAAGGACGGGCTCGGCCTCTTCGGTGCGGTTGCGGTAGCCGACGCTGCCGAGCACGACGATTTCCTGCGAGGTCGTGATCGGGCCGTCGCCGCGATCCTCTTCGGCGACCGGGATCGGCGCGTCCTGCGCGGCGGCGGGGGCGGCGGCCAGCGCCGCGGCAAGAGCGAAAGCGGCGGCGGAATGCAGGCTGAACGTGCGAATCATATCGTAGACCCCCTTGATGGTTGCCGGGCCTCTAGGGAGGTCATGTGACAGTTTGCCGCGTGTGATGTGACCAGTCGATGACAGTTAAGTGACGGAAATATTGTGGGATTGACGCGGCGGGACTTTACTGGAACGGGGCCGGGCGCACCGCGTGTCCGCGGTCGGGAAACAGGGGGAATCGTCATGGCCGCGACCGGCAACTGGAAGCTTTTGACCTCGCTCGTTTTTGCGTCCTCGCTCGCCGGCTGCGCAGCGGGCGCCCCGATGATCAGCGGCCTGCCGCCCGTGCCGGTCACCGCGAGCGGCGAGACGCAGCCCGTGGGCACCAACCGCGCCGACGCCGCCGACGATCCGGCGATCTGGATCGATCCCGCCAACCCCAACCGCGCGCTGATCGTCGCGACCGACAAGAAGGCGGGGCTGCACGTCTATGACCTGACCGGCAAGGACGTCGCCTTCACGCAGGCGGGCCTCGTCAACAATGTCGATGTCGCGGGCGACATCATCGTCGCGAGCGACCGCAACGACGGAGTGAACGCGCATCTCGCGGTGTTCCGCCTCGACGCGGAGGGGCCCGCGATCGTGCCGCTCGGCCGCGCCGCCGCAGGCACGGGCGAAGCCTATGGCCTCTGCCTCAAGAAAAGCGCGCCCGGGCAGCCGATCACCGCGGCGCTGATCGTCAAGGACGGCAGCGTGCGCGTCGGCACGCTCGCAATCGACGGCACACCGGGCTTCACCGTGCAGTGGGAGCATAAGATCGCGACCCAGTCCGAAGGCTGCGTCTTCGACGGCGACACGCTCTATGTCGGCGAGGAGGACGGCGGCATCTGGGAATTGAAGCCGAACGGCAACGCGGCGATCGCACGTTTGGTCGCGCCGGTCGACAATCGGCGCCTCGTCGCCGACGTCGAAGGCCTCGCGACGATCGACCACAAGGGCCGGCGCTATCTGATCGCGTCGAGCCAGGGCGATAACGCCTATGCGGTCTTCCGTCTGCCCGGCGTGGAGTATGTCGGGCGCTTCGCGGTCGCGGCGGGCGCGTTCGGCGCGACGAGCGAGACCGACGGGATCGAAGCGGTCGCGGGGAATTTCGGCCCGGCCTATCCCGATGGAATCTTTCTGGCGCAAGACGGCGACAACGGCGCGCTGGCGCAGAATTTCAAGCTGGTGCGCTGGGACCGGATTGCGGCGGCGCTGGGGCTTTAAAAACCGCCTCGCGGGGTTGCGATACGGGCGTCGCGCGCCTAGGGCGGCGGCGTCTTTCCCATCCCTGCAAAGGCCGCCTTCCCATGACCGACCTGATTCCCGTCCGCCGCGCCTTGCTGTCCGTCAGCGACAAGGCGGGGCTCGCCGAGCTTGCCGCCGCGCTCGTCCGCCACGGCGTCGGGCTGGTTTCGACCGGCGGCACCGCGAAAGCGCTGCGCGAAGCGGGCCATGAGGTTCTCGACGTGTCGGACCTCACCGGCTTTCCCGAGATGATGGACGGCCGCGTCAAGACTTTGCACCCGACGGTGCATGGCGGCATCCTCGCGGTGCGCGACGACGCGGCGCATGTCGCGTCGATGGAGGAGCATGGCATCGGCGCGATCGATCTGGTGGTGGTCAATCTCTACCCCTTCGCCGCGACGGTCGCGAAGGGTGCCGCGCGCGACGAGATCATCGAGAATATCGACATCGGCGGCCCCGCGATGGTGCGTTCGTCGGCGAAGAATCACGCCTTCGTCAATATCGTCACCGAGCCCGAGGATTATGCGGCGGTGATCGCCGAGATGGACGCGAACGGCGGCGCCACCACCCTCGCCCTTCGCAAGCGGCTCGCCGCGACCGCCTTTGCGCACACCGCGACCTATGACAGCATGATCGCGCAATGGTTCGCCTTTGCCGACCAGGGCAAGATGTTCCCCGACACGCTGCCGCTGACCGCCAAGCTCGCGAACGAGCTGCGCTATGGCGAGAATCCGCACCAGCAGGCAGCGCTCTACCTGCCCGCCGGCCCCGCCGCGCGCGGGATCGCGCAGGCCGAACAGGTGCAGGGCAAGGAACTCAGCTACAACAATATCAACGACGCCGACGCCGCGCTCGAACTCGTCGCCGAATTCCGCGAGGCGAACCCGACCTGCGTCATCGTCAAGCACGCCAACCCGTGCGGCGTCGCGACCGCCGCGACGATCGCCGAGGCCTATGACGCGGCGCTGAAGTGTGACGATGTGTCGGCGTTCGGCGGGATCATCGCGGTCAACCGCCCGCTCGACGGTGCGACCGCCGAGCTGATCAGCGGCATTTTCACCGAAGTCGTCTGCGCCCCCGACGCCGACGCCGACGCCCGCGCGGTGTTCGCGAAGAAGAAGAACCTTCGCCTGCTGCTGACGGGCGAGTTGCCCGATCCGGCGCGCGGCAGGCTGATGATGAAGACGATCGCCGGCGGCTGGCTCGCGCAGAGCCGCGACAATGGCCGAATTGGGGTGGGTGACCTCAAGGTCGTCACCGACCGTGCGCCGACCGAGGAAGAGCTGACCGACGCGCTGTTCGCGTGGACCGTCGCCAAGCATGTGAAGTCGAACGCGATCGTCTATGCCAAGGGCGGCTCGACCGCGGGCATCGGCGCGGGGCAAATGAACCGCCGCGACAGCGCGCGCATCGCCGCGGTGAAGGCGCGCGAAGCCGCCGAATCGCATGGCTGGGCCGAGGCCCGCACCGTCGGCAGCGCGGGCGCGAGCGACGCTTTCTTCCCCTTCGCCGACGGCCTGCTCGCCGCGGTCGAGGCGGGCGCGACCTGCGTGATCCAGCCGGGCGGCTCGATCCGCGACGACGAGGTGATCGCGGCGGCGAACGAAGCCGGGCTCGCGATGGTGTTCACCGGGATGCGGCACTTCCGCCACTGACGGAACGCCCGAGGCGCACCAGCCGCTCGGCTTCGCTTTTGCAGTCGTACCGCAATCCCGGCTCGCTGCAAAAGTCAGGCCAGCGGTCGTGGCGCCGCCAGAAATCGACCAGCCCGATCCGCGCCATCTTCGCAAAAAACTGCGGATCGCGCCGCAGCGGCGCGACCGACGGCCAATAGAGAAGCGACCATTGGCCGTCGGTCTTGCGGATCGGTGCGCGCGCCAGCCACGAGAGCGCTTTCGGCAGATCACCGAGCCGGGTGAAATGCGCGGCCATCGCATAGGCGGTCGACGGATAGCGCGCAAATTCGGCCTCGGCCGCCGCGTCCACCTCGCGCGAGTCGATCGACGGATCGGCAATTTGGCGCACGAGCAGCATGTCGAATTCGCGCCGCTCCTCGGCCGCCGCGACGCGATAGATTTCGGCCGCCTCGCTCCGGCCGAGTTCAACCGCAAGACGGCGGCGATGCTCCGCGAGGTCGGGATGCCCCGGCCAGATCGCTTCCACTTCGGCGAACCGCTCCATCGCATCGCGCATCTTCCCGGCGGCGGCATGGCGCCGGACCACCCCGAGCGCCTTGTAGATCGACGTCGGATCGGCCCGCGCGGCGCGTTCGGCGGGGGCGACGCCGGCTTGAACATAACCGGCCTGGAACAGACCCACCGCGTTCGTCATCAGCGCGGCCGGATATTCGGGGTCGATCGCCAGCGCGCGATCGAGCAGCGGCAGCCCTTCGACCATGAACAACTCGCCACCGCCCGTCTGCGACAGTGCCGTCAGCGCGGGGGCATTTTCGGGATCGATCGCCAGCGCGCGGCGTGCCGTGTCGATCACCTTTGCGCGCTCCACGCGCCATTTGGCGGGATCCATCTCGTGCGAGAGATGCTTGACGCGGACCTGCGCCAGCAATCCCAGCGTGTCGGGGTCCCCCGGCCAGCGCCGAACCAGCTCCTCCATCAGCCGGATGGCGCGGGGGGCATCGTAAGCCGTGTCAGCGTCGCAGATCGCAAAGATCAGCGATCGCCGGTCGGTATCGGCCGCGAGCAGGTCGTTCCGGCCGTTCAGCGTCAGTGCGCAATTGACCAGTCCGGCAACCGCGAGCGCGGTGCGTTCGCGCAGCCGGCTGAGATCGTCGGCGGGTGCCGCGAACCGGCTCGACCACAGGATCGACCCGTCCAGACTGTCGACGATCCGCGACTCGCTGACGAACTGCCTGCCGCCGCGCTCGATCGCGACGCGGACGACGAAATCGCCCGCGCGTCCCGCCACCTTTGTGTCGAGGACACGGACCGCGCCCCTCGACGCCTTGGCAAAGCGGGCGAAATCGCCGGCCAGCGCATCGGCAAAACGATCCTCGACCGGATCATTGCCGCGAAGTTCGATCGGTTCGACGCGGACCACCGGCGCATCGAATGCAGCGACCGCGGATCGCGACCGCGGCGCATCGGCGCCCGTCAGCGCGAGCGCCAGCGCGGCGAGGCCGAGGAACAGCGCGCGCTGCGGCGACAGTCTGGCGTCCGGATCGGCCGCCATCGCGGGCGTTGCGGTCGGGCGGGCGGCGGTGTGGGCGACCGGGTGAAGGTCGTCGGGCGGACAGGGTCGCGCCGACAGGTGTCGATACAGTTCGGCGGTTTCGACCGAAGGTTTGCCGTCGATTCCGCGAGCGAGCGCATCCTCGATCCGCTGCCAGGCGTGACGCACGCCGTCGCCGTCACCCGCCGCCCAGCGCGCGCTCATCACCAGCCGCGCCGCATGTTCGCTGCACGGATCGAAGCGCGTCACCTTGTCCGCTACTGCGAGCGCCCGTTCGACATCGCCCGCCTGCAGCCGCCTTTCCGCCATGGCGAGCACCTCGCGAACGATCGCTTCGCCCTGCCGCGCCCGCTCGACCGCGAGCCAGTCGTCCCACGCCTCGTCGATGCCGTCGAGATCGGCAAGCAACCCGACGTCGTGCGCGGGCAGCCGGGTCAGGACCACGGCGACGTCGTCCACCGCGCACGCGGCGTGCAGTAGCGAAATATCGTCGGCGACTTGCGTATGATCGATAGCGACGGTCTCGCGATCGGCGCGCAGCAGCGGCGGCGACGCACGCGTCCAGCATTTCAGTTCGACGAGGCATTGGCGCAGGCTGGCGTGCGCCTGCGCATCGGGACGGCGGCTCCAGAGAAGCGCGCTGAGCCGGTCGCGCGCGAGCGGCGCATCGGCAAGCGCGAGCCGCGCCAGAAGCGCACGCGCCTTGCGGCCGGTGGGAGAAAGATCGGCCGGCTCGACGGCGAAATCGCCGATCAGCCGCAAGATCGGTGTAGCGGCGAGGGCAGAGCGCTCGTTTTTGGCGCATGCAGAATTCACGGCGCGACCTCCTGAGTCGAGGGATGCGGCCGTATGTTTTCCCGAAGACGGAAATAGCATGTTTTTAACGAACCAACGAACAGTAAATTTCAACGTTATGGAATTTGACGCATTTTTAATACGGAATTGACGATCGCCTCACGTTGGCCAGCACGTACTCCCGCTACTTCCGTCGCATCCGCAGCTGCCTTTCGGCTGGGATCGAATGAAGGGAGTGATTCGATGCGTATCCTTATGGCTCTGCCCCTGTTCCTGCTCGGCGCGGCACCCGCATTTTCCCAACCGATCGTGGCGACCGCCCCCGCGGGCGAAGTCAAGGTAGTGAAAGTCGGCTATGGCGACCTCAACCTCGACAGCGAAAGCGGCCTGGCGCGTCTCGACAGCCGGCTGCGCGCCGCGGCGCGGTCGGTGTGCGACGTCCGGCCCGAATTTGAAAACACCGTGCGCGAAATGGCCACCAACCGTTGCTTCCGCAGCGCCCTGTCGCGGGGCCGCGATGTCGGCCGGGACATCATTGCCGCCGCGAAAGGCGGCGCGCCGATCGCCGTCGCCAGCGCGATCATGATCTCGCGCCCCTGATCCTTTCCGCGTCCCTCGCCGATGGCGCGGACGCGGGCGATGTCCCTTGCTCCCGTCACTGGCAGGAGCCGCGCCGGGGCCGTTCGCGGACGGTCCCGGCGTTTTCGGTTTGGGCACCGCAGGCTTCGGCTCGACTTTGCGGGACGCGGGCGGCATAGGGGGCGACCCCGCGCCGACAAGGACCCGCATGACCGCCACACCCCGCAACAAGTCCATGATCCAGAATCTCTACAACTGGACCATGGAGAAATCCGCGCATCCGCACGCTGAGGTCTGGCTGGCGCTGGTCTCCTTCATCGAAGCGAGCTTCTTTCCGATTCCGCCGCATCCGATGCTGGGGCTGATGTGCCTCGCCAATCCGCAAAAGGCGGTGCGCTATGCGATCATATGCACGCTCGCCTCGGTCGCGGGCGGGATGCTCGGCTATCTGATCGGCTTCTTCCTCTATGAAAGCGTCGGATTGGCGCTGCTCGGCGCGCTCGGGCTGACCGACGCCTTTCCGCCGGCCGCCTGCTATCTCCGCGAATATGGCGCCGAGATCATCCTGATCAAAGGCGCGACGCCGATCCCGTTCAAGCTGCTGACGATCACCGCCGGCTTCATCCACATGAGCTTCTGGACCTTCCTGTGGGCGAGCCTCGCCAGCCGGGCCTTTTCCTTCATGCTCGTCGGGATTTTGTTCCGGCTGTTCGGGGCGCCGATCAAGGCGTTCATCGACAAATATCTGATCTGGGTCACCGGCGCATTTCTGGTCGCGGTGGTCGCGGGCTTCCTCGCGATCGGCGCGCTGTCGGGCGACGGCGAGGCGAAGGCCGCCGACAAATGCAGCGGCGCGACGCTGGAAAGCATCGGGCTCGATCGGAAGTAGCCCTTTTCTCCCCTCCCGCTTGCGGGAGGGGATCAAACTACTCGTTCGCCGCCTGGTGCAGCCAGTCGGCGTGGCGCGGGGCCTTTTTCGTCTGGCTCCATTCCTCGAGCATCAGCGGCGCGACGCGCTTCAATTCGGCATATTGCTCGTCGGTGCCGATGTCGCACGCCAGTTCGACGCGGTGGCCGTTGGGGTCGAAGAAATAGATCGACTTGAAGATGCCGTGATGCGTCGGGCCGAGCACGTCGATGCCGTTCGCGGTCAGATGTTCCTTCGCGGCGACCAGCTCGTCATAGCTGCCCACCTTGAACGCGAGATGCTGGACCCATTTGGGCGTATTCTCGTCGCGGCCCATGTCGGGCTGGTTCGGCAGCTCGAAAAAGGCGAGGATGTTGCCGTTCCCCGCGTCGAGGAAGACGTGCATGTAGGGGTCGTACTCGCCGGTCGAGGGCACATGATCCTCGGCAAAAGCGGTCGTGTAGGTCATGCCGAGCATGCGCTCGTACCAGTCGACCGTCTCCTTCGCATCCCGGCAGCGATAGGCGGCGTGGTGGACGCCGCCCAATTTGATCGGGCTCGTCATTCGGCGGGTTCCTCGACATTGAGCGCGCCGCGGCGGATCTGGTCGAGTTCCATCGACTTGAAGAGCGCGGTGAAATTGCCCTCGCCGAAACCTTCGTCCTTCTTGCGCTGGATGAACTCGAAGAAGACGGGGCCGATCACGGTCTGGCCGAAGATCTGGAGCAGGAGGCGCGGGTCGCCCTCGGTCGTCGAACCGTCGAGCAGCAGGCCGCGCGATTTGAGTTCGTCGACGGGTTCGCCGTGGCCGGGCAGGCGCTCGGCGAGCAATTCGTAATAGGTTTCGGGCGGGGCCGGCGCGAAGGGGTTGCCATAGTCCTTGAGCTTGTCCCACGCGGCGTAGAGATCGTCGCAGGCAAAGGCGATGTGCTGGATACCCTCGCCATTATAGGCGCGCAGATATTCCTCGATCTGGCCGCCGCCGCCGGCGCCCTCTTCGTTCAGCGGAATGCGGATCTTGCCGTCGGGGGCGGTCATCGCCTTCGAGGTGAGGCCGGTATATTCGCCCTTGATGTCAAAATAGCGGATCTCGCGGAAGCCCGCGATGCGCTCGTAGAAAGCGGCCCAGTGCGCCATGCGGCCGCCGTAGACATTGTGCGTCAGGTGATCGATGACCTGCAGCCCCGCGCCGACCGGATGGCGGTCGACGCCTTCCTCATAGACGAAATCGATGTCGTAGATCGAAAGGTCGCCCTCCTCGTTTTTCCCTTCGTAGCGGTCGATGAGGTAGATGATCGAGCCGCCGATGCCGCGGATCGCGGGGAGGCGCAGTTCCATCGGGCCGGTCTTGACCTCGACCGGCTCGGCGCCGCGCTCGATCGCCTCGGCATAGGCTTTGGCGGCATCGCGCACGCGCCAACCCATGCCGCACGCCGACGGGCCATGCTCGGCGGCGAAATAGGCGGCGGGCGATTTGGGTTCGTAATTGGCGATCAGGTTGATCCCGCCCTGGCGCCACAGTTCGACCTGCTTCGAGCGGTGGCGCGCGATGCGGGTGAAGCCCATGCGTTCGAACACCGGTTCGAGAATGCCCTTTTCGGGCGCCGAAAATTCGACGAATTCGAAGCCGTCGAGACCCAGCGGATTTTCGAACAGGTCGGCCATTTTTGCATTCCCCATATAGTTTCAATTGAAACTAGTATGATGGAATGCGGGGCGGGAGTCAATGCTGGAGCACTCCCGTCACCCCGGCGAAGGCCGGGATCCCGACCTCGCATTGTCACGATCCGGCGAATCCCGGCCTTCGCCGGGATGACGTAATTGTGGGATTATGCCGCCGCTTCCTCGATCGCCTCGAGTGCCTCCATCCACGCCGCTTCGACGCGCTCCAGCTCGGCCGCGACCTTGCCGCGGCGCTGCGCGAGGTCACCCATCGTCAGCTTGGCCAGCGCGGGTTCGGCGCTCGCGGGGTCGAACATCGCGCGGTCGATCGCCGAGATTTGCCTGTTCAGTTTTTCGGCCTGCGCTTCGTGATCCTTGGCAGTCTTGCGCAGCGCCGCCTGCGCCTCGCGTGCTTTCGCGGCTTCCTGCCGCGCCGACTTCGCGTCCCTCGATTTCGCCGGCGCGCCCCTGACATCGTCGTTCGCCGCGCCCTTGCCCAAAATGAAGGCGACATAATCGTCCATGCTGCCGTCGAAGTCGCGCGCGGTGCCATTGTCGACAAGCACGAGCCGGTCGGCGGTGAGCTCGAGCATGTGGCGGTCGTGGCTGACGATCAGCACCGCGCCGTCGAAGCCGTTCAAGGCCTGCACCAGCGCCTCGCGCGCGTCGACGTCGAGGTGGTTGGTCGGCTCGTCGAGGATGAGGAGGTGCGGCGCGTCGCGCGTGATCAGCGCGAGCGCGAGCCGCGCGCGTTCGCCGCCCGACAGCTTGCCGACCTCGGTCGTCGCCTTGTTGCCGGTGAAGCCAAAGCGCCCGAGCTGCGCGCGCACCGCGCCCGGCGTCTTGCCCGCCATCACGCGCGTCATATGGCCGAGCGGCGTGTCGGCGCCGTCGAGTTCCTCGACCTGATATTGGGTGAAATAGCCGACGCGCATCTTGCCCGACGCCGCCATCGCGCCGTCCATCGGCGCGAGCTGCGCCGCGAGCAGGCGCGCGAGCGTGGTCTTGCCGTTGCCGTTGCGGCCGAGGAGCGCGATGCGATCGTCGGGATCGATGCGGAGGTTGAGGCGCGTCAGGATCGGCTCGCCCGGCGTATAGCCGACGCTGGCGAGGTCGAGCGTGATGAGCGGCGGCTTAAGCTCGTCGGGACTCGGGAAGTCGAAGACGAGGCTCGGATCCTCGGCGACCGCGGCGATCGGCTGCATCTTCGCGAGTTGCTTGGCGCGCGACTGCGCCTGTTTCGCGGTCGAGGCGCGCGCGCTGTTGCGCGCGACATAATCCTGCAGCTTGGCGCGCTGCGCATCCTGCGCGGCCTTGGCGGCGGCGAGCTGCGCGATGCGTTCGGCGCGCTGGCGCTCGAAATCATTATAGCCGCCGGGGTAGAGCGTGATCTTGCCGCCTTCGAGGTGAAGGATATGGTCGACGACATTGTTCAAAAGGTCGCGTTCGTGGCTGATCACGACGAGCTGCCCCGGATAGGCGCGGAGGAAGCTTTCGAGCCACATCGTCGCTTCGAGGTCGAGGTGGTTCGACGGCTCGTCGAGCAGCAAGAGGTCGGGGTTCGAGAAGAGCAGCGCCGCGAGCGCGACGCGCATCTTCCATCCGCCCGAAAAGCTGTCGAGCGGCTGGCCCTGCATCGCCTCGTCGAAGCCCAATCCGATGAGTATCCGCGCGGCGCGCGCGGGCGCGGCATAGGCGTCGATCGCGATCAGCCGTTCGTGGATGTCGCCGAGCTTGTGCGCGTCCTGCTCGACCTCCGACGCGGCGAGCAGCTCGGCGCGTTCGGTGTCGGCGGCGAGCACGGTTTCGAACGGCGTCGCGGTCCCGCTCGGCGCTTCCTGCGCGATATAGCCGACGCGCGTCTTGCGCGGCATTTCGATGCCGCCCTCGTCGGCTTCGAGCTGGCCGATCATCACCTTCATCAGCGTCGACTTGCCCGCGCCGTTGCGGCCGATCAGGCCCGTGCGGCTTTTGCCCGGCAGGCTGGCGCCCGCGCGGTCGAGGATGGTGCGCCCGCCGAGGCGCACGGTGAGGCCATTGATCGTCAGCATGCGCGCGCGCCTAGCATGTTCGGCGCCGTGGCCCAAGCCCGCGCTGGCATTCGCAGTGCATGTGCGGCAAAGACGGGACATGGCCGACCTCGCCCCCTTTCACATCGCCTTTCCGGTCGACGACCTCGACGCCGCGCGGCATTTTTATGGCACCGTACTCGGCTGCGCCGAGGGGCGGAGCGACGCCGACTGGATCGACTTCAACCTTTACGGCCACCAGATCGTCGCACACCGCGTCGACACGCCGCGCCCGCGGCCCGCGCATAATCCGGTCGACGGGCATGACGTGCCGGTGCCGCATTTCGGCGTCGTGCTGCCGCCCGCCGAATGGGAGGCGCTCGCCGAGCGGCTGAGGGCGGCGGGAACCGAATTCGTGATCGAACCGCACACGCGCTTTGCCGGCCAGCCGGGCGAGCAGTCGACGATGTTCTTCCACGATCCCGCGGGCAATGCGCTCGAATTCAAGGCGTTCGCCGATTTGAGCCTGCTTTTCGCCCGATAGCCAACGCCGCTGCGCCCTAGTGCGATGCCCCCATCGAGACCTGCTTGGGCAGCGGCGCGCACCACACCGAAATGGCGGCGATCACGAAGACGACGCCCGCCGCCAGGAACAGGTGGAGCACGCCGATGGTGGAGGCCTGCACCTCGACCATCCGTTCGATCGCGGCGCGCGCCTGTTCGAGCGTGAGCCCGGCACGCTGGAGCAGGTCCATCGCCCCCGCGGTATCGTTCATGCCCGACACGATTTCGGATCGCGCGACGCGGTTCTGGCTATCCCACGCGCTCGTCGCGACCGCGGTGCCGATCGCGCCCGAGAGGGTGCGCAGGAAGCTCATCAGCCCCGCCGCCGAGGTCTGGTCCTTTGCCGGCACGCTCGACAGCGCGAGCGCGGTCAGCCCGACGAAGAAAAAGGGCATGCCCATCCCTTGCAAGAGGTGCGGCAGCGCGAGCGTCCAATAATCGACGTCGGCGTTCCAGCTCGCGCGGAGGATCGAGACGAACGCCATCCACAGGATGCCGGCGCTGATCGAGATGCGGATGTCGATCTTGCCGATCAACCCGGCCGCGACGGGCGAGAGCAGCACGGCGAACACGCCGATCCACGCGACGATATAGCCCGTCTCGGTCGCGGTATAGCCCGCGACCTGCTGCAACCACAAAGGCGTCAGCACGACCTGTGAGAAGAAGGCGCCGAAACCCAGAGAGATCGCGATCGTCGCGAAGCTGAATCCGCGGAAACGGAAGACGCGCAGGTCGACGACGGGATTGGCGTCGGTGAGTTCCCAGATGACGAAGGCGGCGAAGGCGATCGCGGAGACGATCGCGAGCGTCACGATCCAGCTCGATTCGAACCAGTCATGCTCGCGCCCCGTGTCGAGCATCAACTGGAAGGCGCCGACCGAGAGGATGAGCAGGATCAGCCCGATCATGTCGATCCGCGCCTTGGCGCGCCTGGTCTCGAACGGCCGGAGCAGGCTCGCGACGCCGAAGAAGCAGATCGCGACGACGGGCAGATTGATGAAGAATATCCAGTGCCAGCTCCAATTGTCGCTGATCGTCCCGCCGAGAATCGGCCCGAGGATCGGCGCCGTCGTCGTCGTCATTGCCCAGATCGCGAGCGCGATACCCGCCTTTTCCCTGGGGAAGATGCGCAACAGCAGGATTTGCGACAGCGGCATCAGCGGACCGCCCGAAAGGCCCTGCAGGATGCGGAAGATAACGAGCGCGTCGAGGGTCTGCGATACCCCGCAGAGCAGCGAGAAGACGCCGAAACCGATGATCGAGAAGAGGAACCAGCGCACGGTGCCGAAACGCATCGCGAGCCAGCCGGTGAGCGGCACGCTGATCGCGTCGGCGACCGCATAGCTGGTGATCACCCATGTACCCTGCGTCGGCGACACCGCGAGCCCGCCCGCGATATGCGGCACCGACACATTGGCGATCGTCGTGTCGAGCACGACGACGAAATTGGCGAGCGCGAGCGCGAAGGCGGCGAGGAGCAGCCGCACCCCGCTGAGCGGTCGCGGCTCGGCAGGGATCGCGGATGCGGGAATGGCGGCGCTGGCCATGATGTCAGTTCCCGCGCGTGTCGATCGTAGCTTCCATCGACAGCCCGACGCGCAGCGGATGCTCTTTCAGCTGCTTCGGGTCGAGCGCGATGCGCACCGGCAGGCGCTGCACCACCTTCACCCAGTTGCCGGTGGCGTTCTGCGCGGGGATCAGCGAGAAGGCGGCGCCGGTGCCGCCGGCGATGCCGACCACCTTGCCGCGATAGACGACGTCGCCGCCATAATAGTCCGAGGTCAGCTCGACCGGCTGGCCGATCCGGATGTCGCCAAACTGGCTTTCCTTGAAATTGGCGTCGACATAAGCGGTCGCGACCGGAACGATGACCATGATCGGCGCGCCCGCGGCGATCCGTTGCCCCACCTGCACCTGCCGGTTGGTGACGATGCCGTCGACCGGCGCGCGCAGAACGGTGCGCGCAAGGTCGAGCTTCGCCTTTTCGAGCCGCGCTTCGGCAGCCGCCACATCGGGAGCGGTGTCGATCGTCGTCCCGCGTACCACCGCTTCGGCGGCGCCAAGGTCGCCGCTCGCCGATCCACGCGTCGCTTCGGCCGAGGCGATGCCCGCCGCCGCGAGGTCGCGCGCCGCGCTCGCCGAAGCCAGCGCCGCGCGCGCCGCGGTCAGTTCCTCGCCCGACACCGCGCCGGTGCCGGCAATGCTTTCGCGCCGCGCCAGTTCGGCGCGCGCGCGTTCGACCGTCGCATTGGCATCGCGCAGCCGCGCCCTGGCCTGTGCGATATCGGCGCCGCGCGCCGCAACGCGCGCGCGCGCCGCGTCGGCGTTCGCATCGGCCTGGCCGTAGCGCTGGCGCGCGAGGCGCAGCGCTGCCTCGGCATCGGCCACGGCGATGCGCTGGTCGGCGTCGTCGAGGATGACGAGGATGTCGCCCTTCTTCACCGCCTGCGTGCCGCTGACGCGGACTTCCTTCACCGGGCCCGCGATGAGCGCGGTGACCTGCGCCGAATCGGCGCCGACATAGGCATTGTCGGTGTGGACGCGCCCGGCCTGGGTGATGAAATACCAGAGCCCCCACAGGATCGCGATCGTCACGACGGCGAGCGCGAGGATGCGGAGCAGCTTCTTGCGCTTCGCGCCATTGGGTTGGCTGTCCGCGGTTTCGGGAGAGGTTTCGGGAGCGCCGGTTTCGGTCGCAGCCGTTTCGTCGGCCATCATTCGTCTCCTGTTGGATTGCTTGCCCGATAGCCGCCGCCAAGCGCACGGATCAGGGCGATGTCGAGGGAAAGCTGCCGCGCCTCGAGCTCGGCGACCGCGCGGTCGAGCGCGACCATGCTGTCCTCGGCGGTCAGTTGTTCGATCTGGTTGGAGAGGCCGGCGCGATAGCGCAGCCCGGCGAGTTTCGACGCTTCGGCGGCGGCGGCGAGCGCCTCGCGCCGCCCGGCGAGCTGGCGCGTCGTCGCGGCGCGGCTCGCGACGATGTCGGCGACATCGCGCAGCGCGCCGATCAGCGTGCGGTCATAGGTCGCGACCGCCGCGTCGTAATCGGCGCGCGCCCCGCGATAGCGGCCCTGCAATCGGCCGCCCTCGAAGATCGGCAGGCTGATCGCCGCGCCGCCATTGCCATATTCGGACCCCGAGCTGAACAGGTTCGAAAGGCCGAGCGATTGCAAGCCGACGAGCGCCGAGAGGCTGATATTGGGGTAGAAATCGGCGCGCGCGACGTCGATGCGCTTCCCCGCGGCTTCGGAGCGCAAGCGCGCCGCGACGATGTCGGGACGGCGGCCGATCAGGTCGATCCCCGCATTCGCAGGAAGGCCGAGCGCGGGTCGCGTCAGCCGCGGCCGGTCGATCGCACGCCCGCGATCGGGCCCGGCGCCGAGCAGCGCGGCGATCCGGTTGCGCGTCGTCGCGATCGCTTCCTCGAGCGCGACGACGTCGGCGCGCGACGAGGCGGCGCGGCTTTCGGCCTGCCGCTGGCTCGCCTGATTCTCGATCCCCGCGCGGGCGCGCTCGCCCGACAGGTTGGCGCTCGCGGTGCGGACGCGCACCGCCTCGTTCGCGACATCGAGCGCCTGATAATAGCCCGCGAGATCCACATAAGCGGCGGCGATCCCGGTCGTGAGCATCAGCCGCGCCTGCGCCGCATCGACGCGCGCGGCCTCGGCCTCCGACGTCGCTGCAGCGAGTGCGGCGCGGTTCTTGCCCCACAGGTCGAGATCGAAGCTGAAGGTCGCGGCGATGTGGCCGGTGTCCTGAATACCGTCGGGAACGAACTGGGGCGGAATGCCCATATTCTTGCTCTGCTGGACGCCGCCCGCGCTTGCCTCGGCACCGGCGCGCGGGAGTAGCGCCGCCCCCGCCTGTTGCGCCATGGCCTCGGCTGCACGCACGCGCGCCGCGGCGATCGCGACATCGGGCGAACCCGCGATCCCCTCGGTGATCAGCGCATCGAGCTCAGCATCGCCAAAGCTCTGCCACCAGCCTTCGACCGGCCATTCGCCGTTGGTTTCGGCGAAACTCGTCGCCGACTCGAACGACTCGGGCGCGGCCGCGACCGGTTTCGGGCCAAGGTCGGGAACGCTAGCGCAGCCGGCTAACAGGCTGAAAACAGCGGTTGTAACAAATAATGATCGGGGCATGGCTTCCAACGATACTAGCTGGTATCATGCGCAAATGGACTTCGGAGGATGCGTTGTCAATCGAAATGATACCAGATAGTACGCCTGCCCTCGACGACGCGGCCGCCGCGCGGCGCAAGGCGTTCGTCGACGCGGCGCGCGAGCTGTTCTTCGCGAACGGCTATGCGGGCACCACGATGTCGTCGATCGCGAGCAAGGTCGGCGGATCGAAGACGACGCTCTGGACCTATTTCCCGTCGAAGGAGGAACTGTTCGCGGCGGTGGTCGACGATATCGTCGCGCAATATGGCGATGCGCTCGCGATCGAGCTGCCGCTCGACGAGCCGGTGTCCGATGTCCTGCGCGTCTTCGGCAATTTGCTGATGACCAAGCTGACCGCGACGCCGATCCTGTCGCTCTTCCGCCTCGTCGTCGGCGAGGCCGAGCGCTTTCCGCACCTCGCCGAAACCTTCTACGAACGCGGCCCGCGCCGCGGAAAGGCGCGCGCGGCGGTGTGGGTCGGCGAAAAAATGGTGCGCGGCGAGCTGAGGATGGGCGACCCGATGCGCGCGGTGCAGCAATTCACAGGGCTTTGCCAGTCGGGCCTTTATCAGTTCGCGATGCTCAACCTGCCCGAAAGCCGCGACCTTGCGCGCCTGCAGGACGATGTCGATGCCGCGGTCGACGCCTTCTATCGCGCTTGGAAGCCCGACGTCTGAATTGCTCGATGGACCGTGCTGTGCAATAGGCGCCGCCCCGCGAGGGATCCCCATCATCACAGGAGCATGTCATGGACAAGGCGGCCGCGAGCGCGCTCGGCCTCGATTTCGGCACGACGAACAGCGTCGTCGCGCTGGCCGACGGACGCGGCGGGACCGAACTCGTCGAATTCGGCGAAGCGGGCGATGCGGTATTCCGCTCTGCGCTCTGCTTCTGGGAAGAGGAGCGCGGCTGGAATGGCATCGCGCACGAAGCGGGCCCGTGGGCGATCGACGAATATCTCCAGTCGCCGCTCGACAGCCGCTTCATCCAGTCGTTCAAGAGCGTTGCGGCAAGCCCGCTGTTCGAGCGCGCGATGATCTTCAACAAGCCCTTCCGTTTCGAGGATATGGGCCGGCTGTTCCTCCAGCGCCTTGTCGCGCATGCCGGGGGAGCGCTCGACGAGCGGCCGCGGCGGATCGTCGTCGGGCGCCCGGTCGAATATGCGGGCGCGCGGCCCGATCCCGAGCTCGCGCGCCAGCGTTACGACGCGATGCTCGCGGCGTTCGGTACCGAAATCTTCTATGTTCACGAGCCGCTCGGCGCCGCGCACAGCTATGCCTCGCGGCTGACCCAGCCCGCGACGATCCTCGTCGCCGATTTCGGCGGCGGCACCACCGACTTCTCGATCGTGCGCGTGGCGGAGCCGGGGAGCCCGCGCCGCTGCGTGCCGCTCGCCTCGTCGGGGATCGGGATCGCCGGCGACCGCTTCGATTATCGCATCGTCGACCGGCTCGTGTTGCCTTTGCTCGGCAAGGGCAGCCATTATCGGTCGTTCGACAAGATTCTCGAGATCCCCGGCGGCTATTTCGCCGATTTCGGCGACTGGTCGCGGCTCGCGATGATGCGCAACCGGCGGACGCTCGACGAAATCCGCCGCCTGCAACGCGACGCCGAGCGCCCCGATCTGATCGGCCGGATGATCGCGCTGACCGAGCATGAGCAGGGTTTCCCGCTCTACGACGCGGTCGGCAAGCTCAAGCGCGCGCTGTCGAGCAGCGAGCACGCCGAATTTCATTTCGCCGGCGGCGGGATCGAGATTGGCGCCGACGTCCGCCGCGCCGATTTCGAGCGATGGATTGCCGACGACCTAACGCGGATCGAAGCCGCGATGGACCGGGCGCTGGTGCGCGCGGCGGTGTCGTCCGATGCGATCGACCGCGTCTTTCTGACGGGAGGATCGTCGCTGATCCCCGCGATCCGCGCGTTGTTCGAACGTCGCTTCGGCGAAGAACGCATCGCCACCGGCGGCGAACTCACCTCGATCGCGCATGGCCTTGCGCTGATCGGAGAGGAATCCGACCCCGCCGAATGGGCCGCCTGACGCGGATCATCCCGCCGGTCAAACACGCCGCCTCCGGACGCAAAAAAGCCCGCTATCCCATGAGGAAAGCGGGCTTTTTGATGGTTGCGGGAGTAGGATTTGAACCTACGACCTTCAGGTTATGAGCCTGACGAGCTACCGGGCTGCTCCATCCCGCGTCAACCAATCGCGATCGCCCAAGGCGATCGCCGAAACAGCAAAAGGCCGGCATCGCTGCCGGCCTCTAACTTTGTGAATGGGTTTCCGTTTCGACCTTACGCCGGCCACAATGCCTGGCGACGTCCTACTCTTCCGGGGCTTAAGCCACAGTACCATCGGCGCTGTCAGGTTTCACGGCCGAGTTCGAGATGGGATCGGGTGGGTCACTGACGCCATGGTCACCAAGCAATGAAGCCGGCGTAGGTCAAAAGGGTTTCAATCGATGTCCGTGCAATACTGTCTGATCAATCATCCGTCATTTACGGACAAACCGGTCAGGCTTGTCGTTGATGGCGGGACTCTTAAGTGCGAATAGAGCAATTAGTATCGGTTAGCTCCACGCGTTACCGCGCTTCTACATCCGATCTATCAACGTGGTGGTCTTCCACGGCTCTAAGAAATCTTATCTTGAGGGAGGCTTCCCGCTTAGATGCTTTCAGCGGTTATCCCGTCCATACATAGCTACCCTGCTGCGCGGCTGGCGCCACGACAGGTACACCAGAGGTATGTTCAACCCGGTCCTCTCGTACTAGGGTCAACTCCTCTCAAATTTCGACGCCCACGGCAGATAGGGACCAAACTGTCTCACGACGTTCTGAACCCAGCTCACGTACCACTTTAATTGGCGAACAGCCAAACCCTTGGGACCTGCTCCAGCCCCAGGATGTGATGAGCCGACATCGAGGTGCCAAACGATTCCGTCGATATGAGCTCTTGGGAATCATCAGCCTGTTATCCCCGGCGTACCTTTTATCCGTTGAGCGATGGCCCTTCCACTCGGGACCACCGGATCACTATGACCGACTTTCGTCTCTGCTCGACTCGTCAGTCTCGCAGTCAGGCAGGCTTATGCCATTGCACTCTAACAGACGGTTTCCAACCGTCCTGAGCCTACCATCGCGCGCCTCCGTTACTCTTTAGGAGGCGACCGCCCCAGTCAAACTACCCGCCACA